>CAYORX010000006.1:0-76638 GCA_964406505.1 uncultured Eubacteriales bacterium
AGAAGACGAAAGCGCGTCATCAGGATATTCCCCAATGTGGAATCAGCCATAAGGCTCCTGGGTGCTTTTCTACTTGAAAGATATGAAGATTGGATGACGGGCCGTCGGTACATGAATATGACCGATTACCTTGATTGGCGTAAACATCAGAAAGGTAAATCAGGTTCCCCGGAAAGGCAGGTAGCTGCTGACTAATGGGGATCAATCAGAGGGTAGTGGGCATTTTACAGCACATAATGGACTTGACCTAGAAAATCTCTCATTCACATATGAAATGCATTGCTCAATTGATTTTGGGCAGAAATGTAGATAAGCGAATATAATCCTTCTTCAAGCGCTGCATGAATTTAACGAGATTACGAATCTTCAGTAAATAATGCGTGAATATCTTAAATAAATAGGTTAATCTCTAGAAGTTCTTGAAAATCCAAATTCTCCAGATATATGAGCAAACTTTTTAAGGTTTCGGTCTACTTTGCTGTGGAATTTCTTTATGGACATATCTGTCATTAGTCTAATTATGTCATCAATGCTTTTTACAGCATATATATGGAATTTATTCTCGCGGACATCCTCCACGACTTGTTCCGAAAGCATCAAATTTTTAATGTTTTGATAGGGTATGATAACACCTTGTAAACCGGTAAGCCCTTTTTGCTTGCAGGTTTTATGAAATCCCTCCACCTTTTGATTTACTCCTCCTATGGGTTGAACCTCTCCTTTCTGGTTAAGGGATCCCGTTATTGCAAGATTTTGCTTCACTGGTACTTGAGCTATGGCTGAAAGTAGTGCAATTAGTTCTGCACAAGTCGCACTGTCCCCATCTATTGCACCATAATTTTGCTCAAAACATATGCTTCCAGATAGAGTGAGCGGCTTATCTACAGCATATTTGCCGCCTAAATATCCCGAAAGAATCAAAACTCCTTTATCGTGGATATTCCCGCTCATTTTTGCTTCCCGTTCTATGTTTACAATACCCTTTTTCCCAAGAAAAGTACGTGCTGTTATTCTCGACGGTTGCCCGAAAACATGGTCGCCAAGGTTTACGATTGAAAGCCCGTTAACTTGGCCAACGGTCTCACCTTCTGTATCTACAAGAATATGCCCCGCCATTATATGTTCTTGCACTTTTTCCTCAGGTAAACTTGAACGCAAGATTTTTTCTTCTACGGCTTTTTGCACATGAAGGGCTTCCACATACGGCGCATCATCTATTTGTGCCCACGCATTCGCCTCGTATAGAATCTCAACGATCTCGTTAAATCGAGTTGATAGTTTGCCTTTTTCTTCAGCTAGTCTGCAGCTATGTTCTACTATCTTGGCTACTGCTTGCGCTTTAAAATGCTTCAATCCTTCACGTCTGCATATGGCGCATATAAATCTTGCATACTTATCTATATTTTCTTCAGTTTTCTCCATCGTTGAATCAAACTGAGCTTTAATTTTAAATAATTGGCGAAAGTCATTATCTAACATGTGCAGTAAATGGTATACAGTTGGACTTCCTATAAGAATCACTTTGATTTTAAGAGGTATGGGACTTGGTTTAAGTGTCACTGTCGGCATTGTTCGATAGCGCTCTCCGATGTTTTCTACCACAGCTTCCCCGTTGTCCAACGTTCTTTTAAGGGTGTCCCAAGATAGGGGATCTTTTAGCAAATCATCCATTTGTATAATAAGATATCCACCGTTAGCTTGGTGCACAGAACCGCTTTTTATCATTGTAAAATTTGTGGTAGCAACGCCAAATTGACTTACTCCTTCTGTCTTGCCAAATAAATTGTAATAGGTAGGGTTGGTTTCCCATACAACAGGTGCACCTTTTGTTTCGCTATTATTTACGAATAAATTCACTTTATACCTGATTAAAAAATCTTTTTCTGTGGGCCGAAACAACACTACAGGAGTAGCTTCCTTCTCTCGCGGTAAAAATCGCCTTATATTTTTAAGTATGTCTCTTTGTACTTGGCTTAGATAAATTGTTACTTTAGGGTATTTTTCATATTTTAGTTTAAGTGCATTAACCAACGGTTTTATAATTGCCAGTCCGAATTTTTTCTCCATAGTTTCTAATTGTTTCCGCACCTCGGCCTCAAGCGTCTTAACTTTCCTCATAGTTTTCTCGATTTGCGATTCGACGCTTACAATTTTAGTTCTTATAGACTCTTTAGTTTCTTCGGGCAAAGCGGCAAAATCATCCGGGCCTAACAACTTATCTTCGTGCATGGGCACAGCCACTATGCCTGTACCTGTTCTTCTAAGCAAAAACTCTTCTTCGTTTGCGAACTTTTCCAATTCGCGCAACAATCCGGCACTCTCTAATTGAAAACTTTCCATCATTTCAGCTTTGGTTTTATCATATTCCTCACCTGTAAAAGCCTTAGGAATATCGCGTTTTAAATTATCTGCCAAGGTTTCCATGTCTTGCACCAAATCTTTGCCCATGCCTGCCGGTAAATTTAACGCTATAGGGTTTTCGGGTTGACTAAAGTTATACACGTAGCACCAATCGTCTGGACAAGGCCCTTCTTGCGACTTTTTTTCGATGATGGATCTTGTATAACTGGTTCTACCCGTCCCGGGCCATCCCGCAATATAGATGTTATAACCTTTGTTAGCAACATTAAGACCAAACTCTACAGCTCGAATTGCTCTTTCCTGACCAATTATGCCTACCAAAGGATGTACTTCGCCTGTGGTTTCAAAGTCAAATAACCTCACGGGGCATACTTGCCTGAGGTGTTCGACTGGAACTTTGTATGAATTATTATCCATTTTGATCACCTCTACGATGCTGCTTGCTTCTCATTTTTTGCCTGTAAATCCTTCTTTAATTTATGGATCCGCAAACCTCCACCACAACACAATAGCTAAAAATCCCAACACACTTGTAAAAATCACGATTATAACACTCGTTCTTTCCGGCACCCCACCGCCAACACCAGTAATTCCACCTACAACTGCAGGAATTATCCATGGGAAATATTCACCGTAGCCCGGCGCAGCTGTATTTTAAGATACCACAGGAGTAATAACCGTAAAACCTAAAGCTGATAGGTATCCGTGGACTACGCTAGCGAAAAAATCTCCTTTACCTTCCAATCAACCGTTAAGTAATGCTTTTAATCCACAAAGCAATATCCTTTACCACTTCTCCGGAAACATTTGACGGCATTAAATATTCATCGGGACTGCTTTTCCCTGAACCCGCCATAAACAAATGATTTAAACCAACGTATGATTTAAATTTTACGTCTGGTTTACCATTTAAACCGGTTTTCCACCCATCAAAATCGACCATAGTGACCTGGTAATCTCGCTCTCCTTGCAAAATAAGAATTGGTATATTTACACCATTTGCTACCTCAAGGGCATCATAAGCTACTAGACCTTCCCAATAAATTTTTGGGGCCCCGAAAAAGATTTCCCCTTCTACCATTTTGCCGGATTTGACCCTTTCAGCAGCATCTTTTAATTCTTGAACCTGTTTTTCTTGTTCTACGCCCGTGCCTTCTAACTCGACCAGGTATTCGATTTGCTTAACCATTAAATCAACCATATTTCGGCTTGTTGCTGCCATCATAATAAGCCCAGCTACTGATAAAACGTCTTCCGCTTCTTCCGATTCACACGTTTGAATTATCTTTGGCCCGATGGTACCACCTAAGCTGTACCCGAGCACAAATACTTTGTCGGAATCTATACCCTAAAAGTTTTTAAGCAATTTAATTGCTTCTATAGTATCGTCGATAGTTTCTTCTTTAATGGTAAGATTTGCACCTTCAGACGAACCCGCTAATAAAGTTTGATACTCTTTGGTACGTTTTTCACAGCGAAGCACGGCAACTCCCTTAGTAGATAATCCCCATGCTAGATCTTTAAACGGTTTGTTGGGCCCTAAGCTTTGATCTCTATCTTGAAGCCCCGAACCGTGAACCAAAATAACCGCTGGAACTTTAGACCCTTTTGCAATATTTTTGGGCTTGGTTAGAGTACCGGGGAGTATCCATTTTGTTTCACCTACAATAACTTGCTCTTCAACGAATGAATTTTCGTCGACATAATCTGGTACTTTGTACTCTACCGATTCAAAATCACCTAACCAAAGCCCCGCTATCTTCCCAGAAACATCGAACACTACCTTTATCTCTGACAAGCCTTTATCGAAAAGCAGATTTACGTAAATAACCCGATACCCATTTTCTTCCGCAAACCTTGTACCTCTTACCTGTTGCCATTGGCCTCCTAAGATAGAAAGATTCCTCCAAATATGCTCAAGATCAGAAACCGAAACCACTTTGCTCATCGTAGGGTTAAACTCTTGCCGCGCCTGATCATATTCTTCATTAGCAAGCAAAGAAACAAATTCTGTAGCCATGTTCTCCAATTCCTCGCGAGTCTTTAGCATTACGATTGGCTGTTTCGGTTTACATGCAGACAAAAAAAGGGCAAAAATTAATATGCCAACCAAAATAGGGAATAACAAGCGTTCTGCCATATGTCTCGTATTGTTCTGGTTATCTTTAAATATCACTTATTTCACTACAATCCTTCTGGGCTATTAGTTCTAGGTTAACTGTTATTCGATTAACTGTCTATCTGCATGCCTGGTTCTAAAATCTGCTCAATAAATTGCAATTTTCCCTCAATATATGTACATCAATACCACCACACTTCTAACCTAAGTTACGTTTTAGCCCTCTATATCGGCGAACAACATAGGGATGCAGCCGTTGATAATCACAGAAAACTAAATGACGGCGAAACTCAAGGCTATGTGGAGAAAACACATACATGTGATATTTCATGAAATCATCTTCGTCACTGCGTTTAAATGCATGACGCCTTTCTCTTCTCTATACCTAAATCGCCATCACAACGGCAACCTAACTCTTCTAGACGCTTAACAACTACAAGAGCAACGAGATGAGCCTTAATAAAAATGAAAATGCATACTTAAACTCCTATTGTAAGTTTGTGTATTCTATCAGTGAATACTTTCCCAATATAAATAAAATATTTTTAAAGATATTTTTACATTGAGATGTTTTCTATATAGGGATATTTCCTATATATGATAAGCTAAGCGAGCAATAAATACGATTTGGATCTTGCGGGGGGAATCACATTGAAAGTATGGATAGATGCAGATGCGTGTCCCAAGAAGGTTTTAAACTTTCTACAAAAAACCAAGAAAAATTATGGCTACCATCTTATTACCGTTTCTACAACCAACCATCTTGTAGAAAACAGCTATCATATAACGGTAGACCCCAGTCCCGAAGCAGTCGATCTACTAATAGTTAATAATGTCGGCCCTAAAGATATTGTAATCACTCAAGATTGGGGTCTGGCTGCCATCGTTCTTGGCAAACAAGCGCGGGCTCTCTCGCCTACAGGCCTTATTTATACTGCCCAGCGTATACCGTTTATGCTTGAACAACGGAACCTTTTAGCGCGTCATCGCCGCAGTGGGGGGCGCACCAAAGGGCCATCTGCGCGGACTGCTAAAGATGACAAGCGATTTCAGCGGTCTTTCCTGAAATTGATATCTGCCATCTGAAAACCCGATTACTGGTCTACATTGGATCGGGTTGGGAACTGACGACTACTGAATGCACTACCCCCCAAGCACCCTAACTCGAGCATCAGGTTCACTGAATATTGACTGGCAAACTACATTTCCTAAACACATCACTACTTTAGGCTTTACTAATTTAAGTTGTTGCCGTATATATTTAATACAGGTTGCCCGTGCAGTCGGCTTATCGTAGGCCCTTTTGGGCCTATATTTTAGAATGTAAGACACGAACATGTAGTCTGGATTAATTCCAACTTGGCAAGATACTTTTTGTATGGTTTCCCTAGTGCTACACAAAAAAGGTATGCCATGCCTGTTTTCTCTGGCCCTAGGATTATCTAAAATTACGAACATTGGGGCACAGGGGTTGCCTTCACCCCATATCATCCTGTCACTATGGCCGCTCAATTCGCAAAGACGGCAAAATTGACTTTCGCTTGGTGCCATATGCTCCAGAATAGATTTGGAGAAAAATTATTAGTGTCATTCCGTTCCATAATTTCTATCCCTTTTATTGCTTGCCGATTTTCGGCCTTTGCTTTGCGGTTCATCCGCCATTACAATTCAGACTAACCGCACTACTTGCTCTTGTGCAAGTTCAGGATAATCATGACAGGTAAAAACTATCACTTGATAAGTTTGAGCGATCTTCTTCAGGGCTTCTATGGCAGCTTTGCGGCGATCTGAATCGAAATGAATAAACGGATCATCCATAACTACCGGCGGGCACTTTCCTTGAGACAAAAAGTCCGAAACAGCAAGACGTACTGCCATAAGCACCTGATCTAAAGTTCCCGCAGAAAGAAATTCCTTTTCTGAAACCACATCGATATAAGTACCTCGTGCACTAGAATACAACATCGGGGTAAAATCTTTTGATATTTTGATTCGATCGTACTTTCCGTCGGTTATTAAGTTGATATATTTAGACGAAGCTCCTGTTAATAGACCAGAAACACTTGAGATAGCGCGGGTACGCGCCCGAGGAAAAACTTGTTTCAGTACGTCAAGAATCTTGATCTCGCGCTCAATATGTTCAAGATGCCTGACTGCGTCTTCATATTCTTCCTGAGCAGCAGCCACATCTTCCGAACCTTGACTCATCACATTTACTTCGGCCTGCGCCTGGAACCTAGCCTCTTTTAAGCGCTCCAAACGCTTTTGCTTATTTTTGAATTCTAGTTCTTTGTTAACCAATTGTTCAGCGGTCATTTTATAAGCAAGGGTTCGATCGCGCTCATGTTGCGCCGGACGCATCCTCACAAAGATATCCAACTCTTTTCGCTTAAGTTCTTCTAAATCAAGGTTCTTTAACCTACCTATAAGTTCATGCCGTTCCTGTGTTTTATTTTGAAGTTTCTTATCTGTTTCATTAAGTTTTTCTGTTAAGTCGTCAGGTAAAAAACCTTTGCCAAGAATACTTTGTTTTTCTTCCGCAAGTTCACTAATTTTCACCGTAATAACACCAATATTTTTATTCAATTCTTCAAGACTTGTGCCGCCCAAAAGATCTTGTACCCTAGACTTTTTATCTCTTATAGTATCTTTTAGATCTAGAAGCGTCTGGTTTTTCTCAACCATTTCTTCTAACGAGTCACATCTTGCTTGCTTAATCAGCTCCGCAATAGCTTGTTTAGATTGTTTCACCGCTTTCTGCTTATTATCTAGTTCTAAACTAGATATAGACAATTTCATTCCTAATATGTCTTTAGATAACGCCTGAATCTTTGCTTCTACCGTTTCCAGTTTCTTTTTTATATCGGTAACAGAAAGTTTCTCTAAACCTTCATTATCTATATCTAACACATTTAAATCTAATGACAGATTTTGTTTTAGGGTTTTTATCCTATCCGAAAGTATATTTTTAACCCGGTAGGACGTATCAAGAATCTCAGTTTGTTCAAGATTTACCTGATCCGCTACACCTGCCGTAATTGATCCTATATTTTCAATCACATGCAATAGTTCCCTATTAGAAGCAATTAGCACCTGCTGGATTTTTTGATATTTATCATGCATATCAGATAAACTCTTTACGCTATCAACCTCATAGCGCCGTAAAATCTGGTTTAGCTTTTCTTCAGAACGTCTTAACTGGATAAAAAATTCATCTGCATCTGTGACTGAAACCTCAAGGTCTATCACCTTAGGCACCTTTATGGAAAAACTTTTTTTGGGCGAAAACTTGGTAATTTCTGATTCTATATCTTGAGACAGAACTTCGTCAACTAAAACCTCAGCTTCAACTTCAGGCTCCATTACCAACTTAACATCAAGTCCCGCAGGTATCTGCTTCATGGCTTGTATTTTTGCAAAAGTTTGTGTTGCCTGCTCAACATCTTGTTTTGAAACAACCTTAAGGCCAGAAAGTTCAACCTGGTTGTGACTGTACTCTTCGATACACGCGGTGAGTTTGTCCAACTGAGAATTAAACGTTTCTAAATGCAGCTGCATCTCTTTAACTTTTAAAAGCGAAACCAAATATTTTTGATTCTGACTTATTTCCTTTAAGTTTTCTTGTGCATTTTGCCTTTGATCTATTAATTCGCTCTGTTTTTTGATCGCAAGCCGTAAATCGGCACTCAGATATGTTAATTTGCTATGAATCTTCAATGCCTCATTAACCTTAATAGGATCGATATGTAAAAACGAAGATAGTTGTTTTTGAGCATTATCAGCATCGCCAACTAATTTTGAAACGGTATCTGCCAAAGTTACAAGCCTAGATTTCTCAGATTTAAGGGTTGCTAGTTTTTGTTCAATTTGACTTATACGAAATTTACGTGCCTCCATTTCATGTAGGTTTTCTTTGGTTTTCGATAACTTTTTTATTTCAAGTTCTATTCTATCTAGGCGTACAGTAATCTCTTTATGATCTTTTATCTTGTTAATAATCTCGCGCAACTGCTTTTTTTCGCGCTCATATATATCATCTGCCTCAGCATGCATCTTGGCCTTTTGCACAGTTTTTTCAAGTAATGCAATTTCTTCATCCAGTTGTTTTACCTGATTTGTAAGATCTACAACTTTAGCCCGTGCTTGCTGCCCATCTTCCACTTTCGATTTTAGTCTGGTAAAATATTCGCCCAGGTCAGATACCCTGTTTTGGGCTAAAGTGAATTCCCCTTGTCGAGCCCCGCCTGATATGCCAGCCCTAAGATCCCGAATTCTTCTATCGGCATCACGAGCTAACTTCATAACATCTACTCCCGCGCCTAAAATGCGTTTTTCGACAAGTTTCTTAAGATCATCACCTCTAGAATTAAGTTCGTCTTGAGAAACACAAGTACTCGACATGTAGACGTCCTCTGCCCCTTCTGCAGGTATACCGAAAAGACTAGCTATTATCTTTAAAATTCTGTTTTTGTCCCGTTCTAAAGTGCCATCAGGTTTGTTTAGCACATTACGTCTAGTATAAAAATCTCGGGTGATTTCCCACAGGCCTTGCCCGTTTTCAAGGATGAGTTTGATTTTAAACCCTTCACTTGTACCCCATTTTGCAAGACGCAATACATCCTGCCTTCGTGTAGAGGCATCTGTGAATAGTCCCAGTTTAATTGCTTCCATAACTCCCGTCTTACCTGACTCATTCGGCCCAAACACGAAAACTAGCCCGGACGGAATATGTAAAGTGTAATCATCAAAAGACCTAAATTCGATCATTCTGATCTGTTTGATCCGAACAAAATTACTCGAATCAGAAAATTTATGGTTGTGACATGCATCATCATTAGCTAAAGCAATTTGACCTTCCGAAAAGCTAGCGTTTTGCATCATAACCTGATCCCTCCTTTCCCGGAAAGATAAAGAGAGCCCCGCCTTAGCACTTCCTCCAAAATGTCCTTTTGCATCGGATCGTTTTGTTCTTGAATTTGTTCAGTGATTATTTCATAGAAAGCACGTCCGATAGAGTTTGGTGGAAATTCTTTTGGTGTAAGTTGATGTAAATCTAATTTCTTATCGTCTATCTCTATGTAGAAAAACAAAGGTTCCAACTGTTCTTGTAAGTCTGGAACAGTAAAATCTTCAGACCAATCTTTCACGTTAAACAGGTCGCCTTTGAGTTTTAAACGTATAAGGGTTTGTGAGCATGCATATTGACTTATTGTTGTAATCAAGCTATCTCTATCAGGGATCAGGTTGAGATCTAAATCCAATTTGACCCACCTATACGTTCCCACTCTTTTTTTCTCGACCGTTACTTTAGAAGCACTTTCTAAACTATCGTCTTTTATTCGTACGAAAGACACTGTCCCAGGTGAAGGTTCTTCGTCAAATCCAAGCGTCTCAGGAGTTCCACAATAGAACGCTTTAGTATTACCGCGAGACCAATCTTGATGGCTATGCCAATGCCCCATGGCTACATAGTCAAATGAACTAGATGAAATATCTTCAAAAGTTACTTGAGGCTCATCGGGATGTATTGAAAGTCCAGGTACTTTCACAGAAGCGTGAACCATTGCGACTTTGTATTTAGCGCAGCTATCAGAAGCTAAAACAGAAATCTCTCTAAGCGGCCTTTCTCCCCCTTTTTTGCCTTTGCTAGCTACAGAGAAAACAGTTGCATTTGAAGTTGGATGAAACGTACATGGTTTTTCCGAAATCACTTCTACATTGGAAGGCAGCCCTAAAGGATTTATCACAGTACTATACACCGAGCTGGAGTCTAATACGTCGTGATTGCCGGGCAGTATATATACAGGAATTGGTGTCAAAGATGCCAGACGCTGCATTACTTCGCTAACCAATCGGGTCGAAACCGAATTAGAATCAAACAAATCGCCAGCTATTAACAGAAAATCTGACTGAGTTGTTCTAACAATATTCACAATGCGTGATAAGGTTTCAATTTGAGCCCGTCGAATTCCGTCTCCCACTCGTCTTCCCATTTTTCGAAAAGGTCTTCCTAAATGGAGATCTCCTGTGTGAATAAAAGACAGCATTTAAACCTTCCTTTCCGTTGGGATTACCGTTTTAATATTTTTCTAGCCTTTAGCGCCCAGTCTAAATCGTTTAACAAAGCCCTACCGATCCCGACAAGATCGGCTTTTCCTTCAACGAGAATGCTTTGCGCTAAAGAAGGTTCGGTTATGCCTCCCGTAACCATTAAAGGAATATTAATTCGTTTTTTAATTGCAAACCCTTTCGAAACAAAATAACCGGGCATAGGGTTATTTGGTTTTGCGCCAATAAACGCACCCGATACATCAATTAACGCAACTCCCGCCTTTTCAAGCATGCAAGCTGTTTTAGCAGCATCTTCCGGTTTAATTCCGCCATCAATTCCATCTGAGCATCCTAACCTTACGAAAATTGGAAAATCAAGACCTACTTGATGCTGCACCGCATCAACTACCTCAAGCAGAAGTCTTGCGCGATTTTCATGATTCCCTCCGTACTTGTCCGTCCGCTTGTTAGTTAGCGGTGATAGAAATTGAGTTAGAAGATAGGCATGGGCCGCATGAATTTCAACTGCATCAAAACCGGCTAATTTCGCTCTCTTAGCGGCCAAGGCAAATTCGCCTATTACCTGAGAAATATCTTCAAAGGTCATAGTTTTGGGTTTTCGATCTCGGTTAGGCACGGCAACATCTGAAGGCCCTAGGGGTTCGGAGCAGATAACTTCAGGATCAGCCACTGCGCCCGCATGGCTAAGTTGAATAGATGCCACAGCACCCCCAACTTTTATGGCATGGACAAGTTCTGCGAATGCCGGAATTGTTTTGTCTTTATCTATCCCTAATTGATTTCGATGTGCCTTACCCTTTTTCGAAACGTAGGTATGTTCTACAATTATCATACCTAAGCCTTTTGCAGCCCGCTCTTTGTAGTGTTTTATGGTAGGTTTACCTGGAACCCCGTCATCTTTAACTGCTCCGCCAGGAGGTTGCGAAGCCGTCGCCATGGGGGGCATCACAATTCTATTACGTAAAGTAAGTCCCGAAAAAGATATAGGCGAAAACAATTTAGACATTCTATCACTCCCCATAATTATTTAATAAAAAATTCCCATACAAATAAAAAATGTTTTCCATAATGTAACATTAGTGTATCATACACAATGCGTTGTTCTTAAAAAGGTATGCCGTGATAGATTGGATTTTTTTAGGTTTCATATAAAATTATATCAGCACAAAAAGTTTTCAAAACGGAGGAAAAACCGATGGCATCTAAGTTTAGGCTTTCTATACCTGACGGAGCGCAAAAAATTCATCACTTTTTATCTCGCAAAATGTCTCACGTAGAAAAAGTGAGTGAAGATGTAATCACTGCTGAAAGTAATTATACTGCGGTGCTTGTTTATGAGCACTATTTTTCTAGAGTCGGAAACCAGGTAGCACTTGTAATTATCATTTCCGGCAATTCATATAAAACAACGGTGAAAACAATATCATGCGGAGCATCAAGGGGATTTTTGGGACTTATCGATTGGGGAGCCAGCCACGATTTCGCAAGTGAACCTATAGAATATCTTGAACGCGAATATGATTTATAAAAAAGGGGAAATTCCACGTGAAAACCAAACTGCGCGAACTAGTTTCCGATCTATTGATAGCCGCAGGTCCTACCCTTAGGCGATTTTGGGTTTCGGTTAGCTTTACCATTGGCTTGACCGCTGCTTTAATAGTTAGCACAAATGCAAAATATCCCTACCCTATGCAAACACTCAACCAATTAAGCTGGAGTTTTCTAGCGGGTGTACTTACATCTTGGAACGCAATATTATTTTGGGAACTTAAAAAACGTTCGTCGAAAAATTTGGTGGTTACCAAAGATTTATTTGCCCTTGGAACATCAGCAATAATGACAGGTGTAACCTATATCATGTTAAATGATTTTACCTTTACTGCAATTAGTAGGCACATAGGTATTTGTATTTTGCTTTTTTTACTATTTCTAATAATTCCCGGCATTCGTAAATTCCAAGGAACTGAAATATACATAATTAAGTTGTTTTCGCAAGCTGCAATATCTGTATTGTTCACCATAGTGATATTCGTTGGGCTGTCAGGAATCACATCTACGATTTCTTATCTCTTTTCTTTAAACATACCGTGGCGGTTTTATCTTCAATTGTGGTTATCTTTGATAGGAGTATTAGCACCATTTTTATTTATGGTAGAAATTCCTGCGCCAGGTGCCGCCGTGGCAGATCAAGAATACCCGCAGGTGTTGCGTAATCTTGTGGTTTACGTTATTATCCCTTTACTTATTGCATATATAGTAATTCTTTACCTATATTTCGGTAAAATACTTATCACTCGCCAATGGCCTGACGGACTAGTAGCTCATTTGGTACTATGGTACTCGGCCATAAGTACAGCAACGATGTTTTTTCTGTGGCCCCTTTCATCAGAAAACAAATGGGCAGAAGCTTTTTTAAGCTACTTCAAAAAAGCGGTTATACCACTCCTTGGCATGATGTTTTTTTCCATAGGTGTTCGAATCAAACTTTACGGAATCACCGAAAATCGCTACTATGTAGTAGCACTTGGCTTATGGATACTCGGTTCAATGATCTATTTAAACTTCGCAAAGACGATAAAAACCATTTTTCTGCCGATTTCTTTAGTTATAGTTATAGCTATATCGATAGTAAGCCCTTTTTCTAGCTTCGCCGTAGCTAAATGGAGCCAAAACAAGCGGCTTGAAACTCTTTGTATAAAATACGCGATGCTGAAAAATAACAATCTTATACAATCTGACTTGGTCCCCCAAACAGATCGCCGAGAAATATCGGAGATTTTGCAATATTTCGATCGATACCACGATTTGTCGGATGTAAAAATTTTGCCCTATGAATTTACATTGTCGCAATTTGAAAACGTTTTCGGATTCCCTTACGCAATTGCCACAAGACCTGTCGATGATATGCAAACTTTCCAAACAGATACACCTCATCAGTTGTTTGATATTGACGGTTATCAATATTTATTTGACTTTACACATACTAAACATCCATCGGATAATGGAATTTCACTTGTTATGGATCATATTGTAGTTGCATTCGATGAAAACACCTACCAAATTGCAATAAGTGTTGATGATGATTTGGTATGGCAAAAAGATTTACATGAATTTGTAGATGAACTACTAACCCAATACACACCGCAAAATGGAATCGTATTTGACCAACAGGATATGATCATTGAGACCGAGGAAAACGGCCTGAAAATTAAACTAATACTTACTGATCTTTGGGGCAACGTTGATTTAGAAACTGAAACAACAACCATACATTACGCAAGATTTTTGGTTTTACTCGGCAAATAATCAAGTTATCAAACTTAATCAAAAAAGAAAAGTGTGAAAATATTCTCTAACTCTCGCTATAAATATAGTGCATCCAATAAATCATTGTAATAGTTTAAGGAGATACATTATGCGCCACATTTATTACGTAATCTATATAATTTATTTGCTACTAATCGCGTTTTTGGTTTTCTTCGACAAAAGAAAACCGATGAAACGAATAGGTTGGATTTTAACCCTGGTTTTTCTACCCGGGCTTGGGTTATTGTTGTATTGGCTTATGGGTAGTAGTTATTTATCAGTTTATCAGAAAAAGAAAACCCAGAAGCTTCATGGAGATGTGCTTTATCAAATAGAAAATATAATCAACGAAAACAGCGACCGCTTCCGGACCCCATTATCAAAAGCCGCAAGATTTCATCAAAAATATTGCATAAGCACATTTACAAACGATAATTGCGTTGAAATTCATACCACTGGCACTCATAAGTTCGACAGTCTTTTTAAAGATATTAATGCTGCTCAAGATAGCATCCATATTATATACTTCACAATTCATAATGACGGTATGGGTAAAAAACTTATAAACACACTTATTGAAAAAGTGAATCAGGGAGTAGAAGTCAAACTACTTTACGATCGATTTGGATGCTTGACAACATTTACATATCCGCTTGTAAGAAGATTAAAAAAAGCGGGAGGGGAAGTGTTCAGCATTAGGCCCTACACACATACAATAAATTACAGAAACCACAGAAAAATCGTCATTGTAGACGGTAAGATCGGCTATTTAGGTGGATTCAATGTTGGCGACCGGTATCAATTTGGTATAAAAGGCCACTCATGGCGCGACACCCATGTACGGGTTACGGGCAGTATGGTTTATTATTTACAAAAAGTATTTTTGTCTGATTTAGCAGCCTCAGTCAAAAAAAATGACCTTGGGCTGCGTCATGACCTTCAACACTACTTTCCGCTTCCAAATGCGAAAGGCAGCATAAAATCACAAATCGTAGCTAATGGTTTATACGATAACAACAACCATGAAATAATTAACCTTAGTTATTTCAATCTTATCAATCTGGCACAAAAAAGAATCTGGATTCAAACACCTTACTTCCGTCCATCAGATATTATGCTTGCCGCCTTAAAAACCGCAGCCGTGACAGGCGTGGACGTACGCTTGATGCTATCGTTAAACTACGCCTCGGGTGGGATTTTTAACAGAAGTCTTAACCGCTATTTCTTACGCAAACTATCCGGAAGCGGTGTTAAAGTGTATGGTTATAAAGATATCATGCATGCAAAAACCATGTTAATCGACGATTATGGCTTATGTATTGGCACTGTTAACCTTAATACTAGAAGTTTGGAGATCGATGATGAAATCTACGGGTATTTTGAGTCAATATCATTGGCGAAACAATATGAACAGATCTTCAATGATGATTTAGATAATTGTATAGAAATCGACAAGTTTAAACCAGAAGAACACAATCTAATTGCTCGGGCAATTGAGTCACTGCTTAGTTTCTTAACGCCCTTATCCTAACTTATTATATTTCAAGTACACGATTGGAAAAACGTACAAACGCGGCGTCAGCATAAATTTATCTGTCTTAAACGTATTGCCTGTGGAGATTAACCTCAACGCTCTTATTTTTATTGCTGATCATAACCGATTTTTCTTTAGCCGACTGTAAAACAAATCTAACTTGAAACTCAGGGGCTACAATTTGAGTGTTTACATGTGGATAAACATTTTTAAACAATCCCCGTGGGTTACGATAAATAATTCGAGAACGTTCTTGTTCTGACAATCTTACTAAAAGTTTCTTTACGATTTCTTCTTTTGGTTGCACCAACAAAGAAAGCCAAATAACATCAAAGCCGCTACCATCAAACTCCATACCGTCAGCTTCTACAACTTGAATGAGATCCGATAAGCCATTCATTGCAACCACGCGCTTTGCATTTTCTGCTGCTTCAGCATCGTTATCGATCAAACAAACACTGCAACCGTAATTTGCCAGTTGGAGCGATGTAAAAGGATATCCACCGCCCCCAATATGTAAAACACGTTCGCCAGGTTCCAAACGAGCCAACGTTATTTCTCTCTCCACCGTAGGCGCATAGAATATTCGATGATAAAAACGGCCGAAGTTTGGATAATGAACACATAGTTTTTCTATTATCATCGCTGCTTTTAGACAAATATTATAAAAAAGTGTTTTCATGTTGCCTATCACGCCTTCCTAATTTGTTACGAAAATATAAATCGTCAAAGAAAACTGCTAATGGATAGTAATCATGACATTCTGAGTTGCTTACAAAACTTATTCAATTGAACCCTATCTTAAGTAATGTATCTGAACTTTGTATGTATTACCACCTAAAATCGGCGATTTCAGACGAAATCTTTGTTCTTGCTAAATTCTAACTCCAATCCACGTGTTATCGTGACACGCGGAAATAAAACAACCTGTCAGCATCGCTTAAGGCTGCCTTTTTGCTTCTTCACATGCTTTTCCCGTTCCTGCCCGAAACCTTTTCATAAAGCTTTTGCATTATCTTAAACTGTTCTTTTAATAAGAAAAGACGCTAAGATATAAGTAAGGAAGTACTGAAAGTAGCTAACTGATTGTAATAGAGGTGATGAGTTGCGTTATAATAACCCTTATTACAGAAAAATAAAAGGCAGCCGCAAAACACTAATCTCTTGCGGGCACTGCATGACTAATATCGCTATTTACCAAAAGGCGGGCAAAGGAAGCCTGTTGCGAATGTACGTAAACAGAATTGTCAAGAGTTCTATTGATTTGTCTGACAAACCCGGGGCGCTATTTTGTCCAAAATGTGGAGAACAGCTAGGAACAAAAGTTGCTTTAAAACGAAAGAAAACGGAAGCGTACATAATGGTAAGAGGAGAGTTTCATAGTGAATGGCTAAGATAAATATTAGCAACGTACAAATTAGCCCCAAAATGCATCAGGGGCCTGAGCCGACGCACATTTCGGGGCTGTTTACATCATTTCTCAATCAATAGAACATTACTTTTTAAGAATAAATTCCCCTAAACGATTATCTGTTTGTTCGCCATAAAGCACGGCTGGTTGTCCTTTAATAAAAACGTGTTCTATGCCAATTGGTTTTTGAAATGGATTATCATAAGTTGCTTTATCTGAAACATTGGCAGGATCAAACACCGTTACGTCCGCAATCAAATTAGGTTTCAATATACCCCGATCACCTAAGCCTAAATATTCGGCTGAAAGCCCGGTTATCCTGCGCACTGATTGCTCTAAAGATACACCGTTTTC
Source organism: uncultured Eubacteriales bacterium (assembly GCA_964406505.1). Classification (GTDB taxonomy): domain Bacteria; phylum Bacillota; class Sulfobacillia; order Fermentithermobacillales; family Fermentithermobacillaceae; genus DTU015. The sequence goes on from CAYORX010000006.1 coordinate 17,158, forward strand.
CCTAGCCCATCGCAAAAACCGAGGAAAAGTACCAAAATTACGTGGATGGGGCTTTCCGTGGTTTTCTTCTGCGGACATTGGCAATCCACGCCCATCGCTACCGATAACGTAATTTTTTTGGGAAAGCATATAGTTGACATCTTCTTCACACATGGAAAAAGAAATGCACGTACATCTTGCCTGTGTTTCTATTGCGACCTTCGCTATTGCCTCAGCCATACTTATACCTAATTCTTGACTCAATTGCCAAACGTTTTTTCCATCTGCTATCGGATAGCCCCCATTGGTTGTCACAATATAAAGTGATTCACCGTCAGATTGAGTTTGAAATGTCTTTTCTAAATCTTTGAGCAATCTAGTACGTTCTTCATTTTGCAAACGTTCAACGGCTTTATGTACGCCTCCTTGAATAGACCATTTGGGGAATGAATTGGTGATACCGGAAGATGCCGCCGTATATGGATAGAGATCCACCGTTACATTTATGCCCGATTCACGGGCATCAGCCACATTTTGCACAAATTCCGGTGCCCGCCCCCAATTGCTTTTACCTGCCGATTTGAAATGAGCTATATGTACATGAGCCCCGGTCTGGCGGTAAATCTCATACATCTCATTTAGTGATTCAGGTGTTCCTTCACCCTGATTACGCATATGGGAACATATTATACCATCATATTTGGAAACAACTTCACCTAAAGCATTCAATTCTTCTTGATCGGAAGACACACCAGGCGCATACCCTAGCCCAAGGGAAAGACCCCAGGCACCCGCCTTCATATCGCACTCTAATATCCGCTGCATTTCAGCAAGTTCTTCACGCGTGGCTTTGCGATCCTCAAACCCCATTACGCCGCATCTAACAGCACCATGGCCTATGAGGGAAATAAGATTTGTACTCATCATTTTGCCCCGCGTTTTGACTTTAGCTATAAACTTTTGCAAAGAGCTTGAGGCAAATTCTTGAAATTCCTCACCTGCAAATTTTGTTATATTGTCTAGACGATCCTCAGGACAAGGATATATAGTAGACCCGCATTGGCCGGCTAATTCCGTAGTTACCCCTTGCAAGATTTTACTCTCGCAACGGTCATCCAGTAAAAACGAAGTATCCGAGTGGGAATGAAAGTCAATGAAACCTGGTGCGATAGCTAACCCGGTTGCATCTATCACTTGACTGCCTGTGTTTTTGATCTTTGGTGCGATTTCAATTATCTTCCCGTCTTTAATAGATATGTCAGCTTGCATTGGTTTAGCACCGGTGCCGTCTACAATAATGCCGCCGCGAAGGATATAATCATACATAATTCTCATTCTCCCATCATTTTAAATAAATCTTTGTATGCTATCTTTATTTGCATCCTAGAAAGAAATGGTTCTATGTGTATATTCCGCTAAACACATTTATTTCCTTCGGTAATGGTTTAGTTCACTCAAGCAAGCGTTAAAACCTAGTTTTCAAAGAGCTTTAAATATTCGCCGTACCCTTCTTTCTCCAGGTCTTCGAGAGGAATAAACCGAAGAGCAGCAGAATTGATACAATATCTTAGCCCTGTTGGACCCGGACCATCCTCAAAAACATGTCCAAGATGAGAATCGGCCTTGGCACTTCGTACTTCCGTTCTTATAAGACCCCGGCTTAAATCTTCTTTCTCAACAACTAAATTTTCATCCATAGGCTTGGTAAAACTAGGCCACCCACATCCTGAATCAAATTTATCCAATGATGTAAACAACGGTTCCCCTGACACTATATCCACATATATGCCGCTACGTTCATTGTCCCAGTATTCGTTTTTAAATGGGGGGTCGGTACCATTTTCTTGGGTTACCCAATATTGATGAGGCGTAAGATGCTGCTTTAATCCTTTCCTAGCGCGATTTGGCTTAGATGTCCACGTGCGTTGGAGATATGTTTCACGCCCGGAACCCACGCGATATAGCTGATATTTGTTGGGATTTTTTAAATAATAATCTTGATGATATTCTTCTGCTACAAAAAATTTTTTTGCAGGAAGAATACGAGTTGCGATAGACCCACCAAACCGACCAGATTCCTCCATCTCTTGCTTGCTTTTTTCAGCAAGTTTCTTTTCTTGTTCTGTATTGTAGAAAATTGCCGTCTTGTATTGTGAACCTTTATCTGCAAATTGTCCCGATGAATCTGTAGGATCTATTTGCATCCAAAACACATCAAGCAAATCTTCAAAAGATATGATTTTCGGATCGTATTCAATCTGCACAGCTTCAAAATGACCTGTTTTCCCCGAACATACCTGTTCGTAGGTAGGGTTAGGCACATGACCACCTGTGTATCCGCAAAGCACTTGCTTTACCCCGTCTAAGCTAGCAAAAGGTTGAACCATACACCAGAAACATCCTCCAGCGAACATCCCTGTTTGAGTTGGTCTTGTCTCCACAAACTCATCTCCTTAAAAATATGCCCGGCTACGACGGTAATAACCGCATTGCCGGGCTTTTTGTGCTACAAATCACTTTAATGGTATAACATGTTTTACGTCGATTCCTTTTCTGATACAAGTCGTTTTTCTCCTGTAATTTTTTGCAAGGGAACGATATCTTGGGTCACTTCAACCACTCCTAAGTATTCATCGTTTTCATCCCTTACCGCAAAATAGCGGATTAAAACGTATTTATCACCCATAGAAATCCAAAAATCTTCGTGAGATTTTTTCCCCTGCTTAAAGTCTGCTATTATATCCTCTACAATATGCACGCTCGCAGGCGGATGGCAATTGGATACTTCCCTACCAATAATGGCTCGGGCACGAGGAAAAATTCGGTCATCTGTTTCAGAAAAATAGCGTACTTTGTCGTCTTTTCCGACAAACGTTATATCAAAAGGCAAGGTGTTAAGCACATGCGTTAATTCTTTAATCGAGAAAACTCCTGACGGCAGAACGATCTGGTCTTGGTCCGACACATCAAACTTTTTGTGATCTTGAGTCTTTCCATCCACATCCAATTTTGCGGGACCCCACGTAACTGGTTTTTCAATTAGGCAGTACCCTAATTCATCGCTTTGATCCGCTATATCTTTCCATTCTTGTAGCTTAAGCGTATCGAACATCATGGGTAGTAAGATTTGTTCTTCTTTAAATATCATTTCTTCTATAGCCACAAGCGCTTCTTCTAATTTTTCGGCCACAGATGGTGCGTTGGTCTTCGCAAGCAATACTGCCTCTTTGAGATGCTCGCGAATTTCATCATCGACTCCCCACATAACCTTCGGTGGGGCTGTGACTCCATGGCGTTCCAAATACGAAAAGAAAAGATTTTCCTTTCTGAGGTAATGAATATCGATCGCTTGTAAAGTTTCAATGCATTTTAACAAGTCTTTGGGCGATTGTTTCCCTTCAGCAAGGGCCCTTAATCCGGGTCTAATACTCTCTTCTATAAGCCGTTCAATCGCCCTATTTTCAGCCTTTAGCGTATGCGCAGGATGCCCTGGAGTTTGAGAAAAATCCAACGTGCCGTGAACTTCTTCGATACTTCCTTTAAAAACGGCCGCGTGTACGTCGCAAAGACGCATTATTTCTTCAACAGGCATTCCTTCAGCCACTAAAACTTTTTCGGCCTCAGCTATTTCAACGGCAGAAACCCCCGCAAACGCTTGAGCAAACTGTTCTTTAACTTCATCCACCGACTTACCCTCGTGAAGTTGTTGTAACAAATCCTTGATCACGTTTTTTCTATATTCAACGCTATTGATGTCTTGGCTCATTAATTTTCCCCCCCTGTTGAGACAATTCTCAGATAGAAACAACAAAGCCCTTCAATCCGACTAGACTTGGCGCGGTAAACATTTGAGTGTTTCCGCACTCCTCGTGATTATTTGCTCTTGGCAATATCTTTCCCATACTCTTTACATCTTGAAATAGCTTCTTCGTCTGGCATCCACTGTGCGGTAACCCCTTCGTTAAGTACATTAAACCCAGATTCTTTAAGCAGCTTCGATATATGCTTCACAGATTCTGCAAACCACCCGTAACTGCCAAATGCAGCTGCATTTTTCCCTGTGAACTTCAATCCCTTAACGGTTTCTAGCAGTCCAGCGATAGAGTTTAAAACACCTTTGTTAATTGTAGATGACCCAACAAGCACTGTTCTTGCTTTGAATATTTCCGTAATAATATCGTTTTTATCTTCTTTCGCTGCATTATACAATTTAACTGTAATATCGGGATCTTGGGTACGGATACCATCTGCAATGGCATTAGCCATGTTGCCCGTAGCCCCCCACATTGAATCATAAACAATAGTAACTTGGTTTTCTTGATAGGAATCAGCCCATTTTTTATATGCTTCTATAATCTGTATCGGGTTTTCCCGCCAGATCACTCCGTGACTTGGGCAAATCATATCCACAGGTAGTTCGAACCCCAATACTTCGTCAATTTTTCTCAAAACGTGTTTTGAAAAAGGAGTAAGTATATTGGCATAGTACTTGAGAGCTTCTGCATAAAGTTCGGCAGTATCTACCTTATCGTTGTACAAAGATTCAGTTGCATAATGCTGTCCAAAAGCATCATTTGAAAACAAAATGTTTTCGCCTGTAAGATAACTAAACATACTATCGGGCCAATGAAGCATGGGGGCTTCTACAAAAATAAGTTTTGTGCTCCCGAGATCCAGGCTGTCCCCTGTTTTGACTGTAACGAAGTTCCAATCTTCGTGATAGTAACCTTTGAGCGATTTCACTCCATTAGCAGTGCAGTATATGGGGGTATCTGGTATATGGCGAATTAATTCTGGTAAAGCACCGCTATGATCCACCTCAGCATGATTGGCAATTATGTAATCTATATCTTTTAAGTCAATTTGTTCACGAAGGTTGTTCACGAATTGCTTATCAAAGGGTCCCCATACGGTGTCAATCAGTGCGATTTTTTTGTCTCTTATAAGATATGAATTGTAGGACGAACCCTTCCAAGTTGAATATTCGTCACCATGAAATTTTCTAAGTTCCCAGTCGACGCTGCCTACCCATTTAACCTTATCCGTAATATTCTTTCCCATTGATAGACCTCCTTCGTCTTTGGTTATGATTAGAATATCACAAATCTATATATTAGTGACCAAATCGAGGGATATGGCACTTAAGTCAATGCCATCTCTACCGCGGCCAGTGCGTGTAATCTTGTGCTATCAAATAAAATGACGTCAGTATGACATTGACTGATCAACATGGGAATTTCGGTACACCCTAGAATAACGCCTTGTGCACCTCGCCGCACAAGATTGTCTATGATAGATAGGTATTGTTTTCTAGATTTTCCGTCTATTTGTCCCAAGCAAAGTTCTTGATATATAACTTTGTGAATAATATCTTGTTCTTTTACTAGTGGAACAATAGTTTTAATATTGTAAGTTTCAAGCTGTTTGTGATAAAAATCATGATTCATGGTAAATTTAGTCCCTAAAAGTCCAACTGTGTTTAACTTTTTTTCAGATATCGCTTTAGCGACTGCATCTGCGATATGCAAAAATGGAATGCTAATCTCACTTTTTATTCTTGGGGCGAGTTTGTGCATGGTATTGGTAGCAAGGATGAGCAAATCGGCCCCTGCATTTTCAAGGCGTACGGCGGAATCGGCCAAAATATCACCTAGACCTTCCCAATCACCTTTAACCTGCATTTGCTCAATAAGCCCGAAATTCAAACTATGTAAAAGTACCTCAGCTGAGTATAATCCACCCAGTTTAGTTTTAACCATTTGGTTGAGCAATTTGTAATATTCCAAACTAGATTCCCAACTCATTCCCCCTATTACCCCAATGGTTTCCATATCGGATTCTCCTCATATAATTTATAAGCCCAAATAAACCGTCTGTTTTTACTTCGAACAGTCAATCATCAACGATGTATATACTTCAATTCGCGACCGCTGATTTTCTTCCGGCAAATTGACTATAATATAAATCGGCGTAAAAGCCATTTTCTAAAAGCAGCTCGTTGTGGGTTCCTTGCTCAACGATCTTACCACGATCCATAACGAGAATTAGATCAGCATCACGAATGGTAGAGAGCCTGTGAGCGATAACAAAACTTGTACGACCTTGCATTAAGGTTTCCATCGCTTTTTGCACCTGCATTTCGGTTCGGGTATCAACGTTGCTCGTGGCTTCATCTAAAATCATCATTGGCGGATTTGACAAAACTGCTCTAGCGATAGTTAAAAGTTGCTTTTGCCCTTGAGATAAACTAGCTGCATCCTCCCCTAGTAAAGTATCATAACCGTTAGGCAAAGTACGTATAAACCTATCAGCCCTTGCCGTTTTGGCAGCCTGAATAATTTGTTCTTCAGTCGCTTTCTCACATCCATACGCTATGTTTTCCCTAATCGTTCCATGAAAAAGCCATACATCTTGAAGCACCATTCCAAACATTTTACGTAAATCACCGCGCCTAAAGCGCTTAATATCAACACCGTCTATAGTGATTCTGCCTTTGTCAATTTCATAAAATCGCATGAACAAATTGACCAAAGTAGTCTTCCCCGCTCCGGTAGGGCCAACTATAGCAATTGTTTGGCCAGGTTTTGCCCTAATGCTAAGTTGTTTTATAAGTTTTTCATCCTTTTTGTAACCGAAGCATATATTTTCAACTTTTATATCACCTTTTGGCATTTTTGAAAGATTGATGACATTCTCAGAATCAGGTGTCTCTTCGGGTTCATCCATAACCTCGAATACTCGTTCAGCGGAAGCAACTGTAGACTGGATCACATTCGCTATACTAGCAGTTTGACCAATAGGTTGAGTAAATCTCCTGGAGTAGTTTATCAATGCCTGAATATCACCAATCTCGATAGCACGGTTAAGCACTGCAAAACTACCAGCAACTGCTACGATCACATATCCTATGTTGTTTACAAATCCGATCAAAGGACGCATTAACCCCGACATAAATTGAGCTTTCCAACTATATTCATATAGTTGGCTATTAACACTCGCAAACTTATTTGTCGACATTCTTTCTAACCCAAACGCCTTTACTATTTTATGTCCTGCATACATCTCTTCTACGAAACCATTTAAGTCACCAAGTATTTTTTGCTGCCCAACGAAATATTTTTGTGAGCGTTGAGCCACACATTTTGTAATCAATGCAGTAAGTGGTAGGGTAACTAAAGTCACCAAGGTTAAAGAAGGACTGATATATAACATCATTGCCAACACACCCAAAAGGGTTACTAGTGCGCTGATTATTTGAGATAAACTTTGCTGCAGTGTAGAGCTTATATTATCTACGTCGTTTGTAACACGGCTCATTATTTCTCCGTGGGGCTGACCGTCAAAAAACTTAAGGGGCAAACGATTTAATTTACTTTCTATTTCTTTACGCATTTGATATACGATAGATTGGCTTATTCCGACCATGAGATAATTTTGGACAAAACTAAAAAATGCACTGGCTACATACAGCCCCAGCAAAACAAGTAAAATTTTCCGTATATACGGAAAATCAATACCTGCCCCAGAAACGCCTTGCATTTTCATCATAATTCCTTCAAACAGTTTAGTGGTAGCTTTACCCATTATCTTGGGGCTAATTATGGCAAACAAAGTGCTGAGAACCGTAAACATTAGTACGACGCCTAAAGCAAGCGCCTGGGGGCGAAGATAATTTACCAATCTAACGAAAGTACCTTTGAAGTCTTTCGCCTTTTGTGCAGGCACTCCAATGCCATGCCGCCTTCCTTGCATACCCATAGGACGACCTGGCCGTTTTGATGCTTTAGATCGTGATGTATTGATATGATGAGAATTTTGTTCTTGGCTCATGCGATTTCCTCCTGGGATAGCTGAGAGTAAACTATTTCTTCGTAAACCGCACATGAATCAAGCAGCTGTTTATGCGTACCATCACCTACTACCTCGCCTTTATCCAAAACAATAATCTTGTCGGCATCCATTACCGTACTTACTCGTTGAGCGACAATAAACATCGTAGTTTGTTTGAATTCTTCACGTAATGCTTCACGGAGTTTAGCATCAGTTTTAAAATCTAAGGCACTAAAACTATCATCAAAGATACAAATCGGAGGTCGTCTTATAAGCGCTCTTGCGATACATAACCGTTGTTTTTGACCTCCTGAAACATTTGTGCCTCCACGGGCAATATGCGAGTTAAACCCATGAGGCATTCGACTAATGAAATCAAATGCCTGGGCAGTTTGAGCCGCCAATGCTACCTCTTCATCGGAAGCATTTTGCTTTCCGTATCTTATGTTGTCTGCAACTGTACCACTAAAAAGCGTTGCTTGCTGAGGCACTAAACCAATTTGAGCGCGTAGAAATTCGAGGGGAATTTTGCGAATATCTATATCATTTATCAGAATTTGACCTTCATCCACATTGTAGTACCTTGTGATTAGATTAACCAATGTAGACTTGCCTGAACCTGTCCCGCCGATAATAGCAACAATCTGGCCAAGTTCAACAAAGAAGGATACATTTTTTAAAGCAGGTCTTTCCGCACCGGGGTATCTAAATGTAACGTTTCGGAAGTCAATTGTTGCGCGAGCTGCATGAGTTTCACCCTTGGATGGATTTTGTAATATCCTTGGGCTAAATTCTAGGTTGCCTACACTATCCGTATCCTTTTCGCTCCGTTCTTTGGGACGATCAAGCACTTGGTTGATCCTTAAGGCTGAAGCCGAAGCCCGCGGTAGCATCACGAAGATCATCGAAACCATTATCAAAGACATAAGTATATGCATTGCATATTGAATGAACGCCATTAAACCCCCAACTTCTAAGTAGCCCGCGTCAATTCGGTAGCTGCCAATCCATATGATAGTAATAGTCATAAAATTAATTGTTAATGTCATAAGCGGCATTAAAATAGACATAATACGGTAAACTCTTGCAGCAGTCTTGGTTAAATCTTTATTTGCGCGATCAAACCGGCGTGCTTCATAATCGACGCGATCAAATGCTCTTATCACACGAACACCAATTAAACTTTCACGCAAAATCAAATTCAAATCGTCTAATTTGTTTTGCAGCGCTTTAAATAAAGGCAAACCTTTTTTTGTCACTACAAAAACCATAACAGAAATAATAGGTAGTATAGCGATAAGCAATAATGAAAGTTTAGGATCTCTTGAAAACACCATGATAATACCGCCTATTAGCATCAAAGGCGCACTGATTACAATACGCAAAGTCATCAACACTACCATCTGAATCTGGACAATGTCGTTTGTGGTTCTTGTAATTAAAGAAGCAGTCCCTAACTCATCAAATTCGTGAAGCGGAAGCGCGGTAACATGGGAAAACACGGTAGTTCGAAGATCCCTTCCGTAACCAGACGATATCCTTGCAGACAAATAACCCGCTAAAGTGGCGCAAACGGTACCTCCTAAGGCTACAAGTAACATTCGACCGCCTATTTCCCAAATCAATGCAGTATTACCGGATACGATACCTTTGTCTACAATATTCGCCATAAAACTAGGAAGAGCAAGTTCAGATAGAGTTTGAATCATTACTAAAATCATTACGGTAATTACCATCCAAGAAAATGGTTTCAAGTATTGATAAAATCGTTTCACCGAATCATCTCCAACTCAGCTGGATTGGCATATCTTCAACATTTCAATTTAATTCATTAGTTTTTACTCGGTTGTTCCTTTTTTCCATTTTTGTTCGACGCATAAAATTAAGCAACCAACGACTTACAATTATACTCAAATTCAACTTGTAATAACAGTAGATCCATAATACCAATACCGTAATAGTACGGTTAAGTCACTGGTGAGATGTTCAAGTGACCTTCACACTATTATTTAGCACTCAATAACCAAAAGAAATTTTCACAACTTTTACTTTATTGTGTAGCCTTTTAATTGTATAATATTGCCAAACACAACTTTAGCAATTTATCTCCTGTTCCTAAAATAAATAGAAATATACTTCCAGCAAACTTTAAACCAGTAATTGGGGCGAAAACTATTCTAATTAGATCTACATTGCACAATACATTTTTCGAAAACATAACCATAAGGGAAATTTTTCAGGTTTAGGGATAAATCAGTCCCTTTGGGTTTTCATTTGGTGTTAAAACCGTTAATCTGAACAATTTTATCAATTTACGTGGCCATCAGTTCAATTTAGTCGAGGATACAGATGAAAGGGCGAAATGTGTATGTGGGATATTGGTAAACAGCTATTTGATAATTCTCCTTCGGGTATGGTTATTTATGATGTGATTAGGGATGGCAAAAGCGGCATGGACTACATTATCCGGAGTGTAAATCCGGCGTGCCTCGAAATAATGGGCTGGAACAAACAGAACATCATCGGTAAACCTTTAAAAAAAGTGCTTCCGGGCGTTGAAGCGTTTGGTATTATCGATGCATTTCATCATGTTTGGACTACTGGAAACTCTATTAACTATCCGGAAAATATTTACCAAGACTCAGCACTTCGTAGATGGTATGAAAACGTGATTTTCAAACTTCCCGCAGGACAAATTGCTGCAATATTTCAAGATATAACTGAAAAGAAACAGATAGAAGATGAACTGAATGCGGAAAGGGAGAGATTAAAGACCACTTTGTACTCCATTGGAGACGGAGTGATTGCACTGGATAATAAGGCACGTATACAAATTATGAATAAAACAGCAGAAAGACTGACTGGGTGGAAGCAAGGCGAAGTCAAGGGAATGACCTTAGACAAAATCTTTCAGGTTTTTGATGAAAACACGGGACAAAAATTTGAAAACCCTGTTAAAGAAGTGCTAACTTCCGGTAATGTAGTCAATTTGCCAAACAATATAGTTTTATTGTCTAAAGATGGTAATAAAACGCCAATTAACAACAACGCCGCGCCTATCATAGATAGACATGGTGAAATACAGGGAGTAGTACTGGTGTTTCAAGATGTAACCGAAATACGGAAAAAAGAAAACAAAATTAGATATTTGAGCTATCGAGATGCACTCACAGGCCTTTACAATCGAACGTTTTTTGAATCTGAGGTAGAACGACTCGACTCGAGAACATGTACATCCCCCTATCCGATGGCCTTTATTATGGGAGATGTAGACAGCCTAAAACTTATAAACGACTGGTTCGGCCATGAATTCGGCGATAAAGCTTTGAACATAGCTGCCCATGCTATTAAAACTTCTTGTCGCTCATCCGATCTTGTTGCACGTTGGGGCGGCGACGAATTTGTCATTTTATTGCCTAATGCAAACCACGTGTTGGCACAAAAAATATGTGAAAGAATAAGAAAAAAGTCTAGCAGGCTGAAAGTAGGTAGTACCAAATTAAGTATTTCTTTGGGTTACGCGATTAGAACCAATAGAAATGTTCCTTGGCAGACAACGCTTAAAAAGGCCGAGGACCACATGTATAGGCGAAAACTTATAGACGCTAAAAGTTACCGAAGTTCGATCCTTTCTTCTATAAGAAATGCACTTTACGAAAAAAGTTATGAAACTGAAGCACACGGCAATCGATTGGCAGAATTATCAAAAAAGATCGGTTCCCGCATGGGGCTGCTGCCGTGGGAATTAGACGAACTTGAAGTTCTAGCGATGCTTCATAACATCGGAAAGATTGCGATAGATGAGAGAATATTGAAAAAACCAGGTCCCCTCACAGCGTCGGAAAAAACTGAATTAAAAAGACACCCTGAAATCGGGTACAGAATCGCTCAAGCCGTGCCCGAACTTTTAAACATCGCGGAATATATCCTATCCCATCATGAAAGATGGGATGGTAAAGGTTATCCCAGAGAGTTAGCAGGCAAAGAAATACCGTTATTATCTCGGATTTTAGCCGTTGCAAATGCCTATGACGCTATGGTCCATGGCAGACCCTACCGAAAGGCCCGCTCGGTTGCAAGAGCAATAAAGGAGTTACGCGAAAACGCAGGTACTCAATTTGATCCAGAGGTTGTAAAAACTTTTATGTCTTGTTTGAAGAAAACATAAAGACTTTTGGCATTCATTATTTTTCACTTTCTTCGACAATATTAATTGAACAAAGTTCACCTGATTTACCGTTTTCAAGATCTAGATGGGGAACGTCCCCCCATAGTCTTTCTAAACCGTAAAAATGTCTTTCGTCTTCTCGAAATATATGCACCACAACATCGCCATAATCGAGAAGAATCCAGTATCCAACCTGATATCCTTCCACATGAACAGGTTTTTTTAACGTTTCAGAATAAACGAGATTATCAGCTAATGCGCGCACATGCCTGGGGCTAGAGCCTGATGCAATTACAAAATAATCTGCGATTAACGTAACATTTCCCACATTTAAAACCAGAACATCAAAGCCTTTGGCATCATGCAAAATTTTTGCCGTTTCAACAGCTAAAGATTTAGCGACTTTGTTTTCACCCTCCAAATGTTTCCCTTCGTCAATAGATGACGTATTTATAAAAATCAATCCTCCCATATTATTTCCTTCAAATTGAACGTTTCGATACTTCTCACTATTCCTATCTTTCCCATTGCATGATACAAATTGCCAAAACATGAAATTTGGTAACGCCTAGAATCTATTGTGACATTTCAATATCTTTTCCCAATATGACCAAAACATCAGAGTTTTCCGGGATTTCGTCAGAAGTATATGCTTTTGACTCTACAGCAACTGCCCTTATACTCTTCAAAAGTTCTGTTTGAATATCCTGCTTTCCTTTCGGCGCTAAAACCATGGTTTCATTATAATCAAACTTATCAGCATTACCGACTTCTATCACATCAAAACCATAGCTTCTTAGTATAGAAGCTATGTAATCAGCTGCGCCGGGCGTTCCACAACCATTATGCACGGTTACTTTGATTTCAGCATTTTTTGTACGATCTATCCCTCTGACCACTTCATCAACCATTTGCGCTGTTTTGGTCGAATCAATCAACCAATAACTGATATCACCGATATAACCTGATTCGCCCGGTAAAATAGACATTCTTACTTCATTAGGTTTAATGTTTAAGCCGATAGAAGCTAAATACATGAGATCTTCGTTGGTCAAATCTGTAAGTACATACGGTAGCACGTCAGAAATGAGTTTCGGGATTTTTGTAATCGTAGCAATACGCATAACTTTATCCGCCAGCGCTTTGAGAAATAATTCCTGAGCCCTAATACGACCTATATCTCCATCAACGTAATCTCTATAGCGCACGAAATGAAGTGCCTTTTCACCATCTAATTCCTGTGGCCCCGCTTCAATGTGAATGTAAAGGTCTTGATACGGGTCTTTATAATTCATGTCTTCAGGAACATCGATGTATACGCCGCCCATTGTATTAATGATTTGCCTAAACCCCTCAAAATCTGCCCTAACGTAACGGTGGATTTCCACGTCAAGAAATTCTTCAATGGTTTGAATCACCAGTTCTGGGCCTCCATATGCATGAGCATGTCCTGCCTTTTCTAAATTGTTCACTTTAGGTATGAAAACTCGGGTATCTCTGGGGATAGACAATATATCCATCTTTTTTCCATTCGTATCAATGCTGACAAGCATTATAACATCTGAACGCGTACCTGTTTTTGAATGTGTAAGTAATTGCCCATCAACTCCACCGTCAATTCCCAATACCAATATATTCATTCTCGAAGTCGATTCATCTACTAATGGCAGTTCACTGGATGGAGGATAACCGGTAGAATAACCTCGTAGGTAGGTATACATACCAACAAGCATACCCCCTATGAACAAAACAACACCCAAGCTAACTGTTAACACTAGTTTGCCCCAGTGCTTTTTCTTAGATTTCGATCTTTCGGATTTGGATGAGACCTCTGTCTTTTTGTAAATTCTTGTTTCCTCTGATTTAAGGTTACGCTTATCGCTGCGTTTGCACCATTTCATTGAAGATCACCACCGTTTCTGGATCCACAATCCAGCCCCGAGTTCGGGCTGCATAAATTATAGCATTTCGCAAACTTTCCAAGAGTGCTTCGTCAAACTCCCCGACTTCTAGCAAATTACGCACAACATTCACCTTAGGGTAATTTCTGCCAGGTTCTATTTTGTCGGCCAAGTATACAATCTGCTCTAATTTTGTCCAGTGCCGCCTTCCACTCACGTGATATGCAATTGCGCTGAGAACCCCTTCATCTTTAATCCCTAATTCTTTTCTAGCTATAACAGCACTTATTTTCCCATGCAGCAGTACCGGACAAACTATTTCTTCTTTTCTACGTATTATATCTTCTTTCTTGGCCTTAAGTAAGAGCATTTCCAAAGGAAAGTCTCTAGCGATATCATGTAAAAGCCCAGCAAGATAAGCCCTTTCAGGATTGACTCCGTACTTTAAAGCTAAACGAAACCCGCATTTGGCAACACCAATGCTGTGCTCTAATCTGTTTTTGCTGAGTTTAGTTTTGGCAAATTGCAAAGCATGTTGAAAGATCACTATTTACCTCTTCCCTATTGATTTGACGCAAATTAAGAGGATAAAGTTTCACCGCACTCTATGTAGGTGCGTAAGCTACAAAGCTAAAAGATAAGGTTGCCTCCAAATCCTCTCGGAGTATAGCACAATAAAAGATGAGGAGGCAATGAACCACTCGAATTATATTATATTAAACGAATTTAAAACCTCGGTTGGCGGGGCCTTGCTTCATTTACGACTATTTGGCGCCCTTCCAACATTGTCCCGTTAACTGCCTCGATAGCTTTTTCCGCATCGGCGGCATCTACTTCAACAAAACCGAAACCTCTCGATCTGCCAGTATCCCTATCCGTAATAATACGACAGCTCCTGACCTCAACGAAAGGACTAAAGGCTTCAGATAGATCTTCACTGCTAGTAGCCCAAGGTAAATTACCTACATACAAAGTTTTCATAGCTACACCTCCCTCGACTTCGATTTAGGATTTCTTCGTGTCCGACTAACCATCCGTCAATAACAGCACTTGAGTTTCATTTGTTGTGTTGCGAATAAAGCCGCTGCTTTTGTATATACAGGCATACCGGCTCAGGAACCAAATACCGAACTGATTTCCCTTCTCGAATCCTGCGCCGTATATCTCTTGACGCGATAGCTAAAAGTGTTACCGGAAAGGGATGAACTTTCGAAAAACAACCAGGCCCTAAATAGGTTTTTAACGTGCTTAGGGCTTCTACATCGTAACCAGGCCTGGTTACTGCAATAAAATCTGCCAAATCGAAAAGTTGCTGGTATCCATTCCAAGTGTGAATTTCAAGAATCGCATCAAGCCCTGTAATAAAATAAAGCTTTTTCCGCTTACAAATTGTGGCTCTAAATTCCCGCAGGGTGTCCAATGTATAAGAAGGGCCTTCTCGCTGTATTTCAACTCCTGAAACTTCAAACTGAGGATGATCAGCCGTAGCAAGTCTAGTCATCTTATAGCGATGTTCGGGGGAGGTAACTTGTGAAAGTGGTTTGTGTGGAGGATTGCCTGACGGAACAAAAATAACACGCTCAAGATTAAACCCTTGCAGCACTTCTTCTGCAGCCCTGAGATGCCCAAAATGAATCGGATCAAACGTCCCACCCATCACACCGATCGCAGTCACCCAAATGCCTCCAAGACCCAGGAACCCTGAAAATCAGACTTCACAGTTCGTTTACTTTACCTGCTCTATTCTATGTACGTTTTGAAAATCCTTCTTTAATTTACCATCTATCTATTTGTTTCCAATGCGTTTGACAAGCCTTTTAACAAACTATCTAATCCCGTACCTGTTAGGGCGGAAATAAGAAACACAGGTGTTTTTGTGACTTCTGACATTTTATCTTTTAGGTCTGAAATGGATTGTCCTGAAGGTATCAAATCTACTTTATTGATAGCTACAAGAAATTTTTTTGATTTCATTTCTTCGCTATATGCAAGCACTTCACGTCGTACGGCTATAAATTCGCTGATTGGACCTAAGCTAACGCCGTGCTGAACCAACGTGCTACCATCTATCACATATAACAACATCACGGTTCTTTCTATGTGCCTTAAAAATTCATGGCCCAGGCCTTTGCCTTCACTTGCCCCTTCAATAAGACCGGGTATATCGGCCACTACAAACCTTTCACGATCTTGCTCCACAACGCCAAGATTTGGGCTAATGGTTGTAAACGGATAAGAATCTATTTTAGGTTTTGCGTTTGATATAGCCCATAAAAGGGTAGATTTTCCCGCATTAGGCAAACCCACTAATCCTATATCAGCTATGGATTTTAATTCAAGGCGGATACTACGTTCTTCTCCGGGCTTACCTTCCTCAAATTGTCTTGGAGCACGGTTTTTAGAAGTTGCAAACCTAGCATTTCCTCTTCCGCCTTTCCCCCCACGAGCCACGACAACTTTTTGACCTTCTTCTACCAAATCATCGATTAATTCCCCAGTATCTTCATCGTAAAGCATGGTTCCAAGAGGAACTCTAGATACTAAGTCACGACCGTTTTTGCCGGTGCGCTTGTCGCCTTGGCCCTGTTTACCGTTACCAGCCCTTAAATGTGGCCTATATCTAAAATCTAGAAGAGTATTAAGATTTGCATCTGCTTCAAACGCCACATTTCCGCCATCTCCGCCATCCCCACCGGCTGGACCTCCAAAAGGCACAAATTTTTCACGTCTAAACGCAACACAGCCCCTACCCCCATCTCCCGCTTTTACAAATACTTTGACTCTGTCGACAAAGCGAGAACCCAAACCCAAAACTCCTTCCGCCAAATGAATTACAATCTGCAACGCCAAAAGCGGCGGAACAGGCCGCCGCTAAACAAAGTAACTTTTTGTTTTGTAGCGCATCAAAATTCAACATCGTGTCAAAGTTCATTATCAGTCGTTGTCGCCGGATACTGCGGCCATTTTCATCGGTGCCGCAACTTCCTCAACAGATACAATACTACCCCTCCGACCTTTTCGTTCGAAAGATACAAATCCGTCAGTTTTGGCAAACAAGGTGTAATCGCGCCCCATACCCACGTTGCGGCCAGGATGTACTCTTGTACCTCTTTGACGAATAATTATGCTACCATTCGTGACAAACTGGCCATCATGATTTTTAACGCCAAGCCGTTTGGAGCGGGAGTCACGCCCATTTCTAGAGCTTCCTACACCTTTCTTCTTTGCAAACAGTTGAAGATCGATCATCATTGCTGCTCCCCTCCTTCCATCTAAACCCGACTCACAATGATATAAACTTGATAAATATTAATCACTACTCCGATACATGACATCGATGTGTTCGGGATACTCGTTGGCCATAGATAAAATCGATAGCTCTAGCGTTCTCAAAATTGCTTTAGGTGCATCTCGATAAGCGACACATGGGTCAACTTCGACTTTAAGATAGCCAGCTCGCTTACAGAACTTTACCCTTTCACCCAAAATATCTTTTAACCCGATTAAGATACCTTGCGCCAGAATAGATATTCCGGCACATACAATGTCCTGGCCATATTCCGCAAAGCCTGCATGCCCTTGGATCTCATACCCTGCCAACACTTCAACGGAAACTTGGGACTCTAAGTGCTGCGGATGTTTTGACCTACATTGCTTACGCAGAAACCGTATTTTCAACATTTTGTTCGATAGAATCAATTCTTATCTCTGTGAAATGCTGCCTATGTCCATAGCGCTTTCTATACCTGGTTTTAGGCTTATATTTGAAAACCAGAATTTTCCTGGCTTTGCCTTGACGAATGATGGTTCCTTTCACCGAAGCCTTTTCAATGTAAGGTTTCCCAACTTTCAAGCCTTCATCACCGGAGATCGCAAGCACTTGATCAAATACATGAGTATTCCCGCGTTCGCCGTCTATTTTTTCAATTCTTAATATGCTGCCGGGGGAGACCTTGTATTGCTTACCGCCCGTTTTAATTATTGCATACAACTTTGGAAAACCCCCTAGTTTAAGTGACAAGTTACCGATACAGTTTAGCATGCAACTGGAAAAGATGTCAAGCAGTCTAAACCGATACCTGTATACCTGCTCGCCTTTGCCTAGCGTTTACAATAGACGCTTTTGCAGATGTACGGCGACAGGAGTTAATCTTTACATATACTTTCTCCCCTACACGCGGCCCGCCGTTGCGAATATCTATAACGTAGCCTCCCACTCTTGCAATTCCGTCATTAGGATTTTGCGAATGGGGTTCTTCAACCTTAACCTTTATTACGTCGCCGGATTGCACTGGAACGGCCCTTTCAGCCATTTCTTTTTTTGTCCCCAAGGCTATTACGTTTATATCTTCTATATGCAAACTTTTTGACCCTTTTATGAAAATGCTACGGCCTGTTTGCTTTTCTAACTGTTTTAGATTTACACCGCCGGTACCAATCAAATGAGAAGCCACATTTGGGTTGACTTCGACTAGAATCGCTTCACTTTCAGAATTTTCTAGAGTTTGTCTAATTTCTCTTCGTGCTTTAGAAGCAACCATTTCTTCCGACATTATTACTCCCCTACCACTACAATAAGGACACGCCGTAGTCATTGACGCACCTAGACTTTGCCTAACCTTTTTCCTTGTCATTTCTACAAGCCCCAAACCTGTAAGCCCAATTACAACGGTTTTAGTATGGTCTTTTTTAAGGTGTTTTTCGAGTTCTTCTACAACCTTATCCTTGTGGTCGGGTTTATCCATGTCGATGAAATCAATCACAATAATTCCGCCTATATCACGCAACCTCAATTGCCGCATAATTTCTTCGCAAGCTTCCATATTTGTTTTAAAGACAGTGTCCGACAAGCTTTTAGTGCCGACAAATTTACCTGTATTTACATCTATCACAGTAAGCGCCTCAGTTTTATCGATAACAATATAACCACCCGATTTGAGCCAAACTTGCCGGCGTAAAGCTTGTTCTATAGCATTTTCCACTCCGTAAAGACTAAAAAGAGATGTTTCTTTATCTCTATAATAGATAATCCGATCTTTCATTTCTGGCGCTACCCTATCCAAAAGTTCCAAGATTTTGATATAGGTTTGGCTGTCGTCCACGATCATTCTAGTCGTTTCTTGATTAAGTTCGTCCCTAACCATCCTCATAACTAAACCTAAGTCACGATGAAGCAGCGAGGGAGCCTTTCGACGTTTAGTATCCTCCTGGATTTTTTCCCAAAGCCTGAGTACAAATGATAAATCACTTCGCATTTCTGCCCTTGTTTTACCCTCAGCAACGGTTCTAACGATTACACCCATGTTATCAGGCTTAATATCCGATGCAAGATCACGTAATCTTTGTCGTTCATGATCATCAGTAATCCTTCTAGAGACTCCAACATAGTTAACTGACGGCATTAAGACCAAATACCGACCGGGAAAACTTACATGCCTTGTTACTCGTGCCCCCTTCGTTCCCATGGCTTCTTTAGAAATTTGTACAACCACTTTCTGGCCCGGACTTAAAACTTGATTAATGGAAATTCGCCGCCGCGTTTTTCTATTTCCCGAACCTCGCTTGCCATGTCTATCAGAAGCTAAAAGCGCGTCATCAACGTACAAAAATGCATTTTTCCCCTCGCCGATGTCTACAAAAGCAGCCTGGATTCCAGGTAAAACATTTATCACCCTGCCAAGATAGACATTTCCTGCTATCTTTTGGGCGTTCGGCTTCTCAACATAAAATTCTACAACATAACCATCTTCAACCAAGGCAACCCTGGTTTCATAATCATTACCGCTGATTAGTATCTCCCTAGTCATGGGAGTATTTCATCTCCTAACAAAAATTAAAGTAAATATAAATCGAATAATTACCGCTTTATTGTTGCGGTGGGATAGATAATTTTTTAGCGTCATTTAAACAAATCTTAATCCTATCAACGATTACCTCATCAGTATCGATATCTACCCCAAATCTCGCCATACAATCGAGTATCCATTGCGGGCGCACAGTACGACCATTATCGTGTTTGATTTTCATGAAAATCGTGACAACATCGGAATTAGACGCGATCTGAATATCTTCAACAAAATTACGTAAATCTAGAACCCGCGTGGATCTTGGTCTTCGAATTTCAAACAAAACTTGTTCTTGTGATAAAAACCTTTCTACTGCCGACGATAAAAATTCTTTTTCCACCTCCTGTATTTGCGCTTGGTAAATGGAATATTGGATTTGTGATTCAAAAGGTTTATCTTTTCCCGGGATATGAAAAACTTGTTTCACGGAAAATCCCGGTGGTAAAACGCGTGAAAGAGTGTCAGCCAATATATGTAATAAATCATAATGGCAAACGGCGCCATTTAAAACGCCAGCAGATTGGTTCTGAATAAAATCTGCAATTTTATTGTTATCTAAAATCACATCCATATATTCCTCTTTGCCTGATGTTCCTACGGGCAAAGGAGCATAAAACGAAACTTTTATCCTAGGTGTATAACCCTTGGTTATCGCAAAAGGCCATTTCGCCTTTTTTAAAGCTAATCTAATATTGCGACCGAGATCCAAATGGCTTAAAAATCTAACCTTATCCCCTTTTTGGTATTTAACTCGAATACGCAATAACAGCACCTTCAAACTAGAAAATATTTATTTGAGAACCATTTCGACCCCCAAATTGGGGCATACACCGCAATTTACACATCGGCTTGTTCTGCAATCGTGGGTAATTACAGCTTTTTGAGCTCGCCTTTTTTCCAAAATCAAATAAGATTTGGATACCCCTACATTCAAATGATCCCATGGCAAACTTTCTCGCACATCACGTATACGATGAGCGTAAAAATCAGCATTTAAACCCACATCATGAAATGTTTGTTCCCATAAAGTTTTATCGAAATGTTCGTTCCATGCATCAAACCTTGCGCCCTTTTCATACGCCTGTTCCAATGCACCAGAAAGACGTCTGTCGCCTCGCGCAAATATTGCTTCCAACCACGTAATATCAGCATCGTGATATTTGTACTTAATTCCGGGCCCGCGCAACCCTCTTTTAAGTATTGCTTGACGCCTTTTGAGTTCATCGGAACATATGCACGGTTCCCATTGAAAAGGCGTGTTAGGTTTTGGCACAAATCCTGCCACCGAGACTGTTATATTAGGTCTCGCTTTATGGTCCCTTCCAATTTGCCGAATATGTTTTACAAGTTCAGAAATAGCTACAATGTCTTCATCCGTTTCGCCAGGTAGTCCGATCATGAAATATAGTTTGATATGAGAAAAACCTGACGCAAAAGCATGGCGAGCTGCTTTGAAAATTTCTGTTTCTGTAACTTTTTTATTGATAACATTCCTCATTCTTTGAGAACCCGCTTCAGGAGCGAGAGTAAGCCCAGTTCGCGAAGAACCTAACATTCTAGCTAATCGTACTGAAAACGAATCTACCCTTAAAGACGGAAGTGAAATTTTAGCATCCGGAAGATCAGATTTAAGCCGCGATATTAGCGTTTCAATATGACTGTAATCAGCTGACGACAAAGACACCAAAGAAACTTCATCGTGTCCCGACGCTTTCAACAACTTCTTTGCATAACTCATTATCGTTTCGGGCGATCTTTCCCTTACCGGGCGATATATTGTGCCTGCTTGACAAAACCTGCATCCTTGAGTACATCCTCTAAATATTTCCACCATTACCCTATCGTGAATAGGCTCTATAAGAGGTATTACCGCTTTTTCAAAATAATCTGTATCATCAAGAGAACTGACTACGCGCCGAGATATAATAGGCGGAGCCATAAACCATCCTAAACTTTCTGGAGGAAAACATGAATGTTTTAAAGTCAGATCAGCAGTTCGGGACTTGAGCCGCTCATAGAATTTAGGTTCTAGCTGAATAGGACGTGGGAACACCTTTGCTATGGTTTGGTCATCGTTGTATTTTACATCATAAAGCGACGGTACATACACGCCATCGAGAAGGGACAACATCACCAAAAGTTCAAGCCGTGAACTTTTGATTGCTTTCCAAGTCTTGTAAATATTTACTATATCTAGAACAAGTTCTTCACCATCGCCAAGGGCAAAAGCGTCGATAAAATCTGCCATTGGCTCTGCAGCCATTGCACATGGACCCCCTGCTATCACTAAAGGGTGATTCTGAGTTCTGTGTTCGGTTCTTAGGGGAATATTCCCCAAGTCGAGCATCATTAAAACATTAGTGTAAGTGAGTTCGTATTGCAGCGAGAATCCCACGATGTCTACACTAGATAAGGATAATCGGTTTTCCAGGGTGAACAGGGGCCATTGTTGTTCTCGAAGTAAATTCTCCATATCAAGCCACGGTGCATACACACGTTCACATGATACATCTTGCCTATCGTTTAAGATAGAGTATAAAATTTGCGAACCTACGTGGCTCATGCCTACCTCGTATATGTCGGGAAAAGCTAAAGCAAAAACCACATCCACCAACCGCGGATCTTTGGCTACTGCATCGATTTCGCCACCTGTGTATCTTGCAGGCTTTGTTACTTTGCCTAAGTGCCGTTTTAGATCCTCCCACGTAACAACACTTAGTTGTTGTTCTGGCACGTGCAACCATACCTTTCGAGCCAGGATAACATCGCGTTAGGCAAGTATAACCCTGGTATATTCCCCTCAGTATACATTATAACCCCTGCGATACCAAGAGGAACATGGCTGTTGGGGTAGTTTATCTAACTGAAAAACCTCCTGGCAAATTCCATAAATACTTTGTTAATTGCATCAGTAGGAGTGGGTAGTTCTATATCTAAAAGTAACAGCACTGCTACAATAAATGAAAAAATCATTCCAACAACATAAACTGAAAGAGCGGTTATTTCACGATCTTTATAAAGTATAGGAACTTGGTACGCCAATAATACAACATATAAGAAGGTCAAGACAATGATCTGGGCCATGCAAGTTTTAATCCTTTCTTCTAGTTAACATCCGGTTATCAACGACTAGACCGACACAGTTTGACTTGAAATAAGACTACCTCGTTTCCATGACTTGTTCGGGAGAAGTTTTTACACTCCCAACTTGTACTAGTCGGGCTTTAACCGTTATGTAAACGGGCATCTTAGAAAAAACCTGATCCCACTCATTTTTAACTTCTAACCAAGCCTTTGGAAATCTTATATGATAAATGTTGGCGAATCCAAAAGGATCACAGCATATAGCTTTCATTTGTTCGACTGAGGTACGAATTTCTGATTCGATTACATCAGCAACCCTATTTTCGGTTTTTTTGATCTTGTCTTGTGTTGTAAGGTCGACATTACACTGTTGACCCGAAAGATTCATTTTTATTTTTACTAGAATCTCAGCACAAGGATTTTCAGCATCACCTTTGATTTTTAACTGGGATTTAGTCAAAGTAGTTTTCACCACTGCTAAGTGTTCACCATTTATTTGACATTCATCTAAACATGGACATTTGATGTTAACCATTGTACTTGTAACCTGGTTGTTAACTATCATCAATCCACGTACAACAGGCGACAATGGTATTATTTGTCCCAGTTGTCCTTTTTTAAGTATAGCTAAAGCGGTAAGCTGCAACATTTTGACTTTGTCGGGCAAAGGAGACTCAGCCGATTTATCTTCTGCCGAACTATGGGATGCACTGGGTTGTTCAGTATCTAATAATTCAATTACACTAGTTATAGCAGTCCCGTTCCCAATTTCCGAGAACCTCAATATCTCATGAATAGATGACAACATGGTATAACCGCTAAATCTAGTTGAATGCATAAGTCCTATTATTTCCTCTGACGATGTAGATTCGAGACCCCGTTGAGATCTCGTCAAAATATTCCAGGCCTTACCTTTAGCGATAAGTAGTATGACTGTACGTCTAAGTTCGATTTCTTTATTCCACATATCCAAAACTTCGGTTAATCCATCCCTAGCGAGTTCTTCTCCTACAATAACCGTTTGCGCTTGAGACCAATACACTCGCCTTGATACTTTTCGAGCTAAGTCACGCACCGCCCACGGAATTGTTGCCCCCCTGCTTTGAACTATTAAACTTGCTTTTAATACCCCCGATTGACCCCCTTCCGACTTATTTTTTCCGGCAAGGCTACTTTGAAATAATTCCACGGTTACCACTATCTCATCGTCATCTTTATCAAATGCTATTGTAGACACTATAGCTAATTGATTGATTTCTCGCAGATCCCAACATCCTAAGCATGTGATCCCTATAACTAATATGATTAGCAGTTTTACCGTTATGAATTTAATAACTACATACTTTATCTACATACACTCCTAATCAGATCTCGTCTAATTTGGAACCTTTTTCGAGTTCAAGTAATTTACTTGCATCTTTAGGTTTTTTAGGTCTAAGACCTTCTTTCATCCTTTGTGGTTTACGATCGCCCACGAAAGTAGCTCGCCTAATTTTAGCCCACCACGGTAAACGTACCACCGTATCTGATAATTCATGCATACCAACCGGAGCAAATGGAGCTAAAAAAGGTATGCCAAAACTTCTAAGCGACGAAGCATGGAGTAACAGCAAAATCAATCCGGAAAATACGCCGAACAACCCTAATACAGAGGTTAATACTAATAGCGGGAGCCTAAATATTCGCACAGATAATGTTAAGGGGTATGGAAGCGTAAATTGGCTAAGCGCCGTTAAGGAAATCACAATTACCATAACCGCTGATATAAGGTTAGCGCTAACCGCTGCATCGCCGATCACCAACGCCCCGACGATCCCTATCGTTTGCCCCAAAGTTTTTGGCAATCTTACGGTGGCCTCGGTCAAGATCTCAAAGATTAGTAGCATAACTAAAACTTCAATGAGTGCGGGATAAGGAACCTGTTCCCTTTGCTGAGCGATGCTTAATGCTAAACTTCTCGGAAGTAGTTCTTGATGAAAAGATACAAGTGCAAGATAAACAGAGGGAAGTCCTAAAGAAACCGCAGCACCGAAGTAACGTACTAACCTGAACAAAGAAACAACCATCCAACGATTGTAATAATCTTCAGGGTGACGAATAAGCGCGGCAAGTGTTACAGGTACAGTGATAACGAAAGGTGTGCCATCTATCACGATAGCTATCTTACCTTCGAGCAAAAAACTGGCCACCCGATCCGGACGTTCTGTAATATCCATTTGTGGAAATGGTGAAAACGGAGAATCTTCTATAAACTCTTCTATTACCCCTGATTCAAGTACAGAATCGGTATCTATTCTGTTTAATCTTGCCATTACCTCGTCTAAAACATCACATCTTGCAAGACCTTTTATGTAAACTATCGCCACGCGAGTACGGGTTAAACGCCCCTTAGTGAGCATTTTGATTTTCAAGTACGGGTGACGTATTCTTCTTCTTATTAAAGAAATATTAGTTTCGATACCTTCTGCAAACCCATCTCGAGGACCGCGAACTGCAACCTCAGACTCAGGTTCTTCAATGCTTCGCCTTTCCAAACCTTCGGTGTCTATCGCAAGAGCCTGAGTCCAACCCTGGGCAAGTAAAACGCTCTGGCCCAAAAGCATAGAATCCAAGATGCTTTGTATGGTAAACAAATTTTCGATCCGGTGCGAAGCTAAAGTATCAAAAATTAGGCTTTCGGGTGCAAGAACTGCTTTAGTTTTTGTTATTTCAGTCTTTTTCAACTTTGCCATAAGGGGAATTAACACGCTATCCCGTAAAAGATTTTGATCCGTAAACTCGTCTATATAGATAAGTGCCATATGTACATTACCGTTTTGAAATCGCCTTAAACAAGCATCTGTAGAAAACTCAAGATACTTGTCTATTTGTGCAAGGTTGTTTTCAAGATCTGGGTCTAATGATAAATCGTCCAAACAAGTATCAGGCCAAGCTGCATTCAGCTTTCGTGTCTCCAATTCAAACGTTTCCCGTGACTCAAATCTAAATAATCTACGCGCTATTTTGTTCAATTTGCCTATGACGCCAAGTTTCATGATTTTCACCACTTTGGCCTAATTGAAAGGGTAGTAAACTTAGTTTTTGCTAAAACTCTTATTAGTATGAGCAATGACTACTGGGGGGCAACGCTAAACGATGCAAAGTAAAGTTCAGATATCAAAATGGCAATTTGCCATGATGACTTTAGGATTCCTTATAGGCACTAGTACGCTTGTAACCTCCGGAACTGTAGCAGATCATGACGGGTGGATGTCACAAATAATAGCCGGCGGCTTAGGTATACTTGCTTCATCTATTTGGTTAAAATTGGGTAATCAATATCCGGGAAAACTTCCAGGTGAATATTTCAAAATCATCGTGGGTCCATATATAGGTACATTAGTTACTTTACTATACATATGGTTTTGCTTTCATTTAGGCACCCTCGTAATCACCAATGTTAAATATGCATATTTATCTACTGTGTTTGTAGAAACTCCAGGTGTTGTTTTTGTAATATCAATGGTATCTTTAACTGGTTATGCAATATATATAGGACTTGAAGGTTTTGCTCGTAGTACCGAAATCATTACTCCCTCTGTTGTGTTCTTCTTGATGTTAATTACATTATTTACATTTCTTACACCGGGGTTAATTCGCTATGATTCGTTACTTCCCATGTTTGAGAAAGGTTGGATACCTGTTTTTAAGGGGGCGTTTTCGGTGTTCGCTTTTCCATTTGGAGAAACAATAGTATTACTTTCCATACTTCCTTTTGTGTCTCAGCAACAACGATGTTCAAAATATTTATTTACGGTTATAGCTGTTACATCGGGATTATTAGCATTAGTGGCAATCCGAAACATTACGGTATTAGGTGTATCAGGGGTTAAGCAAGCAGTTTTCCCTTCCCTATTGTCGGTTCAGCTAATAGACATAGGTAATTTCATTCAAAGATTAGACTCTGCGATTCTTTTCGTTTGGACATTCGGAAGTTTTATCAAAATTACCGTTTGCATGTACGCCGTGGTGCTCAATTTAGGTTCTTTGTTTAAATTGCCTGATCCGTCTGTACTAGTTTTCCCCATAGGATCTTTCACTGTGAGTTTTTCTAAAATCATCTTTAAAAACATCGTCGAAATGTTAGACTTTGCAGAATTCGTATGGCCTTTCTATACTTTGCCTTTTCAGGTGATTATGCCGTTAACTCTTTTAGGGATATCGATGTTACACAAAAATGCTAATAAACAAAGACGAACGCCATCTTGAATACAAATAAACAAGAGATGTTACAAAGGGTTGACAAGCTCTTTTACACACATTCCCATAAGGCCTTTATAAAAAGCTTCGAGTAGATCGGTTTCCGTAACAAATCCCACAGGTTGCATTTGATTATCCACCACCATTAACATGTAATATTTTGATGGCCTTAATCTATAAACCAATTCTTTCACAGCTGTATCTTGATAAACTAAGAGTTCCTTTATGGGCAACGTCCCTCTCTTTGCCAACCTGTGATTTCTTGATAAAATCGCCATTATATTACCAAAAGAAATCACCTGCCGCTCTTTTAAAGCACCCCATATCAATAGCGGTCCGAACACCATCAAGTTATACCATGATTTTCCTAAAACCGTACCTACTATACCTAGCATACTTAGGAACATGCCGGTATAAATACTCAAATTACATATTTTATAAGATGCATTTTTATATCCAACTTTTAGGGAAAGCTGGGCTCGAAAAAATCTTCCGCCATCTAGTGGCAGACAAGGAAGAAGGTTTACAGCTAAAAGACCTAAATTTATTCTAATAAGAAATTCAAGCAGTGGAAGTTGAGAGAAAGTATGCACCCCGAAAAGGGAAGATGTATAGCTAAAATAAGTTAAAAATCCTAAACTGGCTAAAAATGCGCTTTGTAAAGGTCCTGAAATAGCTATTATCGCTTCAGGCCAAGGTTCAATTTGCCATATACCATCAAACTTTGCCACAGCCCCAAAAGCCCATACTTCAATTTCGGTAATTTCTATTTCCAAAAATGACGCTGCGATAAGGTGGCCTATTTCATGAATTATAAGACTACCGGCAAAAACAACGAAATAAAGAGCATATCCGGTACTTATCATCACTATACCCGCTAATACAAATGTTACATGTACGAATACTTTCGTATTTCCTATCTTTGTTACAGCAAAACTCACTTTAGTTTGGTTCCCTTCTGTATGGGTTTCATTAAAAATATCAAAGCCCTGTTTATACACTTTCGTACGTAGATAAATTATCACTGTGTACTAGTTTTAGGCGGCAACAATGTTAAGGGGTCAATTTCAAGACCGTTTTTCCTAAGTTCAAAATGCAAATGAGGACCTGTAGCCCTACCACTTTCACCTACGGTACCAATAACATCGCCTTGATTAGTTTTTTGATCTTTCGCCACAGATATAGAATCAAGATGTGCATAAACACTTGAAAAACCGTCACTATGTTCTATTTCTACCGTAAGACCATATGAATCTGATTGCCTGACTCCAGTGACAATCCCTGGTGCAACAGCTACTACCGGAGTTCCTACATTAGCTGAAATATCAATACCTTTGTGCATCGTCATCCCATGTGAATCTAAGTTGTCTCTCCATCCAAAATATGAAACCACCTCACCCTCGCAAGGCCAACTTAATATTTTTGGTTTTCCAGTAACAGTTCTTGCCCAAAATTTGTCGATATCAAACCTTGCCACAACTTTGATAGCCTCGGGCAGTTTGCTTACCCATGCTTTAACATCGTCGTAAGTAATATCCTCATCCACAACTTTTTTAGCGGCGACAACAATATCATCTGCGGCCATTTTACCTGCCTGCGAGGCTCCTAATATCACAAAAAACACTAACAAAGCGCCCAATACTTGCCACGCCCACCCAGGCAATGTTTTCATTAGTGAAGGATATAGCTGTACCTGGCTGGGATGTTTTCGCCTATAATCTTTCCAATTCATCCGTTACACCTCACTTCAAAAAAGGTTATTATTGATAAGTACAAGATATGAATGAAGGATAGAAGCAACAAAGGGCAGAAGTCTATTTCTAACGAATAAGGGGGCTGCTAAACTTGACCATAGATAAATCCGATTTGTCCGCAAACTCAAAACATAAGTCTCATGCACCACGAATATTAATGGGCGGGCTACAGCAAGGCGAAGACGATCTAGATACACCAGCATTAATAGCTGTATCATATTCATCGCTTCAAAAAGCGCAAACTATAGCGAAATACCTTTTGGCGATTCAAAACGGGGTGCAACCATTTAGTATAAATCCCGGAATGCGTGCTGGTGACAATGTTATTAAATTGAATATTTCGCCAAAGGCAATCCCCGGCAAAGGTTATCTATGCGAAGTTAGGGCCAAGGCCGACCCCGACCATTTGACTCATTGCTTTTATCATACTTCATACCATACCGAACAGGAGGTCAACGCATTTTTTACTTTTCTTGAAATTGCAAAACACTACATTTTTACTGTAGCCCATCAGGATAATCTGCTTTTAAAAACTATTAACTTAATTAAATACAACGTGACGAGGAGAGGAGTTTAATTTATTGACTGCAACCGATCCTTATTCTAATGAACAAGTACTATGCATTCCAACGCATGCACTCTACTCAGAAGTAGGCCAATGGCGTGGATTGACTGAGCCTAGCACAAGATTATGGCGAGTGCTCACTAGGACATCAACATTTAGACCTCGATTCGAGCTTGAAATTGATCCCACCTTTAAACAGCTGGTTTCTTATACGATTTTCATATCCGGACGACGGATATTCGTGATGAAGCGCCTTGAAACTCAATCAGAAAAACGACTAAGGGGGCTTTTGTCTGTAGGGGTTGGCGGGCATATGAATCCGGCAGAAGAAATTATGTGGCCAGGCAAAAGACGTTTATCGGATCTCAAAAACTTGGTCAGCATAAATACATTGAGAGAAATAAAAGAAGAGGTAATCCTTGCCGGAGAGCCCCTGCTACGTATAGTCGGATTTTTAAATGATGACGAGAATGAAGTAGGAAAAGTTCACCTTGGGGTAGTTTCCGTTGTTCATTTACCATCGCCTTTGCTAGCGATACGTGAAACTGACAAAATGTGGGGTACATGGATCGAATTAATCGACTTAGGCGATATGGGGCCTTTTGAAAGTTGGTCATCATTAGTACTTCAAGGGCTTATATGAAATTTGTGTGGATATAAGATTTTGAGGTAACTCTTGATTTAGCGGGACTGCGTTTTAGATGCTATAATCAATGAGGGGTTAACATCGTGACAAAAGGCGACAAAATATTAATCATCACTGCCGTAGCTATAACGACATTAATTTGGGCCGGATATAATTATTTTCCTACTAAGCCTAACCAACTTGTAGCCGTAGTTTCAGTGGACGGGGAGGAAATTTCCAGGCTCCCTGTCAATGCTGATACTATGGCTGAAATAACGATAACTATCCCCCGAGGCGAAGCTACTATAGAGTACGGACAGGGCAAAGTAAGGGTGTTACCGCTCGATCATGTCACATGCCCCAACGAAATATGTTGGAGGACGGGATGGATCACAACCCCAGGTCAATCTATAGTGTGCTTACCTAATCGCATGGTCATTACCCTTGAAGGCAAAATATCTGAATTCGATTCAATATTACGATAGCTTATCCATATAATCGTTATTTTAGCTTGTCAACGAGATGGTGATTTTTCTCTAAAAATAGCAAAAAAGGCAATCCAAGAACATAACACGAAATTGCTTGGCCGAGCATTATATAGAAAAACACAGGCCAATAACTAAGCCTGCTCAAAGGCGCAACGTACAGTGTCACTATAAACGCATTGACCAATACAGGCGGCAAAGGTGCCAAATATGCACTTGGCATTCTTTGCGTGAGAAACCCACTTATTAGACTCGCCAAGGCTCCTAGGGTAAGATCCCACATAATAAAGGGACTTGTTAAATTTGCGAGTATACACCCCAAATAAAGCCCCCATTTTGCCCACGGAAACAAAAAAGGCAGTACCGTAAGAATTTCCGCTACCCGCACCTGCACGGGTCCATAACCAAAACTTGAAAAAGGGGGGAGCACAGTTAATACGGCATAAACTCCTGCTAACAAAGCCACCCTTGTGAGAACTGCTGTAAGCGATGTTTTGTTTTTGTGCAATGTTGTTCGGCCCCTTACTCAGATTATAATTTACATATATCTTTCCTAAATTGGGCTCCTAAAAAAGTTACTTTAGGTATGATTCCGTACACCGCATACCTAGCTTCTTCAAATGTTGGCTTCAGCGCGCTTATTGCAAGCACTCTTCCACCCGAAGTAACTAAACGGTTAGATTGATCTTTGGCGGTGCCAGCCTGAAACACAAATACATCTTCAAGCACTTCAACCTTTGAACCTATAGTAAGCCCTTCGATGGGAATACCCGTATTATAAGAATTGGGATACCCTTTTGATGCCTGCACTACTGTAACGACTAATTCATTTCTAAAATCAATTTTGTTACGGGAAATATAATGTTGTAATTTTCCGTCGGCACACGCCATAAGCACTCCCGCAAAATCACCCGATATCCTAGGCAAAATACATTGAGCTTCGGGATCCCCAAACCTAACATTGTATTCAAGTACTTTAGGGCCATTTTGAGTGATCATTAGCCCTAAGTAAATTACACCGCGATAATCAATGCCATCCCGTTTAAAGCCTAAAAGTGTTTTATGTAGAATTTCTTTATATATAACTTGCTCTATTTCTTCCGTAATAAAAGGAAGGGGTGAATACGCACCCATACCTCCAGTCATGGGCCCTTTATCACCCTCAAATACTCGTTTATGATCTTTGACCATCGGTAGGGGAAATATTGAGTTACCGTCACATAACGCCATTGCCGTTGCTTCAATGCCCTCTAAGAATTCTTCTATGACAATCCGTTTTCCGGCAAGTCCGTGTAATCTTCCTGAAAGCATTTCTTCGATTATGCCACATGCTTTGTTAAAATCTGATGTTATGGTTACCCCTTTACCGAAGGCTAACCCATCTGCTTTGATAACCCAGGGTGCGGCGGTATTTTTGATGTAATCGATAGCTTTTTCTGCGCAATCAAACACTTGAGATCGAGCATGGGGGATATCATGCCTTTCCATAAAGGATTTTGCTGCACTTTTGCTTGCTTCTAAATGTGCCCCGTTCCGTGTCGGCCCGAAAACCTTAACTCCCTTTGGCACAAGATAGTCAGCTATTCCTGCAGCTAGCGGATTTTCGGGACCCACCACAACAAGATCTATTGATTGTTTTTGGCAAAACCCGTGCACTTTTTCAAAATCCATGGGATCCGCAGACATACACTTACCCAAAAGCCCAACACCGGGATTTCCAGGTATTGCCCACAAATTTTCAACACTGGGGCTTTTAGATATAGCCCATGCAAGAGCATGTTCCCGACCACCTGAGCCTATAAGCAATATTCGCAAGTAACAAAACTCCTTTCCCACGTAAAGGACAACAAATTTCGATTCGCTAGTGTAAAAAATGGCGTTTACCTGTAAATACCATAGCTACTCCGTGTTCATCCGCAGCATCTATACAATCTTGATCCTTTACAGAACCACCAACATGAGCTATGGCAGAGATTCCCGCTTTAGCGGCCTCATGGATAGAATCGGGAAACGGGAAAAATGCGTCTGAAGCAAGACATGACCCTTTAGCCCTTTCCCCAGCCCTAGCAACAGCAATTTTAACGGCATCCACCCTATTAGGCTGGCCCCCACCTATTCCGACTGTTTTGCAGCCTTGAGCAAGTACTATTGAATTTGATTTCACATGTTTGCACACTGTCATGGCAAACTCAAGACTTTTAAGTTGTTCCGCAGTAGGCTGTTTTTGGGAGACCGTTTGCCAATGCTCGTAACTAGGAATTACCGAATCCTTTTCTTGAACCAATATTCCGCCTAACGCTGTTTTAATTTCTGCTCTATGCCCGGCAATTGGACCCAAAATGAGCAACCTTAGATTTTTCTTTCGTTTTAGTATCTCAAGAGCACCTTTAGTAAATTTAGGCGCGGCGACTACTTCGAGAAATATTTCTGCCATGGCCTGGGCACATTTTTGGTCAACTTCACAATTGAAACAAACAACACCGCCAAAGGCAGATATATCGTCCCCTAAAAAAGCAGCTTTAAACGATTCTTCCGGTGTTTCCCCTACAGCAGCCCCGCAGGGTGCCGCATGCTTAACGATAACGCAACCAGGAGAACCGAGATCCCATACAACATGAAAAGCATTGTCAAGATCGTTTATATTGTTGTATGAAAGTTGTTTCCCTTGTATTTGGGATTGAGACAACCCGGCCCTGGCTTTACCAAATGAAGGTTCATAATAAGCAGCCTTTTGGTGTGGGTTTTCACCATATCTTAGCCTAAGCACTTTCTTTTGATTAATGAACAAGTTTTGGCTAAGATGAAAACCGTTTTTATACACCACAGAAGCGAAATACGCTGATATAGCCGCATCATATGAAGCCGTATGCACGAAAGTTTCATGTGCTAGCTTTTTACGAAATTCCAGACTAATTTCACCATGGGTTTCTATCTGGCGTATTATTTCATCATAGTTTTGCGGATTACAAACCGCTACAACCCAATGGAAATTCTTGGCAGCCGCTCTAAGAAGGGAAGGACCTCCGATATCTATTTGTTCTATTACATCCTGAATCGCTGCATCGGGTTGAGATGCAGTTTTCACAAACGGATACAGGTTACAAACTACCATATCCACAGGAAATATATCATGTTGTTTCAACTGACTCAAGTGATTAGGATTATCTCGAATAGCTAAAATACCGCCATGTATTTTAGGATGAAGCGTCTTTACCCGTCCGTCAAGAATTTCTTGAAATTCAGTTACCTGGCTGACCTCAATAACTTTAACACCTTTGTCTTGAAGAAATCGCGCGGTACCTCCTGACGAAACTATTTCCCATCCCAATTTTCGTAATGCGAAAGCTAATTCTTCGATACCTGTCTTATCGTATACACTAATAATAGCGCGCCTCACATTCACACCTCATTTATTGACGTATTTTATGTGCATTGGTTTAATTCAGGACAAAACTCTAACTTTACGGCCATGCACCTTTACTCTACCTTCAGAGATAAGTGCGATAGCTTTGGGTAGAATCCGATGCTCTATTTCAAGTATCCTTTGGGAAAGAGTTTCGACAATATCATCTTGATGTACAGGGCATGAATCTTGAAGAATAATCGGACCGCCGTCAACTGTATTATCCACAAAAAATACTGATGCACCTGCTATCTTAACCCCATAGTCTAAGGCTTGGCTTTGTGCGTTTAACCCGGGAAAGGCTGGCAACAAGGATGGGTGAATGTTAATTACCTCATTGGGAAACGCATTGAGCAGCGTGTCACCAACCAATCTATCATAACCAGCTAACACTACGAGATCTACATCGTAGGACTTGAGAATCTCAATTAATCTTTTCTCATAACATCTTCTACATTCGGGCCACTTACCAAAGTCACTGGGTTTTACAACAAACGTAGGCACTCCTTTTGACTTGGCCCTATCTAAAGCCATAACCTTTGGCCTGTTAGAAATCACCACTTGTGTTTTAGCTAAAAGACGGCCTTTCTCACAATTATCAAGTATAGCTTGAAGGTTGCTACCCCTTCCCGAAACAAGCACTCCAAGCGACAGTTTCTCACTCTGTTCACTTTTCAACTATCTCACCTACCACAACCGAAGAAACACCCAATTCGCTGCCTATTCTTATTACCTCATCTACATCATTGGGATGAATTATCACTATCATGCCTATACCCATGTTGAATACCCTATACATTTCTTGCTTGCTGATTTTTCCTAATTCTTCTATCACCTGAAATATAGGGGGTATATCCCACGCAAAACTAATGTTTGCCTTCAAATTTTTTGGCAATATTCGCGGAAGGTTTTCGATTATTCCTCCCCCGGTAATATGCGCCGCACCTTTGACACAAATGTTGTCCATAAGATGGATCATAAGAGACACATATATACGAGTAGGTTCAAGCAGTTCTTCACCTAAGGTTCTTCCAAGCGAATCTACATGACGTTGAAGTTCCCAGCCTAGCTCAGCAATGACTTTCCTCACCAATGTGTATCCGTTTGAATGCAAACCTGATGAAGCAAATCCGATTATAACATCGCCTTTGTTTATATCCTTCCCGTCAATAATCCGATTTTTATGCAAGGCTCCAACGCAAAATCCAGCCAGATCATATTCTCCCGGGCCGTAAAGATCGGGCATTTGGGCAGTTTCCCCACCTAACAAAGTACAATCCGCCGCCTTGCAGCCGATAACAACTCCCTGAACAATTTGTTCGATGAGTTCAACCGACAAATTTGCGCCTGCTATGTAATCTAAAAAGAATAGGGGTGCTGCGCCGGAGGTAATTATGTCATTTACGTTCATAGCTACCAAATCTATTCCTATGGTGTCATGCTTGCCCATCTTTTGAGCGATCAACACCTTAGTTCCCACGCCATCTGAACTTGAAGCTAACACTAAATCGCTGAACCCCAAATGAAACATGCTATATAAGCCGGAAAATCCTCCTATACCCGAAACTACGGCATCATTCTTAGTCTGTGCCGCTAATTTTTTTATTTTGGAAACCCACAGGGCTGCTGTATCAATGTTAACGCCGGCTTTACTGTATTCGGCCGAACCATTTGGTTTCATTAGTTCAAACCTCCGTTACGTTGTATCTCTTGCTGTTGGTCTAAAACTAAATTTGCGGACTGATTTAACTTAACATTATTGATCATCATCAGGTGGCACGGGATACTTTCCATCAAAACAAGCTGCACATAAATTTCCGGCGTGTTGTCCCAAAACTTCTTCAAGATCTTCTACATCTAGAAAGGCGAGGCTGTCCGCGCCAATTGCTTGTCTAATTTGTTCTTGGCTTTTCCCAACAGCGATTAATTCATTTTTCGTAGAAGTATCGATACCGTAATAACATGGGAATCTATAGGGAGGAGAGCTAATTCTAACGTGAACTTCTTTAGCACCCGCCGCCCGTAAAAGATTTACAATATATTTTGAAGTAGTACCCCGTACTATTGAATCATCAACCATAACCACCCGTTTGCCATCTACTACCCTTTGCAATGGATTTATTTTTATTTTGACGCCAAGTTCACGCATAAATTGTTTTGGGGCTATGAAAGTTCTGCCTATATACCTGTTCTTAACCACACCCATTTCATATGGAATACCCGCCTCTTCTGCATAACCAGACGCTGCCGATAAAGATGAATCGGGAATACCGGTTACCAAATCTGCCGAAAGATCATCTTTTTGGGCAAGCTTTCGCCCAAGGGCTTTTCTCGCAGAATGCACATTAAGACCATATATATCCGAATCGGGCCTTGCAAAGTATATGAATTCGAAAGCACAAAGGGAAGTGCGGTTAGACAATTTCTCCCCCTTTGAATTAGGTGTATGAAAAGAAGATATTGGAGTGGCGGCATATACCTCGCCGGTTTCGACATCTTGGATCTCTTCAATGAATATAGTTTCACCCGGCTCAATTTCTCGAACAAATTCGGCTCCTATAGCATCAAGAGCACAAGTTTCAGAACAAATAATATATGACTTGTCAAGATGACCTAGACAAAGAGGCCTGAACCCATAAGGATCTTTTGCACCTATTATCCCGTTAGGTGTAAGAACGCATAAAGAATACGCACCTTTCAAAAACGGTAAAATTTTTACAATTGCATCAACAGGATTCTTACAACCCGATTTTGACATTAGATGAGGTATTACTTCGCAATCAGATGAGGTTTGAAAAATCGACCCGCCTACTTCTAGTTGGGTTCTTAATTTCGCAGCATTTATCAAGTTACCATTATGTGCGAAAGACATTTGACCTTGCCACATTTTAACGGTGATGGGTTGTGCATCTTCAACCCCACCTTCATCTCCAACATTTGAGTACCTTACATGTGCCAAAGCAGAGTTACCAGCCATGTTTACAGCAGCACTCCTAGCAAACACATCGGAAACGAGACCCATACCTTTAACCGATTGTATCTTTGCTTCGTGACGGACGGCTATTCCTGCAGATTCTTGTCCCCTATGTTGCAGCGCGTACAGCCCGTAATAGCAAAGTTGAGAAGCCCTAGGATGACCTACAACCGCAAATACGCCGCACTGTTCTGTAATCTCGTTTTGTTTCAATAGTCCCATATAGGATATCCCTCTTTTTTGAGTTTCTCGTTCGTCTGAGCTGTGTTTGCTGATAATCGCTTTTGATATTTTGTAAGTTTTTCTAAAAGACAGAGATCAGTAAGAGACAACATTCTCACAGCTAACAGCGCCGCATTTTGGGCCGAATCAATTCCGACGCAAGCCACAGGTACACCTGGCGGCATCTGTGATATTGAAAACAATGCATCAAGTCCGCCGATAGTACCGGCGTTTATAGGGATGCCTATTACGGGAACGGTAACTAAAGACGCAAGCATGCCCGGTAACGCGGCTGATAGTCCGGCAGCGGCGATAATTATTTTGATTCCCCTATTGGAAATCGAGCGGGCGTATTCTTCTAGCATTTTAGGAGCCCTATGAGCAGAAATTATAGCAAGTTCATAGTCGATCGAGAATTCATCAAAAACTTTGAAAACACGGTCAACTTTCTTAAGATCACTTGAAGAACCCAAAACGACTCCTACTTGACATTTGAAGCCTTGTTTTCGATCCACAGAATACGCCCCCAGCTAACTAATATACTCTAAAACAAACCAGGAATAAGGTGGATTACCGACACTATAGCTAATATATAAACCAACCAATGAATCTCTTCAGCTTTACCGGAAAAAAGCTTAACCACTACATAACTGATAAAACCTGCTGAAATACCGTCAGATATAGAATATGCAAATGGCATCATAGCCATTGTTATGAAAGCAGGGAAACTTTCGGTGAAATCAGACCAATCGATTTCTTTTACAGGTAGCATCATAAGTACGCCAACTATCATCAACGCAGGTGCAGTGGCTTCAGACGGAACCATACCCGCGAGAGGCGAAAAAATCAACGATGCAAGAAACAATATACCTACTACAACCGCAGTAAGCCCTGTACGCCCGCCTGCGGCTATACCAGCGCTGGATTCAACATAGGTTGTCACTGTGCTCGTTCCCATTGCTGCACCGAAACAAGTGCCTATCGCGTCAACGGTCATCATTTCTTTAATTTTAGGAAGTTGGCCTTTTTTGTCGAGCATACCCGCCCTAGAAGCTGTGCCCATAAGAGTACCTACTGTATCGAAAACGTCCACGAACCAAAAACTAAAAATGGTCATAAGGCCGAGACTAAGCGCACCCTTCATGTCCATTTTAAACGCTATGGGTGCTAAAGATTCTGGTATTCCGATAATGCTTCCGGCGATATTAGTTACTTTGAGGGGTATTCCGATGACAGTCGTTATCAATATCCCAAGAAGAATTGAACCGCGAACATTTCTGGCCATAAGCACCGCGGTAATGAGTAATCCTATCAAGGCA
Organism: uncultured Eubacteriales bacterium; assembly: GCA_964406505.1. Classification (GTDB taxonomy): domain Bacteria; phylum Bacillota; class Sulfobacillia; order Fermentithermobacillales; family Fermentithermobacillaceae; genus DTU015. The sequence goes on from CAYORX010000006.1 coordinate 55,552, forward strand.
AGAGCAGGACCGGCAGACGCAAGGTCGCCCCTCGTAACTATAGTGGCAGGGTCAGATTGTACAATACCGGCATTTTGCAAACCAATAAAAGCAATGAACAAACCAATACCTACTCCGACCGCCCGTTTTAGAGTTTGTGGGATAGCAGCATCAATGATATTTATCGCCCCAGTAAGACTTAAAACCAAAAATAATATCCCCGACAGGAAAACTACACCTAAAGCTGCCTGCCATCCAGCTTGGTCGGCAACAACAAAAGCAAAAAAGGCATTTAGCCCCATACCACTTGCCAAAGCATAAGGATAATTTGCAATAAATCCAGCTAATATTGTCGTCACACCTGCGGACAGGGCAGTAGCAGTCATCACTGCGCCAAACGGCATTCCGGTCACGCTTAGAATATCGGGGTTAACGAAAAGTATGTACGCCATGGTCATAAACGTGGTTACTCCTGCAATCACCTCGGTGCGTACATTTGTACCGTGTTCTCTTAATTTGAACAATTGTTCCAACAAAAGTTGTTCCTCCCTTAAGTAGGTTTTGCGGCCGGTTAAACACCTAATTATCTAGAACCTAGACTTTCTAAGACACCCACATAGGGTAATCCGCGATATTTTTGATCGTAATCCAAACCATATCCTATAACAAATGCATTGGGAATTATAAAGCCATAATAGTCTAAATTAGCTCTTACCCTCCTTCTAGCAGGTTTATCTAAAAGCGTACATACCTTTAGACTGGCAGGTTGTCTGTTTTTTAATGTATCCAAAAGATATCTGAGAGTAAGCCCTGTATCAACAATGTCCTCAACAAGAAGTACATGCCTATTTGCCACGCTCTGTTCGAGGTCTTTAGTAATTCGAACTTCGCCCGATGATTTAGTTGAAGCACCGTAACTTACCGTTCCCATAAAATCAACTTCAACATCGCAATCCAAATGTCTAACAAGATCGGCCATAAAAACAAAACTGCCTTTAAGCACACCTATCATGAGTAGATTTTGGTTTGCATAATCTCTTGATATATCTGCTGCCATTTCGCGAATTCGTTTATCTATTTCTTCAGCACTTATTAGCACCTTGATATCTTCTAACAGCAATCTCACCTCCCATTTGCAATTAATCTATCATTACAATTGGGATTATGCAATCATAATTTCGACAACGGGAGAATTGTCAAACAATTATATACGGGGAAATTGAAATAGGCAGGATTTATGAAAAGCTAAGTTAATATATTTGTGTATTAGAATAAAAGAGGTTTTTCTTATCAACGTAATACGAACGATAATATATTACTCCATTAGATATCTAGCTGCGTAAAGACAGCTGAACATTATTACATTAAACGCAATTACTATTCTTATGTCGATAGCGGTTTTAAGAGCCCACATAAAACTCGCTATGAAGCAAAACACGAATATTCCTGCCAAAATTGCATTGATTTTTTTGTGCCTACGCCAAATTGCCATTTTTTCATCCCAAGACATGCTTTCCCACTCCCGGGTCTCCCATATAGGAGGCCTGGGCTTTAAGAGCTTTTTTATGCCTTTTGCCCAGCCCTTGAACTTCACGCTAAAAAGCCTCTAAGTTTGCTTGAGGTATTGTCACGCAAGACCCATCATCGAGTTTCACTACCGCTACTTCAACCATGGTTTCGCATTCAATCTGTTTTAGATCATCGGGTAGTTCCTTCACTATACCCCACTCGCCAAAATAGGGCGGCCTAATGCATCTTACTGTATCCCCAACGCGTAGCATAGCATGTATTGCAATAGGTATTTCCTTTTCTTCGGATATCAAAGGCAATTGTGAATCAACGCTAGATAAATCTGTTTCGGCTTCATTATACTTATTAATGATTACCTCGGGTCTTAACACCCCCGCCCTGATTTGAGTAGTACCGTCGATAGAAGCGATTGCCCCATCATTGTTTTTGAGAATGTCCCACGCATGACGATTGATAGGAATTTGACCAAATCCTTCTAGGATAACTACCGTAAAATCTATATCTTCCTGACCTGTAGTACCGATACTAAGTTCTTTACCCGCCATGCGCACTAAGTCGAGTTGATCCATACCCCCGGTGATTACCCCTACAGCGCCTTTCTCACGGGCTTTCTGTAAAGCCTCATACGAAATAAAGGAACCACAAACTAAAATCATACCTTCAACGTCTACATCTATTTCGTCAGCGCCAACAATTTCATCTGGTTTCTCACACATTATAAGCAACTCTCCTGAACACTCCCCACCCATGCCAAACACGCCTTGAATATATGCACCAACCGTTTCAATAACCGCTCCATAGTTGGAAATCAGTTCAATTACCTCGCCTTTAATATGAGCCACAACTTTTGTGTGTTTTATGGGTTTTACTATGGTAATCGTACCTGAAAGGGTACAAATTTTTTCCACTATTCCGCTAATAGGCGCATATACGAAATCCATATCACCAGTTGTAGCGATAATACCCCCTTCTACTACGTGATCACCTTCTCGTACGACAGTAAACATCCGTATAAATCGCGGTCTTACCCGCAGCCTGCTTGCAGCTGCAACCATGCTAAGTGGCTTAGAAGTTTTAGGATCTTCCCTGATAATTACACGACCCTGGGTCCTAGAAATATATTCGATTACCCCGTCACAAGGAGACTTTACCTCTATGATCTCAGACCAAAAACCTTTTTCATATCTAGCAATAACCTCTCCTAATTTGACTGCGTCACCTTGCTTTTTGATTAATACCCGATCAACAAGTTCCGGATCTGTCTTTCGTTTCAATTCGGATCTCAGATCCACCACATGAGGATTACCTTTAACAAACTCCGCTTTAGCTACTATAGTTTCCGGATTAACAACATCACCTATAGAGACAAGTACTTCACCCGGGGCTGATAGTTTTCTTCGTTTTCGAATTACAGCGTTTTCAACCGCTTTAGACGTAAAAAGCAATGCCATGGACTTACACCTCCTGCTTTATCGTAATGTGTCGCGGGGATACGCATCCATTGCCTGATACCACCCAGTTACAACAGACCTTATATTTGAAACATCTTCGGGAAACAAAAGCGGCCTGCCCCGTCCATCTAAAATAACTTGTTTAACGCCTGAAACAAGATGCCCCGACACTGAAACTCCTGGCCCAGCACCTACATCAAAATCTCGATTAGGAATCACTTCAAATGAAGGTTCTTGCCCATTTTGCAAAGCGGCTATTTGTAAAACTCCAGCAACAATATCATATACTTGGTCTTCCAACTTTAACTGTGCCATAACTTTTCCCGGGGCTATCTCGGGACCAACTGGGGCAATACACGTTCCTAGCATCAGAAGAGTTTCGGATTCTAATAATTTTTCCGCTGCATCCATATTTATATCCATTAGGACGCCCACATGGGGAAGCAAAAACCAATTGTCTACATACACATGGGTGATCCCTTCAGGTTGTAACCCATCTAACAACATCATCAACGCCTGATTTCGCCTTGGCGCGTAAGATAATGCACCACCAGTACCAATAAGTACGTTTATCTTCATCATATCTACTAAGGTTTTCCCAGTAGGTTCCTGACGAAATACATCCCCTATACTACGTTGCTGTCTCACTCCTTTTAAGCTTCGTATCAAATCTTTATGATGATCTAACGAAAGTCTAAGCGCTTCCTTAGAGACTGCTTGTTCTAACATGAGTTCTTGAAATGTATGAGGTAAACCGGTTGGCCTAATCATTTTGTTGAAATTCCAATTTCTTATTTGACTCACGTCGGGCTCAAAAGGTAACCATCGTGAAACCATCTTCGGAGTAGCTTCTGCAAGAACATTGCCCATGCTATAAGACATTCCTAGATTGGCCGAAACAGTTCTGTAAAATTGCAAGTCGATAACCGAAAACACATCTGTAGTCGCCCCGCCCAAATCTACGGCTAAGACATTTCCCTTAGATTGGTGAGCAATATAAGTCAAAGCATCGCCCACTGCCACAGGAGTAGGCTTAACATTACCATCGGCCCAAGAAACCAATGTGTTATAACCAGGTGCATGCTTCATTACGTGCTGTAAGAACAGTTCATGTATTTGACGCCTAGCGGGATCCAGCACTTCTTTTTCAAGCACAGGTCTTATGTTGTCAACAAACGAAAGTTCTACCTCACCTTTAAAAACCTGTTTGACATAACTTCTGGCATTAATATTTCCCGCAAAAATAACTGGCGTTTTAAATTGCTGCCCGAATCTGGGTTCGGGATCGACCATAGCTATCATTTCAGCGATAGCTGCAACTTCTGATACGTTACCGCCATCAGTACCGCCTGTAATCAAAACCATATCAGGCCTAAGCCGCTTTACCGTATCAATTCTTTCGATAATAGTTCGTGAATCATCAAGGGCAATTATATCTGATACTATAGCTCCGGCCCCCAACGCGGCTCTGTGAGCTGACTCAGCGGTAATTTCTTTCATGAGCCCCGTTACGATCATTTGTAATCCGCCACCAGCGCTAGAAGTAGCTATAAATAGATCAACCCCCGAATTATCTTTTGAAGGCATCACGAGCTTGGCGCCCTCTAAAAGCCGTACGTTCACCCGGCCTTCTAGTTTAGCTAAAGATTGTCTAAAACCTACCATCACATCTAAATGGGGGGCTTCTACGGTCGTAGGGGACACTGTTTTGCCAAGCATGGTCCAGGCATTATTGTGTTGTTCAAACACGACTGTCTTTGTGGTCGTGCTTCCTATATCTGCGGCAAGGATTCTTCTACACATCTACATCCCTCCCGTGCAATCCTTTCGAAAATATTGTTGTTGGTGTTAATAGATATGAGTGGCGTACAATTCGATTAATAATTTGAGGATGAAATATATCGCTTAAATCTTCTACACAATTCCCAAAATTCCTGCTTATCTGACTGCAGTGGTGATTATAGAATAACATTTAGTTAAACTTGCTAGTTGTCATATAATTGCAGGGAATGGTAAACTCGTTAAAACACTTTTATTATTAATCGTAGGAGGGAACTTCCATGAATAAGCAGGACAAGTTCCTTGGTGACGCACTTTCATTCGATGACGTTCTTTTAGTTCCAGGATATTCAGAAGTACTTCCTAAAAACGTAAATATCTCAACATCTATAGGAAACTCCATAAATCTATGCATGCCGATTCTTAGTGCTGCCATGGATACCGTAACCGAAAGCCGCATGGCCATCGCTATGGCGCGTGAAGGCGGGCTTGGTATAATACATCGAAATATGTCATTAGACCGGCAAGCTCAGGAAGTAGATAGGGTTAAACGATCGGAACACGGCGTGATAACCGATCCTTTTTATTTGTCACCAGAAAAAACAGTTGAAGATGCACTAAATTTAATGGCTAAATATCATATTTCAGGAGTACCGATAATTTCAGATGACCGCCTTGTAGGCATTATCACTAATAGAGATATTCGATTTGAAGAAGATTACACTAAATCCATCTATGACGTAATGACCAAAGAAGGACTTATTACTGCGCCTGTGGGAACTTCTTTGAACGAAGCTAAGCAAATTATGGCCAGATATAAAATCGAAAAACTGCTTTTGGTTGATAATGAGTTTCGACTAAAAGGACTTATTACTTTAAAAGATATAGAAAAAACCCGGCAACATCCTCACGCATCCAAAGATCACAAAGGTAGATTGCTTGCGGGTGCGTGTGTCGGAGTAGGGGCCGACACCATGGCCCGGGCAAAGATCCTGGTAGATGCCGGAGTAGACGTTCTTGTAGTTGATAGCGCTCATGGTCATTCAAAAGGGGTTTTGGATGCGGTTGAACAGCTGAAAAATGCTTTCCCCGAAAAAACCATAATTGCTGGCAACATAGCCACTGGAGAAGCAGCCCGTGATTTGATTAAACGTGGTGCAGACTGTGTAAAAGTAGGAGTTGGGCCAGGTTCTATATGTACTACTAGAGTAGTGGCAGGTGCCGGAGTACCCCAAATCACGGCGATTTTTAATGCGGCAGTAATTGCCAAAAAATACGGAGCTTCGGTGATTGCTGACGGCGGCATTAAGTATTCAGGCGATATTGTAAAAGCACTAGCTGCCGGAGCAGATGCGGTTATGCTCGGAGGATTGCTGGCAGGTACCAAGGAAAGCCCTGGTGAAATGGAAATATGGCAAGGCCGTAGCTTCAAAGTGTATCGAGGAATGGGTTCTTTAGGAGCTATGAAACAAGGAGCCGCCGATCGATACTTCCAAGAATCCTCTAGCAAAATTGTTCCCGAGGGTATTGAGGGTCGGGTGGCTTATAAAGGACCGGCAGCAGATACCATTTATCAATTAATTGGAGGAGTCAAGGCCGGAATGGGATATTGTGGGTGTGTAGACCTTAAAACCCTTCAAAAACATGCTAAATTCGTACAAATAACTAGCGCAGGACTTCGAGAGAGCCATCCCCACAATATACAGATAACAAAGGAGGCGCCTAACTATACACGGTTTTCACAATAATCTATCTTTAGGTAGATAATCCACGCTTTCAGTATAACGGTTGGAAGGGTTCCATAACATATAAGTATGGATCTCATGCTCAAAAACAGCATTGATTTGAGCCTGAACTTCTTCCGATCCATATTGAACCCTCATGGAAAAATCTTGAAGCCACGGCCGTATCTTACTTTTAAGCCCTTCAGTACGAGTAAGAGCTTCATTTATAGCATTGTACACAACTTCATAGGGGTGTTGTTCCGGCACTTGGAAACCGTATATTCCAGCATTGTAGTAATGCGACGGATACACCATGGGGCATATAAAATCAACTGAATCTGCAAGTTGTTCTAACTTCTGACCTATACCCATATCATCTTGTGCGATGGTTACAAACCCAAACACATCAGCGCTTAAATAACCTTTCCCTTCAAATGCTTGTCCCATATATTCTAAAAACTCGCTTATTGCATCACCGCGGGACTCGTAATTCTCGCTTCCAGGCATAAGCACTCCCGTTGCCTCTAAACCTTGTGCGCTGTCAGGAAACCTAACATAGTCTAATTGAATTTCATGGAACCCCATGTCTAATGCCCATAATGAAACATCTCTTACGAACTCCCAATTTGCTTTATCGTACGGATTAAGCCAAAGCCTTCCATCCCTATCTCTCCATAGACTACCATCAGCGTTTCTAATTGCATGCTTGGGCTCTTTCGTCGCCAGGTAGGGATCTTGGAAAGCGACTATCCTTGCTATAAGATAGAAATCCTCTTGTTCCAAAACGTTGACTAAGCCTGCGAAGTGATCGTATGGTGCTGGTTTTGAAACAATATCAGGGGCTTTTTGAGGAATTCTACCGTCATTATCTTTCACATCTACAACCAAACAATTAAGACCAGGATTTTGACGAACAAATGTGATCACTTTAGCAAAAATGGAGGGCGTACCAAAAACATCCATGGTTACATATAATCCTCTTGCTGAAAGTGCCTTTTCTATGGGTGCAAGTTTAACTAAAGTTTCTGGAATCTCTTCATCTCCAATCACAAGTGGATCTTCAACATTATTTCCTTTATGTATGGGCTTCCAAGCAAAATATTCTTCAAAAGGAAGTAATTCATAATAATAAACGGTAAACAAAGTTGTTAAAAGAAGTAAAAACGCGGCAAACGTTCCCGCATATGATCTGTTTACCTTGGATTGCCGCTTTACTTGCTCCTGTGTATCGTAATTAGATTGCGATGCGTTATTCTCCATATTTGCTCTCCTGTCATTTATACATCTTTTAGCAAAGCTCTATTTCTGTTGAATATTTGTAAGACGTCAGGAACCCCCTTTGTGTTTCAAATGTCTTAACGCAACACAAATCGTAAGGTGTCCCATAGGTGTTTCTAAAGGGATAATAAGTCTTTGAATATCTAAAGTCGAAATCATCACACCCTTGCCTGAAACAAGAGTTGGCGGCGACAATGTGCATACATATCCACATTCTTCTAATCCGATAGCAGCACGTCCGGTAATGATATTTCCCATTTCCGCAATAGCTGACTCGGCCAATTCTTCAAACATAGGTACAGATTCACCTATCATAGCTGAGGCGATAACTTTTGCGGTGCGTTCCGACATTGAATATATTACAATTCCTTCCGCATCACCGGTTACACCTATGGCAACGTTGACTTCGCCCGATGTCGAACGTGACTCTTCCAGGCGTAATTGACCCCTCGATACTTTTACATCAAACTCCTTTTGGAGAAAGCTATAAGCAGACTCTAAAAAAGGATTTATCAAATCTGCCCTGAACATAAAACCGCCCCTTTCTTGTCATCGAAATGTACTGCAGCAAGACACGGTACTAAAATTATAACTTCTTACCTGCAAAGTATCTTGCGATATATGAAGTTTTGTTCGATTAAGGTGTCCGCCAATAAAAAAATGGAAAAATTTGCGAGAGATTGTACTTAGTAAGATCGAATATGGCTTCCGTAGACCCTGTAAACAAAACGCCTCCTGGTTTTAGCGAACCAGACAACTTTGAAATCACATCTCTTTTGCTTTCCTCTGAAAAATAAATTAACACATTTCTGCAAATAATGAGATCCATGCGATCAGGATATTTTGAACCCAAAAGATCATGTTTTCCAAATCTCACCATACGTTTCACGGCATCTTTTACAACATATGCACTGTCTTGCTTTATAAAATACTTTTTTAAAAAATTAATCGGAACATCCTTTACTTGATCGTAAGTATACACCGCTTGATTAGCTTTGCTAAGACTTGGCTCATCTATATCTGTACCAAAAATCGAAACATTCGTTAACGAATTATCTGAAAAAATCATCGCGGCTGAATAAGCTTCCTGACCTGCGGCCGAACCGGCGCTCCACACTCTAAAGTTATGTTTGGTGGATTCAGATAATAAAGGTATAATATGCGACTTCAAAATCTTCCATTGTTCTGGGTTTCTAAAAAATCGAGTCACATTAATCGTAAGGTATTCCAATAGCCGATTTGTTTCAATGGGATCACGTTTTATGTATGAAACAAAGACCCGAAAATCTTGGATACTGCGTCTACGCATGTAATTTAACAACCTTCGATGCATCTGCCTACTTTTATATTTTCGAAGATTAATTCCTGTAATACAAGCAAACTCCTTACAAAAATATGAATAATCGCTGCAACTGGCATACTTTTGATCCATTAGTTCCGAACGCAGCATCTATACCCTCTCTTTTCCGCTTACTTGGTTCTGAAATCGTAAATACTGATTTAAACTTTAATCTTGACACTGTTTTTTCACAGCTTCAAGAAGTCTTTCAGGCTCAAACGGTTTAACAATAAAATCTCGTGCGCCCGCCTTAACTGCTTCTAAAACCATGCTTTTTTGTCCCAAGGCTGTTACCATAACCACTTTAGCATCAGGATCTTTAGTCATGACTTGTTTAAGAGCCTCTATACCGTCTAATACAGGCATAGTAATATCCATAAGTACTAAATCAGGCTTTTCTCGAAAGTAATTGTTAACGGCTTCTTCTCCGTTAGCTGCTTCGATAACCTGATAACCATTAGCAGTTAATAACCTAGAAGTCTTGTTACGCATAAACATAGCATCGTCTGCAACCAGAATTTTGGCCATCCAAACCCACTCCTCTAATCTTATCTGCCTATCCAAATATACACTTAATAAATCACTTCTTTACCGAAACCATATAAAACCAATTGTGTTAGTGATGTTTTCCCAACATATCAAACACAATCGAAATACGCCTATTAGATGACAACATCCCCTTGCCACCTAATATCGATATTGACAGCAAAGAAATTAAGGGATTACGATCAGATTCAAAAAACTGGTTGAGTTACTGATCAAACTGTTGACTGATTACTTCCCAAATATCCTGTGTTTCAAATCCAATACACCACGCAGCTACCCCCGCAAGGGCATAGTCGTTTACGAGTTCAAGGCGCTTTTCTATTGATTCAACATTTTCTAGCCATATTTTATAAGTTTTACCTTTTCCCTTTTTCTCTGCATAGAACAATTGAGTTTCTGCGTCGTAGTGAGAACTTATCCCTTCTTCCAAAAGCCAACGTGCTGCTTTATCCATGCCAAGCGCCGTAGACGAAACCTTTACACCATCGTTTTCATATGACTCAACCCATAGTCGAGTATAAAATGGAATTCCTAAAACAAGTTTTTTATTTGGAACTTCTTCTAATGTTCTATTTATGGTCCATTCAGTCCACGGAATTGCAGATACAGGTCCAGCCACCTGAGAATTTTGTGGGTATTGGTCGTATGCCATCAGCATTACATAATCAACCGTTTGAGCAAGCTTCTCCCGTTCAATAAACCGTGACCAATTGGGGCTGCTAGATTTCACTGTTATATCAACAGATACAGTAAGACCTTCTTTGTGAAGCATGGGAGTAAGTTCCCGCACAAATTGGGTGAAATACTGCCCGTCGGATAGATTTACATTTTCAAAATCAATATTTATTCCATCGAGCTTGTAAACCCGAGCATATATAAGAAGTTGTGATACAATTTTATCTCTTAAACCGGAATCCCTTAAGACCACCGAAGTTATTTCAGGATTAAATGAGTTAGAAAATAACGCCCATACCTGATAGCCTTGTGAATGAGCCCAATTGACGTAGCGCATATCTGCCCTGTTCTCAAGTTCACCTGGGACATCGGAAAGGTGAAACCATGTAGGCGATACCACATTCAAACCCGGCATGTAGCCCAAATCCAAGGGCTCTGGTGTAACAGTTATCACTTGTTCCCATCCGAGGACTATCTTTTCGCCTTTAAGTGAAATGGGAACATAATCTTCGAACTTTCGGATCATGGGTGGCACCTTTTTTACGTTTCCTACATTATTCTTAGCGATATAACCATAAAACCCGCCATCGATCGCAACCTTCAACCATCTTGCTTTATCTTCATAGATCGTCACTATTTCGCCTTTAGATAACTTACGCACCCTTGGCGAAAAAATGAACGGTTTGAGCCGCAAAACTGTATCGGCATTTACTTGACCTACAGTACTAGGGATATCGGCAAGTTTCACTACAAAAGTACCAGCGTTTTGATGATAAGTAACCGATACCGGATAAAGAATCTCAAGGGTGCTTGCGGGAATGTAAGGTTCGTTTTTACTAAGGATAACCGGCAGCCGCAAATCTACAGGGTGCTGGTTCACATACGCAGTCAAAGATTCTTCTCGAAGTTTTACGACCTTGTTTTTTGTTGTTACAACTATTTCCCCACTTTCATCCCAAAACACGTGGGGATCAAGTTTGCTTTTTATAAATTGAAACGGCACATATGCTTCGCCCTCTTCAACTATTACCGGAAACCTTTGTTTTTCCCCTTCATAAATTAATTGCGGACAATCATCTAGTAAAATCTCAACGTACCGTAAAGATGAATAAGTCAACATAATTAAACCGAGTAAACCCATAAATACGAACATAACACCAATGAAGTTAATAACACGCCTTTGACCCTTTGGGGTAAAAATTTTTAACTTGAACAGCAAAACAATCTCGCCTTTTTTACGAATTGTTATAAATACGGTGCGGAATGCACGTATTCATATTTAACTTACAATATGCAATAATGTTAGACTAGATGTTTCGCCGTAAATGAGTACTATATCCTGCTTAAGTATATGTTAATTTGTGGTATCGTCGGCAATATTCAAAAGTGACAAAATACTCCCAGTACCTATAAAAGTTTTCTAATTAAATTTGAAAAGTTGCCAACTAATATATCTTCTAAAAAGCCAGGTCCAAAGACCTGGCCGAAAATCCTAAGTATGATCTGTGTAAGCAGCTATGTACGATTTTAGACTGTTAGTCTTCTATGATGATCGCTCCGGTTGGACAAATGTCAGCAGCATCTTGTGCACAATCGATATCTTCTTCTGCCCCATCTATAACCTCAGCCTTTCCATCATCTGTCAACTCAAAAACATCGGGGCATGTGTCAACGCAAACCCCACATCCGATACAAAGATCCTCATCAACATAAACTTTTGCCATTCTGCACCCGCCCTTCATTAGTTTTAGGAAGCATTTCACAATAATGATTATAGCATACCTGTTATGGCTTGCTATAGCCCTCAGTTCAATTTACCTCACTTTAGCTATCTTAAGTGCATCACTTACCGCTTCTATCCATTTTTGAGAACTTACCGTAGCCCCACTAAATGCATCTACCTGGGGGCTGTTGTTTTCTAAAATGGACTTCTCAAGGTGTAATTTTGCCTCGATCACAGGTGTATACGAATAGGTAGCGTAATCTCTTAGTTCATAATCTTGGGTCACTTCCAATAAACGAACATCGGTAATCTTATCCTTGATAACGGTAACCAAAGCCATACCATAGCCTAGTTCATCTTGTACAGCAGATCGCCCGGTAAAAGTACCGTCAAAGTAGTCCGTAGTAATACCAGGTTGTTTCCGGGCCTTTTCAAGGGCAAATGAAACCGCCATGATATACTTTTGCGATGACATCGTAGCCCCGGTATAAACATCAATATCAGCATCTTTTCGACCTTTAAACCAGTTAGGAAATTCCTTAAATGCTTCTTTAGCTGGTTCCCATTCATAAGCGTTCATATCTTTTTTTAATGCTAAAACATCATATTCTGTTAGATCAACGCTTTTTATTTTATCGTCTTCTACAATTAATTCCGCAACAACGAAACCTTTATCATCGGACGTTGAAATACCTGTATAGGTACCATCATTGTACAGTTTCGGTTCGCAACCTGAACCAATAACTGACAAAATTATGAGCACTGTTGAAATCAATATGGATATTCGTTTCGTCGCAATTCCCTCCAATACTAGTCCGTTTTTCGTATTATTACTACTCATTTTGACATCCCCCCGTGGATAAATCCAGGGAATCCTACCGTCATTGATAAATGCCTACTAAACCAACTTATAACCTTCCATAAAAGGCGATACCTAACCCGATGAATATTTACGATAGCATTCACATCCTATCATGAAGAACACAACAGCCGGAACATTACCGGTTGCGAACTTTTAATGGAATCCCTTGGTTAATACAGCTACAACAAACGAATGTATTCCAAATCTAATCGAAAAACTTATGGTGTATTTTTCCGTTTCGCTAGTTTTCGACATTGTTCTAAGAACATTCTTTTAATAAAATCTCTTAATTAAATGAAATCTCGCAAGTTTGACAATACCGTTAATAGCATCATAGCAGGTTCTTGGTCATTTTATGATTTAACAATTTTTTTTATTCCATTGTTTTGCTTCAATTATTTCTGCCCGTTTAATGTCAAATTATGTCGAACGAATCCAAGTTGTCCACAAGGGTATCCACAACGGTTTCCGAGAAGGAAAAGTAACTGTAAATTTCCAAAAAATAACTGACCCATACCAAATAGGAGGATTGTCATGACAATAACAACCCTTTATAAAGAATGTACACGGAAATACTGTAAAGACGGACGGGAATTTATAATCCACTATGAATTCGTACCATTCGTCGATTCAGACACATATTTAATAAAAGCTCAGCTAGAAGAACTGCAAACAGGCGATAAATGCACCACGGCCGTATCTTGCATTGAACTGGTTTGCCCATATCCCGAACTAAGCCAAAAATTATTCGATTTTATAAATGATGCCCAAGAACCAATTTTCCCCGTACATTTGCCTGAAATCATACATGACCAAATATCATGTACATTGCTTAGTGAATTGCAATTCACTCTAAATACTATTTCCGTGTAATTTTAGGTAGTATGTCATAAAGCTCAATAAACTCGTCGGCGGCATCAACCAGTTCATCAGCAGCCTTGAAATTGCACTTAACATAAGCATCGGGATGTTGTGTTGACAATACTTGGATACGAACGCCACGTTTTGCCACTGCGCGAACCAATGGAACAAAATCACCATCACCCGAGCAAAGAATATACTTGTCGCAACGATCAACTAATGAAAACATATCTATAGCAAGTTCCAGGTCTAGATCAGCTTTTATGGTGCCGCCCGCAAACACTTTCAAAGGCTTAAGAATAACCATATAGCCATTTCTATTTAAGAATCTGTAAAAGGATTGAGATCGGCGCATTTGATTTTCTAACTCGTCCCTTAGAGCCTCAGGATCGTTTTGTTGAGTTAATTTTACATATTGTTCGATTGATTCAACGGTCCACTCACCGGTGTAATAATAAGCCCTAATTAAAATGCTTCCATCAGCTAAATAACGGAGCAGCCTTGTAAAATCGACTTGAATGCCAAACGCGTCATATGTTGCGTATTTAAAATTCCACCCATCAAGAAACACCGCAGTCTTAGGATGGGGATAAGAACCATAATGAGACATATTATTTCCTCCGATGATAATTAAAAATATTGTTTTTGATATCGATACCCGAAATTTTTATTTATAATGTACAAAATGATTTAAAGCTAATTGAGCCATTGGTGCGCCCGGCGCGAATCGAACGCGCAGCCTTTGGCTCCGGAGGCCAACGCTCTATCCGTTTGAGCTACGGGCGCATTGTGCGTGGTTGAGTGAAATTATATCCTTAACCGTTTGAAAACACAACTTACTATAACCGCCCCAATAGCATTAAAAACCCGACGATTACAAAAGCCCCACCTGCACAATATTTAATAATGTGAAGCGGTACTAATCGACAGAAGTGATCGCCTATTAAAACACCGATTAAAGAAGATAAAACTAGCGCTAGTGCAGATCCGATAAATACGCTCCAAACTGATTTGTTTGAAGCAGCAAGCATCATAGTAGAAAGCTGCGTTTTGTCACCAAGTTCAGCCAAAAACACCATTGTGAAGGTCGAGACTATTGTACGCCAATTCATTTTTGAAAAGCCATCGCGGCTTATCCCTCCCATCGAAGCGGTTTCATGTTAAACATACCAAAACAATTCTATATCTAATGACTGCCGTACGGCTACTATACATCCAAAGTTGTAGTTAAACAGCTAGCCTGCTTTCTCCGGTGCGAGGAGTTTTAACCCACACCCTAGGCTCTTTACCGAACGTTTTAAGAACAAGCGCGGCAGTATAGGGTACCGGAAACATAAATGCTGCTAACGGTAACATTAGCAATCCGAAATACACTTCTAACCACTCCTTGAAGTTTTCAGGTTGTGCCGTTGAATCAATATATTTGTTATATCTCCGAAAAGCATATATGGTAAACCCCATATAAACTAAAGAAAACGTACTTAACATCCAATGACCCGCTGAAGGTATTATATGTGGGTCAAGGAGTTTTCTATAATGCAAAATCATTGCTACAGGCGGTACAAAAGTGGCTAACTGATAAATTGCCCACTCAAGCTGACCTTTAATCATTAAACCAACTTTTAGTTTATATCGTTTTCTTGGTTCTCCAATCGGCTCGTCTGTTATTTTATCTACTACCTGCAGATGTCCTGTTCCCCAGCGCAATCGTTGTTTAAAGAAAGCCCTAAAATTTGGAGGGGTTTGTTCAGACGAATGATACGGTAAATACTCGGGCCATGCTGAACCCATTAAATAAGCCCTTACACCCAATTCAAGATCTTCTGTAAGCACAGTACAATCCCAACCTTCTATATCGATCAGCAGTTTTCGCTCTACAAACACATTTGTTCCACCTACAAACGGCAATGTCTGAAACAGCCACGGCAAATACCAATCATGCGCTATGGCTTGATAAAGTGCCGCAATCCTACAAAAAGCACTCATTTTGTAAAAATTCCTAACTTGAAACACGGGTCCCTGTAAAATTCTCGAAGCTTTGGGATCTAGTAAGTGCCTATAACCCACATATAAAAGCACATCACCATGCGGTCTACTTTCTGCATCGTAAAACCCGCAAATCTGCGAACAAGGATCTAAAAACTCTAATCCCCAATTAAGGGCCCTACCCTTTGTCGAAGGCACGTTCACCCCTGTTCTAATACCGTCGAGAGTCCCGTCAAAATCAAAAGGCACAATTATGTGTTTAATTTCAGGATATGGTTTAAGCTGACGTTTTAAATCGCGCTGTACCGTGGTAACGATTTCTTGGGTTGTCGGATACATGTCTTTTATAGCATTCGACAGATTTTTCATAAGTTTTTCGATGTTGTCTGTGGTTGTCAGCATCATAGCTACCCGCATCGCTATAAATTCAGCCATGCGAAATATTGTATCTTGGGTGAGCCCGTAACCTGCCCTAGCAACATTATTCGTAGTCTTTTTTAATGCTGATCGGTTAGTATCATCAAACAACTGGGTATAGGCGGTTAACACAGGTAAAGCTATAGCTAAAGAAGCTGGATAAACCCTTTCAACATCTAACTTAGACAACCACGGGCATGCTTGGCGCACGATGTCACGAAGTGCTTTTGTCTTAGCTTTTCCGTTGTGTTTAATGATTTCAATACAAATATCCCTTACAACGATCAGACGTTGTTTTGCCGGAAGCATACATAGTTCAGGAATTCCCAAAGAGTAAGTATCGTTAAATTTTTTGGATAAAAACTCAGCAAGTGCAAAATCGCTTAACGCAGCGATAATAACTTCAGTAGTTTTCTGTGATACTTCTGGGTTGACAAATTGCTTTTGCGAAGAATTTTCGATTAACTTACGCGCTTCCTGAATTATACTTAGTCTTTCGTTATGAGCATCCAAAACTTCTTTTTCATCTGTAATAACGAGAATTTCCAGCAAGTCTTGGGGGTATTTTAAAACGGCCAAATGCCTTATCGTGTTTTCTATCACGACTGATTCATTTCTCGCCGGAACCAAAATGCTTATGAAAGGAACTTTCTTACCGAGATTCTCTGCAAGATTTTCGAGACCTTTTTGTGTTATATTCGGTTTTTTATCCCAATAATTTTTCTCGCTATAATTCTTCCATACGAAAAACCTCGCAAAAAGTAAAAAGAATAACAAGTATATAAAAAACACCATAACATATAAAGTCTGGGCTGCAGTCATTATGTAAATAGTCCTCCTCTTGCATAAACTCGTCGTTCATTTTGGTCTCACCCAGACTAGTGTTACGCTATATCATTACGTCTATTCGCTATTAAAAACGAAAGGGGCGACCAAATTTCGGCCACCCGCAAACTACAAATCAAAACTTAAAGTATATCGCTAACGGTCTTGATTGCATCCTCCAAAGTTGGTGTTCCAATTTCTTGTAACTCATACCCTATTCTGATCGATGGTTTCTTCAATTGCATTACTCTCCGAAGATCAATGGGCGTTGCAACTACTACAAAATCACAGTCTACGCTATTGGCAGTTTCCTCAAGTTCTTTAACCTGCTTAGGCGAATACCCCATTGCTGGCAAAACCGGGCCGATGTGTTCGTATTTGTTTAGCGTTTGCTTAATGCTTCCAACCGCCCACGGTCTAGGATCAACAATTTGAGATGCGCCCCACTTTTGCGCAGCGATAGTTCCAGCACCATAGCCCATTTCACCGTGAGTAAGGGTAGGTCCGTCTTCAATAACTAACACTTTTTTACCAGTTATTCTTTGTGGATCTTTCAGTACAAAAGGAGAAGCAGCTTCAACCACTACAGCATTGGGACAAATATTTCTGATTGTATCGCGCAATTGGTCGACATTTTTAGGTTCCGCTGTTTCAATTTTGTTAATAAGCACAATGTCTGCCATTCTAAGGTTTGATTCGCCGGGATGATATAATACTTCATGCCCGGCCCTATGGGGATCTACGATAACAATATGACAATCTGTGTGATAAAAAGGTAGGTCATTATTGCCTCCGTCCCACAATATTACGTCAGCCTCATTTTCAGCACGCTTTAAAATTTCTGCATAGTCAACTCCCGCAAAAACTAAAATACCTTTGTCAATATGGGGTTCATACTCTTCCCGCTCTTCAATAGTACATTCATGGGTATCAAGGTCCTCGTAAGTTGCGAACCTTTGCCATATTTGTGCCTCGAGATTACCATAAGGCATAGGATGGCGAATAACTGCCGTTTTTTTGCCCGCCGCTTCAAAAATCGTTGAAACCTTTCTAGTTGTTTGGCTTTTACCTGCCCCGGTTCTTACCGCACAAACAGAAACAACGGGCTTGCTCGATTTAATAGCGGTTGAATCAAAACCTAACAGTTGGAAATTTGCCCCATTAGACAAAACCGCAGACGCTTTATGCATTAGATCTACGTACGAAATGTCGCTATATGAAAACACTACATCATTAGCTCTATGTTTTTTGATGAGGTAAGGAAGCTCTTCTTCAGCATAGATTGGAATTCCATTAGGATATAATTTGCCCGCTAACTTTTTGGGATAAACTCTCCCCTCTATATCGGGAATTTGCGTGGCTGTAAAACACACTACTTCTACGTCAGCATTATCTCTGTAAACAACGTTAAAATTATGAAAATCCCTTCCAGCAGCCCCCATAATAATAACTTTCCTTGCTGCCAATTTATTCCCTCCTAATTTTACATTTGCTAAATTAACTTATACATGCACAATCCCTACAACATCCAATTCTCTTAAACAGCTGGGACAAGCACCTTGGCGCAAGTTACTTTTTTCTAATTCTAAAGCCCCTCTTTCCAAGAGTAATTCCCCGCATTTAGGACATTTAGTATCAGCATACCCTTTTTTCCAAGCATTTCCGATATACACATAAAAGAGTTTTTCCCTAGCTATTGCACGAAGTTTCTCTAATACAGCTAAAGATGTAGGAGGTTTTACATATTTATAGGCAGGGAAATACCGTGACAAATGTAGCGGAATATTTGGGTTTAATTGACTCAGCCACGTTGATAACCCTTCAATGTCCTCCGGCTTATCATTTTCTCCGGGCACTACCAAGTAAGTTATCTCAATCCATACATTAGCGTCATAAGCCCGCTCAACGGTTTTTAAAACAGGACTTAATCTGCCACCAGCCACTCGGCGATAAAACCGATCATCCCAAGCCTTCACGTCTATATTCATAGCGTCAATTATTGGTAGCAATCTATTTAACGGTTTTTCTGAAATGTAGCCGTTAGTTACTAGTATATTGGCAAAACCTTTGCCTTTCGCTTCGTTGGCACATTCCTCAACAAACTCGTACCATACAGTCGGTTCGTTATAGGTATAAGATATACCCGCGATGTTTGGGTTTTGTGCTTTTTGAGAATCACAAATATCCATTACTTGTTCAACACTTAAAGTTCTGCTAAAAGAAGTTTGCTGTGAAATATGCCAATTCTGACAAAAGGCACATTGAAGATTACAACCGTAAGTTCCAAGAGAAATAACTGGCGCACCGGGATGGAAATGAAACAATGGTTTTTTTTCTATGGGGTCTAAACATAATGAAGCAACTTGCCCGTAATTAAGAGAATAAAGCCGTCCTTTACGGTTTTCTCTTACCCGGCATATACCTCGCTTATCCAACAAAATGACACATTCGTGTGGACATAATTCACACTTCACTTTGCCGTTATCAAGCGGTTTCCACCAAAGAGCTTCTTTCAAACCTTAGCTCCTCTCTTATTTTATAATTTTAACTGTAACGTTTCACTGTAAACCGATAGATCTTTATGTAATTATCGTTAGAAACAATACCTGCCTTCTGTTTTGCGATTGATAATTGTTCTTTTACAGTATCAACACCAGGCAAATCGGGTAATAGTAATCCTCTCTTATTATCTTTTTCACATATTATTCCGTATTTTTTCGGATCTAGTTCAGATAAATCTTTTATTTGTACCGGTTTTGACAAAATATCTACATTGTAATTTAGTTTATCAAGCTCATCTATTCTTACAGGTGAAAATCTGTAGTCGCGAGTTGCAGCGCTTACAGCATTTTGAATTATTTCGTTTACAATACTTTCTGTAACCGGCTCTATGGTTCCTATGCAACCCCTTAAAGTATTTCCTTTATATATCGTAACAAACACACCCGCTTTTCGTGCAAATTGACTTGGAATATCAATCCCTAGCTCAGGAAATTTTGTTGTTTGTACAAATCGTTCTACTGCTAAACGAGCGATGGATACGGGAAAACTTTCCTTTTGCCGCATAATACCTGATAGGCGCGATTTTCTCTTACCAACTGGCTTAAAGATTGACACACAATAACCTACTCCAAACGGGCCTTCATAGGAAAGGACCTCCGGTTGTACACAAACTTGATCCAAAGTGCCCAGCATAATAGATATTGGCCTTAACCCACACTCCGCTGCATTTGAAATCAACGGTTGAGGCATGCATAGAACATCCTTTACCGAAAATGATTCAAGATTTTTGATTAAACGCTGATCAAATATTTTGCCCTGCTCATTATAACCTGCGGGTGCCCCGGGTTTTAGACTATGGGATAAGTCACCTGATGCAAGCACTCCGATTTTTCGACCTAATAGCGAAGCAGCTTGAGTAATCGTTTTTCCAAAACGATACAGATCCAAGTATGGCAAAAACCCTATGTTCACGATCGCTATGCGTGCGCTAAAACCAGCCTTAAGAAGAAAATATAAAGGCACTAACGTACCATGATCAAGTGCACGGTCGAGTTGATAACGAAAGTAGTTCTTTCTGTCCAAAGGTACAACATGCACAGGTGCACCTTTGCTTTGTTTAATTATTGTATTTACAAGTTCTACATCATTTTTAACCTTTACATTTATCGTTCTCTCTCCAAACTGCTTAAAATCGCCCTTAAGCACTCCGGATATAGGCATTGATACCGCATCTGAAAATGTAGGACCATGGGGCGTAATTATGACAAGAGTATCGATTTGGGCATCACTGAATTTTTGGCCCATAAGATTCATAGCATTTACGGTATCCAAGGCTTGGCTTTCGTCACCTCGACCAATTTCCGGAATAATAATTGGCGGATGCGGCACCAATCCAGCAATAACAACGCTTTGTGGCAATTTCAAACCCTCCTTATCTTAAACAAACTAATAGTTCTCATAAGCGTTATCCAAACTAGTGTGTGCTTAAACATGCTTTAATTGCAAAATTGTTCCACGCCTAAACTTTCTAGCAACAAAATTCTAGCTTGTTTATGAAATTTTTTTGACAATACTCCGCACGTTGCCATAATATATTGGCTATCAATAAT
>CAYORX010000007.1:0-76293 GCA_964406505.1 uncultured Eubacteriales bacterium
ACCTCCCTGTACTATGTAATAAGTCCCTTGTATATCACAAGGACCCGTGGTAATATTATGAGGTACACGCCGGAGTGATGGAATTGGCAGTCATGCGCGACTCAAAATCGCGTGCGGTGACCCCGCGTGCGGGTTCGACTCCCGCCTCCGGCACCACTTCTTAATCTAAAATAACACTACCTATCCCATCGGTTCGGTTTAATTTATTTATATCCAACAAATTTATTTAAGGGCGAACAGTAAGCAAATCTGCAACGAAAACTTATATGACTGTACTTTTGTAAATTTAGCTTCCGGCCACCCTCATTACCCTCTTATTTGATTAGCGTCTCAACACCCTACCTGCTTTTTGGGGCTTGGGATTAGCTCGTTCCACAATAATTTTGCCATTTACTAGCACAAAATCAATGCCTTTTGGGTACTGAATCGGTTCTTCATAAGTTGCAGTATCTATCACATTTTCAGGATCAAAAACTACGACATCTGCCGCTAATCCTTGTTTGATTAACCCACGATCCCTGATGTTCAAGAGCGATGCCGATCTTCCAGTCATTTTGTTAATTGCGGTTTCAAAACTCATTACGTTTTTATCTCTTACATATCGTCCGAGAACACGTGGAAATGTTCCATATAATCGCGGGTGCGGCTTTAAACCAATAATCCCGTCTGTACATACATTGTGTTCGGGCCTTTGCATTATTCTTATAATATCTTCTTCTCTTCCGTGAAAATTGATCAAGCCCACGGTGTTTTCCTCTTCCAGTATAAGGTCAAAAGCAGCATCAAGTGGCTCTTGTCCCCGCAACTCCCCAAGTTCTACTAGGTTTTTACCTATCGCTTCTTGATTTTCGGAAGTCTTAACAAAAGTGATCATAATACCATCTAATCCGGAATTGTGTACAAAATTATCCCAGCCGGGAATACCGTCCATTATGTCCTTTTTAGCTGCTGCCCTTAATTTAGGATCTTTGAGTTTCATTAATGCACTTTCTATCCCACCGTCATGCATCCAAGGCGGTAGTATAACTGCCAACATCGTACTTCCAGCTATGTAAGGGTATTGGTCAAACGTAACCTGCAACCCCTGGCTGTGTGCCTCGTCTAATTTGGATAATAGTTCATCTAACATGTGCCAATTATGTTTACCGCTCACTTTAAAGTGAGAAAAATGCACTTTGCAGCTAGATTCCCTAGCAACGTGAAGTACTTCTTCACACGATTCAAGAATTGAATCAGCCTCATTACGCTGGTGAAAAACAAATGGGACGTCATATTCAGCTAGCACACGCCCAAATTCAACTAGTTCCTCTGTGTCCGAATAACAAGCAGGTGGATATATAAGACCTGTAGACATTCCTAATGCACCTTGTTCTATACACTGACGGAGAACGTCGCACATTTTCTTTAGTTCGTCACGTGTCGGCCGCCTATCATCAAGCCCCATAACTGTTAGGCGAATGTTGCCGTGAGGCGCCAGAAAGGCATAATTGGGGCCCAAATCCATTGAATCGATTCGATCAAGGTAGCCTTTAGTGTCAGTCCAATTCCAATCTATCTCGTAATCTCCCTCTAAACCGTCCATGGCTTTTTTCCATGGCACTAAATAGTCTTTATCCATTGGGGCTAGCGACATTCCATCTTGACCTATTACCTCTGTGGTTACACCCTGCATAGTCTTAGGAGCAGTGAAAGGCTCTTTTAAAACAACGACACCACTATGGCTATGAGTATCTATAAACCCCGGGCATACTATTTTACCATCTGCATTAATTATCCGTTGAGCTTCTGCCCGATCGAGATCTCCTATCGCTGAAATCTTATCACCTAAAATTCCTATATCAGCCATACGTCTTTTAGCACCTGATCCATCAATTAAGATACCTTTAGATATAATCAGATCAAAACTCACGCTATTTCCTCCTTAGATCTTCATTGTCATGCTAAATGTTTATAGTTTGTCTAACATCGCTTCGAGAAAAACTCCTTCCCTTTCAGGGTATTTTTCGCGATGACTCACCATAATAACATCAGTAATAAATTGCATTGCTTTACTTATAGATGAGGAAAGTTCATCACCCCCGAGCACACTTCCGACGATTATACTAGTAAAAATATCTCCCACCCCCGGATAATGGGCGGGAATATATTCGGAGACCATTTTCAAAAAAACATGTTCTTTGCTGTTATAAGCCATTACTTCGATTTCCCCCGGAAAGTCTTCATCAAAAACACTGGTAATAATAGGAATGGTTGGGCCTTTTTCAGATAATCGTAACAGCCATTTTTTTATCGTTTCTTCAGGTAGTTTTAAATCGTAAGAACGATCTAAAAGATAAGCGGCTTCAGTGAAGTTGGGAGTGATAATATCAGCCTTTTTGATCAAATGTCCCATTTTTTCTATCATCGACTCACTTACTGCACTGTACAAAAAACCATTATCTCCAAGTACGGGATCTACAACTATTAAAGGATCGTTTGAAGAAAACACATCTATAAAATTGGAAACAATATCGATTTGCTTCGACGATCCTAAAAATCCACTATATATACAATCAAACTCGATGCCTAGTCGGCGCCAATGGTCGATATATTCTTCCATACGATCCGTAAGATCGATCATACTGTAATTTTTAAAACCTCCGGTATGAGTAGACAAAATCGCAGTGGGTATTGGACAAACCTGAATTCCCATTTTCGACAGGATCGGAATGATTACAGATAAAGATGCCCTTCCGAATCCTGACAGATCGTGTATTGCTGCAACTCTTTTAATTTTTCTTGTCATAATCATGTTCTCCTTATTGGTTTGATCCCGCGATAAGTCTCATAGCCTTTGTACGTAATCTTTTCAACGTATGGACTGGTTGAGAGTTGTTTGAAAATATCTTCTCGATTTTTACATTCTCTTTTCCTTAAAAAGCTTTCGATTTCGTGTTGATTCATGGGATGTCTTTTGATAATGCTATATACTGCTTCATAGTCATCTTTGATTTCGCTGAAAAACCCTTCCGATATTGCTAGTTCAATTGCAATACCATCTAAAATCGCAATAGCTTGTTTCAAAGATTCAGAAGTCGGTTCTTTTACCCAATCTTCCGCAGGTGGCCGAATAGGGGTATTAATATAAAGGCGCTCATAGTTTAATCCGTCGAAAAGTCGTTTCATTTTGACTAAGCTTTCTTCATCATCGTTTAAACCCTTAACGATCATAGTCTCAAGCCAAAGCTGACCTTCAAATTCTTGAGAAAAAGTTTGAAGCCCCCTGTATATCTGCTCAAAATCGATTTTGCCGTGAGGGCGGTTAATTATTTTGAAACTGTTTTGGTCATAAGCATCTAAAGACGGTAGGATGATATCGGCATTTTTCATCTCTTCACGAACTGCACTTTGAACTAATAAGGCTCCATTTGTAATCACTGCCACTGGTATTTCGGTCAGTGATTTCAACTCACAAATCAAGTTGCCTAACTGAGAATAAAGCGATGGCTCCCCTTCTCCAACTATAGTAACTACATCTATTTGAGAGTTTTCACGTAAACAATCTTTAGCTTCTGCCACGATTTCACTTAAAGGATAATAATCTTTCCGCTGGTAAGTCATTTGCCTAGTTCTGCCTAATTGACAATACACACAAGAATAGTTGCAATGTTTTTGGGGGATTGGACTAACCCCCAAGGAAAGACCCATTCGACGAGAAGGTACAGGACCGTATACATAGCGATAATTCTGCAATTTGGTTCCTTCTTCCTAACGTAAGAATTTATTTTTATACCTTACTATATTATGATATCATGCAAGACCACTTTGTTTTAACCATGCACAAGGTAATTTACAAACAAAAAATTTGAAAAGAAGACATACAAGCATCATAAGTCCAAAAATACAGCGGAAAGCCTATTTACGCATACCGCTTCTCATAAAATCGTCGCTAATGAGTGAAGTGACTGCGGTGCTAGCCTACGTATCGATTCCATTGCCATTCAACCCCGCTCCTATTACCCTTCGAGGCCTAGCGCTATGCTTGCGGGAATAATTTTGGGTCCGCTCCTTGGAATATGGCCATCGCAATATATTTCGGCTTAGGGCTTGGTGGAATACCGGTTTTTGTAGGAGCAAAAACAGGCATAGGGGTCCTGGCTAGTCCTACCGGCGGGTATATTTTTGGTTTTTACCTGGAACATGGATAACCGGTACACTTTCGCAAGTAGGAATGAAACGTTTCGGAACAAACGCTGCCATATCTACACGATTTTTCATTCATCTAGTTTCGTGCATAATTGGAAGCATTGCAGTGGTTCACATATTTGGCGCGTTGCTTTTAGCAAATTTCACCAACTTGAACTTTCACAAAGCAGCTGCAATTGGAACGATCCCTTTTCTTTCCTGCGATCTATTTAAGGCAATAGTAGCTTCCATTTTAGCGTGCAAAATTCAAAACTTGCACAAATACACCTACTTTTTACCTTGATTTAAGTATTCGCAACTTCCATATCCCGATCATACCTCGAATTCTTTTTTGTCTAGCCACGCCAAATGATTGGTCGGTCCATGTCCATGACCAATGGGTATTGCTTTGGCTATGGCAACATTTATAAAGTCTTTCGCTAATTGAACTGCATCAGGCAACGACAATTTACGTGCAAGCCCGACGGTTAACGCGGCGGAAAATGTACAACCTGTACCATGAGTGTTTTTAGTGTGATATCGTTCACCTTTATACTCTATTACATTCTTTCCATCACAAAAAACGTCAATTGGGCCGCCGGGAAAATGTCCCCCTTTCACCACAGCAGATCGAGCCCCCATACACACGAGCTGTTTAGCAGCTTTTTTCATATCTTCTACTGTGGAGATCTTGATTCCAGTTAATACCTCGGCCTCAGGAATGTTTGGAGTAATAATGGTAGTTAACGGCATAAGATCGTCGATAAGTGCAGAGACCGCTTTCTGTTCTAGTAATGTACTCCCACCCTTAGCTATCATTACTGGATCTACCACTAAATTGCTCACATTATAATTGCGTAACTTTGAAGCTACTTCGACAATTATTGGATCTGAGAACAGCATCCCGGTTTTCACGGCATCAACTCGAATATCACTAAACACCGAATCGAGCTGCATCCCTACCGCCTCGGGGGAAAGAGGATAAACCTCCTGTACACCTTGTGTGTTTTGCGCCGTGACAGCAGAAACCGCACTCATTCCGTAGGCACGCAGAACGGTAAACGTTTTAATATCTGCCTGTATGCCCGCACCACCTCCTGAGTCAGAACCTGCAACAGTAAGTACTTGGCAAATTCGCATAACATAAAACTCCCTTCTTAAAATTTAAGGCATCGTGTTTATAACAAAATAATGCCCCTTTGTAAGGAAGGGGCAATATATTTGTATTATTGTTCCACTTCCCTACGCTGGTATTACCCAGATCAGGTTCCGGGGTTCAAAGGACATTTCCCTTATCTCAGCCCTATCTTGGCTCCCCCAGGGATACATCTGTGTTAAGCTTTTATTCTTGTTTATTTGGAAAATTCCTGCAAATATATACCTAAAACTATCAAGTTTCAAATAACAGCCGCTTGCATGCTTTGTAAACTTACTAGTAATACTGACAAAAGAAGGAATTCCATATTATACACAAGAAAAATACAACCTAAGAGGTGAAAATAATGTGCGCTATGAAACAAAAATTCACAATGGCTCTTACAGGTGATTCTTTCATTGCATCTAAACTTTCTTGTTATAAAGAAGCAGAGTTCTTACGGGTTTTCGAAACAATCAGAGCCCAAGATCTAGGTTTTACCAATCTTGAAGTGCTGCTTAACGATTACAAAGGAATTCCTGTAGCCCAAAGCGGAGGTACGTATGCCGGAACTCCTACTTCACTTGTTGATGAAATCAAATGGGCCGGATTTGAAATGGTTGCTAGAGCAAACAATCATTCTTTAGACTATTCTTACGAGGGCATGCGAGTAACCACACAAACACTAGACAAAAAAGGCATTACCCATGCAGGGGTAGGCGAAAACTTAGCGGAAGCTAGATCACCTGCGTACCATGATACATCGTTTGGAAGAGTGGCCCTAATGTCCGCTAGTTCTAGCTTTGCGCCTTGGGGAAGGGCTGGTGCATCACGGCCAGATTTTCAAGGACGGCCTGGCTTGTCTGCGCTTAGGTATACTACTACATATCATGTTACCCAAACCGATTACGAAGCGATCAAACAGATGAAAGAGTCTTTAGGACTTAGAATTGTTAGACAACAGAACGAGAAATTCGGCTGGGGTCCTTCTAGCAAAACCGGAGAAATTTCGTTCCAGGGACTCACTTTTGTTAAGTCCGAATCTCCTGGTATTCACACCCAACCTCATCCTTCCGACTTGAAAGATATAACCAAATGGATAGGCGAAGCTAGACGACAGTCTGATTGGGTGCTTTTCACTCTTCATGCCCATGAATCACACATCGAAAGAACTTTACCGGCTGAATTTGTGGTGGATTTTGCACGTAAATGTATCGATGCCGGTGCGGACATGTTCATCGGTCACGGCCCCCATTTACTACGTGGAATAGAAATTTATAAAGACAAGCCTATTTTTTACAGTTTGGGCAATTTCATATTTCAAAATGATCTTATCGCCAAGCACCCGCAAGATATTTACGATAGGTTTGGACTTTCATCAAACGCAACTCCTGCAGACATTTATGATGTGCGGAGCAAAAACGATACTGCAGGTTTTCCAGGAAATCCGCTTTTTTGGGAAAGTGTGATAGCCATTCCTCATTACGATACGGGGGAGATTAAAAAGATAGAACTGGTTCCTTTATGTCTTGGATATGGAAAACCAAGGCCCCAGCGGGGTAGACCCTTTATAGCTTCAAAAGAAAAAAGTATTAAAATCTTAGAAGATCTAAAACAACTATCTCAACCTTTTGGCACTGAAATTACGATCAAAGAAAATACAGGTATTATAACACTTGCTTAACAATAACTAATCATGAAATAAACGATAAATCTAAGCGGGGCGATATTAATTTATCGCCCTTTTCGAACTATAAGACATCTATAACTTTGCCCGGATTCATTATGCCTTTTGGATCAAAAGAGCGTTTTATGTCTGACATGAAATTTAGTTCATTAGTGCTCAATGTACGCTTCATATATTGCTTTTTCGCAAATCCTATACCATGTTCCCCGGACACAAGACCGCCCAAAATATGTCCTTTGGAATACAGTAAA
This sequence comes from uncultured Eubacteriales bacterium, assembly GCA_964406505.1. Classification (GTDB taxonomy): domain Bacteria; phylum Bacillota; class Sulfobacillia; order Fermentithermobacillales; family Fermentithermobacillaceae; genus DTU015. The sequence goes on from CAYORX010000007.1 coordinate 7,238, forward strand.
TCCATTGCACGAACTAATTTTTCACGCCATTCATCTTGGGGTTTATCATCCCTTAAAATATAGATGTGTAGATTTCCGTCGGCCGCGTGGCCGAAACTGTCGATTCTAATGTCGACTTCAGAAGATACCTTTTTAGAATACTCTACAAACTCAGCTATACGATTTCTGGGTACCACAACATCGCACTCATCTACCTCGCTACCACTTTTAACAGCTGCTAGAAAATCTGCCCGGCAATCCCATATAGTTTTCTCTTGCTCTTTGCTCGACGCGATAAGTACATCATCGGCACAAGATGATAAACAAGCTTCAGCAGCTAGCTGCATTTGGATCTCAAGATCTGCATCTGATGCGGCCTCCAGTCTTATCATCAAATATGCCGGTGCCGTGGTATGGGGAAATTTTTTGCCGATATATTTTTCAGCGGCTAGTATTACATTTCTTTCTGCAAACTCGATGGATTGGGGCAATATCCCACATGATAAAATCCGCGGTACCGCAAGAGTAGCTTCACCCAACGATGGGAAAGGCACCAAAAGGCTTAAAGTGCTTTTAGGAAGCGGGAACAATTTTAAAATAGCTTTGGTAACTACCCCAAGCGTTCCTTCACTTCCAATAACTAAATTAAGCAGACTATACCCCGTGCTGTTTTTAGCTTGCTTGCCACCAAGGAGCAACACCTCTCCATTTGGCAATACCATCTCTAAGCCTAAAATACTGTCCCTTGTTACACCATATTTTACTGCCCGCATCCCACCAGCATTAGTGGAAATGTTTCCCCCTATTGTAGCAGTTTTTTCCCCCGGATCAGGACCATACAAATATCCGATCCTTTCGGCAGCTTCATGCACCGACATGAGTAGAACACCAGCCTCAACGGTCATAGTGGCATTTTCTTCATCAATTTCGCAAATTTTATCCATTTTTGAAAGACAAATAGATATTCCCCCGTAGATAGGAACAGCGCCACCGCACAAACCTGTACCGGTTCCTCGGGGTGTCACAGGCAAACTTGTGTCTGAAGCATATCTGAGAATCGAAATAACTTCTTCAGTAGATTTAGGAAATACTACGACATCCGGTTTTCGCCCATGTCCTAATTCATCGTGTGAAAAATCATTTAGGATATTTCGATCGGTCGTTACCTCCCTACAAAGTTTAGATAACTTTTTTATGTCATCCTTTCTGAAACCCCTATACTTATCTGATAGCATTGCTTTTCACATCCTCGCGATAATGCCTCTGCCATCGCAGGTATCACTTGATAAAGATCGCCTACAACTGCATAATGAGCTACGTCAAATATCGGAGCATTTTCATCTCGATTTATAGCGATAATGGTACTGCTGTCCATCATACCGGCTGTATGTTGAACGGCCCCCGAAATTCCACACGCTATATACAAGTCTGGTCTCACTGTTCTCCCAGATAAACCTATTTGTCTATCAACGGAAAACCAACCTTTTTCCACTAAAGGTCTAGTGCAACCAATTACTCCACCGAGTTCTTTAGCAAGCTTTTCTAGCATACTGATATCTTTAGCTGTACGCACTCCACGCCCAGCCGCTATTATAATCCGCGCATCCTGAATAGATTCAGCCTGAGGTATTGCATAACGCGATACTAGTTTTTGAACTTTTAGTTTAGCGATGATTTGAGCTACAAGCCCTTCAGCGTCAATGTCGATACAATGCACTATACCAGTAGGATTTGCCACCTTTTGAGCCGGTTCCATAACTTGATGCCTGACGGTAGCCATCTGAGGTCTGTGCCGTGGAGTTAAGATCTCAGCCATCACGTTGCCCCCAAACGCAGGTCTGGTTTGTATCAATTCTCCTTTAGATGTAATGTCTAATGAAGTGCAATCGGCGGTAAGCCCGGTCCTTAATCTAACCGCCAGTCGTGGCGCAAGGCTTCTGCCAACCGGAGTAGCCCCTACTAGCAAGATACTTGGTTGTTCTTGTTTCACAGCATGTTCAAGTACATCGGTATAAATATCCGCCATAAAATTCTCCAGCAACGGGTGATCATAAACAAGAACCTTATCTATCCCATACAACAAAAGTTGTTGTGCGTGATGTTTTACGTTTTTCCCTATTAAGACGGATAAGACTTCTTGATTCACTTTACGCGCTAATTGCTTCGCTTTACCCACAAGTTCAAAGGTAACAGGTACCATTTTATCTGAACTACATTGGCAAAATACCATAATACCCTTATAGGAATTAATGTTCGTGGTAACAGATTTCGATTTGCTTACGATAAAATCGCTTTGCACCGAAACGCTGAGCGCTCCCTTAGGGCAAGCCTTAACACACAATAGGCACATTCTACAATCATCCGAAATAGTGAAGCTGGTCTCGCTTATGGTTAGAGAGTTAAATGGACACGCCCCAATGCATTCCAAGCACATATCGCACTTAGATCTATCAAAATATATTTTACTCAATCCCTCCTTTGCCCCCTTCCATATTCTATTAGGTTGCAAAACTGTTTTGATATGTCTTCGACAGTTCCTTCCCATTTAACACGTTTAATTTGTCTAGTTGGTGGAAATGTTTTAACGACTTGAGTAGCGGAACCGTCGAGGCCGTAATACATTTCGCCGGGGTGATATAGATCTTTTAAGTTCCAAACCTCGATAAACTGCCTACGCACCTTTTTCCATCGTAGGTACGAAGGAAGCCGTGGCTGATTAACTTCCTTAGATACTGAAATAAGACATGGATATTTAACCATCAATTCATCATAGGAATTTCCTAGATCGGTGATCACAGTAATGTCTTTTGCCCCTGCCTCAACAATTTTTAAAACGTAAGAGACATGTGGTATTCCAAGAAATTCTGCTACTCCCGGCCCAACCTGCCCTGTATCACCGTCTGTGCTTTGAAGTCCGCAAATTATCAGATTAGCACCGATCTTGTTGATAGCTTGGCTCAAAGTAAATGCTGTAGCTAAAGTATCAGAACCGGCGAATAAAGGGTCCGACAACAAAATCGCCTTATCTGCCCCTAAGGCGAGCGCCTCAGCCAAAACAATCTTTGCTTGAAGAGGACCCATGCTTAATGCAGTCACTTTAGCACCCAATTGTTCTTTAAGAAAAATCGCCGCCTCAAGTGCGTTTAAGTCTAGAGGATTTGTTTGCGATTTTGCCCCTTCGCGCCTGAGCGTGCCTTTTTCCGGATCGATATCAACTTCTAATGATTCAGGAACTTGCTTCACAAGTACTGTTATTTGCATTTTCACCAACCCCTCAAACGAGTTTTAAGAAAAGCGTGCTATCCCACCCATCTTGTTCTTAAACAATACATACACTTCTAGGTAAAATACTACTTGCCTTCTTTTAATGTAAAACCATGAGTAAAACATTTTAGACTTGTTGTGAAAAGGCGGTTGCTTAGAGGTTATGACATGAAGGCAAAGCTACTAAGCCCTGCCTCCATAGATCATTTTTGATTCATAGTCGAATTAAAGATCGATTATCCCTAACCAGTCTCCCAGCATAAACTGCATGCGAGCAATCAAAAGACTTAATCTACCTTGAACGGCGTTTCCAAAACCTGCGCCAAAAGTCAACATAAGCACCCATCTACCCGCCTTAGATGCAGCATTTGTAGCTTTGTTGGGTCTAAAAGTAAAAAAGAAATAAGCGAGTCCCAAGACAGTTCCAAAAACCATAACTATGTTATCTATGGAATTTAAAGGAATAAGCGTACCCTGAATCTGCCTTACGAAATCACTTTCTATAGCTTTTATAGATAAGGCAGCACCGATACCAGTCAAGAACGCCATAGGCCACCTTGCTAACCATTGAATTTGGGGAAAAAGTTTCGTAAACAGCACAATACCCAAAGCAGTTGGAATTAATGCCAAGAAACTACCTCTTTGGGTAACTGGTACTACAACCTGTCTTTCCACAACGCTCCAGGCCATAACCAATGCATACCCCGCCGCCACACCAACATAGAGGTTCTGGAAAACCCTAAAGACTTTGTTTTCTTTCCACAAAAAGCTATAAATGCCAATGGTACAAATGGCACCTGCCCATACTATTGCTGTATCCACATTGCCACCTCCTAATTAAATTCACGATTATTCTTCTGCGACTTTTCTATGAAAAATGCAATGTTCCCAAGGATTACAATAAGAACAATAACCATATGCCCAAGTGATTGAGCATCCATAGCTGCAGTTGCAGCACCAGCTTGATCAATAGCTATTTCATATTCGGCAGCGGATTTTAAGCCGCCTCCAAGCAATCCCACTAACTGTCCTGATTGCAAATATGCCTCGTTTTGGGGACCCATAACCGCCACTACCCCGCAAGCCACGAGCACGTCAAACCTCGTCTGAACTTGCCTAACCCACTCGGCAGGGCCTGGAATACCGGTAGAAAATTCAGCTATTAAGTCAAAATCAGCCGCAGTACTAACTCCTTGCATTATTGGATAAGAATCCAGGCTCTTTCCTCGTGAATCTGTCGGAAACACTTCTTTAATGTTTTGACCGAAAGCAGATATAGCGGTATCCGAACCTGCGGCAAAACCAAGATGTATTATATCTTCGCCATAAACTTTACCTTGTTCTTCCCAATACCCGACAGCTTTCGTTCCAAATTGAAATCCTGCTTCAATAAACGCAACACAGATAACTTTCACATCTTTACTCATAGCATGAGTAAGAACGGCCTGTGCTTGGGGATCCACGTCCGGGCCACCACCAATAGAATAATCAAAAACTAAAAGCATTTTGTCGCCCGCTTGTAAGTTTTCGACCGCATCCACAAAAGATTGTGTTGGTCTTGTCACCTCTATCGGAATTCCTAACGGTCTCACAAGGGGCACTACAACTACTAGGAAAATCACAATATACAGTATCCTACTATCCATATGGGTGAATTTATTTAGTAAGTTCATTCGTGTCCCTCCTTCATTCACCGCCGAAATAAGCCCTATCAATACCTACCAACACCCTAAATCCTGTAACTACCATACCAAGAGCAGCACCTATCATAATCGCTCTATTACCGGCGACGTTTGGAATTTTCATCAACCATTCAGAGGATTTTCCGAAAAATGGGGAAATTAGATTGCCAATTGGTGCATTACCGATCATGACCAGAATCCCAGCAATAAGAAGGAATGCAGCATCTATGTTCCTAGCCCTGAAAGCCCGTCTTGCGGCAGATGCTATAAAAAAAATCATCATTGAAAACATTGCAGTCCCTAAAGGCTGAAACAATCCATCATATAAAAAAGTGTAGAAGTTCGCTAAATTTTTCGATAACCCCGCTATAGCCATTAATATCATACCGGCAAATACAAAAAGTGACATCCACCAATCTTCTTGCTTTGTTTTAATTCGTTTGCCATGCACGACCGACAAATTTGCCGCGGCTAGCGCCATAGCTAATGCAGAAACGATCGTTCCCCAGTTTTGAACTGTTTCAGCAATGGGAACGACTGCAGGCAAGAATCCTTTTAAAAAATACTCTAAGAGAATTATTATTCCGACGGTAAAGCCTATAGCTATTGGTACTTCTTTTCGCAATTACGGCACCTCCTTACCATTTAAGCAATTCGACTAACTGCATATTTCCCATAGTTGCCAGCAAGGCCCCAAGAACAATAAAAATAAATGCAAATACTTTTCCATAATCTTGTGCGGCAAGATTTGCTACCTTTTCCGGGTCTTTGCTCAGGTAAGCGCCGCCTGCAAATATTTCTTCTCCTATAAGCGTATAGTCACAAGATGCCGCAAAAAACGGAACTTGCATAGCTCTAGCTGTGCCAGCAATTGTTACAGCACCGACCATTGCCGCAGCCTCAGACAGCATCATCGACTCAGCCTGAAACTCACCAACCATAATGACACTCGCCGTTTTGTCTTGATTCATTATGGTAAGACAACCCGCTACAAAAGCAAACTGTTGAGATGACACAAATTGAACTGTTTCCGATTTGACAACTTCTGGTCTGCCCTCTTCAAGGTAAGATTGCCTAACTACAGCATCAGCTACTGGATATACGTTCGCAGCGGCTATGGCAACTTTCAGTTCTGTATCGTATTTCGCTGTGAGCCTTGCCACGTGGCCAAGTATTTCGAGCCCTGCTAAATTCTGCGCAGCGCCTGCCGTGGTAATTTCCGTTCTTCCAGGAACATATAATACGGGGCGCCCAAGTTCTGTGGCCCTGCCCACAGCTTCTTCAATAGCATCTAAACCCGGAATTCTGCGAATATAATAAACCTTTCCTCCCGCAGCACGCTTCATAAAATAAACAACTATACTTAAAAAAACTATGAAGATGAAAAAAACTGTTTGCTTTCCCTCAACCAAAATTGATGCACCTCCCAATAGTTAATTGTAAAAGCCTTCAAGATCCACCTCCAATTATTAGATTTCCTATGATTTCAGATATTCGCGGCTTTATTGTGGTTTTCCTTTAAAAATTTCATTAAATCCCAATATTCTGTATATTTTAGATATTTTTAAAAAATCAACACCCCTACCACTTACGGTAGAGGTGTTTTATTAGTTAACTTGCCTGTGCTTATGGTATGCTTAAAGGCATCTTCCGATATTGGGTAATATTTTCGAACGAATAAGCGATCTTAATTAGCGTACCTTCGCTCCACGGGCGGCCGAGAATTTCTAAACCTATGGGGACTCCGATAGGAGCATCGTCGGTGGGCGAAGAAAACCCTGCAGGTACCACAACCGATGGAAAGCCCGTGACCGAGCCCAATGCCCCATTTCTTTCAATTTGACTTCCGCCCACAAGACACGCCAACCGTTTTTGATGGGGAAATATGAGAGCTTCAATATTTTCTTTAGCCATTATCTCCATTACTTTGTCCTGAAGTTTAGCTTTTTTTAGAAGTCTGTCTTTGTAATCTACACTATCAGTGCTTAAAGTTTGTGCGTGCTTAAGGTTCTCTTCAATATTTTTATGATACTTACCTGAGGCCAAAACATCGGCCATTGAATGTACTGATGCTCTATCGCCAAGATTAACGAGATAGCTATCAAGATCACGTTCCAAATCATGCAAATGTACGCTAATTTCAGATACAATCTGATCTACATCTAGAATCTCTTCTATATCTATTAACGTAGCGCCGTTTTCAGCCATTACTTCGATACATCGTCTGATTGCGCTGTTTACATCCTCGTGTTCCGGGCTTAGCCCAAAAAAGCTTTTTAGTACACCGAGCCTTACACCTTCAAGGCCACTATGTTCAAGATATTTCGTATAGGATTCGGGAATGTTTTTCACTGCCCATGCCGTGGATGGATCACCTGGATCGTATCCTGAAATCACATCCAAAACTTTCACAGAATCTTCCACCGTTCTTGTGATTGGACCAGCGGCATCTTGGGTAAGAGAATATGGGATAATCCCATTACGGCTTACCAATCCGATCGTCGGCCTAATTCCAACTAAACTACAAGCTGATGCCGGTGACCTTATAGAGTTTATCGTATCAGTACCAATACCTATCACACCAAAGTTTGCAGCGATACCCGCCCCAGTTCCTCCGCTAGATCCGCCTGGTGTCCTTGTAAGGTCATAAGGATTAAGTGTCTGGCCCAGAATTGAACTCACAGTTTCTCCCCAAACAGCAAACTCGTGGAGGTTAACTTTCGCCAATATTATGGCACCAGCATCCAAAAGTTTTTTAGTAATAAACGCATCTTCTTTAGGAACATAATCTTGCAGACTTAATGAACCGCCTGTGGTAGGCATATCTTTTGTATCTACATTGTCCTTAAGCAAAACCGGTATGCCGTGGAGTAGCTTTAATGAACCGTTTTGCTTAAACTCCTTATCTTTTTCGTCAGCTATATCCAAAGCCTTGGGATTCAAATATATAATGGAGTTTAGTGACGGTCCTTTTTGATCATAGGCCTCTATCCTTTTCAAATAACCTTCTATCAACTGCCGAAAACTTAGTTCGCCACGCCTCACTGCCTCGTGAATACCGGCAATAGTCAATTCATTAAAACTTATTGCCATTAATATCACCAACCCTTTAAATTCTTATCCAACAATTCGCGTAGCACACAAAACTATCCAAAATTCACATTCAGAATTTGTGGTTGTTTTAGATTACTCCTTTATCCCGCAGCTGCTTTATCTCATCGGAACTAATGTTTAAATATTCATCAAGAATTTGTTCAGTATGCTCTCCCAAGATCGGGGCCGGCCTGATGGGAAGTTCTTTGCTTACAAATTTAATCGGGCATCCCGGTACCTTTAACTTGCCAGCCTTGCTGTGTTCAACCGTGGTAATCATTTGACGTGCCAATACCTGCGGATGATTAACTACCTTGTCAATCGTGTTTATAGGCGAACATGGTATACCAGCTTCATCTAACACAGCAACCCATTCATCCACAGTTTTCGTTTTCAAATGCGTTTCAAGTATTGTTTTCAATTCATCGACATTATCCACCCTTGCTGGGTTAGTTTTAAATCTTTCATCATCAATCATCTCTGGGATTTCCAAGATGTTGCAAAGAGTAGCCCAGAGACGATCGTTGCCCGCTGCAATGATCATTTCTCCATCTTTAGTTTCAAAAGTTTCAAACGGCGCAATGGATGGATGGCGATTCCCCAAAAGACCGGGAATTTCCCCAGCCACTACATAACGAGCGATCGCATTTTCAAGTACAGCTACAATGCTATCAAGCATCGCCACATCAACCATGTCACCTTTGCCGGTTTTATCCCGTTTCTGCAAAGCGGCTAAAATACCAATAGCACAAAACATTCCTGTAAAGATATCTGCAATAGATGCACCTACTCTCGTCGGCTTATCACCCGGGTGCCCTGTAATACTCATTATCCCACCCATTGCCTGGATCACTGCATCATAAGCAGGCCTCTCGGAATAAGGTCCGGAATAGCCAAAACCAGTGCTTGCAGCGTATATAAGCCTTGGATTTACTTCACGCAGTACATCATAGCCCAACCCTAGCCTATCCATGGTACCTGGGCGAAAGTTCTCCAATACAACATCAAATTTGGCAGCCAAACCTTTTAATATTTCTTTTCCTTCGGGCGCTTTAAGATTAAGGGTAATGCTTTTCTTGTTACGGTTAATGCTCATAAAATAAGCACTTTCACCACCCATAAAGGGTCCATATGCTCTCGCGTCATCGCCTGTGCCCGGCCGCTCTATTTTAACTACTTCAGCACCTAAATCTGCTAATACCATTCCACAATAAGGACCTGCCAAAACTCTAGACATATCAAGTATTTTAATTCCTTTTAAAGGTAACATGGAAAACCTCCTCTATTATCCTGCTATCTACCTACCTGATTGCCTGTAAGATAAACTTATCACTGCTTGCAATTAATTGTATACTTTACACGGGTAAGAACAGCACTCCACCCATGAAAATGATGCCGCTCAGTAACATTATGGCCGCAGAATATCCAACAATATCTCTAGCTTTTAAACCCGTTATTCCGAGAAGCGCTATCGCCCAAAATGGCTGGATCATATTGGTCCAGGTGTTTCCGTAAGCTACTGCTAACGATGTTTTCGTAAGATTTGCGTTCATCATCAAGGCTGACTGTATCGCTATTGGACCCTGTACTGCCCACTGGCCACCACCACTCGGAACAAAAATGTTCACGATAGAGGCTGTAATGAAAGACCAAAAATAAAACGTAAACGGGGTGCTGATACTAACAATGCCTTTTGCTAATACGTCTACTAAACCTGAATATCTAACCATACCCATAATACCTGCATACAAAGGGAATTGAAATATAATACCGCTAACTCCTGATACTGCGTCCCTGACAGCCTCAACATAATTAGCAATGGTTCCATGCAAAAGAATACCTGCAAACAAAAATACGGTGTTTACTATATCTAAATCAAGGGCAAAACCTTTTGTCGCAAAATGATGCACGATATAAATCGTGCCTAATAATCCTAACGACAAACAGATTAGCTTGCTATTATTCAACTTGTCACCGACTGATTGGTGTTCGTCAGAACTGCTTTGGGCCGATTTTTCTGATATATCCATATCAGCATCTAAATATGCGGCGGTTTCGGGAGCAAGGGGGCGAATTTGATCGTCCCTAGGGTGAATCAAATATGCGAACAAAGGTGGAAGAATTATACACCCTAAAGTTATAACTATATTCATAGTATTAAACATGTACTCACTCATGGGTATAACACCCATAACGTCTTCTAAAAAGTGCCCCGGGGTAGCTATAAGTAGCCCTACTGAAGCTGAAGGTCCACCATGCCATACCATTTGGGACAGGTAAGCCGCAGCAGCGATTAATCCATATTCAAAAGCCACATTTCTTTTACGCAATGACTTACCAACCTCTTTAGCAAGCAACGCGCCAACCGTAAGCCCTAATCCCCAATGTATTACTCCCGCAATACATGAAACCAAACCTACCATGTACGTCGCTTGTCTGCTACCGTTTGGAATAGAAGCTAACCGTTGTATCCATTTTTTGATCGCTGGAGCATTTGAAACAGCTGAAGCAGTCACAACCATTAAAGCCATCTGCATGCTAAACGTAAGAAGTTCCCACAACCCTCTGTACCAATTCTGTACCATGCCCATAGGGCTAACCTTCGTCACGAAAATTCCTGCAACAAATGCAATAAAAGTCAGCAAGACGGCAAAAATGCTTGGATCAGGTATATATTTCATTGACCAGTTGGAAAACCATACACCTAGTTTTCTTATCATCTTTGGCATTCTCCCTTCCATGTTAACTTCAGCAACAGTTTGATATGAAATTTATCGAAACTAATAGAAATATCACCTACTTTCCTTTTGACTTCAAGAAAATCTTAATTTAGACATCTAGGAATATTAGGCACATACGAAATAAACAACATGTCTAGTATTTATGAAATAAGTGTGTATTGCAGCATTTATTTATTGCTTTGTCTATTCTTCAAAAGCATTGAGGTACGGTAATTAATTTTTTATTCTAAATAATCATTCGATAATAACACTTGTTATCCCTTTTTTTTACATTTAAATAACTTATATCTAAGAATCATCATTAACCTAACCGTCTATTGCGACAATTATTTGGTTTTCGCTCAGTATTAATCGCAATATTGTTTCTAACTAAATAGCTCCATGTACAATTGCGTTTGAGACAAAACTCGGCCATCTTTAAGTACCCTCATGCTATCGCCAGATATCTCATCTATAAGCACAGTTTTGCCATCTACTTCTCCAAACTCGTATTTTATATCGATTAGTTCTAAATCCTTTGCTTTTAAATGACCTTTTATAATCTCAGTCGCGTCCCAAACGTTTTGTTTCATGGATTGAATACTTTTTTTTGAAACTAAGCCAAGTGCTACCAAAGCATCTTCGGTAATAAGAGGATCTCCGCGCTCATCATCTTTTATGGTAAACTCCACGATACTAGGTAGTATCGCACCATGTTTTACAAATTTGCCATAACGACGGACAAAACTTCCCCACGCCTTTTCGCGACATATAACTTCAACATTAAAAGTTTTCGCTCGTTTGACCACTAACGTGTTAGCCTTATGTCCAAAATCGGAACCCAATCCTATGAAATGGGTTTCAATACCCCATTGTCTTAATAAATTGAAAAAATAGACCGTCGTTTTAAGGGCTACGACACCTTTTCCTACTATTTCACCTATCACTTGATCGCCCCCAGGGTCTACTGCACCTTCTGTCCCCGTTACCGAATCTTTAAAATAAAGCAGTATATTGCCGTCGCCTTTTAAGAAAACATCTTTGGTTTTACCCGAGTAAAGTTTTTTCAATGTATAACCTCCAAACGCTTGCTTTGTAATTCCATCATTTACCACTAGGCTAATTAGTTTCATAAACTTGCTCAAACTTCTGTTTTGCCACGTCATAACTTTACGCAACTAGTAACCCAAATCTCTTCGTAATGATACATCAAACTGCAGGAAAAAATAGCTTATATAGCGAAATCGTCTGTGTAGCCTAAAATTGCTTAATGACAGGCAACCAGAAAGGAGATCATAACTAGATGAAGCGAATAATTGTAACCGGGGCAAGCGGCCAAATTGGCGTTGAGCTTGTACCTTATTTAAGAAACATTTACGGTGATCTAAACGTGCTCGCTACTGCACCAGAACATGAAGTTGAAACTATCTCCGAGGGAGGGCCATGTGAGGTTTTAGATGTCCGAGATGGTAATACTTTCTCCCGACTGGTGAGTTCTTTTAAAGCTGACACGATCATACATCTTGCAGGCATCCTTTCAGCCTTAGCAGAAAAAAGACCACAAGAATCATGGGAAGTAAACGCCCAAGGCACTTTTACGGCCTTAGAATGCGCCCGTGAATCCGGGGCTGCCTTGTTTTTTCCAAGTTCCATTGCGGCATTCGGACCCTCCACACCAGCTGACAATACACCTCAGGTAACTATACAACGACCTACTACTATCTACGGTGTAGCCAAAACTACTTGCGAATTGTTGTGCGATTATTACCACTTAAAGTATGGGTTAGACACTCGAAGCCTTCGCTTCCCAGGCCTAATATCATATGAAGCTTTACCAGGTGGTGGCACTACAGATTATGCTGTGCACATTTATTATGCCGCAGTATCTGAGGGAAAATACACTAGCTATATTGCACCAGGAACTTACATGGATATGATGTATATGCCTGATGCCCTTTCAGCTGTGGTACAACTTATGGAAGCCGACCCGTCACGCCTAATTCATCGCAACGCCTATAATATATCTGCTATGAGCTTTAAACCTGAGCAAATCGCAAAGTCTATTCAAAAGATCATGCCGGATTTCGAAATATCGTACGAAGTCGATCCCGTTAGGCAAAACATAGCTGAATCTTGGCCAAACTCACTTGACTGCTCTGCTGCAAAACAAGAATGGGATTTTGAACCTAAATACGATCTTGATCGTATGACTAAGGATATGCTAAATAGGCTCAAAACTAAAAAGTGAAACCGTAAAGTGCCAGCTAATTCTCGCAGATAAGGAATGATTAGCCATGATACGGAATAAGTCAAACACAGAATCTGTAACCCGCAATTCGCCAATTGGTATTTTTGATTCGGGAGCAGGTGGCTTAACAGTTGTAAAGCAAGTTCAAAGATTGCTTCCGAACGAAAATATTTTGTATTTCGGAGATACAGGCCGGGTCCCTTATGGACCCAGGCCTTTATCGCAAGTACGCAAGTTTTCACTGGAAATTTCGACTTTTTTGCACAGGCAAGGAGCCAAAGCTCTCGTTATAGCATGCAACACTGCCACCGCAGCCGCACTAACAGCAATCAAAAACTCTCTTTCCATCCCAGTAATAGGCGTGGTTGAACCAGGAGCTAAAGCAGCATTCGACGTTGCTGGTTCTAAAGGAAAAGTGGGCCTAATAGCTACCCAAGGTACCGTGGACAGCAATGTTTACGAGATAGAACTGACAAAACTCGGCTTACAATCAGCAGTTTTAAATCAAGCTTGCCCTGAATTCGTTATATTAGTAGAACAAGGAATGACTGACAAAACTGCCGTGGAAAATGCTACCCGAAAATGTACCAGAGTTTTCCGCGACCAACCCGTGGATGTTTTGATATTAGGATGTACTCACTTTCCATTGCTTTCAGCGTATATCCAAAAACAAATACCCAAAGTAAAACTTATCGATCCGGCTATACACACTGTAAAATCTTTGCGATCACAGTTGGAAGAAAATGATCTTTCCCATGACCCCTCAACAAATTCAGAGTACAAGTTTTTTTGCACTGGAGACCCTTTAGAGTTTAAGAAAAATATTGACTCTATTCTTGGCTCCAATGCTCATAAAGTAGAACATGTAAACTTAAATTCATAACGATAGCAAACTCAATATCGCCGGGATGACAAACAATACGAGGCTGCAATGGTTACCGCAGCCTTAATTTGTTCAAACACGATAAAACCTGACAGGCTCAATATTTGTGTCACTAAGTTTAAAAGGAGGTAATTATGCATGCCCCAAAACATCCTGGACCCAGTTTTTAAAGCCCGTCAAAAAAAATCACGGCTCATCATAGGCCTTATGTCTGGAACTTCTGCAGATGGAATCGATGCTTGTTTATGCAAAATACAAGGGGTTGGAGAAACAACTCGAGCGGAGATTTTGCATTTAACATCTGTTCAATATCCATCGTCCGTCGAAACCTTGCTCACTAGTGAAATATCTAACTTAAATATTGAGCAAATAGCTAGACTGAATTTCTTTATCGGCAAGATTTTTGCAGAGGCTGCAGTTAAATGTATCCTGGCAGCAGGTTATAATGCTTCTCAAATAGACGCAATCGCGTCACATGGACAAACGCTTGTTCATTTACCTACCGCAGATGCAAGCGATCCTATACTCGTACCTGCCACTTTGCAAGTAGGAGATATTTCAGTCATTGCACAGCGTACTGGGATACTTACCATAGGTGATTTTCGTCCAGCGGATATGGCCCAAGGGGGTCAAGGAGCACCTCTCGTACCTTATGCAGATTTTCTTCTCTTCCGGGATCCTAAAATAGGGAGGATAATTCAAAACATTGGGGGAATTGCAAACTTAACTTATTTACCGCCAAACTGTACACAAAAAGATGTAATCGCCTTTGATACCGGCCCGGGCAACATGGTGATCGACGCTGTGGTCAATATGCTTACACAGGGTAAATATTCAATGGATACTGATGGAGGCTTCGCTACATCTGGAAATGTAAATCAAAAATTGCTGTCTCATCTTCTAAATGATCCGTATTTCGCCATAAAACCACCCAAAACTACCGGTCGGGAAATGTTCGGCGTTAAATACGCCCGCCAAATCTTGAACATTTATGAAGACTATACAGATGCATTGTTGATTCCAAAAGACCGCCGCAAACACATATGTAGCTTAGTAGCAACCGTTTCTGAATTGACAGTTCGAACGATTATAGAATCTTATAAATCATGGATTCTTCCAAAGGGCCCCATTCACGAGGTTATCTTAGGTGGAGGTGGCGCGCAGAATCCTTATTTATGCGAAAGATTGAACAGCGGTTTGCAAAAAATAGATCCAAACATACGCGTGCTCACTCATGAAAATTTCGGCATTCCAAACAAAGCTAAGGAATGCCTAGCTTTTGCAGTGTTGGGAAACAACTTTTTGGGACATGTACCTAACAATATGCCTAGTGCAACAGGGGCTGAAAAGGCCGTGGTCATGGGCAAATTGGCGCTGCCATAAATTTGTATTATGCAGGAACCGCGTAGCTTTTTCACGAAGTGCTTTTAGTGACTAAATAAAAGGAGGATTTTACGTGAAAGTTTTCATTTCAAGCGATATTGAGGGCATTTCGGGTGTCGTTACATCCGGAGTTCACACTTCTCCTGGAGGAAAAGATTATGGGCGTGCCCGCACGCTTATGACGCAAGAAACTAATGCTGCAGTTGAAGGAGCAGTAAATGCTGGTGCTGATCAAATAATAGTAAATGATTCACACGGGCCAATGAATAACATCCTTATTGAAAAACTAAATCCAGCGGCTAATTTAATTACGGGATCACCAAAACCCCTTTCTATGATGCAGGGCATTGGAAAAGATTGTTCGGCTGCCATATTTGTGGGCTATCACTCACGCATGGGCACACCGGGGGTGCTGAGCCATACTATATCCGGCGGAAGTGTCGCTAATGTATGGATAAACGATATTCTAGTAGGCGAAACGGGCATTAACGCAGGATTAGCGGGATACTTTGGCGTGCCAGTGGTTTTAGTCTGTGGAGATAACGTACTAAGCGACGAAGTCAAAGAACTTTTACCTCACACAAAAACAGCCGTTGTTAAAACTGCCGTAACCAGGCAATCTGCCCTATGTCTACCACCCGAAAAGGCTCAAGACCTAATTCGGCAAAAGACAGAAAAAGCGCTTAAGTCGTTGGATTCGGCCAAAGTATGGTTACCAAAATCTCCGATTACTTTTAAAATAGAATTTAAAGACTCTGGTCAAGCCGAAAATGCATCACACCTTCCTTATTCAGAAATGATCGATCCGAAGACCCTCGCTTTCACCGCAGATGACTACTTAACTGCATTTATGGGACTTAGATCTATGATAGCTTTATCTCGGTAACTTTCTTAGGATAAAGCAAAACGATAAGGCACGTGAGATTCTACGTGCCTTATTTTTAATTTAATAGATTACGGTATGTAAGTTAATTACTCCACCAATCTTGCGCTAACAATCTCCCAAAGTCGCCTGATAGCTTTACCTGCTTCACAATCATAATCTGTAGCAGGAACACCGTTTACCATAGCTTTTGGGACAGCATGATCGTACGGTATTTCGCCCGCAAGATCGCAATCCATTCGTTCGGCAATATCTTTAATGGTCTGGGTGTTTTCTAGGTCAATATCATATTTATTTATACAAATAAGCACGGGCACTTGGAAGTGATGACAAACATCGATTATACGCTCAAGATCACTTATCCCCGACAAGGTTGGTTCAGTAACGATAAGCGCTAGATCTGCACCTGTGACACATGCAATAACCGGACATCCGGTGCCGGGAGGGCCATCAGTTATGATTATATCTTTATTCTTTTTCCGTTGGATCTCTTTGCCTTTTATTCTTACGGCAGAAACAAGCTTGCCAGAATTCCCTTCGGCTGGCTCTAACCGCGCATGAATAAAAGGACCATGATCTGTTTCTGAAATATACCAATGTCCAGACAATGCATCTTTCATAGTGATTGCATTTTCGGGGCATACATGGAAACAGAATCCACAACCCTCACACAATAGTTCAATGGATTGAAATGTTCCGTCATCGTTTTTAACAATAGCCCCAAATCGGCAAGTTTCAAAACATTTACCGCAATTAGAACAAATGCTAGGATCTATATAGGCTTTTTTTGATGCATAAAATGGATACGTCTTTGTATTCCTGGGGTTCAAAAGAAGTGCCAAGTTAGCTGCATCTACATCGCAATCACACAGTACGGCTTTTTGAGCAAGATAAGAAAACCCTCCCGCAACCGAAGTCTTGCCTGTACCACCTTTTCCGCTAAGAATTACCAGTTCGCGTCCTTTACTTGCACTAGATGACTTGGTTTGTGAATCTACCTGCATTGGCAACGTTCTCCTTTCACAACTTTAATATCTGCTTTTCATCTTGCGCGGCCGGACTTATGAACCAGCGCTTTTACGTTGGGACAATCTCTCTACTTTGAGTAATAATTCTTTAAACATGTTTCGATAGTATCTCGAGTGAGCAATGATAGGTTCTCCCCTTGCATAGAGTTCTGCTATCTTACGATCAAGCGGAATTTCTAAAAGTATCGGAATGTTTTGAGACCTGCAATATTCCTCGACCCTTGTATCGCCAAGATCACATCTGTTAATAACTACTCCAGATGGGATGTCAAGTTTTTCCAAAGTTTCAACAGCTAACACTAGATCGTGAAGACCGAAAGGAGTCGGTTCTGTAACAAGAATACAAAAATCCGTATTCATAACAGACTCGACCATAGAACACGAATTACCCGCGGGAGCGTCTAGAAACACGGTACCCTTGTCGCGTACCGTAGATCTTACACAATCGATCACTGCGGGTGCTAACGGTTCACCCGGATCTAAAAACCCATGGGTGAATAATAGCGGTGCAGCCTGATTTTCGATGTGTTTCAAACTTGCCGTTCCTGATTCTACAGTACCGATCTGTCTAATAATTTCATTTATTGCTTTGGTAGGACATAGGTATGTGCATACCCCACAACCATGACAAAGTTCAGGTAATAACAGTATGCTATTTTTAGCAACCACTATGGCATTAAATTCGCAATTATCGCGGCATATGCCACAATATGTACATTTGGTTTCGTCTATTTCAGGACTTTTAATTTCAACCGTTTGCTTATTTGCAATTTTAGGATTAAGAAACACATGACAATTAGGCCCTTCAACATCACAATCTAAAAGTTGGATTTCAGAACCTCGAGACTCATTTTGGGCAGCTTTGGTTAATGCGAGATTGACAGCTACCATTGTCTTGCCGGTTCCTCCTTTTCCACTGGCCACAGAAATTTGCATTGGCGAACTCTCCTATCTGCGGTTTCTCATAATAAACAACTTAGCGCCCCCGAGTGCCTAGATCTATTCAGATCCGCAAATTTGCATCGGCAAGCGCACATGACTTTCTTTGTGGGAGAGGGAGAACAAAACTCCCCTCCCCATAACTTTATTAAATTTCTTGAAAACCACATTTGTAATTAGCACACAGAAAACCCATTTAAACATTTAAAACTCTTTATGTTCTTCGTTGATTAGCATAATAAGTTTTTGCATTACATTTATCTTCTACGTCTTGATATCCAACCAACCGGTCTTGACAACCATCTCCATCCAAAACCTCTGCCCCTTCGACCTAATCCAAGACCAATCCCTCGGCCACGATTAAGAAATCCCGGAAGGAGGTATCTTGCACAATACCCTAAACCTCTGCCTGTCATCGGACCGCGGCCCAAAGGACCAGTCCTATCTCCACCTGGCATATTTAATCCCCCTTTCAGAATTCGCATAACTTTATCTATATCTATTTCCTCTTCCTCGCCTCGAAGAACCAGCTATTCCTTTATGCAACTCAAGTTCACCATCGCGGAATTTTTTAACTACTTCGGATACGATTTCGCTTGGATCAGCATCGTACATTGCAATTTCGCAAGCAGTAAGAGCAGCAAAAGCGTTAGGCCCCACATGGTTCGCGCACACAGCTTCTACACCTTTATCAGATAAAATCTGCGCTGCCTCAGGACCTGCGCCATGACCTGAAGTCGTGGCCGGGTTCGCGGTTGCCTCAATAGAATCAGTATCCAGATCGACTATAACAAAATAAGCACATCTACCAAATCTTGAATCTACCTGTGCATCTAAATTATCTCCTTGAGAACAAACTGCAATTTTCAATTTTAAAAGCCTCCCGCAAATTTAATCAAAACCACGCTACCATACTAGCTTGCTCTTTATGTTACTGATATATACCCACAACCATTGTAACGTGTTTTGAATATATGTCAATAATTCTATAGGATTTATTCTTGGTTTTGCCTTCTATGCATCCGAGAACCATGAAGCACAGCCCACGGCTTGTCACAAACTGTGCCATCATCTCGATCATGAAAATAAAACCGAAGTACTCGCTGTTGTCCCATATCATCGTAAAACAAGGTGCGGTCATCACTTGCCTTAACCCGAGTCTTTGTTTCGGGGGTTTTCAATAAAATGGCGCTGCCATCCATAAAGATCTCGATTCGCCCCCCTTCATCGTTTCGATAAAGTCCAACGAATCTTTGTAATTGCTCGGCCGTAGCATGACAATCTACCTCAACGCTTTTTTGCGTGTCCAAAGGTAAACCAAGAACTGTATTGACTGCGGCAAGCCAGATCGCAGCCGCAGGAACGGCTCTTACGTTTGTAAGCACGGCTACTGTTAGGTTTTTTTCTGGAACAAAACCAAAATTCGATGATACACCGGGCTGCGCACCGCTATGTTCTACAAGTGTGATACCGCTATCTGCATAATCAGATGTTACGCGTAGCGCAAAATTGTAATGGGTCTTTCTGTCTATGGGATACATAGGCGAGTTCCACATCTTTTTAAGCGCTCTGCTAGGCGCAATTCGATGCCCATCGGGCCCGAGCCCACCTTTAAGGTAAACTTGTCCATATTTCACAAGATCCAGAACACAAGATCTTACTCCACCCCCAACCTCATAAGTACCAAGAACAGGCCATTCATGCTTTTCATGAGTTTTTGTTGAGTGATCATAAACATATGGAGTGGAAAGGTTACCCATCTTTTCAAGTTCCTCAATGTTATAAGTAGAACGATTCATACCTAATGCATCAAGAATATGCTGTGTCATGTACCGCCGATATATCTGTCCACTTTTGTTTTCAATGAGTAGTCCATTTAATAAAAACGTGTCATTACAATAACTGAAATACTCCCCCGGCCTTCCTAATAAATCATAATCTGCATTAGCAATATACCTTACGTGCTCGCGAAGATCGATTATATCTTGTCGACGCTTCATAGGCGGAACTCCAGTCGTATGTGACAAAAGGTGGCGAATTTTTATAGCTGACATATCTTTTGCACCCACAAGGCTGAATTCTGGAATATGTTTGATAACCGAATCGTCTGAATTAAGCATTGATTTACCTTCAAGTTGAGCTATAGCCATCGCAGTAAAAGATTTTGATACTGAAGCACACCCGAAAATTGTGTTAGGATTCACTGGTTCTTGTGATTCTAAATCTACAACGCCAAACCCCTTTGCATAAATTAATTCTTTATCGTTAGCTACTGCAACTGCCGCCCCGACTATATGGTTCAATTCCATTGTTTTATCAACATATTGCTCAAAAGCCGCCCAATCTACTTTTGTCATTATCGGCCCTCCCATCCTTTTACTTATTTTCAATAGTTCGCCGCGTTGGAAGGTTATTCCTATCTTAAACGTTTTCAATCAAATACTGACACTGGTCGTCGATAGCAAACTGCAATAATCGAAAACAGGCCTGCAATTTATAATACAGGCCCGCATTGGTTTGAAGGTGATTAGGTTGTGTTTTTACATCGTTATGTTTCTACATCAAACCCCAAATCATCAAGTGCTTCTACAACTATCTTTACGTCATTATCATCGCCATCTACAGATATTGTTTTGTTATCAAGAGAAACTTCAAACTTAACACTAGCCGCGTTAAGCGCATTCTTTATTCGGCTTACGCAATTTTCACAATGCATTTCAGGTACTTTAAGCGTTTTCATGTAAACATCTCCAATCTCTCATTTCATGAGCCTTCGCACAATTCGTACAAGTTCATCGACAACCTCTTTATCATCTGCCTTGATACCCTCGGCAACACATGTTCTAATATGGTTCCCTATAAGCTCTTTGTTAAATGCATTAAGCGCAGACTGAATTGCCGACACTTGAGTAAGAATGTCTATGCAATAAACCTCATTTTCAACCATCCTGCGCACTCCGCGCACTTGACCTTCTATTCGACTCAATCGATTGATTAAAGATCTATATTCAGTTTGCTCCCGATGTTTCTTTTTGTCGCTCATAGTTTTTTTCCTCTAAGCCTAAGCGCATTGGTTACCACAAATACTGAACTCAGACTCATCGCCAAAGCCCCAAACATGGGAGACAAGAGTAAACCGAAAACGGGATATAACACACCTGCGGCAAGGGGAATTCCTAAAGTATTGTAGAAAAATGCCCAGAACAAGTTTTGCTTTATATTCTTTATGGTCAAGCGACTCAAATTAACTGCTTTAGGAACATCCATAAGATCGCTTTTCATAAGTACGATGTCCGCTGACTCAATAGCAATATCGCTTCCACTTCCAATAGCGCACCCAACATCAGCTTGAACCAAAGCAGGAGCATCATTTATTCCATCGCCGACCATCATTACAAGACTTCCTTCTTCTTGTAGACCCTGAATTACAGCTGCTTTATCTTCGGGCAAAACTTCTGCAATTACTTCATCTACTCCAACTATATTGCCTATATGTTCTGCTGCACCCTTGTTGTCACCGGTTAACAATACGACCTGTAAACCAAGCGCTTTTAATCGCTGAATTGCATTTTTGCTCGTTTCTTTGATCGAATCAGATACACTAATAAGACCGGCAAAATTATCATTCGTTGCCACGAACATTACTGTTTTGCCTTGTGATGATAAACGTGCAGCTTTTTGAAGCATGACATCCTCCACATCAATATTAGTATCTTGCATTAGTTTTTGATTACCTACAGACACTTTTCGACCATCCGATAATACCGCAGAAACACCTTTCCCGGAATAGTTCTGAAAATCGGAGATAGACAAATCGCTATCTACACCGTGCTCTGTCGCACCTTTTACTATTGCCTCAGCCAAGGGATGAGAAGAACCCGCCTCAACAGCCGCCGCCATAGATAATAATTGCTCAGGTTTGATTCCGTTAGGAACAACGTCTGTCACTGTCGGTTTACCTTCGGTCACAGTTCCTGTTTTATCAAGCACAACCACTTCAACATTATGCGTAACTTCTAGCGCCTCACCACTTCTTATGAGAATACCGTTATTAGCACCTAGTCCGGTACCCACTACAATAGCTGTAGGAGTTGCAAGCCCCATAGCACAAGGACAAGCAATTACTAAGATAGACGTAAATATTCTGATTACGAAAGAAGGTTCTTTACCTACTAATAACCATACGATACTAGAGATAACAGCAATGGCCATCACGATAGGTACGAATACACCTGCTACTTTATCAGCCATTTTTGATATAGGTGCCTTTTTGCCTTGGGCATCCTCAACAAACTGTATTATTTTTGCTAATACAGTATCTTCACCCACCCGTGTTATGCGCACTACAAGCACACCATTTTGATTCATGCTTCCACCTATAACTTCGCTACCTATAGTTTTTTCGACAGGTAAACTTTCACCCGTAAGCATAGACTCATCTACACCGCTTGCCCCGTCGGTTACAATGCCATCTAATGGAACCTTACTGCCAGGCTTCACAATCACAAGATCATTCACTTTTAGCGTATCGGTAGAAACTTGCTGCTGAGTACCATCGGACCTAAGAAGGAGCGCCGTATCAGGAGCTAGTTCCATAAGTTTCCTAATGGCTCCCGTAGTTCTTCTTTTGCTACCTTCTTCCATGTGCTTACCCAAAGACACCAAAGCCACTACGATGGCAGCAGATTCAAAATAAAGACCATGAACAAGCTCTGGTGCATCTGTTAGCATGAATAAAATACCAAGACTGTATAAAAAAGCTGCTGAACTCCCAATAGCTACTAAAGAATCCATGTTAGGGTTGCGATACCACAACGCCTTAAAACCGCTAATGTAAAATCTTCGTTCGATAAAAAGAATGACTATAGTCAAAAGCATTTGCACTATGGCATGGTTGATAGGATAACTTTCAATACTTATGAATTTAGGCAAAGGTGCGTTAAATATCATATTGCCCATAGATACATATAACAAAATCGCAGACAAAATTAAGGCAACGGCAATATTAGCTCGTTCTTTGCGAAATGCTGCTTGCTCCTCTTCTTCAACGACCTCAATTTTGGGGATAATTTGGTCAATTGATGGAAGGGCGCGAAAACCGGCCCGACTTACTTTTTCCATGATCTGATCCGGAGAAACTTGAGCCTCATCATATTCAATGGTCATTTTGCCTGTAGTCAAATTAACATCAGAACGGGTAACCCCGGGAAGTTTGCGGGTAACTCGTTCTACTGCCGAAGAACATGCCGCACAATGCATACCTTCAACGATATACTCTTCCTGCTTCATATTAGCTCCCTCCTTTGCAATTTCAATTCCATTAATTACATTATACCCCCCAGGGGTATAAGTCAATCACAATAGAATCAATAACCGTAAAATCCCATTTGAACTTTTCAGGCATTTAAGCAAAGAACCGGTTAGACAATTAAACCTACTTCGCGTTTCATCTAGTGTAACCTAGCCAATGAGGATAATAGTAAGTGGGACAATAGACTTAGTAGGGTACAACACCATCTGCACCCTACTAAGTTTTTCATAACTGCTGGATCATTTCCTATACGTTGTATTCACATTTGGATTTTTATCGCCAAAAGCATTTATAACTTCGTCAATTATCTGTTTTTTGGCCAATCCCTGTTGCTCCTTTTGCTTGATCATTTCGTATGCCCCGAAAACAGTCGAAGGCCCTATCTCAGAAGAAAAATGACCTATACCCTGATTCCATGCAAACAACGAAAACACTTCGTCAAGTTCTCTTACAGTGACCCCGAGGTGGTAAGC
The DNA here is from genome assembly GCA_964406505.1 of uncultured Eubacteriales bacterium. Lineage (GTDB taxonomy): Bacteria > Bacillota > Sulfobacillia > Fermentithermobacillales > Fermentithermobacillaceae > DTU015. The sequence continues at coordinate 31,124 of CAYORX010000007.1, forward strand.
TTTTATAAGTTCCCTTGTAGCTTGCCTAAATCTTGAAGCACCTACTGCGTTGCTCATAGATAAAAGTAGTTTAGTCTTTAAATCTAAAGCCGGATCTTTTGTTTCCCATATTAGATCCCAAAAACCTACAACGTTGTCAGCCAAGTTATCGTCGATCATTTTGTAGTTCAATATAGCGGTTGGCTTAAAAGGCATGTCCGCACTACCCTGAAAAGTAGGAGGTTTGATCTCATTCCTGCGAAAATAACTTCGATATTCACGTTCGGAAACTTTTTCGGTCATATACTCAAAACCCAAATCTCTCAAGGCAGAGTATAAGGGCTTCGGTTCAAAACTCTGCACCACGCATATTCCGTCATTTAGCTTTACCTGCTGCGCTTTGTGTAAAATCATAGGCAGAAAATTACCTGTTAGCTTTCTTACATCGATAACAGGAAATTTCACCTTTTCATTATCCCAGTTGATTTTCATAACGTTGTTTACCCCTTATTTCGCTAAAGTCTTATTCGTTAAAAACACCGCGTTCAATCATCAAATCGAAATAATCAACGAGAGCTTCCAAATTATCAAATCCCGTTTCACTTTCTATAAGTTCAGCGATATCTGCGAGAGTCCTTTTACCATCGGCCCAATATTGCATTTGACTAGAAGGTATGCGAATTTTCCCATGTTTTTGTTTAAAAACTTTAAGCTTCTCCTCATAATTTTTAACAGCATCTTCGCCTATGCCTGAAAAAGGTCCTCGATAAATTCGCTTTGGAATAATGTTTTGTGCCCTGTCGTACGCCCCATCTTGTTCCAGTTTCCATGCAGGAGGCAGATCGGCAGTATCGTTTAATTCGGCGATAGATGCTAATTCCCGTAAAATTTTTCTACCTAAAAAGACCTCTGCAACATTTATTAGCTCAATGACCTCAGATTTTACTTCTTCAAACCTAAGTGAATCCGGAATAATTTTACTTAAGGCCGCGACATCCAATTTCTTACGCCGTGCCAAAAATTTAATCCTAAGTTCAGATGTCCTCCGCGCCTTAGACAATATGTCGTATACCTTATCTTTATCTGAAACTTTGGATAACTTTTTTTCAACTCGATCTAAAATGACGGAAAGCTGATTTCTTGCTTCACCTATGAATCGAACGGCAGCATCTTCCAAAATAAACGACGCATCTTCAACTGTTGCGTTAGATGCTGTATAAAGATAAGTTGCTGTAAGTACACCCGTTACTTTCAACATTTTAGGATCTACTTTGTCTATAGTATCTTCGCTAGTATGATAAAACTTATCAGGCCATTGGATGAGCATGGGACATGTTACCCCTACACTGGGATCACCCCATATGTAATGATCACTGCCACCTGAAAAAGGCCCTACAGTCCATCTAAAATCTGAGTAAAAATTACTGCCTCCAAGATTGCTAATGTTTTTTGTCATAAGTCCCAAAATAGCCGCTGCTAAATCTCCGCCAAACCCTGGCAACGCACTTACCGGCCTTTCTACCGTAAAAGTACTGCCACAAAGTGCCTGATTTTGACCCACCATATCAAGGTTAATAGCTGCGACAATCTTATCAATTCTTTCTTCATTCTCTGCTAAAAACGCATAAGAACCTGTCATTTCTGGGACCCATAAAAATCGAATGGTTCTTTGAGGTTTAGCGAGTTTACCCGAACTGATGAGTTTTGAAAGAGTCCGTGCAGTTTCCATCAATGTTCCACAGCCAGACGCATTATCGTTTGCAGAAGGTTCAGGATGGCAAAGATGTGCTACAGCTACAACTTCCTCTTCTGTTTCACCTGGAATTATTGCAGTAGGAATTTTCCAAATCCCGTCGGAAAATTCGGCATCGACTCTAGCATGCACCAAAAGTTCTTTTTGCCCTGATGCGAATTTTCGTCTAAGATTCTCGCCTATCCTAGGACTTACGACAAATCCGAACGCTTTATGTGTTTCGCCTTTGATAGGCCAAAACGCAAGGTACTGCCTGCCATCAGGAAGATCGAAACGGTCTCTAACCGGTAACTGTTCCATCATTGTATCTACCACAACACCCACTGCGCCGAATTTATCCACTGCAATTTTTGCAATCTCGGCCGGGTTTCCCCTTGAAAAAACTAGTTTACCTGTAACATCAATTTCGCGATAAGACTCTGGCTCGTCGCCTTTCTCAACTAAAACCATCGTTGTTTTAATGCCTTCGGCGGGCGTTGCTGCGCTCCTTTGGACCAAAGATATTTTATGATCCCCAAAGGCGCACAATCTTTCTGTCTTACCATCTTCCAAAAGCACAAGTTCGGCATCGTTTACCTTCCATTCTTGAAAACTTTGTTGAGACCACCAGTGAACCCCTTCTTTCGCGGAAAAAGATATCAATTCATTTTGGATACCTTTTGCGGTGAGGTAGGATTGAATAAAACGAGCAGCATCATTGTATCCGGGGCTCAACTGGATTCTGTGGAATGACGATATTCTTGCAACATCGTTGAAAGCTTCTTGGCCTCTAAACTCATTTTTTACGTAGCCCAGCGTCTTTCTTATCAAACTAGTTCCCTCCTTAAATTAAAATAAGTACCACTTAAATATTCGGCAAGGCTTATGTTTAAAATCCTAGCGCAACACCATCCACTCTCGTATCCGACCCTGCCAATAACGCACCTGTCTCCATATGCTTCATAATAATCTGTGCTCCACCGCCTCCCGAAAAAGGTCCTACCGTTTCTACCGAATGACCCATTTGGGCAAGACTATCAATGGTGTCCTGCGGAAACCTTGATTCCAACATAAGTTTAGGCGCACCTCCAACCCCGATCATGTCTGTCCCCGGATAAGACCTCCACCTCGGAAACTCCACAGCTTGTTGTGGACCCAGTTGGTGATCTAATATGAGGCTCAAAATCTGCATATTCCATTGAGGCTGCCCATCCCCGCCAAGTGTTCCGCCCACAATAAACGGCCTATCATCTTTGAAAACCATATAACAATTGAGGGTATGCATGGGCCGTTTACCGGGCATAAGGCAATTGGGATGCCCAGATATTAGATTAAAAGATCTACCTGCACGGTTGTTAAGCAATACTCCTGTTCCTGGAACCATGACACCTGATCCAAAGGAAAAGGCGATACTGTGAATAAACGAACAACAATTTCCCTGCTTATCCCACGCAACAAAAGATGTTGTATCACCGTTTATAGTGGTGTCTGTACCTATCGGGCTCGATCTAAAACGAGTGATCCGATTCGCCATTTCGCGTGCATAATCTTTTGAAATTAATTTCGATACATCGAAATCTGTAAACTGAGGATCACCAGCAAAAGCGTTTCGGTCAGAAAAAGCGACTTTTTTAGCCTCAACCATAAGATGTATCGCTTCATATGACAATGGATTGATTTGAGGGAAATCAAAGTTTTCTATGATATTCATCTGTTCCAAAACTAAAAACCCTGGAGAAACCGGGGCAGTCTCAAGGATCTCAAATCCTCTATAGTCTGTACTAATTGGCTTGTACCACGAAGTAGATTCTTCAAAATGCCGTGAAAATTCGTCACCATGAAAAGTTCCTTTAGCTTTGCGATTGATCTCATAAAATTTTTCTGCGAAAGCACCTTTATAGAAGTATTCAGCCCCTTGATGTCCAAATTCCCTAAGGGTATGAGCAAGTTCCGTCTGTTTTAGCACAGTTCCTGCTTTAGGTGCCTTTCCATTAGAAAGAAAGATTTTCGAGGATTCAGTATAACGCGAGAGCTTATTCTGCGCGTTTTGCACATCTCTTTCAAATCTTGGCGTAACTACAAACCCCTCTTCTGCTATCTTCGCTCCCGCCTTAAAGCATTTGCTGAGCGAAAATGTACCAAATCTTTTAGCTGCAAGTTCATAAACTAAAGGTGCCCCTGGCACTGCTACCGACATTATCCCGTCTTGTGGTAAAATTTCCACTTCACCTACAAAACGTTCTAACGTAGAACCATCACCTGATACACCACTACCGTTAATAGCGTGAACACCACCTTTTGTAGCATCGTAATATATCAAAAATGCATCTCCGCCTAGGCCACACATATGGGGTAGAACCGCTGAGGTAACGCTTACCATAGTCAAACATGCATCCATCGCGTTTCCGCCGGAACGAAGCGCATTGTATCCAGCGATCGTAGCTAATGGATGTGCAGCCGCAACCATACCACTTTTTCCAAAAGTTGAATCTGCAAACGTTGACTTAAACATAAAACATCGGCCTTTCTAGTTTTAAATCTATAGCGACTATTGAGGTTTTTGTTGCTTTGCTGTATTCAATGCGATCTAGTCAGTGGTGAAAATTGGATTATAGCATTTACGAGTCTATTCAGTAATTTCTACAAATTAAAAGATAATCCTTTACACTACGTTTTGACATGTGATAACAAAGCAGGGGACAGTACGATTTGATAAATCTTAAGTTATATTTCGGGTTAGGTTTCGCCAAACTAAGTGGTTTTGAATTTCGTCGGGACTTCCTTGACATTGTATCTGCCCGTGATCTAAAACAATAACCCGCGAAGCTAAAGCCTGCACTTCTGCAAAATCATGAGTAACTAATACAGTGGTGGTTTGCTGCTCTTTTAAAATTTGTTTAAACTGCGCGACAAGGCCTTGCCGGGTAATTACATCGACAGAAGCAAAGGGTTCATCCAAAAATAAAACTTCCGGTTCAAGTACGAAAGCCCTAGCTAGCGCAGTTCTTTGGGCTTCTCCACCCGACAATGTATAAGCGGGTTGGTCTGCCAAATGAATAAGCCCGAAACGTTCAAGCCATCCATCAATATAGCTTGCATTTCTTTTGATTTTTCTCAAAGATAACCCTAGTTTTACGTTTTCTTTTACAGTCCCTTCAAGCAAGAGTGGTTCTTGGAATACTACCGCCATCCGGCGTCTTACATCTAATACATTGACGCGGGTAACCTTTTCTTGCTTAAAAATTACACTCCCGCGTTGAGGAGGGTCTAGGCATGCCATAACAGAAATCAAAGTGCTTTTCCCCGCACCATTAGGTCCTATAACAGCTACAACTTCTCCCGGATTCACATACATTTCAAACACATCAAGAATCTTCCGAGTCCCTTTCACTACTTCAACTTTGTGAATTCTAAGAACCGACGGTTTTTTCGCAAACCCCATCGCTTAAACCACCCCATGCATTTGCTGAAAAATAATGATTACACCATTAAGCTTTTTGACGTTTTTGCTGCAATCGCGTAAGTAAAGCCGTAATTCCATAACTAAAAGCCACTAGTATGAACCCCAAAGCAATCGCAACATCAAAATCACCTTTCCTGATCTCTAACACAATAGACGTCGTCAAGACCCTAGTTTCATGAAGTATATTTCCTCCGACAGCCATTGAGGCACCGACCTCAGCAATTACCCTTCCAAGTCCGGCAATAATGGCTCCTAGCAATCCGAATCTGCATTCTTTAAGAAGTAACCACCAGAGCTGCAAAGGCGAGGCCCCTAGGGCAAGAATCTGTAACCTTAATTTGGGGTTTAACTGCTGAACAGCCGCCATTGTAAGGCCCGTAACAATAGGGGTAGCAATCAAGGCTTGAGCTATGATCATTGCAGCCGGTGTATACATTAACCTAAAAGTACCTAAAGGCCCGTTTCTCCATAAAAACAAACTAACCCAAAGACCTGCTACGGTAGGTGGAAGAGCCATCCCGGCATTTACGAACGAAATTACTACGTTTCTACCTCTGAAACGGCCTATTGCAAGGCAAAGTCCCAATGGAAGCCCGATCATGACGCTTATCAATGTGGCAGACCCAGATACTTTTATAGTGAGAATTACAATTTCGACAATTGCGGGGTCTCCCTTCAGTATCAGCAATATAGCTTGTTTGAGTCCTCCCCAAAGAAATTTCACTCGGTTTTCTCCTTTTACCTATGATTTCATAGCTTAAAATTACGATTTGCCCTAGCCCTTCACTTGAGATAAGAAAAAGCGATACGCCCACAAGTTCTAAAGCTAGGGCATTGTCAGTTAGTTAGGTTCCGATTTACCCGCATCGGGAACAAATAACGGTTCGCCAAATTTGTCAACACCGAAATCGGCGATTATGTCTTGAACTTCTTCTGAAATCATAAACTCCACAAATGCTTGTGCACCGTCTGCATTAACCTTTTCAAATTTTTCCGGATTTACTTGCATCACATGATAAATATTCAAAAGAATAAGATCTTTTTCAACTAATACTTCGAGGTCCAGGGTATCTTTAAGTGCAAGGTATGTACCTCTATCGGTAAATACGTACGCCTCTTTTTCAGACGCAATAGCTAAAGTGTCGCCCATCCCCGCACCTGCTTCAACATACCAGCTACCATCAGGCTCGATTTCCGCCGTTTTCCAGATTTCCAATTCTTTCTTATGGGTACCTGAATCGTCACCCCTCGATACGAAAGTAGATTGATTTTCAGCTATCTGGGCATAAGCAACCGCTGCAGATGTTTGACCTTTTATACCCGCAGGATCGCTTTCAGGGCCGCAAATAATAAAATCGTTATGCATAACTAGCTGCCTATTTACAGCGTGACCACTTTCTACAATTTCTTCTTCAGATGCAGGCGCGTGCGTTAAAAGTACATCAGCTTCACCTTCTTTTCCCAGAGCTAGTGCCGCACCGGTACCTACTGCTACTGTTTTTACTTTATATCCTGTTTCTTCCTCAAAAATGGGAATTAACTTGTCAAGTAAGCCGCTGTCTTGAGTGCTCGTGGTTGTAGCTAATATCACTTCAGTGACCGAAGTCTCTTGAGGCTGGCAACCTACAATGGTCGTTACGATCGTAATTGCTAAAATTACCATAGAAAATAATTTAAGACTCTTTAGTTTTGATTTCATCATTCACTACCCCCCAGGTGGTTTTCATCAACTTACCTAAACTGCGAAACTACGTTCACCTCCTGAATATTTGATTCAAGCGCCTACAAATCGATAGTTTGTACAATTTCCCACAAGATAAAATAAGCGCCTCCTCTGGCGTTTATGATATTAATAGAGATCATGCGCATTGGCAGATCGCTTACCTTTCCAACCGTAATTACAGATGTACCGGCAAAGATCCCTATTTAATTACGGCTCCTTTCCAAAGGAGGGAGGCGGATCCGTTTGCAGATCAACCCTATCGGCTGTGGCCCATGAAGCAACATAGCTTGTTAGGAACCAAAGCTCGGAGCACATATTCGATTTGGAGCTATTTTAACATATAAATGTGAACTAAAAAACTTTTAGGTTTTAATAAACAAAACGAACCCAGTCCAATTATAATATGGACCGAGTTCATTCTTCTGCTAATCAACCCTGTTTGCTTTTGGTCTATAGACTTATTTGGCTGCAACCGTCGAACTTGTTAACAACATACGATCATTTACATATCCTTTACCACTATGAGCCTCAAACAAACTAAGAACATCTTGTGGTGTCATTTGTCTTCTATCATCACCTTTGATGTTTTGTACGATCTGTCCTTCATGCATCATAATAGTCCTATTACCCATAGCTAAAGAATCAGCAATATTATGGGTAACCATTAAAGTCGTCAAACCTAAAGTCCTGACCAGTTTTTCTGTAAGTTCCAACACTTTTCTGCCGGTTTTAGGGTCTAACGACGCAGTGTGCTCATCTAATAGCAAAAGCCTAGGTTGATTAAACACCGCCATCAGAAGCGTTAACGCTTGCCTTTGCCCCCCCGACAACAGACCTACGGGAGCCTTAAGCCGATTTTCTAGGTCCAATCCAAAACGAGATAATTCTTTCTTCATACGAGTTTGTTGTTTTTCATCAATGGCTTTTCTAAATCCTCTGTTGTGTCCTCTACGGGCCGCAATTGACAAATTTTCTTCTATTGTCATGGTAGCTGCAGTGCCCACCATAGGATCTTGGAATACGCGCCCGATAAACGCCGCTCTTTTGTAGCCAGGAACATCGGTAATATCCTTTCCATCTAAAAAAATTTTCCCATGCTCTAGAGAAAACACACCAGCTATAGCGTTTAGCATAGTAGACTTACCCGCCCCGTTGCTTCCGATTACGGTTACAAAATCTCCTGGTTTCAATGTTAGATCTAGGTCGTGTAAAACTCTTTTTTCATTGACGCTATCTTGATTAAAAATCTTAGTTATTCTCTTCAGCCGGAGCATTCAACCACCTTCTGACCCCGAAAGTTTTCCTTTTAAATCTAAACCTTGGTAAAGACAATGCAAAAATTACTAATACTGCAGTAACCAATTTTAAATCGGTTGTCTGAAGCCCCATTCTAAGGGCTAAGGAAATTACAATTCTATAAGTTAGGGAACCGCATATGACCGAAACTAAAGACCTTGGGATTGAACGAGGAGATATCAAAGTTTCTCCTATGATGACTGCTGCAAGACCTGATACTATGGTACCTACACCCATACCCATATCCGCAAAACCCTGCAGTTGCGCCACTGTCGCGCCTGATAAAGCAACCAATGCGTTTCCCAAAGACAGTCCAAGCACCTTCATCCGGTCTACATTAACTCCTTGGCTTTCAACCATAATCTCATTGTCACCTGTACCTCTAAGCGCTAAACCGATCTCTGTTCTGAAAAACCAACACAAGAACAGTATAATCGTTACGATTAAGATGATACCGAAACATACCCATCGGTATTGATTAGGCACCCCTAAACCCAAAAGACCATTTGCCACCGTTTCGGCCCCTAATATAGGTAAGTTAGCTCTACCCATAATTCTTAAATTAACCGAATAAAGACCAGTCATAGTTAAAATCCCAGCTAATAATGGTTCTATCCCAAACTTAGTATGCAAAACGCCTGTAATTAAGCCCGATAAAGCGCCGACGGCCGGGGCAAAGGCAAAACCTAACCACGGACTGTAATTTTTGCTAATTAGCACCGCTACAACCGATGCCCCTAATGTGATACTGCCATCAACTGTTAGATCCGGAAAATCCAATACTTTATAAGTGATATGTACCCCTAGGGCCATCACTCCAAAAACTAAACCTAATTCCACCGCCCCTAATAAAACCCTAAAAGTCAACCAAATTCACCTCTGGTTTTACTCGGTTATAATTTCCACTGCTTTGTCCAATATTTCTTGTGGCACATCTACATTGACTAACTCTGCAACCTTCAGATTCACTATCACTGACACTTCATCTTGAGTTTCTACAGGAATATTCGCGGGACTTTCTCCCTGAATAATTTTTAAAGCTTGTTTGCCGGTTTTCTCTCCAAGTTTGTAATAATCGACTCCGGCAGTTGCTAATCCACCTCTAGCTACAGAATCGCCCTCTCCTGGGAACAAAGGTATGTTCTCTTCATGACATACTTTTACAACACCCTCAAAAGCAGAAACTACCGTGTTATCTGTCGGAACATATATGGCATCAACTCTACCTATTAAAGATTGTGCGGCTTGCAAAACCTCGCTAGAATTAGTCGGCGTCGCTTCTATTACCGTAAGTTGGTTGTCTTCGGCGTATCGTTTCACTTCATCTACCTGTACTAAAGAGTTTTCTTCACCAGAATTATAAATAACGCCTAACGTTTCTATCTCGGGCACAATCGCTGTTGCCAACTCCAATTGAGTACTTATAGATACATAATCAGAGGTACCTGTTACGTTAGTATTTGGTTTGTCCATGCTTTCAACTAGCTTTGCTCCTACAGGATCAGTTACAGCAGTAATCAAAATAGGAGTTTCATCTGTTACGTTTGCCATTGCTTGAGCGGCAGGGGTAGCAATAGCTAGAATCAGATTGAATTCATCTTCTGCAAACTGTTGCGCAATAGACCTGATAGTCGGCTGATCTCCTTCGCCATTTTTGATAACGACATCTAGTTGTTTTCCTTCTTCATACCCATTAGCCTTTAATACATCAAGAAAACCTTCCCGGGTAGCATCTAGCGATGGATGAGTTGCAAATTGAATGATTCCTATTCTTATCATTTCGGTTTCCGTAGCACTGCTTATCCCTTCCTGGGAAACGCAACCACTAAGGTAAGCTACCGACAAACTGATTACCATTAACACCGCCAATTTGACTTTCAGTTTAAGCAAATTCTGTTTCATGATGTTCCCCCTTATAATTTAGGAAAAATTTGTTTGAAACTTAATCTCCGTACTACGGCAGACTTTCGGCCAATAAAAAAACTTCTCGTCCGTTAGGGACGAAAAGTCTGTTTTCGCGGTACCACCCTAGTTGGCAGACTAGCTGCCCGCTTTGTGAACAGTACGGGAGATTACTCCGATACCTTTTCCTTTTAACGGCGGATTCCCGGCCAAGACTACTATGAATTCACCTTAGCAGTTTAGAAGGGAACTTCAGCTGGTTTCGTTTTAAATGTGCTTTCAGTCACGGCACTTTCTCCCTAGAAAACTAACCCAACTTACTTTCCTTCATCATTACTTTTGACAAAATTTTATCTTTGACCTATTGTAGTCGACTAATTCTTCATTGTCAATTTGTTTTAGAAAATTTATGTTGCACCTTACTTGTAAAACCTTAACTTTCGAAGCAGCAAAGTTCTTGATACAAAGCGCGATGATATCGAACTTCTGTTATAAGTCCTATGTTCTTTCTATAAGATAAATGCTCTATCAATGAAACGGCATAATAAGCTTGGCGCAAAGATGTTCGATAATCTATCCCAACATTTTTGAAATACTGTTGTAAAGCATGATCATAAATACCAGACGCATAATTTAATAATGGTTTGGGATTACCGCCCATCTTTTCTGATGAAAACAAACGAAATAAATCGTAGAAGAACACATATTCTCCATTATGTTCCCAATCTAAGACATGCCATGTTCTCCCATCATACAATATATTTTCCGAATGCAAATCTCCGTGACCAGGCATGAGTGGAATAGGTAATTCGACGATAGGCTCGAGCTTCCAACACAAATATTTGAAAAAATGATCTGGTATGTATTCACGCAGTGAGTCATCTTTTAAGTAATCTTTGACAATTTTATACGAATATATCGTCACTTGCTCCAAAAACAACTTATATTGCTCAAACAGTTCATATATTACTTTTCCCACTTCATCGGATTCCCAAACAGCCAACACCTTACCACATAAAAGGGGTTCAATACAAATATGCTCTGCATTGAATTTGATTCTAGTTTGTCGAGGAGCACTCAACAAATTGCGCAATGTTTTATCGCCTGAAATACTACGCAAATATCCATCTTCATTTTTATATCTAGTCATCACCAAATTTTCTCGTAAATCAAATATCCTTATATTATCTGCACTGCTCAAAAACAAAACAGTTCCTTTACCAAACTGCGTAATTGATTTTGGAGTACCGTCAGATTCTAGCAAGATTTTACTTCGTAAAACGTTCTTAACGATAAACCTAAGTTTCCCTAAAACCCCGCCAGTAGCATCTTTTGTGTTTCCAAAATTACTTTGGATGTATCGTTTTGTTTGTAGATCGGATTTATACGCTAGATTACCTAATATGATATATGTTCCTGGCTCTAAATATTGCGACATTTCTTTGACCAGGCGTTTAACTTTATTACGTCTGGACAGATAATTTATTAAAGTTTTAAGTGCCCTAAATAGGAAATCCACATATTCTACCCCGCTTCCCACCCGTTAGATATTAAAATTGCTACGGTAAACTACTTTGTTCTTGCGTTAAACTCCTGATGCATAATAACGAAACCAGTTTAACATTCTTTCAAACCGATCAAATCTGTGAAGCGGTTTCAAAAATCCATGAAATTCATCTGGATATCTAACAAACACAGCAGTTTTTCCGAGTTGTCTAAAGGATAAGTAAAATTCTTCTGATTGTGAAACAGGACACCTTAAATCACCGTCACCATGAATAAACATGACAGGCGTTGTGACTTTAGGTACATAAGAAATAGGGGGCCTTTCTAAATACTTTTCGGACACTTTCCAAGGGAGTCCCCCCACATGGTGTTCAGCGAACATCGGTATATCACTTGTACCCCACATGCTGTGCCAATTAGAAATGATAGCCCCTGCCGCTGCCGCCTTAAAACGATCTGTTTGGGTGATTATCCAACCTGTCACAAACAGTCGCGATGGGTCGGCGATACGTATTGTTACCACATAATCTATACCTGCCATTATATCAAGATAGTCAGCATCCCTCCAATCCCCTACACAAGCATAAACGAACTTTTGACCATACGATTGCGACCCACGAGGGTTAGTATACAATACGGCGACGGCGCAATTTTCGCTTCCAAATATCTGGCATTGGAACATGAACGCAGAGCCATATACACCGTGTGGCCCACCATGTATGAACAGCACCGTTGGAAAGATAAGGTCGACGTTTTCAGTATAATTCACTGGATACACTAGATAACCGTCTGTATCCCATCCCTTGGCACCTTTATAGGTAAACCGTTCACATGCACCAAGAACATAATCCGTTAACCACGTATTCAAATCGGTAAGTTTAGTCAATTGCAAATCCGCCTCAGCACTTTCGTCAAACAAATATAGGTCGTCAGGTGTTTCAGACGAACCAATTTGAAGCATCACGGTTTTTTCAAGGCCTCTTGATTGGTTAATATGCGACACAGTCTGATAGCGGCCATACCATACCGATTTGATCAATGGTTCAGAACTCGATTTATCGTTATTACAGTCGATTTGAAGTCGAAAAACTCCCGTTGCACCTTGGTCGCTTGCCAAAAACGTAATCGTATTCGGATCTTCCCAAAAATAAGGAGGGTTCGGAGAGAAGTAACGCATATCAGGAGATACGTAATTGCCTATAGGCCTATCAAATTGTTTAGTCAAATTTTTCGCGTTGTTCATCGAAAGTGGTTTCAAATCAAAAGATTCTTCTTGCGAATTTAGTTTTTCCACAAATAAAGCAACGTCAATCACCCAAAGTGCAGTAGTGGTAGAATTTTTGTATTTTACGTCGTGTCCCAAAAAAACTATTTTTTTACCGTTAGGAGACCAACGTGGAGCCCTTATCGAGCCTGTGCCATCGATCAGCCAAACGGTTCTGCCCGTAGATATTTCAAGCAACCAAAAGCCTTGTTTTTGAACATAATCGGCATCTTTCCGTCTTAATGCCGAAATGACAAGATGTTTGCCATCAGGCGACAAATCTGAATCTAGATAATTATAATTTCTGTTAGTAAGACGCCCTACGAAACTTATGATTTCTGAAAATTCAGGTACATTGATAGGAAAGTTAACCATATGTGAGTGGGAAGTCATATCGCCGAAATAACCCTCGCCGTCGAATCGATAAGATAACCGCGTAATGACCTTGATTTTAGATTCGACGCCTAGTGGTTTTTGCTTTATACCGTTTGAGCGATCATTATCGCCCTTTTTTAAAGTTTCGGTTTTACTATCCAAAAAATCAACGCTAGCCTGACACTCAGCCCTAAGTCTATCCCATTTAGGCGCACCCGGGTGCGGAATCCAATTATCGTCTTTAGCGAAAACTTTAGATGTAAACACAATATGTATCCCATCAGGTGCCCTTTTAGGTGCTCCGATTACACTTTGTTCTGTACATAAATGCCATGGTTCACCCCTGTCAGCCTGAGACACCACAAATAAAACCTTTGTATCATCTGGTGACACTTGTGCGTCCCCTACATTTTTAAACTTATATAAATCTTCAAGTTTCAAGGTCTGAGAATCACTAGGTTTGTTATCCCGATTTTTGTTAAATTCCCAACCGTTTCGTTTAAAATTATCATTAAAAGCGTCATCGGCGTTTTTGGACCTCATCATCTACACCCCCTCCCCATTCTTTAGGATGAGGTTCGCCGCATATATTCGGTTTTCCTTTGCCTCATTTCTTTACCTAAGGTGCTTGAAGAAAAACCAGAGTGCCTAACATAGTCTGGCATCCAACTAAAAACAAAAGCCAAAAACAATATGGCAAGCATTTTGTCAAGAGGTCACCTTCACGCCCTATAAGTCCAGTGGTACTAGAACCCAAAAGTACTTTTGATGGTGCTATTGACGAAGCTAAAGATGCCCCTACGGTTTGAGAAGCAGCGATTAAAGTTTTGCTGAGCCCCAACGAACTCGCGGTTTCCATTTGAAATGCTCCAAATAAGACGTTAGCGTTTGTGTTACTACCCGTCATAAAGCATCCTAATGCACCGATGAAAGTCGAAACAATTGGGAATATTCCTGAAGCAACCTTCGATACTCCAATAGCTAACTCTCGAGTCATACCTGTATCATTCATAACCAGCGCCATCATTACCATAGTCAAAACTCCAAGAGTTGTGGGGATGCATTGTTTTATGGTTGTCTTTGCCGCAGCTCCAACATTGTGTGATTTTATTAAGCCTTTTCGGAGAAACAATACCATCCCTAAAACTGCCGATAAACCTATAATAGGTGCAGGGTGAGAAAATATGCCTATAGCAGCGTAACTCTTCTCGGCAGCCACTTCATAGCCCAAATGAGTGGTCAAAGCAGGGTAGTCAAACCCCAATTTGTAAGGTGCAAAGAAAGTTTTCACTACAGGTATTTGAGATACAAACGTAAGTAACAAAAGTATTAGGTATGGCGCACCAGCCAATTTTGCAGGTTGGTAAGGATTCTTGACATCTTTTCTGTTTCTATCTGCCGACTTGCTCGGTTTTCTAGCGCCTAAAAAAACGATAATTACAACTCCCAACAAAGAACCTAGCAACGAAGCAACTTGCGCTAAATTTGCTTTGACGGTCACCCATTGAACGGTACCCATAATAAGGCCAACGAGGATAATATACTTTAATCCGCGGCGAACGCCTTGCCAACTTTCGACAATGTGAGCGACAGCAACTCCGGACAATATAGTCGGCAAAATGAAAGATAGTCCTACCCAATGGCCAAGTATATCTGGCGAAATCTTCGTTGCTAAAAGCAAAGTATAGTACGATGCACCCATCGAACCAAAGGTAATCGACCAGGCATGTCCCACCAACGTCGCAGCAGCTGAAATAAGCGGAGGAAAACCCACAGCGATCATTAAAGGTGCGCACACAGCCACTGGAACCCCGTAACCGGCCACAGCCTGAATAACTCCAGTTAAGCACCAAGCCATCAACAGCCCAAGAAGAAGGTTATCATCAGATAATGCCGTCATTAATTTCGATACCTCAGGGAGCAAGCCTGTCTCGTGCACTAATTGAAACATAAACGATGAAGTCCAAATTATCAATACAACAAATAAAGTAAGGCTAACCCCCTTAGCTGACGCCATTGCCAATAAAAATGGGTAGCCGCCAAAAAAACTTCCTCCGACAAATAAAGCTACAATCCAAGCAACCAGCCCAGACCTGCCGGATTTCCATTTAAGACCTAAAAGCGTAAAGAGAAGAATGACAACTGGGCTAGAAGCCAGAATCCACCGAATCATTTTTTGATTCCCCCTAGAATTTCGACACTGAATCACTGTTCAACAACCTAATTTTAATTCTTATTGTGGTATCAATACCATTCCTATGTCTAAGCTGATTGAATTCCATAACATAATCAACCTATAAGACAAATCTGTTTTCGAAATACTCTAGCTCGCCTAAATTGGCAAAGGAAAATGGACATGCTTCAAGAAAACTACAAATGCAAATGTGGAGGTGTTTAACCGTTGGCAAAATTAACCAATATTCACCGCCCCGCAATAATGAGTCGTAAAGGGATGGTTGTAGCAGGCCATCACCTAGCAGCACAAGCCGGGGCTTCTGTTTTGCATTCAGGAGGAAATGCAGTTGATGCTGCAATCACTGCGGCAGCGATATTGACAGTAGTTAAACCAGATGCATGTGGGCTGGGCGGTGATCTTTTTGCACTTATATATAATCAGCAGGAAAACACGATAAGAGCTTATCTTGGCAGCGGTGCAGTGCCAAAACAAGCCCCTGTAGAACGTTTTTTGAAGAATGGAATCCCTAACCGTGGTCCTTTAGCGTCCACAGTTCCAGGTATGGTTTCCGCCTGGGAAAAGATGATTTCTGATAGCGGGCAATGTACTCTTGGAGATGCTCTTGAACCTTCAATTGCAATCGCATCTGAAGGTTTTCCTGTGTCCTATTTTTTAAATGAAGCTATAATTCGCGCTCGCCAAACCATAAGTCAATTTTCCGAAACGGCAAATATTTTCATCCCCGACGGGCATGTGCCCAAGCCGGGTCAGCTTTTGCGCCAACCCGATCTGTCTAACTCTTTAGAAGAAATCGCCGAAAATGGAGCACTTGCGTTCTATGAAGGCCCCATTGCTCATAAAATCACAAACTACCTTGGACGGCTTGGGAGCGCGCTTAGTGCAGAAGATCTTAGTAAGCAAACTACCATGGTCACGGATCCTTTGGTAACCACTTATCGCGGCGTCAATTTATTAACGGTCCCACCCGTATCCCCGGGATTGGCAACGCTAGCGGCTTTGAATATTCTTGAAAACCTTCAATTCCATCCAGATTCTGGCGAAGGTGTGCACCTTACGATTGAAGCCATGAAATTGGCGCTGGGCGACCTAAAAGCATACGTGGCGGATCCATCAGCAATTAATATCAACATTCAACAACTATTAGACAAAACGTATGCATCAAAACGACGACGTCTTATTAACCGTACAAAAGCGCTTGAACAGCCATCAGCAGGGTTTTTACAAAAACTTGGAGGCGACACCGCATATGTCGGAGTTGTAGACAATGATGGTAATGCCGTTTCGTTGATTCAGAGCGTGTTTTGGGATTTTGGCTCCGGAGTTACGATACCGGGCACAGGTATCGTTTTAAACAATCGTATGTCTAGTTTCGATATTGACCCTTCAAGTCCTAATTGCGTAGCACCCGGAAAACGTGCACTTCATACCCTTCAAAGTCTGATGCTAATGAAAGACAAACAATTGTTAGGTGTGATGGGTTGTCCCGGCGGAAAGAACCAAGGACAGCTTCAGTTTAACCTACAAATATTAACTTCACTTTTAAATGGGAATATAAACCCTCAATTAGCCGTAGAAAGACCGCGCTGGCGTTTTGAAGGTGGTAAGAAAATTGTGTGCGAAAGCAACTTGCCAAAAAAAATTGTTTCTTATTTATTAGATGCGGGTCATGATATAGAATTTTTAGATCCGCTCGCCCAAGAATTGGGAAGCGCTAAAGTGATCTACGTAGATCCTATCAATTCTACATTGATGGCAGCGGCAGACCCGCGTCGCGAGGCATACGCAATAGGTTTTTAGATCGCTTATAATTATCTTATGGCTGGACTCATTTTCTTACTGAGAATGAGTCCAGCGTAAAATAGCTTTACTTATGGTAAACGCCGCAATGACAATTTCGTCTAAACCCACGTATTCATTTGGCAAGTAAACGCGATCAAGGCTTCCGGGACCAAATATTACACCGGGTATACCCGCATTTGTAAAAAACCGCAGTTCGGATACTGCAGGCAAAACAGTAACCGGATCAGAATCAACTTCTCCATTGTGGCTGCTTTCCAACATGATTTTTACTAAAGGATGTTTTGGATCGGTCAAAGAAGGGCTTACTCTGACCGGCCCCCAAATAATATCCGGAGGATTCTCACTAAGCCACGAATCATTTAAGGTAACCTCATTTAGGGCTTCGGTAATCCATTGATGCAAATCTTGAAAAGTTTCTCCGGGAATATAACCGGCATTAACCTTGATATCGCATTCGTCAGGCACGACCCCTCCAAAACCCCCTCCATCGATGGCAGTTACTGTCATCGGATGTTTGATTTTAACTGATGACCAAAGAGGGTGAACATGCTTTTTATCTAGACGCTCCTCAAGTGATTTAAGGGCATTTACATATTTAACTGCTTTCGTAATGGCATTCACGCCTTGACTTGGTGACCCGGCATGAGCACTTTGTCCGCGAACTCGAATAGTCAAAAACCCAAATCCTCGACTGCCAGAACATACTTTCAACCCCGTCGGTTGAGCTACGATTACTGCATCTGCTATCTGTCCAGCTTCGATGCATCCAAGAGTACCATTGCCCCCTCCAATCTGATCTGCAACGCTTTGAAAGTAAATATTACCGCCGGGTACAAAACCGAGGCTTCTTAGCGTTTCTATTGCAAACAAAACTGCTGTTAGGGGGCCTTTAGCATCACATGCGCCCCGACCAAAAATCTTATCCCCAACTCGTTTCGCCATAAAAGGATCCCCGGACCAATCTTGAAGTTCACCTACGGAACCCACGTCAGCATGACAATTCACTATCAGTGATCGTCCTTTTCCTGTCCCACGCCACACTGCAGTCACATTTGGACGGCGCTCATAATCCAAATCATAACCCATTGTTTGATACTTATTGCGAATACTGCCGACGGGAGGAATCCATACTCGAGGTACAAGTCCCATGTCTTGTAGTTTGGCAGCAATTAAGTGTTGTACATTTGCTCCTCCCCGGCTTTCCGAATCAGGCTTACAAGGTGTTGAACAACCAATCGCTTCTACTAAAAATTCACCCATAAATTCTTTTCTAGATCGAAGCAAATTTTTAATTTGGTCATCAATCATTGACATACTCTCTCCTATATTTTTGTTTTGTCACTTATTCCAAACGATTATTTAGCAAACCCTTTTCGAAGCAGACAATCAGCTAACAGTGCCAAATATACTCCAACCTTTTCATCATAATTCGGACGGCGTCCGCCCCAAATCTTCGACAACCTATATTTGATAGTACTGGGATGTAAATTGCAAATTTCCGCTGCCGCAGCTACCGAACCATCACAACGAAAGTAAGCTAAAAGCGTTTCTTTAAGATCCCATGCATCGTCATCATCTAAACCTAACGGCCCAAGTTCAGCTGTAATCAACGAACGCATCTCTTTTTCGCCCATGCCAAACAAAAAGCGATGCGCTCCTACATCAGAAACATAGCTTAACTTCCCTGGCCCATAAAGTTTACCTCCAAGTTCTAAAACTTGACACGCTTCTAAGAATCTGCTCGGAATATCTTCTACTTCACCAAATACATCGCTTGCACCTATAGATACTAACACTGGAGATAGAGATACATCACACTCCCGCTTAAGTTTTAGTAAGAGTTCATCCAAATCCTTTTCACTAGAAATGCGGCTGAACACAACTGCAACCATATTATTCACTATCCCTGCCAAAACTTTATGACTTTCCAAGGAAAACACCCTAGAAACTACTTCAAGAAGCGCCGGAAGTTCCCGTATAGCCGCACTTACTTGAATCCCTCTTGAATCAGACAATTCACAAACGATAACCAAAAATTTAGAATGTGGTTCCCATCCCGCGGTTTTTACCAAAGTTTGAAATGATTTTTGCGCAATACGTCCGTTAACCACATCGTCTACCAATTTGCCTTGCAAACGTAATCGTTCCTGGTTTATAGATATTTCTTTGAACATCTGAAACGCCACAAGAGATGCAACATAATCTAAAAACTGCATATCTCCATACACAAGAGCCGATTTCACCTCAAGAACTCTTACTGTGCCAACTGAACGCCCGCCAACCAAAACCGTTTTCTGGTAAGTACGCACCCGAGATTTACCTTTATAGGTCTTCGGAGCAGTTTCATGCAAACGCCTATGGATATCTTCTTCTACTTCATCCAAAACCAAGTTGTTTTGTACAGCGTCTTTTAAATAATTGGCAATGTTCAAAGAATCTTTAGTCGCGCCAGGCCAACCTCCGGCGATGAGGCGGCGGTGGCTATCTACGATAAGCAGTGGATTATCCATATGTTTAGACACTAATTTGGCAATTGTATTAAGTCCGGCACCGTCAAGAACCTTGTTCCTAAGTTGATATTCAATGCGGCGCGCTTCGTTAGTTTTTTCAGCAGATGCCGTTCGTATTTCGTTTGCCACAGCAAGAATCCAATCAGATATATCCTGACCAGGATCCACTTTGATCAAAGGCAAACCTAATTGTTCTGCGGTACTAACTGCATCATCTAAATTCGAGTCTGTGCTTCGGGCAACTATTGCAACACCTGCACAACGTGAGCTACTACAATAACGTAAAAATGAGCGTAAGTGTTCAGGCCTTCCTGCGAAAATATCTTCATCGGCACCGATCACAAACGAAACAGGCAAGTGAACCGTAAAAGGATTGCGAATTCGCAATACACCTCTCGCAAGTCTGTTTAAGCCTTGTTCACCTGCGATCACCGAACATGCTTTGAGCCTCCCAGAAGAGATTAGTTCGCCAAGAGTAACCTCGAACACCGAAACGCCTCCTTCTAGACTTGGTAATCAGCTAGCATAAAGTTATTGTACCCAATCCCTACCCGGATTGCATACGCCACAGCATACTGATATAATTTGCCGGTTAAGATGCTAACGAGATTCATCATCCTGGCTCAATATTACACTTCTTTTTGTCAATTAAGACAAAGGCTGAAACTTATGCAACATGTAATTAAAAAGTATCGCATAAACAATGCGTTAAATAAAAATGAGAGTGATTTGAGTTGTCGATCACAAGGGGGAAACACTAGTGCGAAAGTTCGGAAGTTGTATACTCGTCATAATGCTCCTTGCAAGTTTGGCCGCAAGTTGTACGACAACCGGTAATCAAGGAAACAAAAGCAGATTTATCTCCATCGCTACAAGTGGAGTAAGCGGTACCTTCTACCCCATCGGTGGAGCCATGGCAGAAGTTCTTTCCGATAAACTTCCTGGAGTAACAGCTACTGCCGAAGCAACTGGCGGAGGAGTGGAGAACCTTAGGCTTGTTGAAGACAATGAAGTTTTCGCAGGCGTAATAAGTGTTACAACGCTAGCTGCAGCGTACGAAGGACGTGAGCCCTTTGAAGAAAATGAATTCACCGAAGTACGCGCAGCATTTAACATGTTCCCCGGATATATGTACATGGTAACTACTGACCCCAATATCAAGTCGATATCCCAAATAAAAGGTAAACGCGTAACCGTAGGTGATGCAGGTTCTGCTAGCGTTACTGATGCTCAAGACTCGCTGCGGGCACTAGGAATCGAATTTGAAGATATAAAACCTGTATATCTTGGGAAATCAAATGCCATGAACGCTCTTAGAGATGGGCTTGCAGATATAGCCATAGAATTTGCCGGAGGTAGACCAGCGTTTATTTCTGACTTCATGGCCACACGAAAATTATACTTTATTCCCATCACTGATGAAGAGACAGAAAAGGTTTCTAGCCAATTACCGTATTTTGGCGGTGTAATTCCTGCTTCATGGTTCGGAACACCCGAAGACATACCTACTTTAGTCACTTACGTAGCAATGGTCGTCAATGACCAATCTTCAGAAGAAGACGTTTACGATTTCGTCAAAACCATATTCGAAAATCTAGGGAAGATACAAAAATCTCATCCGGCTGCAGGCGATATGTGCCTTGACAACGCCCACCTAGATGCTGGGGCTCCTTTTCATCCGGGGGCTGAAAAATATTACCAAGAACAAGGAATAGTCAAATGACAGTCGCAGACAGGCGATGGGCAGGCATAAAACCTGCCCATCCCTCCTTTATCAACAACCTAACTTAATCATAATGTGGAGGGTCATCAATTGAACATGATCTCAAAACGTCTTACCGAAAAGGGCATTACAGCACAATGGGTACACCAAAGCGTTACAGCCACAGCCTTTGCATTTCCTATTGTCACCCTGGTCACTGTTCTTTTTCAATTAATGAGCCCAGAACAAACCAGAGCAATGTTTGTAGGCATTGTGCTCGCTTTTGTTTTTTTGCTGTTTCCAACTTCAAAATCTCATAGTAAAAACCGTATGCTGTTGGCTTTAGATGTTTTATTATCTATAACAATATTGGCGATATGGACCTATATAAGTTTAGGATGGTTCGGAATTGCAGCACGAACTGGAGCATGGACTCACTTGGATATAATAGTCGCCTTAACCGGCTGTGTTCTCGTACTAGAAGCTACCCGCCGAACGGCCGGATGGGCATTTCTTATCATCTGCGGTGCATTTTTGCTTTACGCTAGGTTTGGTTACTATTTCCCATCCTTATTTGTACACCGTGGATTTTCATGGCAGCGACTTGCCTGTTCATTGTGCCTTACTACACAAGGGTTTTTAGGTGTGGGTACATCGGTTATCCTCGATTATGTTTTTCCCTTTTTAATTGTAGGAGGACTTTTTAGAGCTGTAGGGGGCATGGATGTATTAGGAGAGATAGCTAAACGTTTGGTGCAAGGGAAACCCGGTGGGGAAGCAAAGATTTCCGTAGTATCTAGCGCTGCATTTGGAATGTTTTCGGGAAGCGCTATCGCAAATGTAGCTACAACAGGCAATTTCACGATACCCTTAATGGCAAAAACCGGCTATTCACCCGCTTTCGCCGCTGCAGTAGAAACATGCGCCTCTACTGGTGGCCAGTTTATGCCCCCGGTTCTCGGAGCAGCAGCGTTTCTTATTGTAGAATACACGGGAGTACCATACGTAACTGTAATGCTAGCTTCACTGATTCCTGCTTTTTTATATTTTATGAGTGTTTACGTACGGATTGACCGCGAGGCACATCGATTGGGATTAGAACCTCAGACGGTTACAACTGAACCTTTTATTGATGTGCTTAAATTAGCTGCTCCCTACATCATCACTTTTGCATTGCTTGTGTTAGGTATTGTTTGGTGGACACCTTTACGTGCGGTGGTTGTCTCGACATTATTTCTTCTTATCTGTGGAATATTCCGTCCCAACATGCGTCTCAGTTGGGATTCTTTCAAAAAAGCAATGCTTGAATCTACGTCAGGAATACTTTTAACTGGTACGGCGTGCGTAGCTGTAGGAACCTTGGTAGTTGTAATGGGTATCACCGGTTTAGGTATTAGGCTATCTAGCGCAATTTTAACCTTAACTAGCGGAAACCTCATGCTTGCTTTAGTACTGACAGCGCTTGCTGCAACCGTGCTAGGAATGGGACTTCCTCCATCAGTAGTTTATATTTTTTGCGCAAGCACCATGGCACCCGCATTGACGGAACTTAGAGTAGGGTTACTGCCCGCTCACCTGTTCATCTTTTATTTTGGAGCACTGGCAATGATCACACCTCCTGTGGGCATGGCTTCGTTTACTGCAGCAACCATCGCCGATGAACATCCTTTAAAAGTTGGATGGGAAGCAACTAAATTAAGTATTTCAGCCTTCGTGCTTCCATTTTTCTTTGTATTCCAACCCGCACTTTTACTTCAGGGAACTGGTCTAGAAATCGCCCAGGTCGTAATTACATCTGCATTAGGTGTTTTGGCCACAACTATCGGCGTCGGAGGTTATCTCATCGCTCCCATTAGCAAAATCCAACGTGTGCTGTGGTTGATTACAGGTTTACTTTTAATTGATGCAAGATTTTTAACGGATATTGTGGCACTATGCCTAGGCGGAGTCTTAGTTTTCTTGCAACTCCGTGCCCGAGATCACCTTAAATGCCAACCGTCATTTTAAAAATAATTAATTCAAGGAGGAAAAAGATGAATACTCAACTTCAATCCAAAGTGCCATACAATTGGGCATTCCGAAAAGAATGGTTTTATGCACCATTCCCAATTGAAGAATACCGCAGCAGGGTTAAAACATTATCTGAGCGCTGTGCAGCTCAAGGATACGATTTAGCCATTGTTCACAGCAACAAAGGTAGCAGAGGCGATCTGCGCTATTTAGCAAATTGGGACAACTTTATCGGCGGCGACAGTCTATTGATAGTACCAACATCCAGTGCCGAACCAGCTCTAATAACTAACTCCATCTTCCACGGCGAACCCATGCATGCATGTATGTTTACATCATGGATCGAAAATGCATACGCAGAAGATCATCCTGGTACTGTAACGCATAAAGTCTCCCTGATGAACCTTCTTACTAAAGTGCTATCAGATTACGGCCTTCTTAAGGGAAATGCAGCGCTGATAGGAAAAACAATGCCTGCCATCCTTTATGATGATATACAAGCTACATTTCCAAATCTAACCCTTACACCGGCCCATGACATTTTGGGCCACATGAAAGCTATTAAAAGCGACGCTGAAATTGAAATGCTCAGAAAAGTTGGTTCAATCGCCGGGGCCGGGCTTTTGGCAGGGTACAAAGCAGCAAAACCCGGTATTACCGAACACGACATGGCGGGCGCTATATACGAAGCGATGATGAAAGCGGGCGCGGAAGAAATTCCTGGCCCACTTGCTATCGTATCTGGACCGCGGGCAGGTTTTAAACACGTATTTCCGTCAAACAGAGTGATTCAAGCCAACGAAATGGTGTGCTTAGACATTGCAGCGCTTTACGGTGGATATTTCGCAGATGCAGCAAGGGGCTTTTACGTAGGAGATCCAACTCCTGAGATCCGTCACATGCTGGATACGGCACTAGCCATGTCCGACGAAGTACTAAGCCAGATTAAGGCAGGCGTACCTATTAAAAAGCTAATGGATATCGCAAAAAAAGTTGCCAACAAGAATAATTTGGGACACATGTATTATGCAAAAGGCTTTGGACATGGCATCGGAACTAACAAAGCTGAACTTCCGAAATTCGCAGTAGGTACTGACGATATCTTAGAGAAAAATATGGTGTTTGCGCTTGAGCCTATGTTAGTGGAAACTGGCTTGGGAACTGCAGTTGTTGAAGACATGGTTCGCGTTACAGAAAACGGTTACGAAATTTTATCTCAAGGCTGCCCACGAAAACTTTGGTAGATTAGGCCGGAAATTAGATGCGGTATATCGTTACCGCCTTTCGGTATACCGCATCTTAAAATGATATACTTTTACAAGGGGATTTCATGTGAAAAGAATAGTTTGCACCTCGCAAAACTTTGGTAAACACTCTCTAGATTTGATCAAACTTCATTTAAGTCAAGAAAAATGCGATCTCATATGGCTTAACAAAACAGAACCGATTACAAATGAAAATGAATTAATCGAATTAATTGCAGATTATGAAGCAGTAATATCTTACTCAGGATTTGACGCTTTTTCAAAATATGTTATCGAGTCTTCGCCGCAATTAAAGATAATTTCTCGGCACGGCATAGGATATGACTCTATCGATTTAGAAACTGCGACTCGCCGCGGAGTATATGTTTGTACAACCCACAAAGGTGCCAATGAAGAACGAGCTGTGGCTGATTTAACAATCGCGCTGCTTTTAGCGCTTACAAGGCGAATAATCGAACTGAGCATAGCTACCAAATCCGGTAAATGGGAACGGCCCTTAGCGTTTGATCTATGGGGAAAGAATTTGGGGATTATTGGTATGGGTAAAATCGGAAAGGCAGTGGCGGTAAGAGCGAAAACTTTCGGGTTACACATCAAAGCCTTTGATCTTAACAAAGATACAGCCTTTGCCAAACGACACGAAGTCGAATACATACCTTTGAATGAGTTATTGTCCACATCCGATTACGTTACAATTCATACCCCTTTAACCAAGGAAACTAAAGGAATGATTGGCCATAAAGAAATTTCACTAATGAAACAAGGATCCTTTTTGATAAATTGTGCCCGGGCTCCTATCATAGACACCCAAGCGTTATTTGAAGCTTTAAGAGATAAACATCTCGCAGGGGCCGGGCTAGATGTATACCACAGTGAACCACCACACGACGATCCTTTGTTAAGCCTTGAAAATGTAATTGCAATGCCACATGTAGCTGCATACACCGTTGATACTATTCAAGCGATGGATATGATTACGCTAAAAGCTTGCACATCGGTGCTTAACGGACACAGACCTGATAACATTATAAATAATTTGTGAGCGCAATCAGTCAAATAAAAAGAAGCGGTTAACATCTTGCTAAGAAATGTTGAATCCGCTTCTTTAATTCTTTTAGTTAGTATCAGACACTTTAAGTCTAGCATCTAGCACGCCAATCCCAGTTGGATAAACGCGTACAGGGTTAAGTTCAATATCTGTAACTTCTGGATTTAACGCTATGATCTCCGACATCTTTACGATACATTCCGCCAATGCGTCGATATCAAGGGGCTCAGAACCCCTGTATCCTTGAAAAATCTTAGATGCTTTTATAGATTTGATCATGTTTATAGCTGTTTCCTTTGAAATAGGCGCCATTTTAAATACCATGTCAGAAAAAACCTCTACAAATACACCACCCATGCCAAACATGACCATAGGGCCCATTTGTACATCTTTTACGGCCCCCACTATAACCTCAGGCCCTGATTTAGCATGCGGCGCTAGCAAATACCCATCAATAGTCGCCTCAGGCGCTTTTTGATTTACTGACTTTCGTATTTTATTAATAGCTTGCGCTAGTTCAAAATCATCTGCGATATTTAACACCACACCGCCCACATCTGTTTTATGCACTATTTGCGGCGATACGATTTTTGCAACCAAAGGATACCCCAAATTTCTTGCTGCCTCTTTAGCTTCGTCTAGAGTTTGCACCAATGCATAAGGTCCAACGTCTAGCCTATAAAATCCAAGTAATTGCCGTGCTGTTACTTCAGTAGCACCTCGCTTTACAGCACGCCGCAAAATATCTGACACAGTGTCACTGTCGACTGTTCTAGCAAGCCTTTTTTGGGAGTCATCGCCAAGTGATTTTAGTAGCCTAAATCTTTTTACCATGTTGCTCATGGCTCTAGATGCTCTGTCGGGCATATCGAACGTGGGATAGTTACGTGCCTCAAGAAAACGTCGCGCTTCCTTGACCCAATCGCCGGCCATAATACATGAAAGCACCGGTTTGTTTATTCCGCTCGCCGCTTTATGGATTTCCTGAGCAAGTTTAACGGGAGACAGAAAAGTTGGGGGAACACTTAAAAGCACAACCCCGTCGACATTAGGATCCATCAACACGGTTTCCAAAGCTAATCCATGTTGCTCTTCGTCACCAGCCGCAGTCATGTCAATGTAGCCTTTAGGCTGATTGATGGTAGCCATAGGAGGCAGAATTTCCTTGAGTCGTTTCACAGTACCTAGCGACAAATCAGATAGCTCACATTCATTCATCTCGAGTAATGCATCCATAGCAGTAATCCCCATGCCGCCCGCCTCAGTCAAAATACAAATACGATTGCCTTTGGGCAACGACTGCATACCTAAGGCTCTTGCTGTATCGAGCAGTTCTTCTATCGTGTCAACTCTTACTATACCGCTTTGTTCAAAAGCACCGTCGTATACGTCGTCGCTGCCTGCTAACGACCCGGTATGCGAAAAAGCTGCACTGGCTCCAAGATTTGTTTTACCCACCTTGAGCACTACGACAGGTTTATCCTCCGCTATCGTCTTAGCTGTTTCCATAAATTCGCGGGCGTTAGCGAATCCTTCCATGTATACACCTATTACTTTAGTACTCGAATCTGTTCGATAATATTTTAAAATCTCGAGCATGTCCACGTCGCACATATTACCGACATGGGCAAACTTGCTAAACCCCAACGGCACAGGTTGATCACCGTCAAACATCAAAATAGATGCACCCAAAGACCCACTTTGAGTCATAATGCTCATTCCACCCGGCGTTTGCTTTACGCCTGGTGCAAAACTAGTATCCAAATTCATTCCTGTATTCATTATGCCAACACAATTCGGACCTAATATCCTAATACCGGCCTCATCCGAAATCCACTTTATACGGTTTTCAAGCTCAATCCGGTCGGGATCACCTGTCTCAGAAAAACCGGCGGAAACGACTATAGACGCTCTCACGTCGCCGCGTTTTCTGGCCTGTTCAAACACAGAAGGCACTAAAGGGGCAGGTATTACCACTATCATAAGTTCAACTTCTTCCGGTATGTCTAAAAGATTTGGATAGCATTTTAAATCTAATATTTGAGTTTCTTTAGGATTTATGGGATATATTTCGCCCGTAAATCCCAATCTTTTAAGATTAAGCAAAATCTGATGCCCCGCCTTACCAGGATCAACAGACGCACCAACAATCGCTACACTTTTCGGAGTAAAAAATGATCGCATCATATGTTTACCTCTTCTCGAATTGATTTCCATTAGATGATCTTGTACGATACATATCCCATGCATTTATGAAATCTATCTTCGCTTTAGTAATCACATCCCAAGGATTTTCCTCCGACCGCGGCTTTACCTCAAGTGACATGCTAGGGCGCCTATTGCCATCCCAAAGCGTATGATTTAATGCGGTTTGAATAAATCGACTAAGATCCAGTACGCTTACTCTGCTGCCAGGAATTCCAAAAGGCGGATGCTGATCACCATAAAGCGGATGCGTAGAATCATCAACCACTGCATTTGCCAAATGAATGTGACATACAAACCCGGCGCATTGCGTAAAAACACTTTCCGGCTGTTCGTTAAGCTGCTGAATATGAGATTGGTCGACGACTAAGCCAAAATTATCGTAATCGCGGCGAACTTCTTTTGCGAATACTGAAGTTTCAGAAAAAGGTCCCAATAGTTGTTTGTGCTGTACGGCTCTATCTGCCGGCTCAAGTGCAACAACTAATTCTTTGTGAGTAGATTTGGTCCGTGCATACGAACATAAACTTTTCATGGAACTATATAAAGCTGAATACGCCTGCTCACGTTTCTGGGGGTCGGGATCAGGACCGCTAATAAAGAACACTGTTTCAGCCCCCAAAGAAAGAGCCTCGTCAATTAGTTCCTTACCGCGACTTACTGCGCTCTTTCGCAAATCCGAATCTAATGTTGAAAGGTTATACTCATTAAAAACCATAGGGGGAATTGCTGAAAATATTACCCGTATACCAAAATGACGCAAGATTTCGGCAACACGTTTGCGAGCGTTAAAATCTTCAATATGAGTAATATCAATAACCGTAAAATCACTATCGTTTAGGCATTGCTCGAGATTATCTACTATGGGTCCTTTCCCTTCAATAGTATCCAAATAACTCATATAGTGGACTACACCCAAATCGAGCGTATTTTTCCAACCGGCCATTAGTGCTTCCTCCTTAAACATTTTCGTTACATATCAGATAATGCCAAGTTGTTTTCCAACTTTTTCGAATCGCGATAACGCAAATTCCATATCCTCCATGGTATGTTCCGAAGAAACTTGCACTCTTACCCTTGCCTGACCTTTAGGGGTGACCGGATAACCAAATCCAGGAGCAAAAACTCCTTCATCAAACAGTTTACGCCCCATTTCCATAGTTTTCTCAGTATCCCGAATAAGTATCGGAATTACGCCAGTATCTTCTCCCAAAATTTCAAAACCGAATCCTTTTAGGGACTCACGGAAAAACTGCGCATTTGACTGAAGTCGTTTGATAAATGAAGGATCGGTTTTCAAAAGATCAATAGAGGCAATATTCGCGCTTACCACGGCAGGGGGCAGCGCGTTCGTAAATATGAAAATTCTTGCGTTATTGATAAGATAATCTATAACCTCGCGACTAGCTGCAACATACCCGCCTACCGTACCGCCAAGAGCTTTCCCCAAAGTGCCTGTAATAACGTCTACCTGTCCAATCACATCGAAATATTCGGGAGTTCCACGCCCAGTTTTACCTACAACTCCTGCAGCATGTGCTTCATCACAAACGATAAAAGATGAGTGTCGACGTGCTATTTTTACCAACTCATCAAGGGGCACCATATCGCCATCAAAACTAAAAACTCCGTCCGTCACGATCATTTTTAGCCCTTTGCAATCCGATTCTTCTTCAAGCATACGTTCTAGCGTAGCCATATCATTGTGAGGATAAACCTTTAAATCAGCCTTGCTCATACGGCAGCCGTCGATGATACTAGCATGGTTGAGCTGATCGCTGAAAATTATATCGCCCTCTCCTGCTAGAGTGGAAATAGTTCCGATATTGGCAGAATAGCAAGAGTGATATAAAAGTGCTGCTTCAGTCCCTGACAATTCAGCCAAACGTCGTTCTAGTTGTTCGTGAAGTATATTAGTGCCACATAGTGTTCGACCTGCAGCCATTCCACAACCATATTTTTTGATGGCTTCGATGGCAGCCTGGCGAGGCTCAGGTCTCGATAAAAAATTGTGATAGTTGTTTGAAGCAAGCATTAAAAGTTGACGACCTTCTATCTCAACTTTAGGCCCCTGGGCTGATTCCAACACATCCCATCGGCTGAACAAACCAGATTCTTTACGTCGGTGATTAGATTTTTTACATCTTTCATAAAGCCCTAGATCTAACATGGACTGTCCTTGTCCTTCGTCTAATAAATCTTTCCCATCGCCAATCATGTAATACCCTCCCAAATTTATGCGCCCATGATTATAAGATAACTCGGATTACTGAAAACAGTTCAATATAGGTAGTTGGCTATATATTCAACTAAACCGATGCAGTAACCTATGCCTCACAAGATAAAGTGCCTTGACTTAACTAACCTAGAAGACAGAAGCAATCTAGTATTAGTTATGCATCTTTGTTGGGGAATCTATGAAAAGCGATAAAAACCAATTCTACTAACGTTGAAAGGTGAGGACCGAACTTGCTTTAAAAATTTACCGTTCTACGTTTTAAAGCACCTTTAAGTATTAATTCTATGAGCTCTGGATATCGAAGCCCTGCCTTTTCTGCAATTCTAGCCACCTCGCTGTAGTTTGGCATTAACCCTGGCAAGGTATTAATTTCTAAAACATATGGAAGTCCATTTTGGCAAACTCTAATGTCGATTCTAGCGATATCCCGACATCTAATAGAGTTAAAAGCTCTTTTTGCAATATCTTTAATAGTTTGATTAAGGCTTTGCGGAATTTGGGCAGGGCAAACGACAGTAACTTCATCGCGTATTTTAGCATCATAAGTAAACATTTGACCCACATCAAACATAATTTCCTGAACAGGTAAAATCCAAGGCTCTGGGTACCCCACTACAGCCACGGTAAACTCCCGCCCAGAAATAAACTGCTCTACAAGTACCGGCGGTTCAAAAGTATTCAAAAGTTCCACTACCAATTTTCGAACATCTTCCGGATCCTCAATAACGCTTTGCGAAGATATTCCTAAACTAGAGCCTTCCGCGTCGGGTTTTACAATAACCGGAAACTCAATTTCTGATATCATTTCAATCTTGTTCGCCTGATTGATATTGGTGAAAACCTGAAATTTTGGTGTGGGCACTTTATGCATTTTAAAATTCATTTTAGCTAAATGTTTAAACAGACCCAATACATGGGTCGTAAAAGTTGAGCCTGTAAATGGGATACCGCTGAGTTCGAGCATGGCGACTACATTAGCTTGTTGTTTCTTAGTGTGATAACTAGTGGCTAAGTTGAATATTGCATCAGGAGATAATTTCTTTAATTCCAATAAAAGCCTAGGGCCAACTTCAATGACTTCGACCCTGTAACCTAACTCATATAATGCACTCGATACGGCTTTACATGTTGATTCGGTCTGGTATTTGGCATAACGATCATATCCACTAAATCTAGAGGTATTTAAATTGGCGACAATAGCAATAAGCAAAGTATCATCCCCTTTTGGATTTGATTAAAGAAAAACGGCAGGAATTCGATTAGGTGTTGAGCCGTGCTTTGAAAATTCCAAATCATCGCATATTAAGCGGCGTTTACCCGTATCCAAATTATATAAAATTTTGGGTTTTTTCGCAATGTGAGTAACTTTCAAACTTAGATAAATTCAAATAAACACAAATATTGAGGGTGCTTAAAGAAATTTTTAAACTTATCTGCACCCTCAACCGAGTTTTGTTAATATGATTTTATTGGAATCGCGGTACTATTTTATAATTCCCAACCAATCGCCAAGAATAAACTGTATTCTACCGATCATAAGCGCCATTCGACCCATAACGGTAGTGCCAAAAGCGGCTCCGAATGCCACCATCAATACCATTCGACCTGAGCGAGGCAAGATACTTATAGGCCCTTTTAGCTCCTTAGAGAAAAAGAAATAACTTAGCGATGCGATTACAAACAACAAGAGCAACACTTCGTCAACGCTGCCAACTCTAATGGTAGCCCCCATTTGCTGGGTAAAATCACCATGGATTGCTCCGCGCACCGCTACACCTGTTCCAATTCCTACCATAACCGCAACAGGATATCTAGCAAGCCAGGCTTCTTTGGTATACCTAGCATATAGAAGTACGCCAAGTAGCATGGGAAGAACCCATACCATTTCTCCGGCTGCTATGGGCTGAAACGCTGAATCCCTAACATTGGTGTAAGCCATTACAACCGCATGACCTGCACTAATGCCAACGTATAAGTGTTCCGCCGAGCGATAGAAGGGGTTTTCTTTCCACACCAGGCTTAGTATCGCAATAGTAATTAAACTTGCTATCCAAGTACCAATATTTAAACTCATCAACTACACACCCCTTCCTGTGTGGCCGTCAGCTGATTTTTGCTGCAAAGCGTCACCGATGTTCCGAAGTATAATCAGCACTATAATCAACAAGTGAGCTAAAGACTGCGCATCCATTGCAGCTACTGCACTGCCCGGATCATCTAACAATAGCTCATACTCCGCAGCACCGGGAAGACCACCAAGCGTACCTAACACTTGTTTAGCATGTACATATGGCGCCACCTGAGTAATGGCAACGGCTGGTACACCGCAGACTAAAGGTGTTTTATAAGCACCATAAACTTGGCGCACGTAATCTTCGGGTCCCGGAGATCCCGGTGCAATAGTGACAATCATGTCTAGATCTCCAGCGTCCTTAATGCCTTGCATAATTGGAAAAGATGAACTGGCAGCCCCAGAATAATCGGTGCTAAACGTTCCCACAACATCTGACGCAAAAGCAGCGATTGCACCTTGCCCTCCGGCCCTGAAACCAAGATTGACATAATCTACTCCGTATTCTTTTTGCTCTGTCCATCCAGTAAGTTCAAAAGCTTTTTCAGCCATTAAAGGCCCATATTGAAAGAATGAAAGTCCAATTACCTTCACGTCCTTTTCAAGCAAATGCTTTAAAACAGCAAAAGCTTGAGGTTCCATTTCCGCCGCGCTGCCTGGTGAATAATCGAATCCAAAAACCACAGAAGAACCGGGTTCAAGGGCATCTATTACATTATATGAGTTCTGAGTATCACGACTAATCTTTATCGGTATGCCAATAGGCTTAATTAAAGGCCCGGCCAGCACGACTAACAAAATCACATACATCCACGTTTTAGGGATTGACTGTAGGCGTTCTATCATTGTATGCACCTCCTAATCCCGTTGTCCAAGATAACTTTTGTCTATGCCTAAAAACATCTTCATAGCTGTTGATACTACTCCGAGAGCAGCTCCCATCATGATAGCCCTCATACCAGCAGTGTTTGGAACTTCTTGTATCCAATCACTGGCTACAGGAAAAAAATCTGAAATAATGCTACCGATAGGTGCCTTACCCAACATAACGATTATGGCAGTTGTTAAAAGTAGCCACCCTTCAACCCCTTTAGCTGAAAACGATCTATAAGCAGCAGTGACGATATAGAAGGCAATGGTAGAATACATGGTGGCTGAAGCGGGCGACATAATATTAGAGTATAAAAAGTCGTAGGCATCGCTTGAAGGTCCAAACGCAATACCAAAAATTATCATAATTATCATCGAGCCAACCAAAAGTATGCTATAAAATGAGTCTTTATCTCGCTTTACAATCGTACCAGAGTGCCTACGTATAAGGTTTACCGCCCCAAGCCCCATAGCAAACGCAGAGATGATAATACCCCAAGATCTCATCACTATAGCTACCTGGCTTATCCAGGCAACTGCCGGAACGCTTGCTACAAAAAAGTCTAATATCATAATCAACGCAATTACTGTCATTATTATGACTGGCAAAGTAGTTTTCAAATCAACCTCACCTCCGTGCTTCTCTAAAATTTACATATTCATCAAGTTGACAATTGCCTCGCTACCGAAAACTAAAAACACGGCTCCCAAAGCCATTATTCCAATTACAAGCACTTTAGCGAGATCTTGGCCCATCACAACGGCCAACTCAACCGGATTGCCGGATAGATAAGCGCTAGCAGCATATATTTCTTCACCTATCAAACAATAGTCTGAAGCTACAACCAAAAATGGAAGCTGAGCTACTGTGGCTGAACCAGTTACCTGTATACCACCAGACTGAGCCCCGGCTTCTGTCAAAAGCAATGCCTCAGCCAGCCAAGAACCGATCATGATGTTCGCCGCTACCTTTTCGCGGTACATAATCCCCACCGCGGCAGCGGCATAAGCAAACTGTTCAGCACCGATAAATTGAACCATATCGGGTTGGTAATGGTCTGCTTTTCCTTCGGCAAGAAAACTTTGTTTCACAACATCTTCTGCTACAACATACACATCAGGCAACATTATGGTAGTGATAAGACCAGTATCGTACCTAGCGCACAACTTAGCCACATACGACAAAACCGATAGCCCTGCCAGAGTCTGCGGTGATCTTTCATGGGTAAGAGCCACAATGCCGGGGCTGAAATGGACAGGGCGACCCATTTCAGTTGCTCTCCCGACTGCTTCTTCAACAGCGTCCAGAGCAGGCAATCTTCGAATTTGGAATGATTTTCCCTTCCTAGCTGCGTTTATGCAATAACCAAATATTGAAAATAAAAGTACGAGGGAAATGAATGAGAATTGTTTACCAGCAACTATCATAAATACACCTCCTAAAATTTCTGTGGAACCGGTGTCTTTTTCCCCCCTTTTTTATCAAAATGACCATACACAACTCATGGTAGTACACCCTTGACATAGTCCCCACGAATAAATTCCTGGGATTCTACCATCATTGAAGAATGCCTGCTAAACAGGTCTTATAACTTCTCTTGTAAAGGACGATGCCCAAACCCTATAAATTTTAAATCATAACCCTTCACAATACTTAATTATTAAAACTACAAGCTGTTTATTCAGGTTTAGACTGTAAACGCGCATTTTCAAGATGTTTATTTGCTTTTTGCAACAAATCCGGTTCAAACATTAGATCAACAGCGCTCAAGGCCAACACTTTAGCCGCAAGCAAAGTTGCGTCAATACCTTCCACGGTTATCGTATCATCTGCCATCTCCCTTGAATGTCCCCGAGCTTTCGTCATACCAAATCCGATTTGTATGCAAGGAATTTCCCAAGTTACAGCACCTACATCGGTTACGCCCCCACCTGACTTTCGTTTGTCAGGTATGATTTCGTGACCGAGAAATTTGAAATATTTCCGGGCTAGCTCTTTTAGGACAGGGTGCTCTAAAGTTTCTTTGAAAAGCGGTTCATAATGTTTGAATTTTACGCTCGCACCTACGGATGATGCCGCACCTTCTGCACATTGCTTAACTTTGGGCAGGACAGTCTCCTCAAGATAATGTGAGTTCCGAGATCTCACAGTGAATCTAACAACTGCTTTATCAGGCACTACATTTGGCGCGTCACCACCATGAGTTATAATACCTGCAAGACGTACATCATCGCGCAAATGATTTCTCATCGTTCTTATTTGAGTATATGCGGAAACGCAAGCATCTAATGCATTAATACCTGATCCGGGATTAGCTCCTGCGTGAGCTGATCTACCCAAAAAAGTGATTTGTAAGGGATGGGATGCCCAAGAAGAACCACCTAGATGATTAGTTTGGCCTGGATGCGCAATAAAAGCCGCATCCATGTCAGAAAACACTCCCGCCTCGGCCATTACAACTTTACCGCCGATAGTCTCCTCGGCGGGTGTTCCCAAAACTATCCACGATCCTTGTATTTCTTCGGGCGGAAATACTTTGTTTACGGCTATACCGGCTGCAACCGCACAAGAAGCGATAAGATTGTGCCCACAACCATGACCAATTACGGGCAAAGCATCGTATTCAGCAAGAAAAGCGATGCTCGGTCTTTGTGTTCCGCTTTGGGCTTTAAACGCAGTAGGCATGCCAGCTATCTCCCGCTCTACGTCAAATCCTTTTGACTCAAGAATTTCGGAAAGTTTCGAAGATGCATATACCTCCTCAAGCCCAAGTTCAGGTTTATTGTACAAAGATTCAGCGATATCCTGTACAAGGGACCTCAAAGAATCGATCTCCTCGATGATTTTCATACGTTTATGTTCTAGATCTAATTTTTTCTTCTTCGTAGAGTTATCACTCAATGTTATCCCCTCACATATTATGAATGCTTTTTAACCCATTAAAAGTATAGATATTTGTTCTTATATTCTAAATTAACTATGAATTTACCTTTGACATCTTAATTTATTTAACCAAAAATTGCTTAGATTTCGAATTTATTATCTATTCATAGCTATCACGCCCATCCCAAGATGTATAGCGCCTTAAATTACCAGTTCACAAAATGCCAGGATCATAGCTCGGCATTTATAAACTTTGGAGCTATTTATCATGCCTTAACACCATACCTGGACGAGTTCCATTATGGGTCCCATTTTCTACGACGAAAACACCATTTACGATAACGTTAAGGATTCCAGACGCGTATTGATGCGGAGCGGTAAATGTAGCGTTGTCAACGACTGTATCTCGATCAAATAGTACCAAGTCAGCCCTCATACCCTGCTTAATAAGCCCACGATCTTGGAGGCCCAACCTCATTGCAGGCAACGATGTCATTTTCCTTACTGCCTCTTCTAATCGCAAAACTTTCTGCTCCCTAACGTATCGCCCTAAGATTCTTACGAAAGTTCCATAAGCCCTAGGATGGGGTTGCCCTATTGCCTCATCTGCATTAAGACCGCTGCCGTCTGAACCTATCATTACCCACGGGCGTTTCATAATCGTTTTTACATCATCTTCACTCATGGCAAAATTAACGATTCTAACCCGGCCACGATTCCTTTCCAGAAGCCCAAAAGCTGCTTCTTCAGGGTTAATATTTTTGATCTCACCAACTTCTCGTATACTTTTTCCGATAAACGACTGATCTTCATCATGAGAAAGGTTTGCAATGACTATTTTGTCCCAATACTTATATGCCTTTAATTGCTTAAGGATCTTATTACGTTCTATCGGATCGTCTAAACGCTCCGACCCTTCACCCCCAGCCCAAACCGAACGTGGAACAGGCGAACTCATTCCGGTAGACGAAGCAATATATGGATATTGATCTGCTGTAATATCCAAACCTTCCTCCCGTGCCTGTTCGATCATTTTAATTGCCTCCGGTACCTTTTTCCAATTAACATCACGCATAGCTTTAAAATGCGAGATTTGTACGGGCACCTGAGCTTGTTTTCCGATTTCAATAGCTTCGACAAGCGCTTCTAAGAGCTTTGCGCTTTCATCACGTATGTGAGTAAAATAAATACCACGATTTTTCGCAACGACTTTCGCAAGTTCTATTATCTCTTGAGTTTTAGAAAATCTCCCAGGCGCATAGACAAGTCCGGTGGAAAAACCAAACGCCCCCTGTTGCAAAGCATCGTCTAACATGTTTTTCATCTGCTCGACTTCTTCAGCAGTAGCAACCCGACGTGCTTCCCCCATAACTTGTCGTCTTAAGGTGCCATGTCCTACTATCGGCGCAACATTTACGCTCACACCTTGGGTTTCCAAAACTTTCATGTAAGACGCCATATCAGTCCACGGAACATCTTTATTATTATGCTTTTTTACGATGGGCGCAGCAGATGAACCGCATTGTCCGATAACCTCTAATGTAACTCCCTGCATTATTTTGCTATTAGCAGTTGGATTGTTAACCAAGGGCCGATCTCCATGAGAATGGGTGTCGATAAATCCTGGAGACAAGTATTTGCCTGTTGCATCAACAGTTCGTTTCGCCGGGTCTTCAACTTTGCCAACCTTAACTATAAATCCGTCTTCAATCGCAACATCCGCTTTAAACCATACAGAACCTGTTCCATCCAACACTTTCGCGTTTTTAATGATGATATCAAGCAAAGTTCTGTCCCTCCTTAAAATACTGTTTGCAAGATCTTGTACGATCGTTTCGCACTTGATTACCAATTTTCCTGTTCCGATCTTGTCATCCCACTATTTCCTGAAAATTTATTCAAGTTATTCCCAATCCCTTGCATTAACCAGCTGACACCGGAGTGATATAAAAAAAGGATACGAGGTTTGAACATTGAATTATTAAAAGTGAGTTAACGCTAAATGCAAATCGGGCATAACCAATTTAGGGGGCGAGGGATAGGTAATGAGTCAATTCAAATACGATATTTTGATCAAGAATGGCACTGTAATTGACGGTACGGGAGAGCCACGATATCTTGCTGATATTGCCGTAAAAACAAACAAAATAGCTGCAATAGGACCCGGACTTTCGGATGATTGCGCAACATCCGTAATAGATGCGGATAATATGATAGTTTGCCCAGGATTTATAGATGCTCACTGTCACACAGATTGGGCAATTTTAGATGAACCTTGGAACGACCGACAGGAACGTCAAGGAGTAACCACACAAGTCGGCGGTGTTTGCGGTACTTCACCGACAGACTTGGCAAAACACTTCAAACAAGTCTCAGAACAAGGGTTAGGTACCAATTATGCGTTGTTTGCCGGACATGGATCTATTAGGAAAGAAATAATAGGTGATGAAAATCGCAAGCCAAACGCGGACGAATTGAAACAAATGAAATTGTTGCTTAAAAGGTCTATGAAAGAAGGAGCACTCGGGCTTTCTACAGGCCTTATTTATAAGCCAGGTGTGTATTCAGATACCGAAGAATTGATTGAAATGGTCAAAGTGATTGCACCATTTCAAGGAATTTATGCAACTCACATGCGCAGCGAAAGCGAGCGCATCGAAGAGGCGCTCGAAGAAGCGTTTACGATAGCCAAAGCCACAAACGTCCATCTTCAAATTTCCCATATCAAAATTATAGGGCCGCACAATTGGGGAATTGCAAGTAAAATTATTAAGCGCATACATCAGGAACAAGCGGACGGGCTCAAAATAACTGCAGATCAATATCCTTACGCGATTACAGGAGGCGGGCTCTACACGCTAGCTAGGTTAGTTAAAGATTACGATTCAAAAACCGGTTTTGAAACATTTGAAAAACAATATGAAGATAACGCCCTTCGCAAGGAAATGGCCGAATATGCGACCGAAATAATCACAAAGTTAGGCGGTCCTGAGTATGTTTTCATTATTAAGGCTAGTCAAAACAAGCATATCGGCATTTTTTTGAATGAAGCAGCATCTACAGTTTCCCAAAACATCGGTGAATTTATAATCGATGAAATATATAATACCCAAGGTCAATTTGCAATGGTGTATCATTCGCTATCAGAAAAAGAGATTAGGCAATTTATGAAACAACCTTGGGTCATGGTTGGTTCAGACGGTGTGCCGAATGCATTTCATCCAAGAACCCACGGCACTTTTCCACGATATTTAGGGAGATATGTGCGCAAACAGCAGGTTCTAGGGCTTGAAGAAGCTATCAAAAAGATCACCGCTCTTCCCGCAGATACCTTTAACTTTGAAAACAGAGGGCAACTCGTTGTAGGTGCTATAGCAGATATCGTAGTATTCGATCCTAATAAGGTCATAGATAAATCAAACATGGTCGAACATACACTTCGCCCAGTAGGCATTGAACATGTAATCGTCAATGGAGTGCCCGTTATCGTTCACGAAGAACGCACGGAAGCTATGCCAGGGCAAGTCTTACGGCGTAGTTAAATAACGTTTTCAGGATGCCCAGATCAAAATTCATTGCATAAATTGCAGATTAAGAATAAATGCTGGGCATCCTAAACTATCAAATGTCACGTTTGTCAAGTACATTTGTGCCCGAAAACGAAATATATTTCATCGCCCAATCAATTTTTTTGCAACAAAAGTCAAGGGAATAAGATCGTTTCTATTAACTAAATCGATATCAAATTTGCGGTTAAGCGCTGCAAAATGTCTTAAGCCGAAAGCGATTTTGTTTAGATAGGAAAAAACGCCTATCGCACCCGTCGAAAAATTATTGGCATCTGTCCCGTACAACACACGTAAATCAGGCAAGTCTGCGAAAATACTATCCACGGTATCCCCATATTGTTTAAATAATCTTGGGACTTTTCCTTTTTCTATCATAGTACCGATAGTTTTTGCGCTCATGGCTGCTGCCATGCTTGATCTACATAACCCGACGGCGGTTACAAAACCATCACCATAAGCCAAAGCCTTATAAACTTGATCTTCAGATGCCAGCCCACCGGTAATAGATATTGCTGGTA
This sequence comes from uncultured Eubacteriales bacterium, assembly GCA_964406505.1. Lineage (GTDB taxonomy): Bacteria > Bacillota > Sulfobacillia > Fermentithermobacillales > Fermentithermobacillaceae > DTU015. The sequence goes on from CAYORX010000007.1 coordinate 71,252, forward strand.
TGTATTTGCCTTCTGCTTTCAGTTGTTTTGCTATATCTACTACTACATTTTCCATACATACAGTAGGAAGACCCCACTCATTCATCATCTTACAAGGACTATATCCACTACCGCCGCCTGCCCCATCAAAAGTCACCATATCTACATTACATTCTGAAGCCATACGAAGCACTCGTTCTAAATCCGAAGGGTCGAAACCTGCCATTTTAAAATACACATTTTTAGCGCCCATGTCTCGTACTTGTTCTATCCTTGACGCCATGAAATCTTCATCCCACAGCGGCAATCTGCCATACATATAAAAATTCGGGCAAATGTTTTGCTCGTAAGCCTTTTGTACCTCGGGATCAGAAGGATCCGGATGTATGAGACCACCTAAGGCCTGTTTCTCTAGCGCTTCGTCCAAACCACTCAATCTGTTTACCGGTTGTGTTCCCTTTGCGCCTTGGCCGAACTTAAATTCAATAGCTTCTACTCCATGAGACAAAGCGTATTCGGGAAGACGGACCATATCATCTTCCACATTACACTGTAAAATGATTTGGCCAAAACCTCGATAGTATTTAGAAAATGAATTAGTTATTTCTTTAAGCCACGGGAAACTCGTAATACGACCCGATGTCATTTCTAACTCTGGATCTTTGCTTTTGGCATCTTCCCCTATTACACAGCACACACCTGCCATTGCTGCACCCGCAAAATAATCTTCCCAATTTAGTTTTATAAGTGCTGGTAGAATTATAGGCAACTCCATCTTAACCGGGTGTATACTTCCGAAAGAACGCGAAAGCGAAACGTTAAATATAGTAGCTTCAGCATAATTTTCCTTAACACCGGATGCGCCAAATACTCGACCGTTAATATTGTAATGCGAAAAATCTATCGGGTAGTCTTTTTCAGAAGCAATCTGATTAGCCCCTGTTGTTGTGGGATACACAGTTTGTGCTCCAAGCACGGCAGCTAAAGCAATTTCGCAAAGTCCGGCACACTCTTCTGCACACAAAGAACACATTCCGGATTGCGGTGAAATATGTGATATGCGGTTCTGGGTATTGTTGAATGCAGATGATAAAGGCGGTTGATATGTCATTTCACATCCTCCTCTTTTACTTTGATGGATGAGCTAGTTATGTTTCACAATGTCACAATGTCTAAAATTGCAGCAAACCTTAAATAGCGTTCCGATTTTTACAAAACAAAGTTAAGATCTGATAAGTTTGGGTTACCACAATTGATCGTAAAGCTAACAGGTGTGAACTGCAATAACCAAAACACTATTAGCTAGCCTCGCTGCCTATCTCATTAGTGGAAGACGCAATAAAACAAAAAAGTCGTCGCCTTCTTTTCTCAACTCAAAGGCTCCACGGTCGCATGGGGAATTCCGATGTGGTGCTTTTATATACCTTCTTTTCTCAACTCAAAAGCTCCACGGTCGCTGTATGAACGGATGATGTCACCTTGTGTTTCACCGCTTGTATAAAAAAGTACTATATGCAGCATCGCCTGTGCAACATCGCCTGTGCAGCATCGCCTGTGCAGCATCGCCTGTGCAGCATCACCTGTGCAACATCGCCTGAGCAGCATCGCCTGTGCAGCATCGCCTGTGCAGCATCACCTGTGCAGCATCACCTGTGCAGCATCACCTGTGCAGCATCGCCTGTGCAGCATCGCCTGAGCAGCATCGCCTGTGCAGCATCGCAAATAAAATTGTAACAGACATCGTGTTTTGTTCGATAAATAATATCGTCTACCCATGCGCTTAGATCCTCAAGCAAGATACCTAGAAGGGTTTTTAACACCTGAACAACGCTTTTCGCGTAAAATTTGTGAATAAAAACGATCATATCACCTAGACCCGCATGGCCATTAAAGGGCCACTTTTCATGTGTTTTTAGCGTTTCAAACTCAGTTTCGTTAGTTACAATCTCGTATCATGTGTAGTAATTCTAAATCTAGCTAAATCAGGATTTTCCGGCCTGTCGTAGTATACTTTTAGAAAATGACTCACAGAACTGAAACTAACAGGGCCTGGTTCATGTGATGAAAACAGTTCGGACAGTCGATGTATTCTTGGATTCCTTTGTCGGCAGGTGTTTAAGCGGAAACCATGCTTTGTCGGTACAGATGATGTACCATCCGACGACGATTCGGCCTCGTTCCAGGGTAAATGATACAGATGATGTACCAACTAACCGATGTTCTGGCGGAAAACGAGGCTTGTCGGTACAAGTGATGTACCATCCGGCTGGTGTTTAAGCGGAAACCATGCTTTGTCGGTACAGATGATGTACCATCCGACGACGATTCGGCCTCGTTCCAGGGTAAATGATACAGATGATGTACCAACTAGCCGATGTTCTGGCGGAAAACGAGGCTCGTCGGTACAGGTGACGTACCAACCGGCCGGTATTTTAGTTGTTATGGCAATTAGTTGGTACATGTGGCGTACCATTCTAGACCAACGTTGTTTTCTTGCTACCAACAACGGTACATATGATACACCAGTCAATAGGTATATGTATTAATCTAAAAGTACCCGGGTAATAATTGAAAACTTCCCCACCGTAGGATAGGCTTTTCCAGCGAAACCGGGCCCGATGGTATATCTAATGTACCAATCCGTGCGTGGTTTCCTTTGGAAGGGAATATTCCGACATATTGGTAACCAGGTGGGCAACAGAAATCCTCTATAAATCTATTACAAAACGTCAATCCGCAGTTTTTTTATACTTTCCCCTACGCATATCGCGTGCTTTTCCCCTACGGTGGTAGGCTATATATTGCAAGCATAACTCTTCTAGACCGCCTGCATACATACCATCCATATCAATGAGTTTGATCGGAACAGATTTGGGGATTTTTTTGAACATGTTTTTCAACGTAAGATCTTCTGATGTTATGGTAATGAGCATAACGTTGTGTTTGCGGCTTAGTTGCTCTTTAAGGCTGTCCCTAGCCTTGGTATTCGCCAACTTTTTTGGGTCTGGAAAATCCGAAGTAGTTTCGAAATGTTGCCTGCCTTGGAATTCGCCGGCAATCTTTGCATGAAAACAATATCGATCATACTCGAGAAACTCGCCACTCATGGAAGATTGGAGAAACCAGGGGCGGACATTGTCTATCCACGGCGATACGTCTATGATTTGCTCAAACCTTAGTTTCATTTTAAACTCGCCGACCCTTGGACTCATTCTTATACATTCTCTAATATAGTCAAGTTTAGTTTTTTGGATTCGCTTTGGAAGTGTTGGAATCATTAACTGACTGTTGTCTAGGTGTTTGATGATAATCCATTCCTTTTCAACCAAAGAGGCAACCAACCTACTTACTACCGTACGGTGCACACCGATACGACTGGCAAATTCACGAATGGAGCGCGGTTTTAGCATTTGTAGCTGCATATAAAGGGACTTAGCCCTTTCATCAATCGAAGGGTCGCAAGCAAGCCCCCTAGGCATAGGTATAACCTGCCTTTGGGATGGAAGAGACAAAGCCCGTTCTAAAATTTCCCTCAGTTTGATACTAACACCCCTTGGTAAATAATGACATTCGCCATATATTACCACGGAATGACAAGGTTTGGCAATAATCACTACCGATATGCGAACATTTCCGATTTTCCCTATGGACGCTTCTGCATGGAGCCTTGTGTCGTATCTCTAGTCGGTTCGTAGACTTCAGCGAAGAATCCTTGTAGTCGATCTTTCTAGCGGCGAAACTAGCATCCAAAGTACCGAACAATGCAAGAGTGACAATCGCTTTAACATGACGGAAACCTCATATTACTCACTCGTATTTTTATAATTGGGGAAGTCAACACTTTTCCGGACACTCGTTAAGCAACAACTCCTAACAACCCTGCATAATATCGGTCAAGCCACTGAAATGGACTTAGATAACCCAAGCGCTTTTGTACACGCCGTGTATTGTAAAAACCTTCCATATATGCGAAGAGCGCTTGCCGCGTCTTTTCACGTGTTCGTAAAGGACGCCAATGGACAATTTCCTTCTTGAGATTTGCAAAATGACTTTCACTCCAGGCATTGTCACCAGGCTTTCCTGGACGCGAGAAACTTTGAAGGAATCCGTATTTCTTTAACAGACTTTTCACTTGCTTGGACAGGTACTGGCTGCCCCGGTCGCTGTGAAAAATCGTGCCTGGAGGCAAATTCCAGCGTATCTGCGCTTTTCTAATTGCATCAGCCACCAAATCAACCCTCATGTTGTCCTGTATGCTTTCTGCAAGCACTATACGGCTCTTAACATCTCTCATCGAGCAAAGATAATCGAAGCCATCACTTGTTCGTATATAGCTAATGTCACTGGTCAGAACCTGAAACGGCTTTGTTATCCTAAGATCTTTGACTAGATTGGGCAGATCAAGATGTTTAGCATTTTTACCATCAGTCAAAGAACGTTGACGGCGACGCCGATGGATGGATGTTAACCCCAACTCATTCATAATCCGTTTAACGCGGTCGTAAGATGCAGTGTAACCCTTGTTTCTTAGGCATCCACATACCCTATCAACTCCGCAAGTGCCCTCACTGTCTTCAAATATTTCTATTAGGGCTGCTCTGTATTCTCGGCCTTTTCTATCCCGTTCATCTTTAGTTTTCAACCAATCGTAGTAAGCACTGGTTGACACCTCAAACACCTCGGCCCACTTCAAAGCGGGATAGCCCGATTCTTTGTGAATCAATTTATACTTCACTTCACGTTCCTCGCAAAGTAGGCCGCGGCTTTTTTTAACATCTCATTCTCCATTTTGAGCTCTGTTAGTTCAAGTTTCATTTTCTTTATGACGTCTTCTTGTTCCGCTACTTTGGTCTTATCACCATGTTCTGTAAAGGTCTTCCGCCACCGATAAATGAGACTGGGATTCCCTCCTAGATCTTCTGCTACACCCGCAACTCCTCTGGAACTTGCGTGACTCAGTTTTACCGCGTTTTTCTTAAAGTCATCGTCAAATCTGCGTCTAATTCTGGACATGATTTCTCCTCTTCCTTTCAGATTTTATCTTACCATCATGTCCGGAATTG
>CAYORX010000008.1:0-69582 GCA_964406505.1 uncultured Eubacteriales bacterium
TTTTAGACTTTTATATCCTCTATCTTCGTGACATCAATACTACGCACTCCACATGCGGCGTCATCGGAAACATATCCACCGGTTGACATTTATCCGGTTTCCATTTACGCCCTTTCAAAAAGCTTAAATCTCTAGCGAGCGTCGCTGGATTACATGATACATACACGATTGTGCGCGGATTAAGATTGGTGATAGCATTTAGACTTGCTTCGTCTGCGCCCCCACGCGGAGGATCAAGTATTACTACGTCGGGCCGCGGATATTTGTGATGCAGACCAGGCAATACCCTTTCCGATTTTCCGCACACAAATCTAACATTGCTTATTCCATTATCCCTAGCATTTCTTCGCGCGTCTTTAACCGCAGCATCAACATCCTCGACTCCAACTACAAACGAGGCTTTTAGCGCGGCAAACAGAGTGATAGTACCAATACCGCAATAGATATCATATACCACATCTTCCGACCCGATATTCGCCCAATCTAATGCAATCTTGTATAAATTAACAGCTTGTTCAGAGTTTACTTGATAAAAAGATCGTGGGGACAGCTTGAATTTTAACCGCCCAAGACCCACTGCAGCATCATCGGAGCCAAAAATGTCGACGATATATCCGTTTCCGGCAAGTAAGCGATCTTTGTCACCCATAACAACGTTTGTACGTTTGGTATTAACGTTTAAGACCACGCTTTTAAGATTAGGTATAGAATCCATTAATTCCTGTGCCATATGCTCTGCACCTGGAAGGCGATGAGAATTTGACACAGGTACCGCCATGCATTCGCCTGTACCCGGAGCTATTCTTGCAACCAAATGGCGCATTTGCCCTCGGCCGGTTTTTTCATTGTAAATCTTATATTTACGCTTCTTTACCTGCTGCAAAAGGTTTTTGACAACCGTTCTTACCGCAGAATGTTCTAACAAACAATTATCTGTAGGGATAACATTGTGAGAAAAAGCTTCGTAGAATCCTGCGACGACCTGGCCATTGATGAAACCAAGAGGCATTTGCACTTTGTTGCGATATCCAAACACTTTCGGTGAAGGTATGCACTGTAAAATCGCACAATCGGAAATTCCGGCAATTCTTCTGAAAGATTCTTTAACCAATCGAGTTTTCCATTGAAGCTGAAGGTCATAGTCGACATGCTGCCATGTGCATCCACCGCATTGTGAAGATATCTTACATCGCGGCTCTACTCGACCTTGACCGGAGCCTAAAACATCTATAAGGCGACCGCGTGCAAATGTTTTTTTACGTTCTATTAAAATACATTTCACCAAATCGCCGGGCAAAGTTTCCGGAACAAATATAACAAGGCCTTTACCAGGCCCCGACTGAATCTTGCCCACTCCTTCTCCTCGATGATTAAAGTTTGTGATCTCAACTGTACATGATAGACTCATTTTATTCTAACTTACAATCACTCTCTCGCTCTAAATCTTCTCCTATTACAATAATCTCTGGCTGCAAAACAACATCGAAATTTTCGCGCACTTTATCTTTTATCATTTCCATAAGAGTAAGCACATCTTTAGCGGTAGCTCCACCTTGATTGACGATAAAACCCGCGTGTTTAGACGATACCGCGGCACCTCCATATGAAAACCCTTTTAGCCCTAATTTTTCGATCATATAGCCCACGAATTTGCCTGGAGGTCTTCGAAACGCGCTTCCGGCAGATGGAATATTCAATGGCTGTTTTTCTTGCCTTTGTCTTAAGTGTGTTTCCATTACTTTATAAATTTTATCTCTATCGCCTAACTTAAGATTTACTTCTATGTTTAAAACAAGAAGATCCTTCCTGCTCAAAAACAAAGAATGCCTATATGAAAATTCTGCCTCATCACTATAAATCCATTCTATTTCGCCATCACCGGTAGCTACTTCAACCCGATTTACTAAAGAAGCCACATCACCACCATATGCCCCGGCATTCATCGTTACTGCTCCACCCATACTTCCTGGAATACCAACCGCAAATTCTAAACCAGATAACTGATATCTAACGCAGTCTTTAACGATGCTCTTAAGAAGGGTTCCTGAACTAATCATTAGACTTTTGTAACCGTTTCTTTCAATTCCGGTATAACCGGAGGCCATTTTTAGTACGCAACCTCTTACCCCACCGTCTTTTACCAACAGATTGGTTCCATTTCCAATTACATGGCAGGGCACCTGAAGTTTTTTGCATATTTGCCAAGCCTTAACCGCATCTTCGCGAGTACCGGGAACGACGAGGAGGTCACAAGGCCCACCGATTCGAAAAGATGTGTGATTTGACATTGGTTCAGAAAAAAACACACGGGAACCGGTTAGCAAAGATGCAATTTCTTCGTAAATCGCATTATAATCATCGCTTCCAATGATCATGGCCGTTCCTCCTCTCTTTACAAATAGATTATGCTCATAAAATCACGATAGTAGTTTGTCCTTCAATATTATGTTTACCTTAGTCGGATTAGCTTTTCCTTTAGTTAGTTTCATAACCTGTCCTACTAAAAACCCTACTGCTTTATCCTTTCCGGCCCTTATCTCCTCAACAACTAAAGGATGAGCACTTAGTACTTTTTCGACGACAGATGCCAAACTTTCGTCATCAGAAATTTGCTCCAAGTTCTGTTCCTTAACTATAATATGCGGATCTTTGTCGGTCTCGATCATAAGAACCAATATATCTTTCGCTATTTTACCGCTAATTACACCTTTATCAATAAGTTTAAGCATCGATACAAGATATTCAGGACGTAAAGGAATGTTTTCGTATGGAATATTTTCAGACTTCATATATCCCAAAAGTTCTACCATAATCCAATTGGATGCAGTTTTGGGGTCAGCGCCAAGTGAAACGCATCTATCAAAAAATTGTGATAACGAAGGGTCAGCCGTAAGCACCTCTGCGTCGTATTTTGGCAAATCTAGCTTCTCGACATAATAAGAGATAATTTCATCGGGAAGTCTGGGCATTTCCGACCTTATTTGCTCTATGAATTCACTGTTAAGTTCAAGCATAGGCAAGTCAGCATCAACAAAATATCTGTAATCGTCACTGTCTTGTTTTGTGCGCAACACTTTGGTCCTTTGTTCGTCCTCATCCCAATGTCGTGTTTCCCTAATAACCCGTTTACCTTGCTCCAATAATCGTTTCTGTCTTTGGAATTCATAAGAAAGTGCCCTGACAACCGCCCTAAAAGAACTTAAGTTTTTCATTTCACAGGGTGTTCCTAAAATTTCACTACCTCGGGGCTTTACAGATATATTACAATCAACCCTCATTGAGCCTTCTTCCATTTTCACATCGGACACGCCCGCGAATTTAAGCATACTTTGCAGTTTCTCCAAGTATTCCCTAGCTTCTTCCGGCGAAGATATATCAGGTTCTGATACAATCTCAGCCAACGGTACCCCTGCTCTATTAAAATCAACTAATGAATACTCGGCGGTAATTATTTCATCACCTGCATGAATTGATTTACCCGCATCTTCTTCTATATGAATCCGATTAATTCTAATTTTCTTTTGGGGGTTTTCCAATTGAATATAACCACATAGGGCTATGGGCTCGTAAAATTGGGTTATCTGATACCCTTTGGGAAGATCAGGATAAAAATAGTTTTTACGATCAAATCTGCTAAATAGATTAATTGAACAATTAAGAGCTAAGCCGGCTCTAACAGCTAATCTTACCGCTTCCGCGTTGACGATAGGTAATGCTCCCGGCATTCCTAGGCACACCGGACATATGTTGGTATTAGCTGCATCTCCAAAACGGGATAAGCATCTGCAAAACAACTTTGTATTTGTTGAAAGTTCTACATGGACTTCTAGTCCAATCATCATTTCATATCGATTAGTCAACCAACTCACACTCCCTAGTGGGATTAAGCTTACGCCTTATCACCGAGCGTTCATGATAAACCTCCGACCCGATTTGGTCTTCCAAAGAATATCCGACATTAAGTACCGTCTGTTCACCATAAGGTTTGCCTATTATTTGCAAACCACAAGGAAGACGTGTGTCATCCAAATCAACCAGCCCCATGGGCAGGCTAAGCGCACATAAGTTAGCAAGATTAACCGGCAGGGTCAAAAGATCTCCGATATGCACACTCAAAGGCTCTTGTTGCTTTCCCCCTATTTTGAATGCTACTTCGGGTGAAGCAGGTGATACAATCAAATCGAATCTCTCAAAAATATTTTCAAACTCACGCTTTATAAGCGTTCTGATCCGAGCGGCTCTCATATAATACCGCTCTTTGTACCCAGAACCTAAGATTAAAGTGCCGAAAAGTATCCTTTTAATCGCTTCTTTGCCGAAGCCATGGGTGCGAGATCGTGTATACATGGTGTCAAGCGAGTTGGCAGATGCTCTTTTGCCAAATCTCACTCCATCAAATCTTGATAGATTAGAAGCACCCTCAGCGGTAGCAATAATATAATAAACATCACCTGCATAGATTATTGAAGGTATGCTAATTTCTTCAACTACCATGCCCATGTCTTCCATAACCTTTAAGGATTGGATGAACTTATCTTTTACTGAAACACTCACACCTTCTAGAAGTTCTTTGGGGTAACCTACCCGTAGCGTTTCAACATTTTTGTCAAGGTTTTTTGTATAAGATACGGACTCCCTGGAAGAAGAAGTAGCATCAAGATTATCATTTCCAGCTATAGCTTCTAAAACTAGCGCGCAATCCCATACTGTTTCGGTCATGGGTCCCACAGTATCTAACGATGAAGCATATGCAGCAACTCCAAATCTTGACACCAAACCATAACTAGGCTTCACTCCACAAATACCAGTAAAACTTGCGGGCTGCCTAATTGAACCTCCGGTATCCGTTCCAAGCGCTAAAGGGGCCATTCCGGCTGCAACAGCTGCGGCGGAGCCACCGCTGGAACCCCCGGGCACCCGACTTAAATCCCATGGGTTGGCTGTAGAACCGTAGGCTGATGTTTCGGTAGAAGAACCCATAGCAAACTCGTCCATATTTGTTTTCCCGATTATAATTGCGCCATGCTTGCGTAGCCTTTTGATAACTGTGGCGTCATATGGGGACATCCAGTTTTCCATCATCGCAGAACCGCAAGTACATCCGGCTCCTTCTACGCATATATTGTCTTTTATCGCAATGGGCAAGCCCGCCAAAATGCCCGGGTTTTCCCCTTTTTCAAGCAGCGAATCAAGTTCTCGTGCATCCGCTCGCGCAGACGATTCTAGTACCTGCACAAAAGCGTTGATCTCTGAATCTATATCATCTATCCTTTTCAGATAAATATCTAATACTTCAGTCGCGGAAATTTCCCTTGACGAAATTTTTTCCAAAATATGTTTCGTTCGCATATCTTGTATTTCCACTATATGACACCTCTTTGCCTAAACACTTTGAGATTCCCTTGGTACTTTAAAATATCCGTTATCAATTGAAGGGGCATATTCCATCACAACTTCGCGGGGAAGACTTTGGTGAGGAGTATCCTTTGCCAAGCGTAAGCGATCGGCATCTCCCAAAGTAAAGGTAGGAGGAATATTTTCTACGTTAACGTCTAACAAACTTTTCATGCGAGTTAAAACAGTTTCGAATTCGGCAGATATAATGCTTTCTTCGTCCTCATTTAAAGCAATTCCGGCTAGATCTGCTATTTGCTTCAAATCAATTTTCAATTTCACTGCTCCATTCCTCAACTAAATTTAAAAATTCCGCTTCCGTGAACACTTGAACCCCTAATTCCATCGCTCTTTTCAATTTCGAACCCGGTGAACTACCGACTACCAAGGCAAACGTATTTCTTGATACAGAAGATGATATTTTACCGCCCGATTTCAAGATAAACTCACTGATTTCGCGGCGGGTAAATTTTTTCAAAGTTCCGGTAATCACGAATGTTTTGCCTGATAAAAACGCGTCTCGGGATTCATTAGATGCACCTGCGACAACAGCCTCCACGCCAGCGATTTTGAGCTTACGTATAATTTCTTTTGCAGAATCTGTTTCAAAGAAGGCAACTACCGCTTTTGCTATCCCGGGCCCTATCTCTTTGATTGACATCAAACTTTCTTCATTCGCGTCCATTATCCGGTCTAATGTTTTCAGCTTTTGGCTAATAAGATCTGCTGTATGCAATCCCACATTTCTGATACCAAAAGCATAAATAAGCTTAGCGAGAGGGCGCTTTTTAGACGATTCTATACTATACATAAGATTTTCTGCCGATTTTTGGCCCATTCTTGGAAGCGAAGCTACCTCATTCGTCTTTAAAGCATATAAATCACCAGCATCGGCAACAAGCCCGGTTTGTAAAAGAGATTCGATAATAGATGGTCCTAACCCTCTTATATCCATAGCATCTCTGGAGCAAAAATGAATCAGTCTTTCCTTGACTTGAGCGGGACACGAAAGGTTTATACATCTATGCGCGATCTCATCTGGAAATTTCATCACTGGAGAGCTACATGACGGACAAAATTCAGGCATGTGAAATACCTTTTCATCTCCTGTACGTTTTTCCCTTACCACTTCTACTATTTCCGGTATAATCTCACCGGCCTTTCGCACTATCACGATGTCTCCTATTCGAATATCTTTTTGTTTAATTAAATCTTCATTATGTAAATTTGCGCGGGCAACCACGGAGCCTGAAACGGTAACCGGTTCCAAAACTGCCACAGGGGTAACTACGCCGGTTCGACCAACCTGAGCCAATATATCTTTCACTTTAGTTTGAACTTGTTCAGATGGAAACTTATACGCTATTTGGGATCGCGGAGAATGCCCCGTGGCACCGAGCTTTTTGCCGAGAATACGATCTTGGATTTTTACCACAATACCATCTATATCATACGAAAATATGTTTTTATTTCGCTGCCACTGGTGAATTACAGATATGACCTTGTCCAAGCTGCTGCAATACTCATATTTGGGCACGGGAAAACCCAATTTCTTTAAAAGTTCCAAACAGCCTGTTTCGTTGTCGGGTATCTGCCAATGCGTACCTTTTATATCTCTAAGTTCATAAAACAAAGCTACTAAAGGTCTAGATGCTGACACCTTCGGATCTAATTGCCTCAACGAACCTGCAGCTGCATTACGAGGGTTTGCGAAAAGCGAAAGTCCCTCCTTCTGACGACGTTCATTTAGTTTTTCAAAATCATTAGTAGGCAAAAACACTTCGCCACGCACTTCTAAAAAATCAGGTGTTTGATTTTGAGTATCCCTAAGACCTAGAGGCACTGATTGTACAGTTTTTATGTTAACCGTTATATCCTCTCCGGATATTCCATCGCCCCGGGTAAGTGCTAACGCGAACTTGCCTTCTTCATATCGCAAAATCACCGAGATACCGTCGATCTTGGGTTCAACTACATAATCGATTTTTGCACTGTTCGCCAATTGCTTAGCACGTTGATCAAAACGTCTCAGTTCATTTTCATCAAAAGCATTAGATAAACTGAGAACCGGGCCAATGTGAGGTACAGATCTGAACGAAGAAGAAACCTTACCGCCTACACGCATTGTTGGCGAATCGGAGGTAATCAACTCAGGAAACTCCTCTTCTAACTGGTGAAGTTTTCTGAACATGCCATCGAACTCAGCGTCGCTTATGACCGGATCATCTAAAACATAGTAGCGGTATTGGTGCTCAGTTATAAGTTTTCTAAGTTCTAATATCTGTTCAGCTGCCTCAGTTTTAGACAAGGTATCGCTCATTTTACCCTCCTAAAATTCATCCCATGCAAAGGTATGCATGTCAATTAGATCCTCGGGAATTTCTTTGACAAATCTCGAAATTCCAGTCAAAGAGGTCCCGTAATATGTTTCCCTGTAAGCGGCCAAAGTAAGATACAAAATCTGCTTCGCTCGAGTCATACCTACATAACATAAGCGTCGCTCTTCTTCTATTTGCACTTCATCTCCTATAGATCTTGCATGAGGAAGAAGTCCCTCTTCCATGCCAACCATAAATACTACATCAAATTCCAGCCCCTTAGCCGCATGAAGCGACATCATTACGCAAGCATCTGCCTTTTCATCATACATATCTTGATCGCTTGCGAGCGCTAAATTCTCTAAATAGTCATGAAGCGTTTCTCCTTTTGCCGCAGATTGCTTCATGGAAACCAAAAGTTCTTGAAGGTTTTCAAGCCTTGCCTCATCTTCCCTGGTACGTTTGTTAGAAATATAATGCTTATATCCTGTACTTTCTAAAATAGTCGTCATAATGTCGTGAATCGCAAAATCATCTACATGTGAAAGGTCCCTGAGAATCTCTCCCAATTCCTGCGCCGATCGCCTTCTTTGCAAGGTTAATCCCGAAATTCGCGATGCTAGACATAGTGTATCGATAATGTCCAAATTATTTTGCTCAGAATATTCAATTATTTTGCGTAAACTCACCGCTCCAAGCCCTCGCGGCGGTTGATTTATAATTCTCTCCAACGAAATATAGTCTCTTGGATAAACTAATAAACGAAGGTAACTAACAGCATCTTTGATTTCTTTGCGCTCGTAAAACTTAAGTCCACCGACTATAGCATACGGTATCCCGATACGCATAAAGGCATCTTCGAGATTTCTTGATTGTGCATGGGTGCGGTAAAGTATAGTTATGGAACTAAGAGGCATTCGATCAGATAGTTTAAGCACTTCTTCCGCCACAAACTGTGCTTCTTCGTCCTGATTTTGGGTTACAGAAACAATTATAGGCTCCCCACCTTTACGCGAAGTCCACAAACGTTTTTCCTTCCTAAGAAAGTTTTTAGAAACCACATGATACGCCCCGTCAAGTATTATCTGGGTTGAACGATAGTTTTCTTCAAGCTTTACCACTTTGCATTGAGGGTAATCTTTTTCAAAATCTAATATGTTTCGTAGATCTGCACCGCGAAAATTATATATACTTTGATCATCATCGCCTACAACAGCTAAGTTTTTATGACCGGCGGCGAGAATTTTCGTCAATTCATATTGAACCCGATTTGTGTCTTGATATTCATCTACAAGTATGTATCTGAATTTGTTTTGATATTTTTCCCGTATCTCTTTGTGGTTTTTTAGCAAACTAACAGTTTGCATAAGCAAATCGTCGAAATCCATGCCGTTGAGCTGTTCAAGTTTAGCTTGATATAAAACATAAGCCTGAGCTACTTTTGTTTCATAAAAAGATGAAGCTTTTTTGGTCAAGTCTGCCGGTAGCCACATCTTATCTTTAGCGCTAGATACCGCCCTTAGAACCCCTGAAGGACTGTATTGTTTTTCTGACAAATTCATCTCTTTCAATACCTGACGCATTATGCGCAACTGATCTTGAGCGTCCATTATAGAAAAACGATGCGGTTTACCGATTGTCGGATACTCGGTACGCAAAATCCTTAAACATGCAGCATGGAAAGTCATAGCCCAAACACCTTTAGCTTTTGAATCAAGAAGCATTTCAATTCGACTTTTGAGCTCGTTAGCCGCTTTGTTTGTAAAAGTAATCGCCAAAATCGACCACGGCTCAACACCCTGAGCGATCAAATATGCAACCCGCCTAGTAAGAACAGTAGTTTTGCCGCTGCCGGCTCCTGCAAGTATTAAAAGCGGCCCATCTTTATGGGTCACCGCATGTCTTTGAGGTTGGTTTAGTCCTTTAAGGATTTTTACGGATTGTACATCATCAAAAAACTTTGCTTTCACCAAAATCTATGCACCGCCATCAGGAATACTGGAACATCTAGATTATAACGGATATGCCGCTGGTGGGGCAAAACTTCAAAATTGAAATTTTGAAGGATCAATAGGCGAGGACGTAGAATATACACCATGGAACTATACCCATAAGCAAAAACATTGTAATTCAGGAGGCACGTTATTGCAACGGAACTTACCTGCAACAATCCAAAGCGATGGTACCATATTGCTCGAGGTAAACAATCCTTATTACGAAGATGCCCGAGACATGATAATGCGGTTTTCTGATTTGGTCAAAAGCCCCGAATATATTCACACATACAAGTTATCTGTATTATCACTATGGAATGCCGCTTCTTGCGGCTTTACACCCGAAGAAGTAATTGAAGGTCTCAATCAATATTCAAGATATCCATTACCTGAAAATATTATAGTCCATATCTACGATACAATGAAAAAGTTCGGGATCATCAAACTCACACGCGAAAACGATAGATTCTTGCTTACTTCCTCTGATGAATTCATTATGGAGGAAATAAGACGGTCTGATAAAATGCTCCCTCACATTGAAAAGGTAACAGGAAAAGATTCATTAATTATAAAACCACATACCCGGGGATTAGTTAAGCAAATTCTCATAAAAATGGGCTATCCATGTGAAGATCTTGCAGGATATACTCGCGGGGATCCAATTGAAATGTCTTTACGCAAAAACACAGCTGATGGAACACCTTTTGGTCTTCGACAATACCAAAGAGCAGCTCGCGATTCTTTCTGGGCAAAAGGTAGCGTTAGGGGTGGCAGTGGCGTAATTGTACTGCCATGCGGAGCTGGCAAAACCATCGTCGGCATGGGAGTCATGGAACTTATAGGAGCCCAAACTTTGATTCTCACTACAAATGTTATAGCGCTTAGACAATGGATAGCTGAACTTCTTGATAAAACCGATCTTACAGATGATATGGTAAAAGAATATAGTGGCGAGAAAAAGGATGTTGGTCCCGTAACCGTTACCACATATCAAATTCTTACGTACAGAAAAAGAGGTACTGTTGAAGAAATTTATCCTCACTTCACTTTATTCAATGAAAGAAACTGGGGACTTATAATCTACGATGAGGTACATCTTTTACCGGCTCCGGTATTCAGGATCACCGCCGACTTGCAAGCTAGGAGAAGGTTGGGTCTCACAGCTACGTTGGTTAGGGAAGACGGACGTGAAGACGATGTGTTTAGTCTGATAGGACCAAAAAAATTTGATAAACCTTGGAAGGAGTTAGAAGCACAAAATTGGATCGCAGCTGCCCAATGTCACGAAATTAGAGTTGAACTGTCGCAGGAAAGCCGAATGGACTACCATACAGCGGGAGAAAGGGATAAATACAGAATTGCCGCAACCAGCGCAGAAAAATATCCTATTGTTGCAGAAATCGTTAAACGGCACTCTGATGATCAAATCCTGGTGCTAGGACAATATATTGAACAACTAAATTACATATCTGAAATGCTTGGTGCACCTATGATATACGGCCAAACCCCTAATAAGACCCGCCAAGAACTATACGCCAAATTCAGAAAAGGTCTTATTAAAGTTTTGGTAGTATCCAAAGTAGCGAATTTTGCGATAGATCTTCCCGACGCCAATATAGCTATACAAGTCTCCGGCACTTTTGGATCTCGCCAAGAAGAAGCACAGCGCCTTGGAAGAATTCTTCGCCCCAAGCCTTTGGGCGAATGCGCAACTTTTTACACTATAGTTACCCGAAACACGAAAGATCAAGAATTTAGCCAAAAAAGACAACTTTTTTTGACCGAACAAGGTTATAAATATACGATTTGGGAAAGCCAAAATTTTCTTAACCAACTGGAAAGGGGAATCAGGGAATGAATCTAAAAGAAGCTCTTGCAGACTTACCCGTTGA
Source organism: uncultured Eubacteriales bacterium (assembly GCA_964406505.1). Classification (GTDB taxonomy): domain Bacteria; phylum Bacillota; class Sulfobacillia; order Fermentithermobacillales; family Fermentithermobacillaceae; genus DTU015. Next base: position 11,599 of record CAYORX010000008.1, read on the forward strand.
ACGTCTTAATTCCATAGCACACTTTTATGGAATTGTTCAGTCAGATAGTATGACGTTAACAAACGCTAATCACAAGTCAAGAGTATCTGATTTGCTCTCTGCTCATCTCCTTATTCCTGCAAACGCATTGGTTGCCATGAAAGGGTTGAACGAAGAAGAAATTTTAGCACTGCGTATGATAACCATTGCTGGCGGGGGAACAGGTGTAATTATAGAACAATGCCACCAGAAACTTAACCAATTGTCTAGGAAGTGGCGCCGAAACGGATTTAAGGTCATAGAAAATCTTATAACCAGAGGACTCACTTTTACCAGACGGGAGGGTTACAGACAAGTATACTTCGTTCCGAAAGATTTGCGGAGCATACTTGCAGACTTTTTTCTAACTGACATCTTCCAAAATGCCAGCATCGACCCTGAGCGTTTTACTCCTCGATATAAACACGATTTTGCCGCACCGCTTCGGCATATATGCCTTCTTTTATCGTATATACGTAAAAACGAGGTAAAAGTCACTCAAGCCGGCACGATATTCAAAAAATCTCAAGAGGATTTAGCCGTGATTATAGAAGAAGACGAGCTTACCCTAGGCCAATCCTTTTTCCCTGTGAGATATCCACCAAGACTTGCATTCCTTTTATATTTTGCAAAATCCAATAGTTTGTATGAGGAAAAGGATAATGTTTTGAAACTTAGGGCTGAATCGAAAAAATGGCTTGGCGCTTCGTATTCCGAATGGCGCAAAGATCTATATAAATACTGGCTGCGTACTTTCATATCTCAGGATTCGGATTTGCAAACCATATTTTGGATAATTGCTAACTCATCTGAAGGTACGATAATATCAATTTCTTCCCTACTTGATGAAATGAAAGTGCTATCAACAAGTCATTCATCTCATGGGTTAAGTTTGAGAGTAGAGAAAAATTTGATTGACGTTTTGGAATATTTGGGGGGTATTGAAGTCTCTTTGTTCAGAAATGACATTTTGGTTAGAGTAACTAAAACAGGAAGATCGCTTTTCACCGGCACACCTTTGTCCGATGAAAAGTTTGATACTGAAATTTATGTACAATCTAATTTCGAAGCGCTTGTCCCGTGTACCATTGAGCCAAGAATTTTATGGTCAATAGATGCATTTGCCCAAATAACAAAAGTTGACCAAATGATGGTCTACAAATTATCGCGAGATTCTGTGTACCATGCCCTGCTCCATGGCTATACTCCGCAGACAATTGAAAACCTACTTAAGAAGCACTCAAAAACTCCGCTACCGCAAAATGTGAGTTACTCTATTATTCAATGGGGTACCTCTTATGGGCGAATAGAATTTGAAAATGTTATTTTACTCAAATGTGATACTGAAGATCTTGCCGAAGAACTTATGCTGTCTCCTAAAATTGAAACTTTCATTGAGAAAAAAATAGGGCCACAGTACCTTGTGGTAAACAAAAATTCCTATCAATCTTTGGTAAATGCACTATCAGATGAAGGTTACATGCCTAAAGTCAAACCCAACAAATCCCAGGCCATCACTGATTCAAATCATACTTGAAAATCAACTAGTTTCAACAGATCTTGCTACTGGTTTATATTTTCCGGATTTTAAACTTAAAGCATCATATTGTTTGAGCCAAAAGAAATAAGCCATTGGACTGCCGACCGCCAACGTTCTAGCCCAAATTAATGCACTTCCCACCAGTTGGCCTAACAGCCACCCTATCGCATATCCTACACCGCAAAACAGCAAAGGTAGCATATAAACCAAAAATGAAAGGCGCAAAACATGAGTGTCTGGAAGTTCTAGTTTAACAGTATCGCCAATCTTAAGATTTCCTACTTTTACTGCTTCTACAACTATCGATTCAGTATCCGCAGATATATAGCCAGCACAGCGGCCACAATCTTTACAAGAACCCTTTCTATTTACCCTAACCATGACCGATTGATTTTTAACCGAAATTACTATCCCCGTTTCTACCATTTGCTACCTCCATATGGGCGAAATCGTATTAACGCATCTAAAATAAAATTTTGTGCCTCTGCCAGCTTACATTGAGTACAAGCCCAATGGCAAAGGCATTTACTACCGATGCAGTTCCACCATAGCTCAAAAATGGCAGGGGTATACCAGTAACCGGCGCAATGCCCATAGTCATACCTATATTGATTAAACTTTGAAATAAGATCATTGAAAGAACGCCGCCGGCGATTAAAGCACCCTCTTTGTCGGCAGATGTAAACGAGGCACACAAGCAGCGGTACAAAATAAATACATAAGTGCCGAGCACTACCATAGTGCCCACAAATCCCAATTCTTCACCAACCACCGAGAAGATAAAGTCTGTTTCTTGATGAGGTATAAAATTCAGCCTGTTCTGGGTACCCTTTCCAAGCCCTTTACCCCAAATCCCTCCAGACCCTATACCAATTTTGGATTGTAATACTTGATATCCCTTACCGAGTGGATCCTTTTCCGGATTGAATCCTGATACAATTCTATCAATCCAATGCTTTTCAATCGGTAAAGGAATGTCTGCATATAAATACAATCCGCATAAAATGGCAAGTACAACAACACTTATTACGACCAATGTAATTAGTAGTTTAGCTTCTGTACCCGAAAAATATAACATTCCGGTGGCGATAGCCAATATTACCAGAGTAGTACCTAAATCAGGCTGTTTAAGAATAAGAAATGCCGGAAAAGCTAACCAACTGTAAAACGAAACTGCGGGCCATATAGATTGAATCGGCATATCTTTAATACATAGCATTCGCGCTGCAAACAGTATTGTAGACAGTTTAAATAACTCAGACGGTTGCAAATCGAAAAATCCTAACGGGATCCATCTCGTGGAGCCGTAAGCAGTCCTGCCCATAAAAAATACTGCAATAAGCAACAACACATTTATACCCAACAACCAAGGAGACGACCGAACCAAATCGCGGTAATCAATAAATGTGCCAATACACATCATAACTAAAGACAATGCCAACAAAATCAGCTGTTTTTTGAGATAATAATGTCCTTCAGCTGAATTAGTTGCACTATCTATCAGCGGTAAAGACAAAATCTCAAGGAACAATACGGCGAATAAAAGATAAAAATCTATACGCCGTACCGCCTTTTTTTCAATTCTGATACTAGGCAGTTCAATCGTTAGCTTTTCCTCTCTTTCTTACAGATCTTAAGGGTATATTAGCTATCAAAGCTTTTCTGTCGTCATGACCCTTCCATTCAAATTCAAGCCCATCTTCATCGATCTCCACAAATTGGGAAATCGCATTGATTACAGCATCTTTCATTTGCTCCATGGTATGAGGGGCAAGGGCTAGCCTGTCTTGCATTAAAACGAGCTGCAACCTATCTTTGGCTACATCTTTAGAACGTTTTTTCTTGCTAAACCACCTAAACAAGTTTGTACCCCCTTACTCCGCCTTGAACAAATGAAGCAATTTTGCCCAAAAACTTTCATGTTCGTTTAAATCTAACAAAGGCACATCTTCCCCCAACAAACGGCGTGCTACATTCAAGAAAGCTGCACCGGCTTTTGATTTATCAGCAGCCAAAACAGCAGGTTCCCCACGATTAGTCGAAATAACTATATACTCATCGTCAGGTATAACTCCCATAAGATCTACGGCGAGAATGTCTATTATATCGGGTATGTCCATCATGTCGCCCCGGGCAACCATTTTAGGCTTTAATCTATTAACAACCAGTCCCGGACTTTCAAAACCGTTCGCTTCGAGCAATCCGATTATTCTGTCGGCATCTCTCACAGCAGATACTTCTGGGGTAGTTATGATTAGGGCTTTATCGGCTCCCGCAACCGCATTTTTGAACCCTTGCTCAATACCCGCAGGACAATCAACCAATATGTAATCATGATCATCTTTCAACTGAGCGATCAAATCTTTCATCTGCTCCATGGTTATAGAAGTTTTGTCTTTAGTTTGGGCCGCAGGCAGTAAAAACAAACTATCTAGCCTTTTGTCTTTTATCAAAGCTTGCCTAAGCCTGCAAAAGCCTTCAACTACGTCTACGAGATCATATACTATACGATTTTCAAGCCCCATTACTACATCTAGATTTCTTAGCCCAATATCTGCATCAACGAGAACAACTTTATGCCCCAAAGATGCAAGAGCCACTCCCAAATTTGCGCAAGCTGTCGTTTTTCCCACGCCGCCCTTGCCGGAAGTGATCACTATTGCTTCACTCAACGTTCTCCCTCCCAACGACTTCCATCTAACGGTTCTACCAAAATTACTCCATCTTCAAGTTTTGCAACCTCCGGCTCTTTTGGGATTCCTAAATCACCCTCTGGAGGCCGCCCAATGACGTCGCCAATTCTAATTTGAGTAGGTGCCAGGCGAAAAGCGACAATTACTACCTCTGTATTCCCACTTGCACCCGCATGTGCCAACCCCCTGAGACTACCCATAATAATTATGTCACCTGCAGCCCTTATTTCAGCACCGGGATTAACATCTCCTACAATAACCACATTACCTTCATGCACGATGCGTTGTCCCGACCTTAAAGTTCCTTTGTATAATATCGTTTCCGGGTTGTTTAGTCCTGTAGTCCAATCCGCTAGAGACCTTTTCCTTTGGGCCATTGCCTTTATTTTTGGCGACGATGTCCTTTGCTGTTTTTCGACAGATTTTGCAATTTTTTGATTTTTCAAGATCGGTTCTTGGGTTCCATGTATAATTTTCTTAAGTCGCAACCCATGGGGAAAAGCAAGTATATTTTGAATCTCTAGAACTTGATCAATCGAAAAACCTAAGTCTCCTATATCCAACACGACATCGGCACCTTGGAAGAATAGTTCGGCTTTTTGCAAATGTGCTTGTAGCTTTTGCTTCAAAATGTCAAAGTCTTGTTGATCATTAAAAATAAGTTGGAGACCATCTTTATTGCCCCTAAATATCACATCTTGCTTCCGAGTCATTACACGCACACCTCCCCATGATCAATCTTCTGCCACCCGCTCCGCATGTGATTGATACCCCAAAATCTCTACAGACTTATCGAAAATCTCTCTAGCTATGGGAGCAGCTACTGTAGAACCAGAACCACCTTGATCTACTACCACTGCTAATACGATTTCCGGATCTTCATAGGGGCCGAATGCTACAAACCAAGAATGATCCTCACCTAATGGATTTTGAGCAGTGCCCGTCTTTCCACCTATTTTTATCGGACAATCATAAAACGTCCAATAGGCTGTGCCTTCGATTTCTGTTGTCACTTTGAGCATTCCTGCCATTACGATATCAAAAACACTCTGATCGACTTGCAGTTCTCCTGCTATCTCTGGCAAAAATTCCTCCACTACATTGTTTTGGGAATCTAATATCTTATTTACAAGCCTTGGTTTCATTCTTACCCCATTATTTACAATCGCTTGGGTTGCAGAAGCCATTTGAATAGGGGTATACATGTGAAAAGTTTGACCCATAGCAGTCATCATATGTTCAGAAAACAAAAATTCAGGCTGTGCCACCCTGCCTTCACCATAAGCTTTTTGTTTCCATTCGGTGCTTGGAACCGTACCGTAATTTTCGCCATAAAGGTCTATTCCGGTTTTTTCCCCCAACCCTAAAGCGCGGCAATATTGTGCAAGGGTATCTACCCCAAGGCGCCTACCCATTTCATAAAAGTATGTATTGCATGAAACTTTCAATGCCTTTTCCATGTTAACGTAACCGTGGCCCCCTCGTTTGTGACAAATCAATGTCGGTACAGAAGGATGATAACCAGGGTCAAAAAACTCCTCGAATTGATCTGTTTTTTCTTCGGCAAGCGCTGCAACTGCCGTTACTATTTTGAAAGCTGAACCCGGAGGATATAATCCGGTCGTAGCTAAATTTGAAAACCGCCATTTGCCTGAATTGATGTTGTCGTTCAATTCTTTAGCACTAATTCCGGAAATCAAAGCATTAGGATCAAACCCGGGCATCGAGGCAATAGCTAAAACTCCACCTGTCTTGGCATTTAGAACAACGGCAGACCCACCTACGGCTTTTTCGTTCTTTTCAAGCGCGCTTTTCAATGAATCTTCAACAGCCCGTTGAAAATCCAGATCTATTTCCAATTGGAGTGAGTTTCCAGGTTCAGGTTCGATACCAGGACCTTGATTACCTGTAGGTCTTCCCCTATAATCAACCTCAACCTGATAACCTCCGTTTATACCTCTTAGAACATGTTCGTAATATAATTCCAGGCCCTGTTGACCTACTATATTACCCATTCGGTAATCCCGCCAAGAAGGATCATCTAACTGAGCACGTGTGATCTCAGCGACATACCCAGTAGTCGTACTGGTAAGTTCATTCTCAGGATAATACCGAATAGGCTGTGGGTCAATGAAAACACCTGGCAAGGTCGGCGAATTTTCGACGATTTTTGTGTAGACCTCAGGAGTGATGTCCTTAGCAATAGCAACAGGCTCAAAGTACCTGCCTTGGTGCAACTCAACTTTGTCCTGAATCTCGGCCAGTTCAACATCAAGTATATCTGCTAAACGCGAAAGCGTTTTCTCGGCTTCACCCTCATCCATATACCAATAAAACACTGAGAAAGCAGGTCGGGAAGTTGCTAAAAGTTTACCATTTCGATCGACTATTTCGCCCCTAGGGGCAAGGATTGGAGTTATTCTCAGATAATTCTCTTCAGAAAGAGTACGGTACCTTTCACCTTTTATGACTTGAAGATTGAATAGTTGCGACACAAGAAATATAAAACTTATGATTATGGTTACTAAAACCCATTGCCTAATTCTTTTTAATTGACGTAGAGGTAAATTAGGCGAACTATCTTCTCTATTTTTATAGGCGGGATTCATGGTCTATTCCCCCTATTTTGGTCTTTGTCTCATCGGGTAAAACTATACAAAGTATGTTAAGCAGGCCTTTTATCAAAAAATTGACAGGTACAATAAGGACAAATGGCCAAGCCATGCTATAAGGTAATATTTCACGAATAAAAAATCCTGAGTCAAAAGGCAGATCCATAAAGTATATCAACATATACGCGGTACAATCTCCTGCACCGGTGGCAATCGAAGCAGCAATACTGCCAGAAAACAACATAGAGGGGTTTAAAAACTGACGCATCCACGACATTATGGTAGAAACTACAGTTAACACGAAGGCCGAAAATCCAACCACGCGACCTATGAACATATCTTGAATAAATCCAATACCAAAGCCTATAACAGCACTTATAGGTAAGGGATTTAACCATCCCGCAGAACACGCAAGTACCAAACCCAAATCTAAAGTCCTTGTAGTTTTAAGGTAAACGAACTGAAAAAGTAGTGCCAAAGGTGTTAAGATACCGTAAGAAATAAAAGAGCGAATGGTTTCTCGATTCATTTTATCATCACTAAAACTTCTTCAAGATGTTCGAAATTAACAGCAGGTTTTACATGGCACTCTTTAACCAACCCCGGCTTCGGAATATAAACATCAGTAACTTTTCCTATAAACAAGCCTTCAGGATAAATACTTCCAACCCCCGAAGTAAGTACATTATCCCCTGGGCGTACTTCGGCCGAGCGTAAGAAAAACCGCATGATTAAAGCATCATGCCCACTGCCTCCAATCACGACTCCGTAATCCCTTGAACGTAATATCAATGACCCAACTCCGCTTTCTGGATCTGTCAGTAACAATACTTGAGCACTATGAGCATCTGCCTTAATAACTCGCCCTACAAGACCTCCCTGAGCGACAACCGGTGCATCTATAGTCACGCCATGATCTGTGCCTAAAGAAATAGTAATGGTAGAAAACCATTTACTTGGGTTTCGGCCTATGACATTAGCTGCTTTATATTCGTGTTCTAACTGTTCTTTGAATTCTAGCAGTTTTTTTAACCTTTGATTTTCGTTTTCAAGATCTTGCAAACGAGTTAGAAGTGCCTCTGACGAACCAAGTTTTTCTTGAAATTCCCGATTTTCTTCCCAAAGTTCTTTCTTTGAATAGAAAAATGCACGATATTCTTCGGATTTCTGTTTAACATTTAGGAAAACCTTTAAACATGGCTCCACTCCAGTCCATAATAGCTTTTCCCAAAAAGATGGAGCGTCCTGAGAACTCCCTGTTACATTCATCAAAACCACCGAGGCGGCCACAAGAAGAACAGAAGTAATAAGCTTCTTATATGGAAACAGCCGCCTCAATTAACGTCATCCTTCCCTTTAGCGTTTAGAAGAAGCTAACACTTTCCTCAACGTTTCAATCTCTTCTAAAGCCTTTCCAGCACCTTTAACCACTGCATATAGGGGCTCATCCACCGTATGAACAGGCATACCGGTTTCCTGACTGATCAATCTATCCAGCCCCTTCAACATAGATCCGCCGCCGGTCATAACGATTCCTCGATCCATAATATCTGCAGCAAGCTCAGGAGGAGTGTTCTCAAGAGTTTCTTTCACAGCTTCTAAAATAGCATTTACAGGTTCAGAAAGCGCTTTACGTATTTCCCTAGAGTCTATACTTATAGTTCTGGGCAAGCCGGTAACGAGATCACGGCCTCTGATTTCCATCGTCTCTTCCTGCTCTAGCTCGTGAGCAGAACCTATAGTAGTCTTTACTTCTTCAGCCGTCCTTTCACCGATAAGCAGATTATAGGCCCGTTTTACATAATTAACTACTGCTTCATCCATTTCATCTCCGCCAACCCGGATAGATCGCGAAGCCACAATCCCTTCGAGAGAGATCACAGCTACCTCACTTGTACCACCGCCAATATCTACTATCATGTTGCCTGTAGGTTCGTTAACAGGCAATCCGGCGCCAATAGCAGCAGCCATAGGTTCTTCAATGGTATAAGCCTCCCGGGCGCCAGCTCTAAGAACTGCATCTAGCACAGCCCTTCTTTCAACTTCAGTACAGCCTGATGGAACAGCTACAATCACCCTAGGCTTTAAAAGCCCACGCCTGTAAGCTTTTCTAATGAAATGGTGCATCATAGTTTGAGTTATGTCGAAATCGGCGATAACTCCGTCCTTCATAGGCCTGATGGCAACAATATTGCCAGGGGTTCTACCTATCATTTGTTTAGCTTCGGTACCTACAGCAAGTAACTCTTTAGCTTCAGCGTGAATAGCGACAACTGAAGGCTCAACCAACACTATTCCTTTTCCCCGCAGGTGTACCAAAGTATTTGCAGTACCAAGATCCATCCCAATATCCCTGGCCATGTATTTAAAAAGCCATTGCACCTTCTGCCACTCCCCTCTAAATTGCAAACGTCACAGGTTTACCAAGTAAACCATCCTGAAAGAGATTCTCTCATACTGACATATTGTCCATGTCCAATTACCACGTGATCCAATACAGTAATTCCAACAATTTTACCTGCTTCTATAATTCGTTTGGTCATTTTAATATCATCATCGCTCGGTGCTGCCTCCCCGCTAGGATGGTTGTGAGCAAGAATTACAGCCGCTGCACTTTTTTTTATACAGTTTTTAAATATTTCCCTTGGGTGCACAATAGACGTATCTAAACTTCCAACAGATACTACTTCGTGATGAATCAACTGTTTTCGCACATTGAGCATAACGACCCAAACTTGTTCCCGATCAAGATGTTCTATGTCACTTCTTAACAGCTCGTACACATCACGCCCACTCAGTATCGTTATCCGCGATTTCGGATATTCCAGCGCTTTCGTCAACCGTTTATGGATCTCAACACATGTTTTCAATCTAGCTGCTTTTGCTATGCCTATGCCCGAGAGCGACATGAGTTCTTGTTTGGAGCATTCTGCCAAAAACCTTAACCCGGGCCCATAATGGTTTTCGCCCCAATACAACATTCTTTTGGCGACATCAAGTGCGGTTTCTTTAGAATTCCCTGTACCTAATTGTATCGCTAAAAGTTCTGCATCAGATAAGGCTTGAGCGCCTAATTTAAACAATCTTTCTCTTGGTTTCTCACGATCTGGCCAATCTTTGATCGTTAATCTATTCAGGGTAATGGCTACCTCCTCCTATTTTTCCCTCCGCAGCCATTCCTGAGATGCTTAAGTAATGAAATTCACAATATCGATTCTGGCTTCCTTTAGTATCTCATAAAACTTCGGTAAGGGAAGCCCTATTATGCTGGTATAATCTCCTTTTATTTCTGTAACAAATAAAGCTGCCTTGCCCTGGATGGCATAACCGCCAGCCTTCCCTAATGGTTCACCAGTGCTTACATACCATTCGATCTCACAGGGCCTCATTTTACGTATTGTTACAAGTGAACGATCAACTTTTGTGTAAGTTTTTCGCTCAAAAGGCTCGTACAAAGCGATACCTGTATACACTTCATGGGTTTTTCCGGATAGCTTCTTCAACATGCGCTCTGCATCTTCAAAACTTGCCGGCTTGCCGAAAACAAACGAGTCAAGGACCACAACCGTATCAGCTCCAAGCACCACATCTTGAGGGTATCGCTTGACCACATCGGCAGTCTTCTCTTTAGCAAATACTGTAACAAGTTCCTCAGCGTCCATTGGAGCATATTTAAAGCATTTTTCATCAAATTGGGAAGGTACTACCAATGCTTGTATGCCTATTGTACTTAGCAAATCTTTTCTGCGAGCGGAACCAGATGCAAGTATCAACTTCAAATATTTCACCTTCCAAGGACCAATACTAAAATCAAAACAAGTATCGCGCCCGCTAAATTGAACTGAACGCTGAAACCTAAAGTCAATGACACTACATTAAGGTCCAAGTTAAAAGGAGGCTGTAATCCTATCGAAAAGCCTCGCGCAAGAATAGGTGCCACATTAGATAAAACTTCGCCTATAACGCTCCCAACAATTGCTCCGGTCAGCAAAACTATGATCCACACCCACGCTCGGGACTGTCTCCTCATGGCTTCTCCCCCCAAATTATACCAATATCAATATGCCCTGTTTTATCGTAGCTATGCTTTTAATTGAACTCTGTTCAAAGGTTATTTCAGTTCAAACTGCTCTAACAACCCCTGGGTTACAATATTGCCATCTTGTTTCACATAAATTGCTCCAATTTCATCAAATTCTGAAATCAATTTTTGACTCTCATCAGGTCCCAATATAAATAGAATAGTAGAAAGCGCGTCTGCATCTGTAGACGAAGGTAAAAGTACTGTAGTTCCCCGACAGGCTTGGGAAGGATATCCTGTTATGGGATCAATTATGTGGTGGAATATAGTACCATCCAAAACAAAATACCTTCTATAATCCCCAGAACTTACGACCGCCAAATGCTCGGCACTCACTACTCCTATAATTTCTTCAGGTTTTCTTGGATCAGTAACTCCAACCCGCCATAAAGATTTATCAGGTTTTTTACCACCTAAATAAACGTTTCCACCAGCGTTTATAAGGAAAGAGTCCACTTCAGATGCATAGAAAATTTCAGCCATTTTATCCACGGCATATCCTTTAGCAATGGCACCTAAATCGATCCCCATCCCTTTTTTCGGAAGAAAAACAGTAGAACGGTCAACGTCAATTTCCACTTGCGTGTAATCCACTAGGCTAAGGGCTTTCTCTATTTCTGCTTGATCCGGCAATTGTTTTTGCTCCTCAGACACAGACCATAATTTGATCAAAGGCAGAATAGTTGGTTCAAATATCCCTTCTGAAATTTCCGCAAAAAACAAAGATCTATCTATTACCGCTAGGGTATCGTCAGAAACTTCAACAGGTGATTCGCCCGCCATTTTATTTATCATAGAGATTTCGGAATCGTCTGCATATGCATTGAGTAGCGAATCTAATCGACTGATCTCATCTGCAGCAAGAAGTACAGCTGACTCAGCCTCCGAACCATATGCCTTAATTTCAACATCCGTATCCATTACACCAAAGATATGTTTTTCAACGATTGTATCCGTAGGGCCAAATAATGAACACCCATTTAAGCAAAACGACAAAACTATAAAAATACCGACCAACCTACAAAACTCGTATCGCACAACCTTAAGCTCATACAGAAATTTGTAAAGCCGTTGAAACACATCCTACCCCCTATACATTAAGTCCGCCAAACCAAACATCGGCGGACGTATATAACATGCCATATTTAGCTGCAACACAAATCTAGATACGGCAGCAAATATTTCGTACCTGTTACGACACTTGTTTTTGTTTATCTATTTTGGCTAGTTTTTCATCAATGATGGTCTTAGTAGGACATTTGGTAACACAAATCCCGCAATTATCGCATAATGAATAGTCAATTTTCGCCAAACTGTTATTATCCATAAATATAGCCTTTTGTGGACAAGAGCGAACGCAAAGTCTGCAAGCTATGCACCCTATCTTACAATACTGCCTAACTTTAGCACCCATATCGTATGATCTACAAAGAATGTGTACTTCTTTATCAACGGGCACAAGTTCGATTATATTTCTAGGGCACGCCCTTACACAAGCGCCGCAACCTGTACATTTATCTTTAATAACAACAGGTAAACCCTGGGGAGACATATACATTGCACCAAAAGGGCAAGCCTCTACGCAGCTACCAAGTCCCAAGCACCCATACGGGCACCCATTTATTCCGCCAAGTTGATCTAAGGCTTTGCAATCCATAATCCCATCATACTCAGCAACGCACTTAGCATGTTCACAATCGCCTTGGCAATATACCACGGCGACCATAGGATCAACTGCCTCATCATCAACCCCCATGATCGAAGCAATCTTTTGCGCGGTTGCACTTCCCCCGGGTATACAAGCATTGCAGGGAGCCTTACCTTCGTATATTGCAATAGCTAATCCAGAACACCCCGGGAGCCCACACGCACCACAATTAGCCCCAGGTAGTGCAGAAAGAATTGCAGCCACCTTAGGATCTTCTTCGACCTTAAACTTTTGAGCAGCAAACGCAAGTACTCCCCCGAATATAAGTCCAGCTACTCCCATCGCTAAAATCGCCTCTAGCATTTTTGCTCCCATCCTTATTTGACCAAGTTTTTAAACAACCCTGTAAACCCTAAAAATGCAAGTGACATAAGACCCGTCGAAATTAAAGCTAACGGAAAACCTTCAAGTACCGAAGGTACATCCATCAGTTCCCATCGTTCACGTATACCGGCAAATATTATTATTGCTAAACTCCAACCTAAAGCCCCTGCAAACCCGTTAAATGCACTAAGACCTACTCCATATAAATTTCTTACATTCAACATAGCTACTCCAAGCACAGCACAGTTCGTAGTAATTAAGGGAAGATATATCCCGAGAGCTTGATACAAGTTAGGCAGGGTTTTCTTCATGAATATTTCAACTAATTGTACAAACGAAGCAATAATCAAGATGTATGCTATCGTTCGCAAATATTCAAGCCCCAGGGGACCCAAAACCAAATGTTCAAAAACGGCAGTAACTGCAGATGCTACTGTCATCACGAATATTACCGCGCCGGACATGCCCACGGCCATATCAAGATTTTTAGAAACGCCTAAAAACGGACACAATCCAAGGTACTGCATAAAAATGAAGTTGTTAACTAAGACGCCGCCAAGAAATATTCCTAGCATTGACATTCAAAAGCCCCCTTTCTAACAGCTGCCATAACCAACATCAGAATTAGAGTTTTTGCGCTGATTCATACGAGCCGATGCTATATTAAACAGAGCCATTAGTATTCCCAAAGTTATAAACCCACCCGGAGGTGTCAGCATTACGGCAGCAGGTTCAAATAGAGGATTCGTTGGAAATACTACACTACCAACTGCAATTTGGCCAGTACCCAAAAATTCTCTTATAACACCTAACACCATCAAGTTTAGAGTAAAAGCCATTCCTGAACCTAAACCATCTGCTAATGAATAGATCACCGAATGCTTGTAAGCAAACGCCTCTGCACGATGAATAATCAAACAATTAACTACTATCAAAGGTACGAAGATACCCAGGATCTCATATATTGCAGGTAAATAAGCCCTCATTAGCAATTCTACTATTACCACAGGCGTGGCGATAAAAATTACGAAGACGGGAATTCGTATTTCATCGGGAATTACTTTTCTTAAAACAGAAACAAACACATTGGAAAACGAAAGCACGAATATTACGGCAACACCCATCCAAAATCCGTTCGTTAAAGAAGTAGTCACCGCTAATGTAGGACACATACCGATTGCGAGTTTAAAAGTTGGGTTTTCATCTAAAAACCCTTTGATAAAATCGTAGCTAAGAGATGCTTTGTTATCATTCATAGGGTTTCACCTCCAACCGCCTTTTTGCGAGCTCGTACATCATGTTCATAACCGTAATACCGAGGCACTACATATCTGTCAATTAGCGGGGTAACAAGGTTCATGAACAATATCGCATAGGTAACCCCTTCGGGGTATCCTCCCCACAACCTTATTACCAGAGTGATAATCCCTGCACCTATCCCCATATATAGCCGCCCTCTAGAAGTCACAGGCGAAGTTACATAATCAGTGGCCATAAAAAAGGCTCCAAGAAATGCTCCGCCTAAGCATATTGCACCTAATGGATCACCTTGAAAAAACGTCCCTGGTGCCCCAAAAATCCACGTACCGATAGCTAAAGAACCCAGGTAACCTATAGGAATTCGAAAGTCTATCACATCTCTGATGACAAGATAAATTCCGCCAAGTAAAAGCGCAACAATGCTTGTCTCTCCGAGCGAACCGAGCCTTTGCCCCAAAAGCAGTTTGCCTAACGTTAAATCAGCTTGCCCTGTGCCATTGAAGGCGAGCAACGGTGTTGCAGAGGTAACCGCATCGTAGGTCATGGGGGTAACCCAATCTTGCGTCATATGCAAAGGCCAAGCAGCTAGCAAAAAAGCCCTAGCAGCAAGGGCTGGATTGACAAAATTAGTTCCCAAACCACCAAAAAGTTGCTTTACGATAATTATTGCAAAAACAGACCCGATAATTGGTATCCAAACGGGTACATTTGGCGGCAATGTCAAAGCTAGCAGTAAACCCGTGATCACTGCCGAATAATCGGTAATAGTTACGCTTCGTTTTACCATCTTTTGATAAATCATTTCAGAAACTACCGCTGAAACTATTGATGTCAATATCACCAACAAAGATCTCAACCCGAATAAAACCGCTCCCGCTATCACGGCAGGGACAAGAGATATTACAACATCAAGCATAAGCCCCCGGACAGTTCTGGGATCTCTTACATGGGGTGACGATGTTATCAGCAATTTATCTTCCATAAGGTATGCCCTCCGTATTTATAAACCAGTCCTAGGTCTTCTTTTGGGAATTACGCTTCGATACATCTGCCTTGGCCATTCTTATCCATTGCATTAATGGTCTTTTAGCAGGACATATAAAAGTGCAAGCCCCACATTCACAGCAATCCATTACTCTATATTTTTCCGCTTCTTCAAAAAGTCCCCGCTCAGCGTAAGACGACATCCATACGGGTTGTAACCCCATTGGGCACACATCCACACATTTTCCACATCGTATGCACGGCAAAATAGGTTCCTGAACAGTCTGATCTTTTGTGAACACCAATACTCCAGAAGTACCTTTCAAAATCGGAACATCAAGACTCTTAATTGCCGGACCCATCATCGGTCCCCCCATCACAACTTTACCAACTTCACCGGCGAATCCACCTGCTTGTTCAATCAAGTATGATACGGGTGTGCCGATCAAAGTTTTAAAGTTGGAAGGATTGGCGACCCCTTCACCGGTAACGCTTACAATTCTTTCGACCAAAGGAAGACCGGTTAACAAAGTCTCAGCCATGGCAAAAGCTGTGCCAACGTTGGATACTATGACTCCTACATCAAGAGGTAATCCGTAAGTAGGGGGTACTTCTTTATCTAAAACCGATTGTATCAACGATTTCTCCCCACCCCTTGGGTATCGAGCGGTAAGCACCGCAAGTTCGAGCCCACGGTAACCAGACATAGCGTTCTTCATACTGCTTATAGCATCAGGTTTATTATTTTCTATACAAATAATTCCGCGCTTAACACCCGTCGCTTTCATAAATGCTTTAAACCCAAAAATCACCTTTTGGGCTTCCTCGATCATTAATCTGTCATCCGCAGTTATATATGGCTCACACTCGGCCCCATTAAGGAGGTAGGTATCTATAAGCTTGTCTTTAGGAGGAGAAAGTTTTACAGCAGTCGGAAACGCTGCTCCCCCCAGACCTACAAGACCACTTTCTTTGGCTTTCTCTATGATAGCTTCGACGGATATCTCGTCTAATTTTGATACAGTAGGCCACAGTTCTTCTAAACTTTCGTGTTCCCCGTCGGG
The DNA here is from genome assembly GCA_964406505.1 of uncultured Eubacteriales bacterium. Taxonomy (GTDB): domain Bacteria; phylum Bacillota; class Sulfobacillia; order Fermentithermobacillales; family Fermentithermobacillaceae; genus DTU015. The sequence continues at coordinate 27,883 of CAYORX010000008.1, forward strand.
TTCAATTATAATAGCTTCAGACATACAAGCTTTCACAGGCTGATACCTAGGTTCGATAGCCTTAACAGTTCCAGAAGTAGGAGCATGAAGCGCAGCACTTACATATCCCTGGGACTCCGCAATTACTTGCCCCCGTTTAACCGATTGACGCCGCTTTACCACAGGCACCGACGGTGCACCTGTATGTTGGGATAAAAAAAGCACAAGTTCATCAGGTATCCCGGCGAACTTTATCGGAGAATTCTCAGACAGCTCTTTTTTATGGGGTACATCAACCCCTCCGAACATCTTTTTTATGATGTTCACTTTTTCCACCTCAATTGCAGCCAATGATTATATGAATAAAGCGTCAACTTAAACAGAATTTGATAAAAATATCACTAATACTTTGAACGATTCAGATCGTGAATTACACAATGTTAATTTTAGTGCTTAACCACTAAGACGTCAAATGATCAAATTGCCAATCAGTAGATTTTAATACTCACTCAACAAGCTCAATTTATTCACAGTTTCTTCCTGCGATTAAATGCCGGGATACCAAGAACAGATCGATATTTGGCGACTGTCCGTCTTGCAATTTTTATCTGGTGTTGTTCCAACTTTTCAACTATTTGATTATCAGTTAATGGCTCCCGTGGATCTTCGTCATCCACAATTTGTCTGATCATTTCTTTTACATTGTAGCGAGAGATTGTCTGTCCGTCAGATTCTATGCCCAATGTAAAAAACATCTTACATGGAAACACACCAAAAGGGGTGTCAACATATTTGTCCGAAACCGCTCTAGATACCGTTGAACTGTGTATGCCTAATTCATCTGCTACGTCTTGAAGGATTAAAGGTTCAAGATGCCCAGGTCCTTCTAAAAAGAACCGCTTTTGACGACTGACAATGCTTTTCATTACATTAGTTATAGTTGTTCGTCTTTGTTCGATACTTTTTAGCAAAAAGCGAGCTTTTTTAAGCTGCTGCAACAAGTAATTTTTAGCCTCTGTCTGTCCTACCGAAAGCAATCTTCGGTAATATGGATTCCACCTTATCACCGGAAGAATATTTTCATTTAAATATATCACTAATTCTTCTCCTATTTTCTTTACGATGATATCAGCCTTCACAAAAGCAGTATGGCCTCCTGAGAACACAGAACCCGGCTTAGGATCTAGACTTGTGATAGCATCTCTCATACGCAACACCTGTTCAACAGCAACATGACAGTCTTTGGCTATTTTCGCATATCTGGCATGCCCGAGGTCGTCTAGATGATTTCTTATTATGCATAACGCAAGATCATCAAAAGATTGGGCTTTTGCTTGTAGTTCAAGACATTCTCTAAGGTCTCTGGCCGCAACGCCCGGGGGCTCAAAAGTTTGGATGATGTTAAGGACCGATTCCACTTTAGATTCCGTATTTGATGTGTCCGAAGCTATTTGGCTTATAGAAGATTTAAGATAACCGTTATTATCAATATTTCCAATTATAAATTCGGCGATTCTAAACTCGCTGTCGCTAATCTGTAATTCACCTAATTGAAACAACAAGTGTTTTCTAATCGAATAATTTGGTTGAAAATGAGTGTAATCTGTAAAACTTGGTTCATTTTGCCTTGACCTATTCACATTTCCGGAAGCCCTACAATTGATCCCTAAATCAGAAGAATCGCTAAAATACGCTACCCAGTCTTCTTCGTCTTCAAATACATGTTCTTGCAGTTCTTCTTCCATTACGTTTTCTAATTCAATGAGCGGGTTTTTTTCAGCTTCCTCAACGAGTAAGTTACAGAGCTCGTATGTATTCATCTGTAGAATCATTATAGCTTGATGCAATTCCGGGGTAAGAGTTAATCTTTGTTTCTGTACAAGTTCTAACTCAAATATTTGTTTCATAATACCCCCCCGCTAAACAACACCCTAACCTAAACCTATTTTCTTCGTCACCACATCGACGCTTAATAAATAAATCCCGGTAAAATATTCGAGCTTTTGTTTTAGTTGGGTTTGTACTTGTCGCATGACAGTGAACACCTTAGAACCGAATTTCAAAACAAGCTGAACTTCGAGAATGGCCCCTTGGCTAGTGGTGAGCACAAGCACTTTCGATACGTGCTTTACACCTTTTATCTCATAACAAATCTCAGTAGCTATTTGCATCACCACATTATCAGCTATGTAAAAGTTACCAAAATAGCTGTACGTAGGTCTAACCACACTTCTTTCTAAAACGGTATCTTTTTTCTCACGAGATCTTATAAACATTTGTAACGGATCTACCATATAGCCTGAGAAAGTTTTTTTCACCTCAAATGCCGGCGCAGGAATAACATGCTTACCTTCCTGGCGCCGTCTCCACAAAGCTTCTTTGACTTCTTCTTCACTAGCTAAATCTCTTATGTTTAGCAATCGCGAAGGTTGAGAAAGCCCTAATCTAGAAACAATTCTTTGTATCATGTTTACAGACGTGCCAAGTACCAAAATTCGTTCAAAACCAAGACTTTCGATAGCTGATCTTACTTCTAAAGCGTGGCCAGGCGAAGTAAATACCGCGCGTCTTACCGCCGCGGTTTTAGTTTCTTCTCTTTTCGCTGACCTGCCCGCCACTATTCTAGAACCTGAAATTAGCAAGCCATCGTCAATGATCGCTTGACATTTATATTCTTGAGCCACCCACATTGCATGGTGCGATTTGCCTGTTCCGCTAGAACCCACTAAAGCAACAACATCCGCACTTTGCAAATTTGAGTCAGCTACCGTTTCTTTCCTTTTGAGAACCACCTAAAACCTGCCTTTCTCGGTGCCTCCACTCGGGGAATCACGTCTACACCCTTGGGAGGTTTAGTGTCTTCTTTTACAAAACTACCCGCTAGACTTAGTACCTTTTTTTGGTTTTCAGTAGCGGCGTGTTCACGAGCTAAATCTATTAACTCCGGCCAAATTCCTCCAGATATAAATCCGCTGCATTTAAGGGCAAAATTAGGATTGAGTTCCATAGCTTGCACCCAGTTTTCCAACGCTTCATTGACTTTGCCTGAAGCCATAAGCACTGAACCATGTAAAAACGCTATATCTGATTTTGCTTCACGCGTTTCCTTATCCTTAGTATCAACCTGTTCTAAATGGTTAACCAACGCTTCAGTAATATTTTCCGCCTTTTTAAGAGCCCCGGCAGTATAATAAAGCTCTCCTAGCCGCATTTGCGGATATATCGAACTCGGTTCCAATCGACTGATCTCTTGCCATTGTTTAATCGCCTGATCGTAATTTCCTGACATAGTTGCAACAGTAGCTAAGTTTTGCCTTGGAGGAATATACTCGGGGTTAAGTACGATACATTTTTGCCAAAACTCCATAGCCTTATCCCTCTGCTCTTTTTGAAAATAACCGAGGCCTAAATTGTATGTGGCAAAAATATCATCAGGCTTAATTTCAAGAGCCTTTTGCCATTTTTCTATAGCTACATCAATATCTCCGGCCATAGCATGGGCTTCACCAAGGGTTGTAAGGGTAGCTGTATTTTCCGGTTCTAGCTCATGCGCCTGATTAAGTGCGTTTATAGCTGGTTCAAATTCTTGTTTGCCCAAATAACAAAGCCCCTTATTATAAAAAAGCAGTGGTACGGTTGAGCCAAGCCGTTCGGCCCGCTCCAAAACCTCTAAGGCTTCGTCAAACATTTTTAGATCTGTGTAAATGGCACCGACGTTATGCAGCCCCTGAAGATTTGAGGGCTCTATTTTCAAAACTTCAAGCCACTCACCTAGGCTTTCTTTTACCATGCCTTTAGCTAAATATAATTCACCAAGCTGAACATGGGCTAAAATGCTTCCCGGAGTAACATCTCGAGATTTTTCAGTTTGAGAGATAGCAGCATCTAAGTCACCTTCATAAGCATAGATTTTACCCAAAAAATAGTGCGACGGACCGTGAGATTTATCTAAACTGATAGCTTTTTGCCAAACCCTTTTAGCTTCCTCAAAATTTCCTGCATCCGCTAAAAGTACGCCTAAATAATAATGAGCATCAATATTACGCCGATCTAGCTGGATTACTACCTCCAGATGAGCCTTAGCGTTATCAGACTCGCCCAATTTCATATAAGATAATGCCAATTGAAGCCTTAAAGCTATATCTTTGGGCCTCCTAGAAATATCTTTTTCGAGATTTTTAATTATTGCCCGAAGAGACTTTTCATCAATATTCACAATTAACCCCTCACGATACTAATAAGGTATGATCAGATTTCGCTCCTAGTTAATATAATACCTTCTACGGCAAGCGTTCTACAAAACAAACAGTTTATTACCGATTGAACTTGACTTGGTGTAATCCTAGTAGAATAATAGGATTAGTTCAAATATAGAATCTGTGATGAGGTGATCCAAACTGGCTTTTTCTGTTTCAACTAAAGGGCAATATGCAGTATTGCTTATGTGTGAATTGGCCAGAAAAGAAAAAGAGTTCACGTCGCTTGCTGCGATTTCAAGAACTCAAAATGTTTCTCAAGGTTACCTTGAGCAAATCGTGATTCCACTTCGAGAAAACCGCCTTGTTCGAGGAAAACGGGGATTTGGGGGCGGCTACAAACTAGCTAGGCCTGCCAATACGATTACCGTAGGCGAGATTATAAGAGTTACAGAAGGTCCTGTTGCACCTGTTGACTGCCTACACGAAGACTTTTCTTACTGTAATTGTCCTGACAATTGCAAGGCAAAACCGGTTTGGAAAAAGGTGGGCGCCGCCATTGAAGGTGTCCTTAATTCCATAACACTTGGCGATCTAATACAACATACAACAAAAGAGGGGGATCCTCAACATGAGCAATCATGAAAACATTCGCAAATACGTCTACCTTGATCATTCAGCAACAACTCCCGTATGCCCGGAAGTATTAGCTGCTATGTTACCATATTTTGCCGGAAAATTCGGTAATGCATCAAGCGTACACAGGTGGGGATATGAAGCCCAAAGCGCTGTCGCTAACGGACGAGAAAAAGTCGCAACGCTCATTGGCGCCTCTCCCGACGAAATAATATTCACTTCTGGAGGTACTGAAGCAGACAACTTGGCTATAAAAGGCGCAGCATATGCCCAAAAGCAACGAGGTAATCATCTGATCACCACCCAAATCGAGCATCATGCAGTACTGCATACATTTAAAGCACTTGAAAAAGAGGGTTTCAAAGTTACCTACATTCCGTGTGATAAATATGGATTAATTGATCCGGATGATATAACTAAAGCTGCCACAAATGAAACTACTCTTATCTCTATTATTCACGGTCAAAATGAAGTGGGTACAATTCAACCCATACGCGAAATAGGTGAGATAGCTAAAGACAAAAACATTTTGTTTCATTCAGATGCAGTGCAAACCGTGGGCAAAATTCCTATAGATGTCGATAATTTAAATGTAGATCTGCTTACCATGTCTAGCCACAAAATCTATGGGCCAAAAGGGGTAGGGGGCTTATTTGTAAGAAAAGGTGTACGTCTTGTTCCGCAGTCTATTGGGGGTAGCCATGAACGCCGAATGCGCGCTGGCACCGAAAACGTGCCAGGGATAGTAGGCTTCGGCGAAGCATGTAGGTTAGCTAAAACACATCTTCCTGAAGAATCCAAGAGACTTATTTATCTCCGAGATAAATTTATACAAGGACTTTTGAAAGATATTCCCGATGTAATTCTTAACGGACATCCAATACTTAGGCTACCTCATAATGTCAACGTCAGCGTAAAATACTTAGAAGGCGAATCAATGCTACTCAACCTGGATCGCCTAGGAATAGCTGCTTCTTCTGGTTCAGCTTGTACTTCTGGTTCTTTAGAACCATCCCATGTGCTTTTAGCTATGGGTCTTTCCCATGAAACAGCACACGGCTCGTTGAGGTTTTCCTTGGGCATGTCAAATACAGAAGAAGATATTGGTTATGTTTTAGAAGTCTTGCCACCAATAGTTGAAAGACTTCGTTCAATGTCGCCTTTAAGCTTGAATATAAGCTCATGAAACGAAGGTAGGGATTAACCATGTATAACGACAAAGTAATGGACCACTTTTTTAACCCTAGAAATGTAGGAGAAATTGAAAATCCTGACGGCATGGGACAGGTCGGAAACCCTGTATGCGGTGATGTGATGAGAATCACTTTAAAGATCAGCGACAACAAGATCGAAGACATCAAGTTTAAAACATTTGGGTGCGGAGCGGCAATCGCTACGAGTTCAATGGTTACCGAGATGGTCAAGGGGCTTTCTTTAGATAAGGCTATGAAAATTTCAAATAAAGATGTAGCTGACGCGCTAGGTGGATTACCAGCCTTAAAGCTGCACTGCTCTAATCTAGCTGCTGAAGCATTACAAGCTGCCATAAAGAATTATCTTGAAAAACAAGCGGTAAGTAGCAAGCAAAACTCATGAACATCAATAAATTATGCAGCTGCCTGAAAAGTTCATCGAGCAGCTGCATTTTATCTTATCTTAAAAAGTCAAAATGACTTTCACAAACCGCTATAGAAAGTTTAACACAAGCTTCTACATCTGCGATGTCGATCATTTCGCTTGGGCTATGAACATATCTACAAGGAATAGAAATTACCGCGGCCGGTATTCCATCTTTAGCCATTTGAATAGCTCCTGCGTCAGTGCCTCCCCGCTCTAATACCTCTCGCTGGTAGGGAATATCGTTTTCTTCAGCAAGCTTAATAAGATGATTCCGAAGTTCGGGATGACAAATTAAACTTGAGTCCTTCACCTTGATAGCAGCTCCTTTGCCAAGGGAAACATCCATAATCGAAGATTTCGGTGTGTCACCGGTTCTTGTCACGTCAAATGCTATGCCAACATCAGGATCGACGCCGAAAGTTGCTACCCTTGCACCCCTAAGCCCTACCTCTTCCTGTGTGGTAAACACCGCAAAAATATCATGAGGAATTTCGCTTAGCTTTTTGAGCGTTTCAATTACCGCTACGCAACCGATCCTATCATCCATCGCTTTTGATACCATACGATCTCCAAGATCAATTACAGGCTGAAAAAACGCGGCGCTGTCTCCAACCTTAATCTTTTCCGCAGCTCCTTCGTAACTATCGACGCCAATGTCAATATACAGTTTATCTAATTTTAGTTCATTAGGTTCTTCAATCTTTTCACACCCGATTACCCCGAAAACACCGTTTTCAAAGTACACCCGCTGTCCTAAACAAATTGTAGGGTTAACCCCTCCTATGTTGCCAAACCGCAAAAAGCCCTTTTCATCTAAATGGGTAACCATTAGCCCAATTTCGTCCATATGGGCTGCCAAAAGAATCTTTATACCTTCTCCGTCTCCTTTTTTCAGGCATACAAGATTGCCTAAAGCATCTTCAGTAATTTCGTCAACATAAGGTTTTACTTCTTCCCTGATCGCTTCTCTTATAGGTCCTTCTGAACCGGAAGGTCCATAGATTTGAGTTAATTTTTTTATAAGATCCTTCAAGGCATGAAACCCCCCTCAACACTTTTGAGAAAATGAATAGTTAATTTACGCGCTGCCTCAAAATCCGATATGTACATAATTGAACAAGGGGTATGAATATATCGACATGGAACCGATATTGATGCCACGGCGCAACCTGTCCCTGCTTGTTGTATCGCACCGGCATCATTGCTCCCGAAAGTTGACTCTCTGTATTGAAATGGAATGTCGTTGCCTTCGGCGAGTTTCACAAACTTTTCTACCATGCCACGGTTAGGTATAGAACCGCGATCCATCACGCTAATGACAGCACCCTGGCCAAGCCGAGTCACTTGATACTCTTTATCTGTACCGGGTATGTCAGCGCAAACCGTACCTTCAAGGGCTATACCTAGATCCGGCCGTATCGCGTAGGCCGCTACTTGCGCTCCACGTAAACCCACTTCTTCTTGAACTGTAAACACGGCATAGAGTTGAAGATTCTGCCAGTCTTGCTTGATAATCTCGAACAAAAGGGCGCAACCTACACGATCGTCTAGTGCCTTAGCTTTGATTATGCCAGAACTAAGTTCTTCATACTGCGTGTCAAAAACTGCATAATCACCTAATTGTACTTTCGTCCCAGCCTGTTCCTGTGATTTAGCCCCAATATCGATCGATAGCCCATCGATAGGTATCACTTTAGTTCGCTCATCAGGTTTTTGTAGATGAATCGCTTTAGCCCCTATAACACCAGGCACTTTCTTCGCACCTACAAGCACCCGCTTTGATACCAAGACCCTTGGATCAATACCGCCCACCGGTGCAAATCGGAGGAATCCATTTTTCTCTATGTGAGTAATGATAAGCCCCACTTCATCCATATGGGCATCTACCAAAACTTTAGGACCTCGCGTACCCCTTTTTGCGATCACGTTACCTAACACATCGCATTCGTAAGAAATGCCCAAAGATTCTAATTCTGCCATTATAGCTGTACGAATTTCATATTCGTTTCCAGACACTCCTGAAAGCGATGTAAGAGTTTTTATGTCCATATCTTCAACCCCTTAACAAAACATGCATCAACCGATGCAATAAATCTAGCTAATAGCTTGCCAGACTTCTCTACGTCACCCAATGCAACGGTTTCGACAGATGTATGCATATAACGAAGTGGAATAGAAACTAATCCTGTAGCCACACCTGACCCCGCAACTTGAATAGCCCATGCATCAGTGCCTGTGGCAGCTGGTGCAACTTCCTCTTGCACATCGATGCCCAGCTGTTTAGCTGCTTCCTTCAGCGCAAAATAAACCTTAGGATGAATGTTTCCGCCTTGAGCCAATGCAGGCCCTTTACCCATAGATGAAGTTCTCCATTCGGGAACCCCGGGAGTCTCGGCATGACATACGTCGATAGCGATACCAATATCAGGTTTAACTTTGTAAGATGAAACAGCAGCCCCTCGTAAACCAACTTCTTCCTGAGTCGTAGCAATTGCAAAAACATCGGCATTTACTCTGTATCTTTTTAATTCATTAAGGCATATAAGAATAACCGCTATCCCTGCTCGGTCATCAAGCGACTTGCCCGAAAACACATCCCCCATCATCTTGCTAGGTTGTCGTTTAAAGGTAATAATATCGCCTACATTGATAAGATCACGCACTTCCTTTTCAGGCAGTCCAGTATCTATAAACAACTCTTCCATTTTGTAAGCCTTTTTGGCCTCTTCACGAGAAGTTAAATGAGGTGGTTTCACGCCAATAACTCCTGTCAAAGGCTTTTTGCCATACACTATTACTTCATGAGCAGGTAAAGTTCTCGGATCAACCCCACCCATTTGACTAAACCTAAGAAATCCGCCTTCTTCAATTTTTGTGACAATAAGGCCTACTTCGTCCATATGGGCCGCTAACATTACAGACGGTCTGGGTCGGGATCCCTCACCATGTTTAATCCCAACGATATTTCCAAGCGCATCAGTTTCAATTTCATTGACTAAAGGTGACATAGCGTCTTTAACCACGTCATAAATGTTCATAAACTCAAAACCAGATACTCCATGAGCTAAAGATGCGGTTGATAAAAATTTCAGTACATCCAATGAGATTAACCCCCTATAAGCTTGATTGTGCAGTATAGTTATGTACCCCTTAGCATTCGCTTAAATTAAGGATAATCCTTCCAATGGTCATCCTAGCACGATAGGTTTGCCGATACCCTCTTCAAATGTTTTATACGATATGCCTTCAAGATCCCGACCCCACGGATCAAAAGATCTTTGGGGTAAAGTCACAAAATCAGGATCAAAATCACGTAGATCACTATTTTCATAAGCAAAGATGAAATCTCTCACTGTAAGCAAGCCAGCCACTTCAATGTTCCCACCGAAAAAGATCGAAGGCACTGCTTTCACTTTTGCATTGAGGTTGCGCTGTCGCAGCATATCCTCAATAATTGGTTTTGCGGGTGCCGAAGTCATAATCAACACGCGTCTGCGTTTCACCCGTGATTTAAGTTCCCACTCGTACCATGCTCTGGTATCAAGATCGTCATACATAACAAGCCCTGAAGACTCAAACTGCCTTTTTTTAATAATCGTTTCATAAGCGACACCATGCCTATCATAAGATACGCGAGGCCGCTCACCGTCACGTATTAATTCAAAAGCTTCGGTACGCGATATTACCGGCCGCTTAGATACTTCGGTTATTACATCTTCTGCTCTCAATCCCGCCCTTCTTGCGGGTGAGCCCGGTAATACGTATTCAACAACAGGGCGTACCGAAGTAATCCCACTAGGTTCAAAAAGCACCGGGATCTTTAATTTTTTGGTGAGCTCTGTACTCAATTTTTTTAATTGATTGAGCAAATCAGCATCTACTTGATCCGCAAAAGGATGCAACTTTGAAAAACCTGGAGATAGTATCCGAACAGACCATGCTCCCGACTCTTTTAAGAAACTTGAAGTATCTTCAATATCTTGCCAGCCTGTAATAAATGGCAAAGCTACGATGCTTCCTTCAAATTTTATTCTGCCCCCTAAATTTTCTACATTACGTAAAGTTAAGTTCGACTGTGTATCTCCCATGACTTTTTCCCGAAAGTTTATAGTGTTTAGTGACACCATCAATTCCACATTGAGTTTTGCCATATCGTCTATCAAATCTTTTGTGAGCAATGAAGCGTTGGTGGTAATTTTAATACTTCGATCTGGATATTGTTTGTGAACTAACCGTATAATCTCTAAGAACTGCGGATGGGTTAAAGGTTCTCCCTCGTTAATTCTAGTAACTGATTCGCCTATTACAATGGGACCCTTTGAGCCCACAAGCCAAAGAATTTGCGCTTCGATTTCCTCAAGCGGCCTTGGGGGTATTACGAATACTTCACATGTTTTAGGGTTACAGGCATTAGAACAAAAATTACATTTCATATTACATTGAGACGTTAACGGCAAAATTCCTTGCATCAGAGCATTGTACAGTAACGCCTCGATAGAAGGGGCCGGCGTAGGTTCAAGGTGCATCATTTCACATTCCCCTTCCATGGTTTTAGTTTAAGACCCGAAACCGGATTAAGTTCGGCATCATTGTAAAGACGGCGATCGTCCATTTTATACTTATAGTAACCAGCCGCGGCGATCATCGCTCCGTTATCGGTACATAAATCCTTTGGGGGTATAAATAGTGGTATGTTTAGCCTAGAGGCTATCTTTTTACTTTCGCGCCTAAGTAGCATATTGGCAGCAACGCCTCCCGAAACAGATAAGCTTTTCGCCCCTGTTTTCGCTACTAGTTCTTCAACCGAATGCAAAAGTTGATCTACAACCGCTTTACGAAAACTTGAAGCTAAATCCCTTTTAAAACCTTCCGATTTTTCGCTCGATTCAAATTCTTGTAATGCACGGGTTTTAATGCCCGAAAAACTATAATCATATTCTGAATCCCGGATTTTAGGCAAGGGAAAACCTACACGATAAGGGTCCCCAATTTCAGCCAATCTGTCCAAATAAGGCCCGCCAGGATAACCTAAGCCCAATTCTCTCGCAACCTTATCGAACGCTTCCCCCGCAGCATCATCCCTTGTTTCAGCTACAACTTCAAAGGAGCCGTGGGATCTCATAAATATAAGTTCTGAATGACCTCCTGACACAACCAAGTTAAGCATAGGGAATTGAGGTACATTTTGCCCAAGAAAATTTGCGTAAATGTGGCCCGCCAAATGATGAACGTCTATTAGAGGAATTTTTGCAGCATAAGCTAAACTTTTTGCGTATGAAACACCCACAAACAGCGATCCCATAAGGCCAGGACCTTGAGTGACAGCAATGGCATCAATATCCCTTATGTTAAGGTTCGCCTTATTCAAAGCTTCCTTGCTAACGGGAATAATAGATTCCAAATGCTTTCTAGAAGCTATTTCGGGAACAACTCCTCCATATTGTTGATGCAAATCGGTTTGGGAAGAAACTACATTAGACAACACTTGTCTGCCATTTTTAACAACGGCACAAGATGTATCGTCACAGGATGTATCGATTCCAAATATGAGCATATGACCACCTCTCAAATCTATTTCGATTATATCGTGAAACCTTTGCAGAAATACACTTGCAGCCCCCACGACCTATTGATAACCTTGTCTAGGCAAGCTAGATGATTTCGCAAGATAGAGAGGTAATTTCTATGCATTTTGCTGACATGCTCAACCAGAGAATCACAAAGTTACAATCGCGACTCGTTATCGGAATCGATCCTCATCAAGAATTACTACTTAAAGACCAGTCGAGATTCAAAAGTGTATTTGCCGGAAAATCAGACGAATTTTTGCTTAGCGCGTTTTGCTCTATCATCATCGATGTGGCGGAAAATCGAGCCTGTGCCGTGAAGCCCCAAGCCGCCTTTTTTGAAAGTATGGGTATAATGGGCTATACAATACTTGGGCAATGCATCCGTCAAGCCCGAAAACGTGATATTCCTGTCGTACTAGATGCAAAACGTGGCGATATCGGTTCGACCGCTTCTGCCTACGCTAAGGCATACTTACACCCTGACTCTGAGTTTTGCGCCGATGCGCTTACGGTAAATCCGTACCTTGGTCCCGACACGCTAGAACCGTTTATAACTGCGGCTGATAAATATGATGCAGGACTATTCGTGTTAGTTAAAACATCGAATCTAAAGTCTGGAGCATTCCAAAACTTGAAGATTTACTCCCAAGCAGACACAAGCATTGACACCGTTTCGGCAAAAATAGGCCAAAGCATACATCAGTTAGGTAGCAATAATATCGGGGAATCCGGATTTTCTAATATCGGCGCAGTGGTAGGAGCCACTTATCCAAAAGATCTAAAACAAATGCGGGAAATTATGCCTACCTCTATATTTTTGGTACCGGGTTATGGTGCACAGGGCGGAAAAGCAGATGATGTAAAAACAGCTTTTTATTCCAACGGCACCGGAGCGATCGTTTCATCATCTAGGGGCATTATTTTCGCACACGAAGATCGAAAATATAGCGATCTTGAACTCGATGAAACTGATATATACAGATCCATGGATGATGCAGCGAAGATAGCTCAAAACGATATTAACAAAGTAATTGGATAGCGATATCACATAATAACGATAAAGTAGATTTCAACGGTATGATTTAAAGCATCCATTTTACCCTATTTTTTTCAGCAGTTTTAGGACCTAAATTATCTTTCCACATAATAATTGCGTCTTCATTAGTGTCTGTGTAATAACCTTTTCTTATACCCCTGTCTACAAAACCTAGCTTCCGATAAAGATTCTGAGCCCCGTGATTTGAAAGCCTAACTTCTAAAGTCATCTTTGTAGCCCCAAGACGAACGGCTTCTGCCAAGGCAAATTTCAACATTCGTTCACCTATTCCTTTTCGTCGCAGCTGAGGACAAACCGCTATATTGGTGAGATGGGCTTCATCGAAAAAAACCCACATACCGAAATACCCCACAACCTGCTCTTTACAGCGCGTAACGTAATAATGGGCGTAAATATTGGCAGTGAGCTCGGAAATAAAGGCACTCCTAGACCAAGGCGTCGGATACGATTGTCGTTCGACTTCAAGCACCTCGTCTACATCTTTTAAAGCCATTTTATCTATCACCAAATGTTTGCTAATATTCAAATATCCTCACCTTTCACAGTTTACGAGAAAGTATTGCTTCGGCTTGGGACTTACGGTAATATTCAGGAATTGCTGAGCAAGCATTAGATGCTTTATCAGTGCTAAGCATTTCAAAACCTATTAAGCTTAATATCCCCGGCCTAGGTAATCTGAGATACGGATCGACAAGCCGAACATGTTTCATACCTTTATCTGCCGCAGCGTGAAAGAACTGTTCCGAAGCATCTCCCGTTATCCAAACAGGCGCCGATATCTCGGTTTTCAAATATTTCATAAAACCGTCATATCCTAGCTCTCCTGCAGGTATGATTTGCCGAAATCCATTTCTAGCCCAAAATTCTCGATGAGCTAACGCTTTATGTGTACCGCCACACCATAGTCGTTTATCATACAAAGCACATACAGTTTGGCTTTTAGATCTTCCTTGCACTATCCCAATTTTTGGGTACAGCGAACACTGTTTTAAATATATCTGAAACGTTGGTACTTTTGCCACAGGCTTATCTTCAAAAAATGCTAAGCCTTGCGCCGTAGCTGCACCTATTCTTAATCCCGTAAAAGAACCCGGCCCAATTGAAAGCGCTAAACAATCTATATCCTCAAACGCCAATCCTACCATTTCTAAAGCTTGCATACACAACGGTAGCAACATCTTAGAGTGAACTTTGGGTTTAACAATTGAAATTTCACACTTTACGCCGGATATATCTGCGAGAGCAACACCAAGAAGATTAGTGCTTGTTTCAATAGCAAGAACTTTTGCTGTATCCATGTTAATTTCTTTAAAATTTTTCAAAAATATCTACCCACTTTGCATCGGAACTTTCCAAAGTGATCTTACGCTTATTCATAAAATTGTCTGTCTGATCCGGGTGAAACTCCAAGCTTATTTTAAGGGTCCAGTTAGACAACATATCACCAGCGCGCTCAGGCCACTCTATAGCGATTACCGCCGAATCTTCTATGTCATACAAAAGCCCCGATTCAACTACTTCTTTGCTCGTTAGTCGGTAAAAATCGAAATGGTGAAGAATCAAACGACCGCTATAAACGCGTTCTAAAACGAAACTAGGACTCTTCACGATATCATCTATTTCAAGCCCGACTGCGATACCCTGTGCCATAGTGGTTTTACCTGTTCCAAGAGATCCTACGATCAAAATTACCTCGCCGCCGGTAACTTGCTTGCCTAAAAACTCTCCCAACTTTCTAGTTTCATCTGCCGATTTAACGAACAAAGTACGCCTTCCGATCCCATCACTCGTAGGCATTACCGCGTTTCTCCTCGTTGAAGCAGCCGCTCATACTTTTGCTTTAAACTTCGAAAATCCTCCCACACAGGCCGTTTTCTGCGCCTTTCATCTCGCAAGACTGCGGCCGGATGGAAGGTTATCAGATAATGAATACCGTCTTTTTCAAACCATTTACCTCTGTCTCTTGTAACTCTTATATCCGGGTTAAGCAAGGTTTGAGCGGACAAGGCTCCCAACAATACTATTATTTTAGGTTGAATTATTCTTATTTGGGCCCTCAGATTCGGCATACACGCCTCGACCTCTTTTGCGGTAGGTAACCTATTACCAGGTGGCCGGCATTTTACGATATTAGTAATAAATATTTCTTTCCTAGGAATATCGTGAGATTTGAGCATAAGATCTAATAATTGGCCCGCCCTGCCTACAAATGGTTCACCGGTTTCATCCTCATTTTTACCGGGCCCCTCTCCTACAAACATTATATCGGCGGTAGGTTTACCATCTCCAAACACTACATTTTGAGCGCCTTTCCTCAAATCACACAATGAGCATCTAAGCACAATCTGTTTTAATTTATCCAGGCCATTGATCCCCGCGAAATCATTGTCAGCATTTGCTTTACGGGGTTCGGTGTCGACAATGTTCAATTCAAATTGCTGTGCAGACTGTTCCGACCGGGTTCCTGATTCTGATACGCGCCCAACATCAAACAAAGAATGCTGTACCATATTCAATTTATCCTTCAAAAGGATCAGTCCCTTCAGAACTCGTTTCCTGTTTCAAACTTGCCATTCTTTTTTGTATAAGTTCCGGATATTGTTTCACCAACGCCTTGTTTCCATCTAAATGTTTTAAATAGTTATCAGCCAATTCAGGATCTAATCGCTTAAACGCATTGTAGATTTTTTCCCCCAATTTCACCGCTTCCTTACAATCCGGTTGACACGGGAAAAAATCCTTTGTGAAATAAGCAAAACGATTTATTTCTGAAGCGCTTTCTGCATGTTTGATCTGATTAGAGGCTCTCACTTCGGGACTTAAAACTCCTGATTGCCGGTCGAAAACATATCGATCAATACAGCAAACTGGATATCCTAATATTTTGCCGGATTTCGTCAAAAATGAAGCGGTATGTTCTTCGGGAAAGGCACGAAGTGCTCCTGGTATAGAAGGATCAGGTCTTTTGGCGAATTCGTAACGAATATCTTTTCGAAGATCTTGAAGTTTCTCTAGTTCGTTTGCAATAGAATTATCTGTAAAAACGTAAAGTTCACGTATCGTAGGGCGTGACTCCAATTGTTTTTGGATTAAACCAAGTTTGTCGGCCCAATCGACATATAGCTTGTATGAATTCGAGTTTTCAACAACGTTGCTATAGATATCCCTTAATACCTGAAGTCTAAACCGTATATCTCGAATTTTGCTTCTTTTTCGAAAACCAGCAACCCTGCTTTTAAGAAAATCGGTTAATGATTCACCGGGAAGTCGTTCACCGGCCATCTTTTGCCGAAACCTATCATCGATAGTAGCACCTAATATAGCCGCGTCGGGTAGCTCGGCAGGTATTATTATCTGGGCAGCTCTTCGCGCTCCTAAAACAACGGGCAGAAAATCATCTAGTTTTGCCTTTAATGTTATCACATGTTCATTTAGAAACTTTTGATATAACTGTTGATCCATAGCTTTTATAGGCGGTAAGACACCTACTTTCAATTTCCTCCTTTCGTGACCGTAGTTAATATTGTAGCGGTTTTCGCTTATACCAAATTTTCATGCAATCAACTTTGTTCTTCACACAAACATTTTATCCCTTTATCTCGAAACAAAAATAATACCGCGAAAATACCTAAGAGATCATACTTATATCCAAATATAAAGAGAGGGGTTAACCCCTCTCCTATTGCTTTACTACTAAATCGGTCTTAACCTTCTATCATCTCTACGTTAGCCCGCGGCACAGTTACAATGCTACCATCTTCGAGTTTAGCACGTAAAATTCGTACCTTGGCTTCAGACTCGATCTGCTCGAGATGCGGCGGCAATTCAACTATCTCAGCCAGTGCTCCAAAATAAGGCTCTCGGATAATTCGAATGGGCGTTCCGGGCACAAGCCCTTTGGTAAGGTCCAACAGCTCATCATCGCTAATTTCTGCCTCATACCCGGGCACGATAATTTCCGGACGCATTACCCCCGCTCGAATTTGCGTAGCTCCATTGATCGAAGCCTTAAACCCATTAAGTTTCTTGAGTAGATTAAAAGTACGGTCGGCCATCCTCATTTTGCCGAAGCCTTCAGTAATTATTACGGTGACTGGAATATCTTCATGTCCTGTAATAGCAACGCCTATATCAAAGCCGAGATATTCGATTAAATCGGTATCAATAATACCACCTGCGACGATCCCTTTAGCACCTACTTCTCCTGCTTTATTAATAGCATCGACCGTAACTAGCGAACCACCGACCAATATTTTACCTTTATCATCTTCTTTAATATGAGAAGCATCTAAAAGATCGTCGGGATCTTCTACTGCCACCCTAATAATTCCTTGGGTTTCTCCACCGACTCCGAAGATACCCTGTATGAAAGCACCTTCGGTCTTTACTACTACCCCTTCATTGGGGATAACTTCTTCAACAACGCCGTCCACGTATGCATTAATCTCGATAGGAATGGGGGGTTCGCGCAAAGTAACCTGCCCTGTAACAGCAGAAATCATTTCAATGGTTCCGGCAGTAGGTGATTGTGCATTGTGTTTGATGAGGCCAAAAAATGCTCTGTATTCTGCTAAGGTTTCACCTTTTTCAACATAATCTCCTTCAGATTTTTGCATAAAGTCAACAATATCCGAAGGCTCTACGCCCAATATATTTGCTACATTAACTGTCTGTGGATCTCCAGGTATATCGGTTTTTGCTACAACTGTATCAGGAGAAACCGCCTGTCCCTTCTCAACCAATACTTCGCCGAGGATAGGAAGGCGGCGTTCTTTTGTAACCACCGCTTTTTCAGTAACCTTAAGCCCAGGTGTATATGCATGTGCCATTTGTACCTTCCCTCCCCTATACCTGCACGTATTTCTTAAGTGATTCTTCAGGATACATACCCATAGCGATGAACCACTCTACTAGTTTCTTGTTGCGTTCTTCTACATTTTCTGGGAAAACGATTGGGCGGCCTCTACAGTCAATTAACACACCGACTACGCCACCGTTAATGGTTGTTTTCAGCTCATGTCCGGGGCCTCTGCCTAAGTCGAATTGCCTAGCTGGTCGAGCTGTAACTTCAACCGTTTTATCTTCGGGTATTTTTATCAATTTTATGGAACCGAAAGGTACTGATTCTTCGATCGTTTCTCCGTCAACTGTAAGATTAACCTCAACACAAGGGGCTCCGAATTTTGCAGAACCGCTAGGCCCGACGGGGGCAATGGATGTGCCAAGTTTGACTAAGCAATCTCGATCGAACACCTGCATAGATGCTTTCGGGTGAATTGACGCTAATATACCTAACTGCGGCATCATAAAGATCGAGTCTACCGCCAACATAGTATCTGCCTCAGGTTGAAAAGCATCTAAAAGCATCATAGCAGCCTGCGGCCGTCTTGGCGCGTGAGACAACACTCCGCCTGAACCGATTAGCATACCAAGATCGGTCATATCAATATAAGTATCACCGCTGCCAGTTTGCTCAAAAGTATCACCAATCGTCCTTTGTTTGTGCACACCCCTAAGCCCAACCGCTAAACTCTTGTGATGCTCAAAAGCAAGACGCAGTGCTTCTCTGGCGATAGCTTGCTCAATTATCAATTCATCAAGGGTTTGAGGTATGGTTGTTGGACGAATCATCTTATTTCGTATCCTGTTTCTAAGAATTCCTTCTTCTATGAAGAATGGAATCCATCTCATGATTCTCTCCACACCAGCCTCAAGGAGCACGTTACAAATAGAATAGCTCATGCCTAAATTGGCCGAAACGGTCCTGTTAAAATGTTCCTCAAATACAGAAAAAACGTCCGTAGTTGCTCCACCCGCGTCTACCCCTATAACGCTCATATTATATTCCTTGGAAGCTGTCTGCATACCGACACCAACAGCTCCGGGGGTCGGCATAATCGGAACCGGACTCCATTTCATTAATTTGTTGTAACCCGGTGCTTGTGCCATAACGTGTTCCATAAACAAATTATGAATTTCTTCCCTAGCAGGCCCAAGCACTTCTGCTTCAAGAACAGGCCTTAAATTGTCAACTATTCTTAGGTCGGTTTTTTCGCCAAGAATATCGCCAATGTGCTTTCTGGCAAATTTGTTTCCGGCATAAATGATGGGCAACCTATAACCGATACCTAACCTCGGCTTTGGTTCGGCCGCTGAAATCAATTCGCCGATCTCGGCCACGTGAGTAATTGTACCGCCGTCGATCCCTCCAGAAAGAAGGATCATATCTGGCCTAAGATGCCTAATTCGTTCAATTTTTTCGTGAGGCCTGCGGCCATCATCTACGGAAATTACGTCCATTACAATTGCACCGGCTCCAAGTGCTGCTCTAGCCGCAGATTCCGCAGTCATAGTTTTAACCACGCCTGCTACCATCATCTGAAGCCCGCCGCCAGCTGAAGAAGTAGACATATAAATGTCCACGCCTGAGCCGTCTGGCTGCGAAGGAGTGATCACTCCTTCATCATTCAGAAATTTTCTTCCCGTAAGCTCCTCGATTTCTCTCATAGCATTTCTAGCGCCCATTGTAACATCTTCAAAAGGCGCTTCAACTGTTGTCGGGGCTTCTCCCCGTACGATTAAGCGGTACTCATCATCAACCTTTTCAATAAGAATGGCTTTAGTTGTTGTAGAACCACAATCAGTAGCCAGAACAGACTTGATTTCTCTGTCCGGCTTAATCTCATTAGAATGTTCCTGCACTAACTTTTCCCCTCCCTCACTGCCGCCATCAATACATGAAATAATACCACATGGTTGAGTACGACATTAACTATATAAACTCCTCCTATGTTACACTATTTTTTACTTTTATCCGAGGCCCTGTGATTATCTGATTCCATTTTCAACGCATCACCCATCACAGAGTCTTTTACTTTCTTCTCTCGTTCTGCCTTTTTTAGAGCTCTGCGCTTTCTTTTTTCTTCTTCTTCCTCCATAGCGATAGCTTCAATTCTTTGAATTAAAAGTTCTACATTTTCTCTATTATCAAAAAAGTAGGCGTAATCCTCAAAAGTCCGAAAGAACACTCCGACTATGGGCGCAAAAAAATGCATGGCCTGTCCGCCTATATAACTTAGCGGCTTGTGCATTTCAAGAAAGAAAATCGCAGGCACCATCATACCGTATTGTTTAATTCTGTTTGCAATAGCTTCGATTAGCTCATCTCGCCGCTTATTATCAATCGGTTCTCGAAAATTAATCATTTATTCAATCTCCCCTCCTACCTTCGGTGATAGCTTTGTCTCTATTTTACAATATTTCAGGCAATTACTTGCAAGCATTTAATTCCAGAAAAATATGGTACATCGGTTGTCGACGCTATCTTACCGCAAAATACAGGGTCTTCAAAGCAATTCAACGTTAGCTCTAGGAACATAAACTTCGTTGTCGTCAGAAATCTGAACTTTAACCACAGGAACTTTTGCTTCGGTTTCAATAGCTACCGGTTCTCGTTTAATTTCAACAATTTTCCCCACGGCACCAAAATAAGGTTCATTAATTACACGAACATCTTTTCCGACGCGCAAGTCAACATCTAGATCGGTTTCAATTTCGATATCACCTTCATAATCAGGGAACGGAACAATTATTTCAGGCCTAATAGCACCTGCTCTAATCTGTGTAGCCCCGTTTATAGAAGCTAATCTTCCTTCGAGATCAGCCAAAGTCGCCCATACTTCCTTTCGCATAGATAGGTGCCCAAAACCTTCCATCAAAATCACGGTCATATTGATATCTTCCTGCCCCGTTATACCCACGCCGAGTTTAACACCCAACGATTGAGTTAAATTAAAATAGTTAACTGTTCCGGTAACTACCCCCCTTACACCGACTTCCAGTGCCTTTGATAACGCCTCATTGGTTGCGAAGGCTCCCCCAACTATAATTTTATCTTTACAGTCTGGTGTAATCATATCCGCTTCCAGTATTTCATCCGGCCCTGAGGTAACCATTTTCAGTTCGCCGTACACCTCGCGCCCTAATCCAAACACCCCGTTTAACCGAATCCCAGGCGTATCTACAATGCATCCGCGATTTTCGATAACTTCAGACACTGTACCTTGCACATATCCTCGCACAACAACTTCTCTAAAAGGTCTAGATATGGTGACTTTACCCGTTTTACAGCAAACTTTGGAGATAATACCCGACACAGGAGCTACCGCCGTAGTGGTAAAAAAGGCTTGCGCCTCCCCTTTTTTAGCTACCATTTGGCCTCGTTTGATCTCTTGCCCTACTTGCCTCAACATATGCTTAGGCAATTCATGCGGTCTACATTTTATCTCAAAGGCAACATCAAAGGTCACCGGGGGTTCTTCCCTACCAAATTCTTCCCGAATAGTTATTCTTCCGGAACGAACAGAAACATCTTCTATTATCCCATCAGTAGGTGAAGTAATTTCTTTCCTACCATATATTCCCTCGTCTGCCCGTGCAATGGCGTCTTGGGTTTTAACTCTGTCTCCGATATTTTTAAGCATACAATCTTTTAATTGCGAAGGCTTGACGCCGAGCAACCGTGCACCTGGAATTACCCAGGGAATACCCGGCCTGAGAGCAATTTTAGCAACTGGTGTATCAGGATAAACAACATCACCTATCTTTACCAAAACTTCTCCAGGCAAGGGCAACCTTCTCACTTTTCTTATGAGTTCAATCTGATTTTTAGTACTATCTGAAAAGGAATCTGAAAAGACCGCCACGTTTTTTCTCCCCTTTTATCTCTGTTTGTTTAACCGGATACTTTTCTTGTAATTCAGAAATAAGATCTGCCGGGTACACTTTCATAGATTCCAACCATGAAGTAACTTTAGCTACACGCTCAAATTCCGTTTCAGGCATGTTTATAGGCCTACCTCTGCCATCTAAAATGATTCCTACAAGTCCCCCATGAAGCTGCTTGTCTACAGTGTTTCCCTTACCGGCACCTATGTCTACACGTCCGCTAGCAGGTTGAATAGTGCACGATGCAATTTCGCCCACCCCTAAGGGAACGACACTAATTTCCCCGCTATCGATCTTATGTTCCAAAATTTGGCCATCAGGCATGGTGATGCTAATCGAAGCTAACTTACCGCTACGGCTTGGTTGACCAACAGGTGCCACCACCGTACCCAATCTCACTAAACAGTCTTTTTCAAACACCTCCGCCGCAATTTCCGGATACACGGATGAGAGCACGCCTAAGTGAGGCATCATAAAAATTGAGTCTACGGCTAACTGGGTCACTCCTTCGGGCTGAAATGCATCCATAAGCATTAAGGCTGCCTGCTCCCGCCTAGGTGCGTGTGATAAAACACCACCTGAACCTACTAGCATATCAAGATGCATCATATTGATAATATCCCGGCCCGATGCTTTAGCTACCCCGGCATCGCGACCAAATCCAACTACCTCTTCTTCAACTTTTTTAGCGAGGCTTTTATGATGTTCGAAACTGAGCCTTAATGCTTCCCTAGCAAG
Source organism: uncultured Eubacteriales bacterium (assembly GCA_964406505.1). Taxonomy (GTDB): domain Bacteria; phylum Bacillota; class Sulfobacillia; order Fermentithermobacillales; family Fermentithermobacillaceae; genus DTU015. The sequence goes on from CAYORX010000008.1 coordinate 50,406, forward strand.
CGCCTGTTCAATTACGAGGTGGTACAAAGTTTGAGGTATTGTAGTGGGTCTAACCATTTTATTGGCGATCCAATCAGAAATTTGCGACTGATCCATACTAAACGGTACCCACCGCAAAATATGTTCAAAGCCTGCTTCTTCAAGTACATTACAAATGGAATAGCTCATACCTAGATTTGCAGAAACAGTTCGGGTAAAAGTATCCTCGAAATACGAAAATACGTCGGTAGTAGCCCCTCCGATGTCAACACCAATTATCGTTTCATTTTGTTGTTCAGCAAGCACTCTTATTAAAGTTCCTACGGCACCTGGCGTTGGCATAATGGTGGTATCCACTAGTTCCATAAGATCACCGTATCCAGGTGCTTGGGCCATAACGTGATTCATAAATAGATCATGTATCGCTTCTCTGGCGGGACCAAGATTTTCGATATCGTGGCGCGGTCTTAAGTTTTGGGCGAGATGAACATCCATCGTTTCACCACAAATTTCGATTACGATATCTTGAGCATCAACATTTCCCGCATAAATCAAGGGCAATTTATAAGTAGCACCGAAGCGAGGTTGGGGATTTGCTTGTTTAATAATCTCAGCAATTAGAGCGATATAAGCAACAGAACCACCATCAACCCCACCTGACACCAAAAGTATATCTGGCCGCAATTCTGTTATACGTGTAATCTGTTCCGACTGAGATCTTCCATCGTCAACGGAAATAACGTCTAACACTACTGCACCCGCCCCAAGGGCCGCCCTATGAGCTGAACTTGCACTTATGGTATTTACCAAACCGGCAACCATCATTTGAAGCCCGCCCCCGGCAGAAGATGTAGAAACATACATATCTACACCTTTTTTACCTTGTCTCGGCCTAATTAAACTTCCTGACTCGTCAAGGATGGGCCTATCTACAAGTTCTTCTATACGCCTTACAGCATTCCTTACACCTATCATGACATTTTCCCATGGGACCTCTACCGTTGTCGGCATTTCTCCACGTGTAGTAAGCCTGTACTCATCGCCACACTTTTCAATAAGAATAGCCTTAGTAGTGGTGGACCCAACGTCTGTAGCTAAAATGCATTGTATCTCTTTTTTACCCAAAACAGACCCCTCCTTGTCCTCCCTATCAACAATTAGAATTAAAAACTATGAAAGCGTTGAATTTGTAGTGTATTTGCGAGGCTGTGGAACAATGAAACTGCTAGGATTTTTTTCGTGAGCGAAATTTACGTATACGCTCAAACGCCGATCGCAGTCCCCCTCTATCTTCTTTCTTAGCATCTTCTACAGAATATGCTTCGTGTAGGGGCTTTAATTTCGATTCTACTATTTTAAGTATCTCGTCTTTATTGGAGCCATCTTCTTTATAGTAAAGAAACAACCCCTCCCGCAACCGACCTCGTAAAGTTCGCGTATCATGTGTTAAAAATACACCATCATCAAACTCTCTATAAGCTAAAAATCTGTCCCAACGGCGAATATCCCTTGCCATAAATGTTTTGTAGCCTACTGTTTCCTCGGTCAAAATAAATTTTACTGGGAAAAGATACGGGGCTAAACGATTAGTAAAAATAATGGTAATAATCGCTACAAAAAAGAATTGTGGTACCGCCCAATAAGCCATGCCCATACTCGCCAAAAGGGAAGCTACTACTACAACTGCAACTAACGGTCGTTTGGGCAGAAGCCAATTTTCCCAACTGTATAGTTCAACATCTTCCTTTACTTCCTCTTTCTTGTCAACCGGACTTTCTTCTTCAATCTCGGTTTCTGGTTTTTCGTCAGGTACTATTCGTCTTAGGTATGAAGGTCTCCCGGTGCTCGACCGAGTATTCCCCGCTTTAAACTTTCTGTTTTCTTGGGACATTGCAAACCTCCTCAAACGCTGCCTATAGAGCATTAAACTTTTTGCAAAAAGGTTTTGTATGCCATTCGACAGTTTTTACTTTTATCCTGCTGGTAATGGCATTTCTACAAATAGCCATGAGTTTTGTGTTTATTTGAAAGTTTGTCGACTTTTCAAGATATCGATAACCTTTTGTACTGGTAAACCTATCCTCAAATTATTATCCCGACCCTCCATGGTTTTAGCAGCAAATAGTGAATTAAGTATCGCTTCTTCGGTAGATTCAACAGAAGCAGCAAAAATATATCCCAATTCTCGGGAACCATCGCGCAACCGTTTCTCTGTGACAAAAGAAGAAGCGCTTTTATGGTTTATACGATTAGCAGTAGAAAAAGACACTACAAAGTCACCGCTTCCATTTGAAAAGACTGAGCCTACACGCGCAAGCCCACCTTGGCATCTTTTGGCGATCCTCAAAAGCTGTCTATCTGAAACCGGCGCATCTGTAGCTAGCACAACCACTATAGAACCTGGTAAACTTTCAGGTTGTGTTTCAAGAAATTCTTTAAGTTGTTTCCCTACGGGTACTCCAGATATCAAAAGGTTTTCCATTTTACCGAAATTCGACATTACCAATACACCAACTGTCCACGTTTCAGCACCAACTTCTATACGTCTGGATGCTGTACCTATGCCTCCCTTGAATCCAAAACACGACATTCCGGTGCCGCCTCCTACGTTTCCTTCATCCACCGGACCAGAAGCAGCAGCATCTAACGCAGAAAACACGTGGTGTTTACCTACATGCCTACCTCTAATATCGTTCAAAAAACCATCATTACACTCTAACACCAAAGGATTCACTGTGCCAGTATCTACACCGATTTCGGGATTAGAGTCAAGCATATACTCGCAAAGAGCATCCCATGCCCGACCAACACTTAAAGTATTGGTTAAAATGATAGGAGTCTCAATATTCCCTAGCTCTTGTACCTGGGCAATGCCTGTTGCTTTGCCAAATCCATTAATGACATAAATTGCGCCGGGAACTTTTTCTTTGAACAAATTGCCCGGGTGAGGCTTAATGGCTGTTACACCGGTTCTAACAGGTCCTTCGCCTTGAACGAGAGTTCCGCTACCTTTTATTATAGTAGAGTGCCCTACGAGAACACCCGGCACATCAGTAATAGCGTTAAAACGCCCTGTGGGAAGATGTCCGATACAAATGCCGTAGCCCCTACACCGTAGATTTGAACCATTTTTCGATTTAAACTGAGTTTCCATAAATTAAAACCCCCGGTTGACCTTAAAATGCCTTAGATGCTTCCACAAGAGCCTGGTAAGGTTTAATAAAAATTGGATCGTGTTTCCACATAGCTTCAGGATGCCATTGCAATAAAAGCACAAAATTCTTTCTCGCTTCAACTACCTCAGCAATACCGTCTAGCGCCCTGCCTGTAACAGTTAAGCCATCCCCAGGTTCTCTTACGGACTGATGATGATATGAATTGACCGAAAGTTTGCCGGTTCCAAATATCTCAAAAGCTAAAGAATCATCATCTAGCACAACTTCGTGCGTACCATACCATTTGGGAGCCTCTTGTCTGTGTTTCATGGCACCACCGATTTGAGAAGATATATCTTGTACCAGTGTCCCCCCCGCAGCAACGTTAACGATTTGGCATCCTCTGCATAACCCTAAAATCGGCAATCCCGATTTAAGGGATTTTTCGGCGAGAAAAAGTTCTAATTCATCAAGACGTGGATTTATCTTTCCGAGTTTAGGCAAAGGACGCTCTCTATACCTGGCGGGATCGACATCTGCTCCGCCCGGGAAAACGATGCCATCTAACTTCGATAAGATCAATTCTCCATGGCTTTTTTCTACCATGGGTATTAATAAAGGTATTCCACCTGCTTCAGCCACCGATTCAACATAAGCATGGGGCGTAATTGAAGACATTCTATCTTCGTTCCAACTAGAAACGATACCAATTAGTGGTTTCATTTACACTCTCCCCCTAGAATTAATTCGAATCTTTTAATCGACAGATCATGTTAGTTAAAGAGATTTGACCCCTAAAGAAATCTTCAGCGCTTCATCCACTTGCGACATAATGTTATCTTCGATCTTCGCCACTTTTTCTTTTAGACGTTTTTTATCTATAGTCCTTATTTGCTCGAGCAAAATCACTGAATCCTTTTCAAGATTTGAAATATCGGCAGGAAGTTCCACATGTGTGGGTAATCTTGCCTTTTGAATTTGAGAAGTAATCGCAGAAATAATTACCGTGGGGCTATACTTGTTCCCTATATCGTTTTGAATGATCAAAACAGGCCTAAATCCTCCTTGTTCTGAACCAAGAACAGGGTTTAAATCCGCGTAATAAATGTCGCCTCTGTAGGGCACCAATCAAGATTTCCTCCATTTGGTCGGTACTTCATTTGGGGAAACATTTTTACTAGCATGAGCACAATATTCATCTGCGAAAAATAATTTTGGCGAACAATCGAAGTCACACGCTAATTCTTCAGCCAAAATTCTGTTGATTTCCGCCATTTCCAAGTAGCCGTTTCTCATTTGCTCTCGCATGGTCTCCTTTTTTACCTTTTGAATGTAAAAACAACATGCTTCACGTATAAATAATGAGCGAGATTTGTTCGTTTCTACTACTATATCGTCAATACCTTCTAATATGTCTTCAGGAAACCCTACCGACACACGTTTGATTTTCGACAAGGTAAGTTCGGCCCCCTTAGATTCGGCCATCGGCCTTACGTTAATATCGGTTAAACTTTTGTTCAATTTGGGCTCGAGCCCTAGGCAAGTTATCGGCAATATCGCCAGCTAACAATCCATAAGATCCTTTGCGCTCAAACGCAATTTCTCCTGCAATTCCATGCCAAAAAACACCTAGCCAAGAGCTTGCGTAAGTAGAAAGTCCTTGGGCGACGAGAGCTGCAATAACTCCAGTAAGAACATCACCCGAACCTGCTGTAGCCATGCCAGGACCGCCTGACGTGTTTATACATAATCGACCTTGAGGACTCGCCGTGCAAGTTCCGGCCCCTTTTAAACATACAATACTATTTGATAAGCGTGCCACCTCTTTAGCATAACCCGGCCTGTCTTTTTCCAGTTCCTTTGTACTGACGCCAGTAAGCATTGACATTTCGCCCGGGTGGGGCGTTAGAATAAAGTTTCCCTTTATATCCGCAAGATATGACAGGCCTCCAAGCTGCTTCAACGCGAAAAACGCGTCAGCATCTACTATAAACGCTTTTTTCGACGCAAAAGACAAGATCTCCTTCAAAAACTGTGTTTGAAAATATCCCCTGCCCCAACCTGGGCCAATCACTACCGAATTCGCTTTTTCAATATGACGTTCAATCAAACTAATACATTCCGGTTTGGGATAAAACATCCCTGCAGAACCATAAGGGATCACCATTATTTCTGGCAAAGAAGAAGCACATATATTATAAATCTCGTTTGGGCAAAACAAAGTAACCGTGCCAGCACCGGCTCTCAAAGCGCTTTTCGCAGCCAAAACCGCAGCACCGGACATACCGACCGAACCTGCAATCACAACCACATGCCCGGCATGCCCTTTATGATAATCGGCCTTTCTCTTAGGCAAAAGACTTGCCGCTTGTTCAATCGATGAGATTTGTGCGAAAACTTCTTTTATGTGCGCCGATCGGTTATCATTGGTACTTTTACAGCAATATTCCTCCATCAACTTAGGAGGAAATGCGAGATGTTCAACAAAAATCTTTCCAGAATACATCCGCCCCGGATAACTAAACAAACCCACTTTGGCAAAACCCATAGTAACTGTAAGATCTGCGCGAATGCATACGGAATGGGCATATCCCGTATCTGCCGAAACTCCTGAGGGAACGTCGCAAGCTACCAATAAAGCTTTTTGGGAATTTGCCCACCTAATCGCAACGTCAATGGGAAATCGTGGGCTCCCTTTTGCTCCTATTCCCAACAAAGCATCGATTATTAAATCGGGATTCCCTAGATGCTCGGTAACTTCGTGGGGTTCCATGAATTCGCAACAATATATATTCACAGGATAACGTTTAAGCATATTCCAATTGATAGATGCAGCGTTACGCAGCTGGGATTTGCGACCGAAAAACCCAACTTTCACGCGATAACCTTTTGACGCTAAATGCCGAGCAGCGCAAAAACCGTCGCCACCATTTTGCCCCGGACCTGCCAAAACCGCAATAGTACCGCATTTTGAATTGTAAGATGAATGCGGTATTTTGCGCATCTGACCGCTTAATAGCTTTTCGCATTGTTCAGCGAGTGCCCTTCCGGCATTTTCCATAAGGATCAAGTTAGATATATCCATGTCTTGAGCTAAAGCATCTAGTCGCAGCATTTGGGCACCTGACACAATAAACATTGAACTTCCCCCTGATCTACGGCTTAATTTCCCCTTAAAATCCGATTAACTTTCAATGTCACGGCAACCAACTCTAAAAGGTCTCGGAATTCCAATAGCTACGGCGGCCGCCATCTGTTCATGATGAGTTATTGAAACTTCTATACCATGCAAATTATGGGAATTCATGAGTTTTAGAGCCTTCCCTGCAAGTTTAACATAGGGACGTCTTGAGTCGTCATGTAGTATTTCAATATCAGTCCACGAAACATAAGGCCATCCATCACCTAGCACCTTCATCACAGCTTCTTTAACTGCAATGCGTCCGGCCATTCGTTCTAATCGACGAGATTCTGTTGAGCTATTAAGGCAATATGCTGCTTCGTTATCAGTAAAAAATCTCTTGATAAATAATGAGGATCTTCTTTCATAAATTTGAGCTATTTTAGAAACAAACACTAAATCTAAACCTATCTTAAAACCTCCCGGCACGTTCACATCAATCACACCCTTCATACACATTCCAATCAATATAAGGAACTTTGTCAATAAACTTGCAATTTATCTTGTGGGGGAAGTTAGCAAGAATTTACGTGTATATGGCGAACAATTTTGAACCCGTGCACCGGCCCCTGCGTACCGTGGTATTTTGGGATTAATAATATTCCTTTCGGTCATAAATGGTTATCGCCAAAAGCATCGATGAAAAGCCGCTTCAACATGCCTATAAACGACCTAGTATATCGCCCGACGCTTCTTATGGCTAAATAATCTCTGTCGTAACCCAAAAAAGAAGCGCCCTTGAGAAACTATGGACACATTTACAATTTGAATTTGAAAATTCCACACAGAAAATTTTCGAGCACAGCCCTGTCAAACTTAAGCAAAAACTCACGCAATATACTGATGCTCAGACAAGCAAGGCTTGGCGTACATGGAGGGAATTATTCGAACAACTGATGAACTCATAATCAAAAGATTCAAACAGAACACTTCTAAATAAAATTCTTAAAAAAGGGAAAGGGATCTGATTTATTGAATACTCGCTTGTTCTCGAATAACTGATTTTAGATAGTGTATACATTGCTCTAACAACATCTCATCATTCGATTCAACCATTATCCTTACCACCGGTTCTGTGCCTGAAGGGCGTACTAAAACCCTTCCTTTACCAGCAAGATGAGCCGATACACTTTCAACTGCCCGCTGTACTTTAACTGACTCGACAACCTGCCTGGGGTATTCAGATTTTATATTCACCAATAATTGGGGAATTTGAGGAACAACAGCAGCCAATTCTGATAAGGTGCGGTTAGAACGAGCTAGAATGCTTGCAAAAAGCAAAGATGTAAGTATGCCGTCACCTGACGGTAAAATATCTCGAAAAATAATATGACCTGATTGTTCACCGCCGAGCGCATAGCCGCCGCGATCCATCTCTTGAAGAACAAAACGATCCCCGACTGAAGTTCTTAGCAACGTAATATCTTGGGATAAAAGATATTGTTCTAATCCAAGGTTCGCCATTACCGTACCCACAACTGTATTTTTTGTAAGCTTGTCAAATCGTGCCATATCAGAAGCCATTAAAGCTAATATATGGTCACCGCTCACTACGTTACCTTTTTCGTCTACCGCGATGCATCTATCCCCATCACCATCGTATGCAAATCCCACATCATAATCGCCGTTAACTACCTCACGGGCTAGAAATGACGGATAAGTTGAACCACAATTACGATTAATGTTTTTACCGTCAGGACTACAATTGATAAACGATACGTTTGCGTTAGATGTTTCCCAAGCACCTATAGCTAACTTAGCAGCAGAACCATTGGCAGCATCAATTAATACCTTTCTCCCGGGCATATTAATTTGAGGTAAGCTAGACAAAAACCGAACGTAACTTTGAACCATGTATCTGCCGTCAATCACTTGCCCCGCCCTGCAAGCATGGGGCAAATGCTCATCTTTTATTTCGCCTCGTATCATCTTAGAAAATTCCAATTCCGTTCGTTCGGAAATCTTTCGACCATAACGATCAAATACTTTAAGCCCATTGTATTCGAAAGAATTGTGTGACGCTGAAATCATGACGCCCCCGCCTAAGTTAAACCGATTCACTAAAAACGAAAGCCCCGGAGTGGTTATCACTCCCAAACGCACTGCATTTACACCGCCGGATATAATTCCTTGGATTAAAGACTCCTCTAAAGTGTCACCCGACGCTCTAGTGTCTTTTCCGACACAAATCTGCTTATTCGACGGGCAAAATGTAGCTACTGCCCTACCTAACTTAAAAGCAATTTCACATGTTAAGTCTTTATTTGCCAAACCGCGAATTCCATCGGTTCCGAACAAATTCATCCCCATGCTCCTTTGGTTCTCCATACGCTTTCATGGTTATGACCGACCGTCACCGCGTGGTTAAGGTCAATTTAACGCGTGGCGGTTTAATGTTTGCCTGAAGCGTATTTTTGTCGACTTCTTTAGGAGTTTTAATTTCGTAAGCCACAACTAGATCAGTAGTGCCCTCAGTTCTGCCCTGAGCATCGATATATACTACTATGTCGTCTTTTTCGATTTTCTCTAAAATATCACTTCGGCCTGTAAGATCTACATCAACCATAGTCGGCTTTATGTTCCATTCATAACCTACTGGAGGAAATTCTAGCTGAACGATCACATCTTCATACGTCTTAGTTTGAATATCTTCAACGATCTCGACCGTAGTTAAGACGCGTCCATCTTGTACAAGAATTTCATCCGTGAGATCAAGAATAGCTTGATGCAAAAAAGTGCTGTCCTTACCGCTTACGTCTATAGGTTTTGTAGATATATGCTCTAATGAATCAAGTAATTCCTGTTCAGCCCTAATTTTAATTTGTGCCGGGTTCACTTTCACGGGGCCGACAGCGAAGCCTGGCGCGGGAGTACCGGTAATCACAGCTTGTACAGGTACGAGTTTTGAAGGTGGCAAAGAGATAAGCGGTATGCTAACTTCTATTTCCTTCGGTTCCAGATCAACACCAAAAACTTCGTCTCCCACAGAATCTCTGGCCGATAGCGTAGTCATTACATTTTTCGTTTGTGCGGCTCCAGCGATATCTACGTAACCTTGTACATACTTAACCTTATCTACCAATCTTTTAGGCCCTGTTACCCGTACGGAACCTGTAAGTGGTACCAACTCGCCTACCTCAAAATCTTCGTGGGGCTCACCTTGGACCTGTACATCCACACCAACTTTTGCAGCAGAAAACACATCTATTTCTACATTTACTTCCGTGGGGCTTATCTCAACAACTTTTGCACCATAAGGAATATCCACAGATAATCCAACAGGATAGACTCCTTCTTTGACTTCTGAAAAACGAGCTATCGCCTTTAGATTTTCTTTGTCGATTTCATCTAAAGTTCTAGCCCTGCCTTCCACAGCCACGTTAACCCTAGCTGGATCTACAGAGACAATAATAATTTCATTTTCCACGCCTTCAGGAAACACTTGCGCGGAAAAAACCCGTCTTTCTAAAGGGTTTTTATCATTGAATACCTGCACCCAAACAATTAAAGCCAAAATCAAGGCTACAATTTTGGGAGCATAATCTTTGATTAATGCCTTACGAATCATTTTTTGGGCCTCCAACCGGGAAACTGGGTAATCTGCTGTGGAACAAACGACTCTAAAAGTTTTTCTTTTAGGGTTTTAGCATCAAGCCCTCTTATCAGCCTTCCGCCTGATGCAAGTGAAACAGTACCTGTTTCTTCAGAGACCACTATTGCCAATGAATCTGATACTTGAGTAATACCCAAGGCTGCCCTATGCCGTGAACCCAATTCTACCGTTACAGAATCTTGAGTAGAGGGCAAAAAACTTGCAGCAACTGCAATTCTATCCTCTCGAATAATAACAGCGCCATCATGAAGCGGACTGCCAAACAAAAAAATATTCTCAAGAAGTTCACTTGTTACGAGGCCGTCGATCCGAACAGCATCTTCCATATATTCACCAAGCCCAACGGTTTTTTCAAGCACAATGAGCGCACCCGTTTTAGCATGAGAAAGATGAAAACAAGCATTAACCAACTCGTCTACGATTCTAACCATGTCCTCTTCCTCAAATCCAAGCATAGTTTTTGTAAAAAACTTGCCGCGTCCTATTTGTTCAAGTCCTCTTCGTAATTCAGGTTGAAATACTATAGGCAAAGCTACAAGTAACATTGTTCTAGCTTGAACCAATATCCAATTGACTGTGTAAAGCCGGGCCCATTGGGTTAACGAAACAAGAACAAATAAAAAGGCTACCCCTTTTAGGAGTTGAACAGCCCTAGTGCCTCGAATAAGCGTGAATAATTTATAAAAAATATACGCGACCACAGCGATATCTACTATGGCTAGAAACATGTCTTGCCATGTAAAAAAACGAAGCTGTTCTAACAAACGACTGTCCACGCCCTTTCCATACGTATAGGATATCATTCGACTACAGGTTGCGGAACCCTTTTTTCTCGATACATCCAATAAATGTTTAACATGTTTAGTTAATTTCGTCAGCCTAAACTGCTTGATCTCAAGATATATTGTATATTATTAATACCACTGCCCCAACGAAGGAGATGATAATAGTGACCATCTATTATGACAGTACCGGAAAAACACATACAGGAAAGACTGCACAGTTAGCGCTAAAACGCGCCAAAGAATTAAACATTGAACATATAGTAGTAGCTTCGAATACTGGGTACACAGCCGGTTTTTTTACGCAAAGCGATTTGAATATAGTATGCGTAACGCATCATGTAGGCTTTCGAGAACCAGGTACCGATGAGATGACTGCTGAAACCAGAAAAAAACTAAAAATGCAAGATTTTAAAATCTTGACTACAACGCACCTTCTGGGTAATGTTGAACGAGCTGTAACCGGCCAATTCGGTGGTTTATATCCTGGCGGATTAATCTCCCAAACGCTAAGAATGCTATCGCAGGGTGTCAAGGTAGCTGTAGAAATTGCAGTCATGGCCCTAGATGCGGGTTTGATTCCATACGGAGAACCCGTGATCGCTGTAGGGGGCACAGGACGTGGTGCAGATACAGCTCTAGTAATAAAACCTTCTCACGCCAAATCTATATTTGATACGCAAATTTTAGAAATAATTTGCAAACCAAGGAAGACTACGGACACTTAAAGCAGGAGGCAGTAAAAATGATAGACTTATCTGAACTTGCCGGATTTCCCTTAACCTTGAGCGATGATGGCGATTTGAAATTCGGGCCGGGCGTTGTTGCTCCTTCTTTCCATATCACAAAACCAAGTAATATGTCTGATGTGTTGCTTTATCCTGAGCAAAAAGGGCCAGAAATTTTATACAAAACGTATAAATCAACTGGACTTGAGTCTGACAAAATAGCGATGATGAACGAGGGGCTGCAGTACAACATTGCAGTGATTTACCCAGGTACGATAGGTTCAGAATATGTAAAAACCTTTGGGCATTATCATTCGATGGCACCTGGCCGACTGTATTCGTACCCTGCAATATATCAAGTGATGCACGGAACCGCTCATTTTTTGATGCAAAAAGGCGGGGTTCTAACCGGTGAAGTAGAAAATTTTGTAATAGCTGATTTCCAAAAAGGAGATATATTGCTGATTCCACCGTTTTACGGACACGCAATTGTCAATCCAGGCTCGAAACCTTTAGCGATATCAAGTTGGGTTGCTAAAAATTCCAACCCCATTTACGATGCGATTCGAGCGCGCAAAGGAATAGCATATTACAATGTTAAACATAAGGATCAAAGCATTTTCATGCCTAACGATCGTTACGTGGGGCATCCGAAACCTGAATTGCAAAATTCTAAAGGCGTTCCCGAATTTGGATTATATAAATTAAAAAGCATTTACACATCTTGGCAAGAAAGCGCGGATCTGAACTTTTTAGTTAACCCAAATATATATGCGAAGTTTTGGAAATCCATGGGCATCGCTTCGGCACAGGATTAATCAAAAAATCAATTTTTTAGAATTGAGGTTATGTATTTGGAACCTAGTGCTAACTTGATTATAATTACTGGATTCTCGGGTGCCGGTAAATCACATGCACTTAAAACCTTGGAAGATCTAGACTATTTTTGCGTAGACAACCTTCCACCTTCTCTGATCCCAAAATTTATGAAACTTTGCGACCAGGCCATAGAACCGCGGGAAAAGATAGCTTTAGTTGTCGATATTCGCGGCGGAGAGTTTTTTCAGGATCTTGATGACACCATGTTATACGTGAAAAGTTCCGGAATAAACCCACTTGTGCTGTTTCTTGAAGCAGATGACGATACTTTGATCCAGCGCTACAAGCTTACCCGTCGCAGGCATCCGCTGTCACTTAGCGGCGGTATCTTGGAAGGAATTAAAGATGAACGAAGCAAACTTGAATCTATACGTAAAGTAGCTACCAAAATCATCGATACTTCCCGATTAACGCCCAGAGATTTCAGAAAACAGCTCATTGAAATAGTTTCACGCTATGCTAAAATAAGGAAGCTTATCGTTAGCCTTGTTACATTTGGATTTAAGCACGGACTTCCTAAAGATGCAGATCTCGTGTTTGACGTTAGATTTTTGCCCAATCCATACTATGTGCCAAAATTACGTCCTCGTACTGGGCTTGACCCCAAAGTATCAAAATTCGTGCTAGATTCTGCTCTTACAAAAGAGTTTTTAAAACGATTCATTGAATTCGTTGATTTTCTATTGCCCAATTTCATTGATGAAGGTAAAACACATCTAACTATAGCTATAGGTTGTACCGGCGGACAACATAGATCTGTCACGATCGGTGAATATATGAAATCTTATTTTGAAAACAAAGAACATATAGTAACTATTGAACACAGAGACATTCAACATGAGCAATGAGTGTTTTAAGGAGGCTCCGCTCAATGAACCAACCGAATCGAAAAATAGTAGCTTTAGGCGGAGGTACTGGCCTAGGTGTCGTTTTGAGAGGTTTAAAAACATTCGCTTGTGAACTTACTGCAGTGGTGACAGTAACAGACGATGGAGGAAGTTCGGGACGTTTACGTGAACACATGGGAATTCTTCCCCCGGGCGATATTCGTAATTGCCTTTTAGCGCTCGCTGAAGCAGAACCCGATATGGCAGCTTTATTCAATCATAGATTTTCGAAAGGCGAACTTAAAGGGCACAATTTCGGCAACTTGTTTTTAGCTGCAATGACCGAAATTACCGGAGATTTTCAAAAGGCAGTTAGAGCTATGTCGCGTATTTTAGCCGTCAAAGGGAAAGTGTTGCCTGCCACTTTGACTGATGTATCTCTTAAAGCAAGAATGGAAGATGGATCTGTAATTACAGGTGAGGTAGCAATATCTTCAGCCCCGGGAAAAATTGAGAAAATCGAACTTCAACCTGCAAATCCACCTGCCTTAGACGATGCGATAGCGCAAATTCAAAGCGCGAATGGAATTATAATTGGACCCGGTAGCTTATTCACATCGATTATCCCTAATTTGTTGGTGAAGGACATAAGAAACGCTATATATGAATCCAAAGCACCAAAGCTTTACATATGCAATGTGATGACTGAACCAGGGGAAACGGATAAATTTGCGGCTTCTGATCACGTTTTAGCGATTGAAAAACATGCGGGAACATTGTTTTCACATGTGTTAATCAATACCGCCAAAGCTCCAATGCAGGTGATAGAAAAATACGCTGTGGAAGAGAAACAAGCAGTCATACCTGATCTAGATGTACTTAAAAGTTTAGGCTATAAACCGATTTCAGGGGATTATCTCGCGAAAGGGGATTTAGCTCATCATGATCCATTCAAACTTGCTCAGTCTGTAACGAAATTTCTGAATGCGAACACCAAAACCCATAAAACAAACGTGAGTTGAACTGAGATGAAAATCGACAGAGATACTTTTTCAAGAACGTTAAAAGATGAACTATCCAGAATTAAAATAATTGATCTTAAACAAGCTTATTGGGAAAAATATGCACTCACAAAGCTCATTAGCGCTAAAAACATCCGAAACAGACAGAAAACGCCTAAACGAAAATCAAATTTGAAACCATACCTGCTTCGCAGACTCTTTTATTTGAACAAGGCTGTTCCTGACACCTTTGAACATAAAAATCCAAACCTAAACATTGTAGAAATTGGCAGTGAGGGCCGTAAAGGATTTTTAAGAGGAACTTTTCTGGCAAACGGTTCGCTTATCTCACCCGTAAGAGGACATCACCTAGAAATAGTTCTTCCCACGCACAAAGAAGCGCTACTCGTAAAACTTTTTATGACACGCCAAAACTTTAAATGTGGATTAGTTAAACGACGCTCAGCGTGGGTTGTTTATTTAAAGGGTGCAGACCAAATCTCTGAATTTATCGCATTTTTAGGAGGCTCGAGATCCGTTTTACAATACGAAAACATCAGAGTTCAAAAATCTATTAAAAGTTCGGTACAAAGACAAGTCAATATGGACAAAGCAAACGTAAGCAGATCAGTAGAATCATGTCTTAAGCAAATTGAAGATATCCTGCTGATCGAAAGGGAATTGGGATTAAATCATTTGCCTAAAGCATTAAGAGAAATAGCGGAAGCTCGTTTAAATAATGAAGCCCTAACTATGCAAGAATTGGGACAATCACTAAATCCGCCTATTACAAAATCTGCGGTGAATCACCGACTTAGGCGGATATCTAAAACAGCATCCCGTCTCCGAGAACAAAAGAATAAAGAACAGCATGATCATTTTATATAAATCTCAACACGTTCCCCACGCTGATCATCGATTGCATCAATAATTTTTCCTTGACTTCCCTGTGCTAGCGCGGCTTTTAATTGGTCTAAATCTACACCCATTCCATCCAAATCGACACCGCCTAAAGATGCAAACTTACGCCCAGCATTTAGCACCCAATCTACTAATCCCATGGGGATGTTTACCATTATCTTGGGCTCGATTTTTCCTGATTCAGTTACTCGAATTCTAAACCACTTGGGTTTATGCTGAACAACATTTAATTCATGTTCAGCAATAGGCGTTTCAAGAGCTTTCAACAACTCCAATCCTTCCTCAACACTGATCTTCTGATCTTGTAGCATTTGCAAAACGCGCATTTTTTCTTGTTTCACTAAAGATTCCCCTTTTCGAAACTTACTATATCGCTCGCAAAATATTTGCTATACAGAACCTGCATCTCGCAAAAGTTTGATAGCTTCTGGCGCGGTGATTTCACCCTGAGAAAGTTTATCTAAAATAAGTTTACGGTTTTTTGCATGTTCTTCAGCACTCATTGTTTTGATATCAGAATCCACCTGATACCCCAAAGTTCTTATCAATTCTTCTAGCCGCCCACGAACAGTGGGATAAGAAATTTCTAGTTCTTTTTCAACTTCTTTGATATTGCCACGATTTTTAATAAACACTTCGGCAAAATATTTCTGTTTGGAAGTGAGCCCACAAAATTTACACATTTGAAATTGCCCAGATATTTTTGTGTTACACGCAGGACACGACAACTGAGTCACTTCAAGCGATTCGGCACATACCGGGCAACGCCCAATGACTTCCTTTTTTGCCACATAACCCACCTCCCTTAATATTAATTATATAGCGATACATTGAATATATCAATAAAAACAGTGATAATATTAAGGTTTTCGTCGAATTTAATGACGTTTTTTAACTTTCGTTGAAATAAGAGTGGATGGTTAGGGCTAATTTGGGCCCAATGCCCTTAGCTCGTTGAAGTTCTTCCGCGGAACATCGCTTAATAGCATCTACGCTGCCAAAAGTTGCAAGGAGCTGTTTAGCTTTTATAGGACCCACCCCGGGAATATTAGAAAGCGTTGTACCTAAAGTTCTTTTCCTTCTAAGACTTCTATGATATGAAAGCGCAAACCTGTGGGCTTCATCCCGAAGTCTAACGACCAAAAATAGGGCACCTGAATCTTGAGGGAGTATTATGGAATCTTTTTTGCCCGGCATAAACATTTCCTCGTTTTTTTCAGCTAAACCAGCTAACGGAATATTAATCTGAAGCTGATCGAATACCTGTTTCGCTGCATTAACTTGACCTTTTCCGCCGTCAACTATTACAAGGTCAGGAAAAACTGCAAACTTGCTCGCCCTTAACAAGCCGGTATTATCAGCTTCGATTTTGGCGCGCTCATCTAGACCCCTCTTAAACCGTCTCCATAAAACCTCTTGCATCATAGCTACGTCGTTAGGCTCGCTTTTTGCTTTCATTCGAAAACGACGGTATAAGGATTTTTCAGGCTTACCGCCGCTTAACACCACCATTGAAGCTACTGCTTCTTTTCCCGATAGGTTCGATATATCGTAGCATTCAATCCTTTCGGGCAAGTGTTTGAGATCTAAAGCTTCCTTTAGATCTTCTATAGCTTTAAGATACTGCTTTTCCTCCCTTTGATACTTAGGCATTCCGGCAGACATCATAGCCCTTGCGTTATCTGTAGCCATAGCGACGAGATCTTTTAAGATACCCCTTTGAGGAAAACGAAGCTTAGTTCCTATATATTGGTTAATTTCGTCCTCATCGGACAACGCAACCGGTATCACTATTTGCCGTGGCACAAATGAAGTTTTTGGATAGTATTGAGTAATGAAAGCTCTGATAATTTCCTGGTTTTCATCTAGCTCACTCCCGGTTAACACAAAACCTTCCCTACCCATAAGCTTGCCTTGTCTTACAACGAGCAACGCCACAAAAGCATATTTACCTGATCTCGCCAAACCGATTACATCCCTATCTTTCATGTCGGTTAGGACGATTTTCTGCCGTTGAGTTACATCATCAAGTGCGTTAAGTCGATCTCTCACCTTCGCCGCATTTTCAAAATCAAGATCCTTAGCTAAGACATACATACGTTTTTCAAGCCGGTTTCTGACATCTTTATGTCTTCCTTCTAAAAACTTAACTACTTCATGAACGATGTCCATATAAGTCTCTCTATCTATTTCACCTGTACACGGCCCTAAACATCGACCAATGTGGTAATTCAAGCATGGTCTAACCGCTTGATCAAAATTTCGATCTGAGCACGTGCGATACGGAAAAATTCTTCTGAGAAATGAAAGCGTCTCGCGAACTGAGCCAGGTCTAGTAAATGGGCCAAAATATCTAGCCCCATCCTTGCTCATCCTTCTTACTACCGACACAGTTGGCCATTGTTCATTAAGGTCTATGCGTAAATATGGATACTGCTTATCATCTCGTAGAAGAATATTATAACGGGGTTTATGCTTTTTAATCAGATTTGCTTCTAAAATCAAAGCTTCCGCTTCCGAATCTACTACGATAATTTCCAAGCCTTGCACTCGAGACATAAGTGCTTCAGTTTTCAACGAAAGGTTGGAACTGAAATATGAACGAACTCGGCTTCGTAAGTTTGCAGCTTTTCCTACGTAAAGAATCTCTCCACCTTGTCCACGGTAAATATATACGCCACAAGAAACAGGCAGATCTGTAATGCGGTCTGCAAGTTCTTCCCGGTCTCCGGCGAAACCCGCGCGTACACGATTCAGGCCATTATTTTCCATTGCCGGTTGCTCCGTTTGACCCAGAATTTCCGGCCGCTAATTGCTCTTGTGTTAAAACTTTTGATTCTTCTATCGATCTATTTGATGTATCAAGTACTGTTTGAAGCGCTTGCCCTGTATACGAAAAACTGTTTTGCGATAGTTGCTCAGGTGTTCCTTGTGCAACTATAAATCCGCCTTTCTCCCCACCTTCGGGTCCTAGATCGATAATGTAGTCAGCAGACTTTATCACATCTAGATTATGTTCAATTACGACCACCGTACTGCCGGCATCCACCAGTTTTTGAAGCACACCTAGAAGTTTGCGTACATCTTCAAAATGGAGCCCTGTTGTAGGTTCGTCTAATATATATAACGTCTTTTCATTTCCACGCCTCGAAAGCTCATTTGACAATTTTACACGCTGCGCTTCTCCACCTGAAAGAGTCGTTGCCGGTTGCCCTAACTTTATATAACCTAGTCCAACATCGAATAATGTCTTGAGTTTCCGATGAGCCGCGGGCACATTTTTGAAAAATTCCAGTGCCTCTTCTACTGTCATATCAAGCACATCGGCGATAGTCTTACCTCGATATTTAACCTCAAGAGTTTGACTATTGTATCTTTTTCCTCGACACACTTCACACGGTACATACACATCCGGTAAAAATTGCATTTCGATACGAATAATTCCATCACCTTTGCATGCTTCGCACCTACCACCTCTTACATTGAAGCTAAACCTACCTGGTTTATATCCTCTCATCTTTGATTCGGGAGTTAATGAATAAAGGTTTCGAATATCTGTAAATACGCCTGTATAAGTTGCGGGATTAGACCTGGGTGTACGGCCAATAGGTGATTGATCTATATTTATGACCTTTTCAAGATGCTCAAGCCCTTCAATGGCGTCGTGTTCTCCAGCCCTTGCACGTGCATTATGAAACACGGAAGCTAATTTTTTGTGAAGGATATTGTCGACCAAAGTGCTTTTGCCTGAACCGGAAACCCCTGCGACACAAGTGAATACACCGATAGGAATTTTGACATCGATGTTTTTAAGATTGTGTTCTCGAGCACCTACTATCGTAATATACCTGTCAGAAGAACGGCGTTTTTCCGGAATAGGGATCGTTCTTTTCCCTGAAAGGTATTTTCCAGTAAGTGACTCAGGGCAATTAATCACTTTTTCAACGCTACCTGCGGTTACGATATGTCCGCCGTTTTTACCCGCACCGGGGCCTACATCTACAACATAATCTGCAGAACGAATGGTCTTCTCATCATGCTCTACAACGATAACCGTATTACCCGTGTCGCGTAATCGCTTCAAAGTACCTAGAAGTTTTCCATTATCCCG
>CAYORX010000008.1:69621-75925 GCA_964406505.1 uncultured Eubacteriales bacterium
TGCATGTAGTCCTATGCTAGGTTCATCAAGCACGTATAATACACCAACCAATCCCGAACCTATCTGCGTTGCAAGGCGAATTCTTTGAGATTCTCCTCCGGAAAGGGTACCAGCCTGCCGATCAAGAGTTAAATAACCTAACCCAACATCAGCTAGAAATGCTAACCTTGCGCGTAATTCTTTGATAACCTGCCTGCCGATAAGGTTTTCGCGTTCATTAAGTTCTAAACCATCCACAAATTCAAGAGCCCTTTCGCACGACAAATGCGTAAACTCGGCTATGTTAAGCCCACCTAACGTAACCGCTAATGCTTCGGGTTTAAGACGCTGCCCTTTACAGGACGGGCAAGGCACGCTAGTCATAAAGCCTTCGACCCATCTACGAATGTAGTTGCTTGAAGTCTGTTTATATCTTCTTTCAAGGTTAGGTATAACGCCTGAAAATGTAACTTTACGATCAGAACGCCGACCATATTTGTTCTCATATCTAAATTGAATTTTCTGTTTTGGTGCCCCATGTAATATGATGTCAAGGTGTTCATGGTTCAAATCTTTAACAGGTGTTTCTGTAGAAAATTTAAAATGGTCAGCCACAGCTTGAAGCAATTGGGGATAATACCCGTTAGGTGTACTGCTCCATGGAACAATAGCACCGGCGGAAATCGATTTGGTTTTATCGGGAATAACCATATCCGGGTCTATCTCCATATTCTCACCCAACCCATTGCAAGCTGCACATGCTCCAAACGGGCTGTTGAACGAAAACAATCTCGGCTCAAGTTCGTCGATAGATACACCACAATCAGGACATGCCAAAGATTGGCTGAAAACGATGTCTTGCGCACTTTCACCATCGATGATTTCCATAACCACTAAGTTTCCCGACACAGACAAAGCAACTTCTAATGAGTCAATGAGGCGTGCTCTAATACCATCTCTGAGTATAAGTCTGTCAACTACGGCTTCTATAGTATGTTTTTGATGCTTAGGTAAGCGTTTGCCTACAAATTCAGTAACTTCTGCAGTGGTACCATTTACCCTTGCTCTAACGAACCCACCTTTTTGAATATCCTCAAACACCTTGCCGTGTTCACCTTTTCTGCCTCTTACGATAGGTGCCAATATAGAAAATCGTGTTCCTTCAGAAAAAGACAATATCTGATCTGCAATTTGATCTACAGTTTGTTGTGAAATAGGTTTGCCACATTGGGGGCAATGGGGCCGACCTATTCGAGCATATAAAAGACGTAAATAGTCGTAAATTTCTGTAACTGTAGCTACAGTCGAACGCGGATTTCGGGCACCGGACTTTTGATCTATAGAAATCGCCGGCGACAACCCATCTATATGATCCACGTCGGGTTTATCCATAAGTCCAAGAAATTGTCGTGCATATGCTGACAAAGACTCAACATACCTTCTTTGACCTTCTGCATATATCGTATCGAAAGCGAGAGAACTTTTGCCCGAACCTGATAACCCAGTTATTACGGTTAAAGTATCTCTAGGGATTTCTACATCCACATTTTTCAAGTTGTGTTGGCGAGCCCCTTTAACGATCAGCTTATTGCGAAACATTTTTAGTTCTCCTTATCGCCGATAGCTTCCCAGACCTTTGCTCAAGTTCAAATATCATATCTCTTAATATTGCAGCTCGCTCAAATTCAAGGTCAGACGAAGCTTCTTTCATTTCTTTCATTAGTTTTTCAATCAATTCAGGTATAGACTTAGCTGGAATTTTCTCAACCGCCGTATCCTTAAGAAGCGGTTCGGGTTCCAAAGGCTTTTGATGCTGAATCACGTCACGAATTTGTTTTTGTATTGTCGTAGGAGTAATCCCATGTACTTCATTATAAATTTTTTGTTTGTTTCGGCGTCTTTCGGTTTCGCTAATAGCCCTTTCCATGGAACCGGTAATTACATCTGCATACATTATGACCTTGCCATTAACATTTCTTGCAGCACGACCTGTAGTTTGCACCAGTGACGTCTCTGATCTAAGAAATCCTTCTTTGTCTGCATCGAGTATACAAACTAGGGAAACTTCAGGCAGGTCGAGCCCTTCGCGAAGCAAGTTTATACCCACCAGCACATCAAATGTGCCTAATCTTAAATCTCTGATAATTTCCATCCTTTCCAAAGTTTCAACATCAGAATGCATATATCTTACCTTGATACCGATATCGCGCAGATAATCCGTCAAATCCTCTGCCATACGCTTGGTGAGCGTAGTGACCAAAACCCTCTCGTTGCGCGCGGTCACGCGACGGATTTCAGATATTAAATCGTCCACCTGGTCTTTGACCGGGCGCACCTCGATTATCGGATCGACTAGACCGGTAGGTCTTACTACCTGCTCTACAATCTGTGAGGCTCTTTTTATTTCAAAAGGACCTGGCGTGGCTGACACATATATTACCTGCCCCACCCTTTCCATAAATTCATCAAAAGTAAGAGGCCTATTATCAAAAGCCGACGGCAATCTAAAACCATGCTCTACCAATGATCGCTTCCGAGATCTGTCTCCGGCATGCATCGCACGAATTTGCGGTATAGTCACATGGGATTCATCAATTATAACCAAAAAATCTTCAGGGAAAAAATCCAAAAGAGTGTACGGGGGCTGTCCCGCAACCCTTCCGGTCAAATGACGTGAATAATTTTCTATGCCCGGACAGTATCCCATCTCTTGAAGCATTTCCAAATCAAAATTTGTCCTTTGTTCAAGCCGGTACGCCTCAAGAATTTTACCATTGTCTCGAAGTTCTTTTAACCTATGCCTCAATTCTTCTTCGATAGATACAATAGCATCACGCATTTTATCTTCTTTTACCACGTAATGCTTGGCGGGATAAATCATAGCATGGTTCATTTCCGAAATAGCTTGTCCGGTAAGTGGGTCAAATTCCAAAATCCTATCGATCTCATCACCAAATAGTTCAACCCTTATAGCTTTGTCAGAATATCCGGCCGGATAAATTTCAACGGTATCCCCTCTTGCGCGAAATGTACCGCGGTGAAAATCAATGTCATTTCTTACATACTGAATATCTACTAAGCGACGCAATATGCTATCACGATCTCTGACCATACCTGTGCGGAGAGACAAAACTAGATCTTTGTAATCTTCCGGAGATCCTAGCCCGTAAATACAAGAAACGCTGGCAACGACCAAAGCGTCTCGCCGCTCAAAAAGAGCACATGTAGCTGAGTGCCGAAGTTTATCAATTTCTTCGTTTACTAAAGCATCTTTTTCAATATACGTATCAGTAGGGGCGACATAGGCTTCTGGCTGATAATAATCATAATAACTAACAAAGTATTCGACAGAATTATTCGGAAAAAAATGCCTAAATTCCGAAGCTAACTGAGCGGCTAAAATTTTGTTATGCGAAATGACCAAAGTAGGGCGGTTTAACCTAGCTACCACGTTAGCAACGGTAAAAGTTTTGCCCGAGCCGGTTACTCCAAGCAATATTTGATGATTATACCCTTTTTCAATCCCTGAAATTAAACTTACAATGGCTTCAGGTTGATCGCCTTTGGGTGTAAACTCTGATACAAGTTCAAATGTCGTCATTATGACCATACCCCCGCCAAATCATTATATCTGCGTGCCTTAATGCGATCAAATGTTCTATATGTGATGTGGATTGGCATGACATTCATAACTTAATGTGCTCTTATTCTTGAATATTGTTACTTTTAACTAGGTTTTTCAAAAACTTGAGTAAAATGCCGTCAGAAAAAGCTCCTGCGACAGGCTTATCATCAGGTTGGGGCACCGGGATAAAGCCGAGGTCCTCATTATTTTCTCTTTCGATCTCGATCTTGGTTAATTTAATTTCGTTACGAGTAGGCAAAACCCAAACACTGATAGGTCCTGGCGCATTTGCGACTACATATTCAAGTTTATGCCTATCACTAATTTTAACATCATTAACATAACAAATGACATTACCGCTGCGAAATCCTGCTTTTTTCGCAAGGCTTCCACCTACAACATCGAGCAATAAAACTCCCTTTTCGGTAGGCGTATACTTGGGATTCTTACCGAATTCTTCATTTAAGCCAGCTTTTATAACGATTTCATGACCCACCGGAGAAAATATTAAAGCGAGCCAAGATAACGACGGCCACCTCGAAGCACCTATTGATAATATGAGGAGTGCTACGCTGAACCACATAAGATTACTAGCTGTACTTTTAGCTTTGTCTTTGGGATTACTAGCTATGGCGATATCACCATAACCTAGGGCTGCGACGATAGGCATCATGGCAAATACTGATTCGCCGGCACCCGCAATTTCAGGCGCAGAAATTAATGGCCACCAATCAGGAAGATGAATCAGACCTGACATTTGGCTTAAGTCAGGAACTTTTATCATATAAAGCACGATAATGGGGATAGGCCAAAACCGCTGCAAAGTAAAGCCGCCGACTACTTCACGTTTTTCATGGGCAACATATACCGGAGTAGCACACGTATGCCCAGAAAGCCTTATTAAAAGAGCTTCAACGGCGTGAAGAC
The DNA here is from genome assembly GCA_964406505.1 of uncultured Eubacteriales bacterium. Classification (GTDB taxonomy): domain Bacteria; phylum Bacillota; class Sulfobacillia; order Fermentithermobacillales; family Fermentithermobacillaceae; genus DTU015. Next base: position 74,153 of record CAYORX010000008.1, read on the forward strand.
ACGCTACAAGCGCCATTACAGCAGGAATATTTACTTGGGGCCACCCAAATAGCAGATAGCTTAAACCAGCTAGGCTCCCAGCATACGCGTAGCACATAAATCTTGGGCTAAATAGATATAACAATACGGCAATTGGCATCAAATAAGCAATACCGCTATCGGTTACCGAAACCCCGACGACTACCAGCAAGACACTGGCAAAAAGCCCGCCGAGCAAACCTAGATAAATGGCGGTAAGTGTTTGATAAAATGCTTTGTTCTCAGCTATTCCATAAAGTTTTTCTTCAATACGTTGTATTCTCGAATATTGGCTAGCGACTAAACCCACAACCACTAAGTATATTATATCTACCATTATATTTGAGAATATTCCCGGATATGATCGTAAAACCGACCTGACAAGTTCTAGTAAAGGGTTCACGTATCAAGCCCCTTTCGCGCAGTTTGAACGAGCTATCGCTATGAAAGTTATTGTATCCCTTCCCGGGCTAATTCAAAAGCCTTTGAAATTTGTTCATCGTCACCTTCTATAACAATGTCAGGTTCTAGCCCTTTACCATCAATGGAGCGTCCATTGGGCGTAAAATACTCAGCTATGGTTACCTTTACCACCGACCCATCCTTTAGCCCAAAGGAGTTTTGTACTAGACCTTTTCCGAAAGTTGTGGCACCTACCAAAGTACCTGCTTCGTAATCTTGTATAGCGCCTGCGAGAATTTCAGAAGCACTCGCCGTACCGCCGTTAACCAAAACAAATAGAGGTTTGTCAAATCCTTGACCATAAGTTTTATAACTTGTTTCCTCAAAAGACTTACCTTTTACCGTAACCACTTCACATGAAGGAAGAAACAAACCCGCGATATCGATACATCTGTCTAACAACCCACCACCGTTATAGCGCAAATCTAAAATGATAGCTTTGGCACCTTGAACTTCCAAATCTTGCATAGCCTCAACCATGTCTATGGCAGAATGTTCATTAAAAGTTATCAATTCGATATAGCCTATCCCGTCTTCATCAATAGAGTATTCTACTGCGGGCATTGATATTTCTTGGCGCATTACCGGTACGTCAAAAGTTTCCCCGTCACGATATATGGTAAGAACCACTTCGGTCTCTGCCGGACCCCGAATCAAAGCTGCGGCTTCATCACTGCTAGTTACAGGTTTGCCGTTAACCCTCAATATGGAATCATTGACCTTAAGCCCAGCTTCTTCAGCAGGCGTACCCTTCATGGGCGACACAATACACACCCTGCCATCCCTTACATCTATGGTCACTCCGATTCCCGAATATTCTCCGCTTGTACGAATATAAAACTCTTGCCATTCACTTTCAGTCATATATACTGAGTATGGATCTCCCAATGCTGCTACTACGCCCCGCACCGCACCTTCCATAATTTCATCTTGGTCAAAATCTTTGTAAAATGTTTTTTCTAGCAAATTCATGATACTAAAAATCTTACCTACGGGGGTGAATTTTATCACTGCGTAAGCACCCAAACCGGTAGTAGCTAAAACGGATATAAGAGCGATGATTATATATGTTTTTATCGCTCTTGATCTAGATATCGTGTTCATGCGAAGTCACTGCCTTCCCAACTTCCACGGTAAATTACGTAGAAGCAAAATAACACAACAGAAAAAATGTCGAGTTTGTCTAAGTCACATTTAGTCTAGCATAACTAGCAGATTGGCTCTATACAGTCTTCATATTGAGTCTGTCAAGTGAATGTGGGTAAAGCCACAATCCCCAAAATGCTTGGTAAT
>CAYORX010000009.1:0-63623 GCA_964406505.1 uncultured Eubacteriales bacterium
TGACGAAAACTCAAGAAGAATTAAATGATGTGCATGCGCATGGTATGAGTTTGGCTCTTGAACAAGCGCGAAAGGCGTACGCGTTAGGCGAAGTACCGGTAGGTGCTGTAATTTTGAAAAACGGTATAGTCATAGGCAAGGGTTATAACCAAAAGGAAACCCTAAATGATCCTACAGCACATGCAGAAATGATAGCAATAAGGGAAGCGGCTAAGCATGAGACGGGATGGAGGATTCTAGACTCTACGATGTACACAACTTTGGAACCGTGTCCCATGTGCGCCGGAGCAATAGTTATGGCGAGAATTCCCAACCTGGTTATCGGTACATTAGATCCGCGTACAGGAGCATGTGTCTCTATTTGGAATATCACAAACGACGAAAATCTCAATCATCAGGTTGAAGTTACGGTAGGCGTTAAGGAACGGGAATGCAAACAACTGTTGCAGCGGTTTTTTGATATGGTTAGGTCGTCAAGGTGATTGATACAAATATACTTGAATTTTAGATACATTCTGAAGTAGTGTTAGTTGAGACAGTTTTAAGCGTGATATCGACTGTCCCGGGAGGGGTGTCGGAGCGGTTGAACGAGCCCGCCTCGAAAGCGGGTAGGCGTTAGAGTGCCTCGTGGGTTCGAATCCCACCCCCTCCGCCACACGAGGGTATCACGATGCATAAAGGCATGGAGGGATGTCCGAGCGGCTGAAGGAGCACGCCTGGAGAGCGTGTAGACGCGTTCCGCGTCTCGTGGGTTCAAATCCCACTCCCTCCGCCAACTTAATGTTTGCTTTTAAGTTGATTAATTGTGTCAAAAAGTTTGGCCGTGCTAAACGGGGAGATAGCGGTGCCCTATAACCCGCAATCCGCTATAGCGGGGTTGAAGCTTACCCGAGGGTGTGACTTTTTAAGGCTGGCCGGCACGGGCGGTGTTGAGGGTTGGGGCCTGCGCAATGGGAACCCGTGAACTCCGTCAGGTTCGGGAGAAAGCAGCGGTAAGCGGTGCCTTCTCATGTGCCGCAGGGGTTCCTGGCTGGAGCTAGCCATGTTTGGTATCGCTTAGGGAGTGCATTCGGAGGTAGGTGCACGGTCATCTTAACCATTCATATAGCTACAATGTGTATCGCTTTTTCAGATCTATTGCACGGAGGAATGGAACTTGTCCTACACAGCCCTCTATCGTGAATGGCGGCCCACCCAATGGGAGCACGTGGTGAATCAAAAGCCCGTAATTCGCATTTTGCAAAACGCACTCATCGAAGGAAAAGTATCCCATGCTTATCTGTTTTCGGGACCCCGGGGTACCGGAAAGACAACAGTTGCGAGATTGCTCGCCAAATCTGTAAATTGTACCCAAATCCAAGGCTCAGAACCGTGTAATACGTGCGAGGCATGCGAAACTATTACAAGAGGTACATCAGTAGATGTTATGGAGATTGATGCGGCTTCTAATAGGGGCATTGACGAAATAAGAAGCCTTAGGGAGAGCGTAAGATATTTGCCAGTGATGGGTAAATACAAGGTTTATATAATTGACGAAGTTCATATGCTTACTCAGGAGGCGTTTAACGCTTTATTAAAAACTCTCGAAGAGCCGCCCGAACATGTGGTTTTCATTCTTGCAACAACCGCTGCGCACAAAATTCCTGTAACTATCGCTTCAAGATGCCAAAGGTTGGAATTCAGAAGATTATCTATACAAGACATAGAGGGCCGATTAAAAAATATTTTGGAGTCTCAAGCTGCCCAATGGGAAACAGATGCGCTTAAAGTTATTGCCAAGGCTGCGTCTGGTTCCATGCGTGATGCTCTATCTGTACTCGATTTATGTCTTACGTACGGCGATGGTAAGATTTTAGAGGAAGATGTGAGAGAAGTACTTGGAGCTACTTCATCCGAAATCATGGAACGACTATTTACTGCGCTAGGTGAAAAAGATTTTAAGACAATTTTAGATGTAACTAAGGAAAACTCTCATCGGGGGAAAAACATGGGCGAGTTTTGCCTGGAAATAGGATCATATGCAAGAGACTTGTTGTTTTTAGTTTCTGGTGGAGATGAATCTGATTTTGGCAGAACTCAACAAGAAGTTGAAAACATGTTAATTCTCGCTAAAGTTCTTTCAAAGGATTTACTAATAAAGGTCTTAAAGGCCGTATCCGATGGTGTTTCGGCTATGAGAAGCAGTGATAATCCTAGGCTTGTGGCTGATATGTGTTTGCTAAGTATATTATTGGAAGATTCAATGCCGAAGCCCCCGAGCAACATTCAAATTACTGCCGAACAAGTCAAAGTACCATATACCCCCAAACCCGTCGCCGAAATTCAAAAACCTCAGCAAGATCCAACTGTGGGCAAATCATTGGCGCAAGTGACCCACGATGGTACCGTCGAATCGATCACATATCTGTGGGAATCGTTACTCGATCAGCTTCAGGAAGACAGAAAAATTCAAGCTAGGGCGTACCTTTTGCCTGCACAACCTTTGAAAGTGATTGATGATTCCATTTTAGTGATCAACTATCCACGAGGATATGCTACTCATATGGAACAGATCGTGTCAAACCCACACAAGCAGGTTGTAAAAGAATATTTACAACGTATAACCGGTAAAACAATGGATATTAGGGTCGAAGTGACAAACGATGCAAATCAGGATAGTGAGGATTTGCATCCGCTGGTACAAGCCGCAGTTGATATAGTAGATGGAAAGGTTACTTAGGAAGGAGAACTGAATATGCCAAGATTTCCCGGGCCGGGTGGCCTAAATATGCAAAAATTGATGAAAGAAGCTCAAAAACTTCAAGCGGAAATGGCAAGAGTTGAAGAAGAATTAGCTGACGAAGAAGTAGAGGGAACCTCAGGAGGCGGAATGGTAAAAGCACTAATAACATGTGCCTTTGAAGTTCGAGCTATTGAAATTGCACCTGAGGTAGTAGATCCGGACGATATTGAAATGTTACAAGATTTAGTAGTGGCGGCGGTAAACGCAGGTATAACTAAAGCCAGGGAAACCAGTGAAGCTAAAATGTCTAAACTTACCGGTGGGCTTAACATGCCAAATATGCCTATGAAATGGTGATTTAATGCAAAGTTACCCCAAAGCAATAGATAGCTTAATAGTGGAACTAAGAAAACTACCGGGAATCGGTCCCAAAACTGGTCAACGGTTAGCTTTTCACCTGGTTGTTTCCGGGAAATCGTCTATAAATCACTTAATAAAGAGTCTTGAAGAAGTGCGGGATACCATAGGATATTGTTCTATATGCGGCAATTTTACAGATACAGATCCATGTGTTATATGTAAGGATTCGCTAAGGGATCCTTCGGTTATTTGTGTTGTGGGATACCCCAAAGACGTGTTAGCGATTGAGCGAGTTGGCGGTTACCGTGGGGTATTCCATGTACTGCGGGGATATATCGAACCGCTTAAAGGGATAGGGCCGGAGGATATTAGAGTGAAAGAACTTATAGCAAGAATAAAAAATGGTGAACATAAAGTTAAAGAAGTTATTCTTGCCACAAACCCTGATATCGACGGTGAAACTACAGCACTTTATTTGGCTAGATCTATCAAACCCCTTAATGTTAAAGTAACCGGATTGGCAAGAGGGCTTCCTTTTGGTGCTAATCTTGATTATGCCGACGAGGTTACGTTAGCGCAAGCATTGGAAGGACGTAGGGAAATATAAATTTGTATAAATATTCCACCTAAATCCCATGCTAGAAGCAGTATCAAAAGCTATAGATATCGCGTACATATAGCAATATGGGGGCGAGTGGTGGATGTATTTATTAGACTTTTTCTCAAAAAAACAAAGCAGCCAAGATAATAAGGTAACTCAGCTACTTGAATCGTTAAGGCAGGCCGAACGAGACTACAACGTAGCCTTATCATGTTTTGAAGAAGTTACCGAAACAGAAAAAGTCGATGAAACTATTTTCTTGATGCAAGCTGCAAAAATAAAATATTCTTACTACCTCAAAAAACTCAGGTGTTATACGTTAGAAAACAAGCAAAGTATGTAAATACCGTACAAGTTTTAAAGAATATAATTTTCTTTCCGCTCATATTCATTTTTGGGAGGGATTTATTTGGACTCTAGTTCAATTTTGGGTATTGCAACTTTGTTAATAGTCGTTTATTTCTTTTTTAAATTGTTCGCCGATAAATTGAAATATGCAGGGAAAATAATGCTAAGGGCTTTAGTTGCATTTTTTGGTATATGGGCGGTCAATATAGTAGGGGCTTTTTTGGGGGTTCATATGGGATTAAACTTAGTTTCTGCTTTTACCGTGGGTATTTTAGGGGTCCCGGGGATAATTTTGCTTTTTGCAGTAAAATATTTTATATGACTAACTTTTAAAAAAGTTTTTGCACACTTCCGCTATTTAATCTTCATCTATAAAATTATAGGCACATGCGATATGTGCGAATTACAGTTTTATAACGGATTGCTATGGTAACATCCCCCTGATAATATAATATTTGTCGGTTTAGGAAATTATAATAATTAAATACACGTGATCGGTTATTATTACCAATGTGAGATGCGGCAAAAAACTTGAGTACAGTGGTATATCAAGCAAGGTTAGATCAAATGTTTGGCAGGAATTTTCGTGTTTGGATAGAATACAGCCTTTTGCGAAGCAAAACCAGTTCGACAATTCTTTTCTGTCGCAAATAATTATCTACTACTAAAAACATATTCAAGTACAGTGCGCAGATTGTTAAGCAGACAAACTGTCTCGAAAGGAGGGTGAAAGCTGCACTTGTAATATTATGGGGATGAAATAACGAATCCTGAATTAAAGCAAGAAGTTGGTGTTGAGTGCGGCAACAGAAAATGGATGAAACTTGTTCAAAAGGAGATCAATTTCATTGGACCACCGGAGCCGTTAAACGGCGGAAGTTTAGTTTAAAAACTATTTACATAACAGTTGGGGTGCTCATTACGCTTTTGATAGCAGCTGTAGCTCAAAGTAACCGACCTACACTATACGCGATTACTTTTGATGGAGAAGTCGTCGGATATACAGATGATAAATCGCTGGTTGACGACATTGTTTACAGGCTTTGTGAAGAGGAATCATTTAGGATAGGTGCTCAAGTGAAAAGCTGTGTTTCAGTGGATTGCCATAACGTTAAATGGCAGAAAGACTTAGAAATTATCGATCCCGACGAGTTAGGAGAACTTCTTAAACAAGAGATTGATTTTGTAGCCTCGGGATACGTAATTTGTGTTGATAACGAAAATGTTGTTGCTTTATGTTCCGAAGAAGCAGCTCGAGGTACTTTAGCGGATTTGCGGAACAACTATATTGAAAGCATTGTAGATACCGGGCATGCGACCGTTGAAGAAGTGCTAATAAAAGAGCAAATTGATATCGTTGAACAAGAAGTCTCTACAAATTTGTTTAGAGACCGAGGCGAGGCCGGAGAGATTCTCGCTCGGGGCACAGATAAAATGCTCAACTATATCGTACAACGTGGGGATAGTTTGTGGGCTATTGCCCAAGCTAACCACATGACAGTAGATGATTTAAGGCAGGCGAATCCTAAAGTTCAAGGCGACTTGATCAAAGAAGGGGAAAACCTCAATTTGGTTGTGCCGGATCCTTATGTAACTTTAGCAAGCCGCGAAACCGTGACGTATACGGTATCAATCCCGTTTTCCGTACAGATAATCCAAGATCCTTCCAAATGGCCGTGGCAAGAAACGGTGACGCAAGCCGGTAAAAGCGGTGAAAAAGAAATAACTGAGCAGATAACGAGAGAAAATGGTAAAGAGGTTTCTAGAGTCAAACTTTCTGAACAAATCCTTTCCTATCCTGTGACCCAAAAGATCACGAGGGGCAGCAAGCAGGTGCCAGAAATGGGATCGGGCGATTTAGCCTGGCCTGTTCAGGGCACCATCACTTCTAAGTTTGGATGGCGCTGGGGTGCTTTTCACAGAGGTATTGATATTGGCGCTGCAACTGGAACTGCTATAAAAGCAGCTGATTCAGGAATGGTCACTTTTGCAGGTTGGAACGGAGGTTATGGAAATCTCATTAAAATAGATCACGGCGGCAGACAAACTTGGTATGCACATTTATCTAAGTTTGCGGTCAGCGTGGGCGATAAAGTGGGCAAAGGTGACGTCATTGGTTACGTCGGCAGCACAGGTATATCTACAGGACCCCATTTGCATTTTGAAGTTCACGTAGACGGAGTCGCCGAAGATCCATTGAATTTTTACGAATAATCTTTGCGTTAGATCTTTGAATTATATGGTCGTATAGCAGACATAACCGGGGGAATCATATCATGGCAAAACTCGTAATCCGAGGGCGGAACAAACTAAAGGGAAAAGTTACAATTGGAGGTTCTAAAAACTCGTCGGTAGCGATAATACCGGCAGTTCTCTTGGGTAACGGACAGTCTACCTTGGAAAACGTGCCTGCTATACTTGATGTGAAAGTGTTCGCCCAGATCCTATCGGATTTGGGCGCACTTGTTTCTTTAAACGAGAACACTATGGAAATATCTCCAAACGGTTTTACGTCTCATACGGCGCCATACCATCTAGTACGTAAACTTAGAGCTTCTTATTATCTTATGGGAGTGTTATTGGCCAAATTTGGTAGAGCTGAAGTAGGGCTTCCTGGTGGATGCGATATTGGGCCAAGGCCGATAGATCAACATTTAAAAGGCTTTCGTGCACTTGGTGCTGATGCAAACGTAAAAGGTGGCGTTGTCTATCTTTACGCTGATAAATTAGTCGGTGCTCCAGTATATTTAGACATACCGAGCGTTGGGGCTACCATTAATATTATGATTGCAGCTAGTATGGCTGAAGGCATTACGGTTATCGAAAACGCTGCCAAAGAACCTCATGTGGTTGATCTTGCCAATTGCTTAAATTCAATGGGGGCGAACATTCGTGGGGCAGGTACCGATATTATAAGGATTTACGGAGTTAAAGAACTCAAGCCGACTTGCCACACAATTATACCAGACGACATAGCGACTGCTACCTACGTTATGGCAGCGGTAGCTACAGGCGGTGAAGTTGAAATATGTGGGGTAATAACTAAGCATCTTGAACCGGTGATAGCTAAACTCAAAGAGGCCGGAGCGATAATAGAACAAAACGGAGATTTCATAAAAGTAATCGGACCCGATAGGCCTCAACCGGTAAACGTAAAAACACTTCCTTACCCCGGCTTTCCCACTGATGCGCAGCAGCCACTTACCGCTGTGCTCACGCGCGCAGATGGTGTTAGTATGGTACAAGAATCAATGTACGATAACAGACTTGGATATGTTCGTGAGCTGGTGAAAATGGGGGCAAATATCAAAGTTCAAGGTAGAACTGCGGTAGTAGAAGGTATTCCCGAACTTATTGGTTCACCTGTAACTGCAACAGATTTAAGAGCGGGGGCTAGTCTGTTGGTGGCGGGATTATCGGCCTATGGTACAACTGAAATATATGGCCTGGAAATTATAGAAAGAGGTTATGAAGCCGTTGTAGACAAACTTAGGGCACTAGGTGCTGATGTTGAGCGTGTAGAATTATCTTAATACTGTAAGGCCTTCCATATAAACTTCTTAACTTTCATAGTAACGGGAATGGGTTACTGATTGAACCGCAATGAATTTGGTATTTTTCTGTGTTTTTATTTTAAGAGGTATATAATATTGTCAAACATAATGTAAACTAAAACTTTGGAATCGTGTTTTGGGGGTGAAGTTATGGATACAAAATCTAGTGAAGTCCAAACTATTAGCAAACCAAAGCTGGAACATAGCCCCAAACCAAAAAACAAATCGTCTAAATTTGTTCCATATCTTGTAATAGGTTTGATAAGCGCAATTATTGGGGGAGTAATCACTGCAGCTTTGGTGCCTCAGATTATAATTGGTCGAATGGAGGCACTGCAGATTTCGGTGCCGCCGTACGCTTCCATATTGGGCAATGGAAATTCGGGTGTTCAATCGGCAGGGTACACGCCTTCAGGCGATCCCTGGCAAGTGATTGTAGATGCGGCTGAAGAAGTAAGTCCCGCAGTTATTGGAATAGTTAACAGCAGATCGCTTTACGATATGTTTGGCCGCGAATATGTGAGAGATACATCGGGCTCAGGGGTAATTATTACCAGTGATGGATATATCGTTACCAACAACCACGTGGTTGCAGGCGATTCTAGAAAACTTACAGTATTTCTTGCAGACGGAAGGACTATGGATGCGAAGATAGTCGGTACAGATCCAGCCACAGATCTTGCTGTCGTCAAGATTGACGGAGATAACCTTCCAACGGCGGTATTTGGTGATTCAGACAGTTTGAAGCCGGGGCAGCTTGCAATCGCAATCGGTAATCCGCTAGGCATGGAATTTAACAGATCAGTTACCGTAGGCGTTATTTCCGGTTTAGACAGGGTATTGAGCATTGGCGATGGTTATATGCGGCTCATTCAGACAGATGCGGTTATCAATCCTGGCAATAGTGGTGGACCTTTGATAAATGCCTATGCTCAAGTGATAGGACTTAATTCCGCAAAACTCGATGTGCCCGCGGTAGAGGGTATGGGTTTTGCTATACCTTCAAATCAAGTTGAGCGCATAGTGAATGAAATCATTGAAACCGGTAAAGTTCGCAGGGCTTTTGCCGGGGTAAGCCTCATGGATCGTACTGAAGCCCATATTTATGTACCTGAAGTAAAAATTGACCAGGGAATTTTGGTTTATGATGTCGTTTCTGGCGGCCCTGCCGCCCGGGCAGGAATTCGAAAATATGATGTAATTATTGGATTCGACGGTCATGGGGTAAAAGATTTAGGTATGTTTTTAGCACTCATATCAGAGCAATCTCCGGGTAACACGGTCAAAATTAAAGTTTTAAGGGACGGAGAACAATTGGAGTTTGAGGTGACTTTAATTGAGGCACCTTCAGATCCCAGTTAATGAATCAAAATTAATTCTTAGAAGGATGCACCGACTCTTGAGCCCCGCCGATTCGTGGAAATTGTTGGTGCATCTGGTGGGGTAAAGTTCGGAACAGGATGTGATTCTTGCCCGAAATTACTTTGAGATTGCTGTCTTCCTGGGAGCAAGATTTCAAATAAGTGGTTTGTAGAGCAAATGGGTGCTGAAGCGTCATTTTTGAAAATTTCATAATGCCAGTCGAAGCATGTTATATTTGTTCGTTGGCCGGACTTGTCGCAAACCTTTCCCCAATGGAGAGTTTCCGGCAGATCCCAATCTCTAATTGGGTGCTTAGCCAGCGCATTACCCATAAAACTTGCCCAGATAGGGCCTGCAACAGATGCTCCAGTACCAGAGAGACCATATTCGCGGTTGTCCCAACCTACGTAAACCGCGCAAGCTAGCTGTTGCGTGTATCCTACTAACCATGCTTCAAGATGTTCATCGGTGGTTCCTGTCTTTGCCGCGACGGGTCTGTTTCCTAAAAACCTCTCAAGTCCTGACGCAGTGCCCCCTGTACTGAATACTGAACGCAGGCAACTTGTGAGCATATATGCGGTATCTGAATTTAAAACTCGTCGGGGTTCGGGTTGTGTTTCTAGCAAAATGTTTCCGGTTGAATCAACTAGTTTAAGTATTGCGATTGGTTCTGTATATATTCCTTGTGCTGACAGGGCTGCGCATGCTCCAGCCATTTCCATGGGCGTAACTTCAGACGCGCCTAGAGCAAGGGGAATGTTAGCTTGTAGAGGGCTTTCGATCCCTAACTTTTTCGCGTATTCAATTATTTTGTTTGGACCAATTTCAGAAGCCCATTTAGCTGCAACCACATTGTCGGATATTGCAATAGCTTGTCTTATGTCAAGCGGAGCATAATGATATGCGGGCCAACCGAAGTCTCTCGGTTTATACACATCTCCTGGGGCATTTCCGGGAAACTCAATAGGCTCACATATTTGGGTATGGTTGATGGGGTATCCGGAATCCAAAACTGCGGCATACAGAAACACTTTAAATGCAGAACCCGGCTGTCGCCTGACCTGATATGCCCGGTTTAGTTGAGTTTCGTTGAAATCGCGCCCCCCGATAAGCGCTTTTACATGTCCTGTGTATGGTTCAATAGCGACCAATGCGCCTTGCGGTTGGGTTATTCCCCGTGAGTCACTGGCACCCTTCGGGAGATGTTCTTTAAAGGCTTTTTCAGCAGCTGTTTGTATTTTAAGATCCAGAGTGGTGAAAACTTCGTATCCGCCTTTATATATTTCAGATGCTACTTCGGGCAGCGTTTGGCGAATCTCAGCGAGAACAAAATCTACAAAATACGCTGCAGCACTTTTTGGCATGCCGGCCGTTTCTATCTTTTGCTCCTTCGCTTCTTGAGCTGTAGTTTCGTCGAGCATTCCCTGGTCAACCATAAGGTTTAAAACTATTGATTTCCGTTTTTCAGCTAGTTCTATGTCGTGATAAGGTGAATATATTTCAGGTCCTGTGATTATCCCTGCCATCATAGCCGATTCAGCTAAACTCATTTCTGTGGCAGATTTATTAAAGTAAAGTTTAGAAGCTGTTTCACACCCATAAGTTCCGTGCCCAAGGTAAATGATATTTAAATACATTTCAAGAATCTGCTGCTTAGAATATTGTTTTTCAAGTTGAACTGTGTATACTGCTTCAAGTATTTTGCGTTTTATAGTTCTATCGTGAGTAAGAAACAAATTTTTGGCAACTTGCTGGGTAATGGTACTGCCTCCCTCGACTACTTCGCCGGCTTTGAAATTTCTTAACAGCGCTCGGCCGAGAGAATGAAAATCTATACCTTTGTGTTCAAAAAACCTTTTGTCTTCTACCGCAATCACGGCATTTTTAAAGTGTTCGGGAATCTTGTTGTATGGCAGTACTACCCTGTTTTCAACGAAAAGCGAAGATATAGTGTCACCGTTTGCGTCATATATGCGCGTGGCCTCAGGGATCGACAATTCAGGCAAGGGCAGTAAAATGAACAATGTGCCGGCAAGTGCCGCCAACAAGACTAAACATATGATGCCTATTTTCAAAAGTGTTAGCGCGCTTTTTTTGAACTTGTCGTTCGTCGTGCGCGATTTGCTTTTATGTTCCATTTTTCGACACCCCCTATCTTCGAATATCCTAACCTAACAATCTTAATTGATAAAGGTGGTAGTTTACTGAACCCCGAATTTCTATTTGCAAGATTAATATTCCCAAAGTATAGGCTTGGAAACAAAACATCAGGACATAACCGCTTAAGTTTCGCTGTACATTCTTTTTTGATATAATCTTTTAAATACTTATTTAACATACTCGGATGGTTGAGTCTGGAGGGGTTGGGTTGCAGTTATGGTTTACCGAAGAATGGCTGAATGGCTTTTTAATATCTGTGCAAATCAAACAAGTGGTTTTTACCAAGCAGACAAAGTATCAAAAACTGGCCATATTCGATACTGTAGAATTTGGCAGAATACTTACCCTCGATAACGTCATCCAAACAACCGAGAAATATGAATATCTTTATCATGAGAGTTTGGTCCACGTTCCTTTATTTAGCCACAAAAATCCTGAACGCGTCTTAATCATAGGCGGGGGCGATGGTGGTACTCTTCGAGAAGTTATGCACCATCCACAAGTAAAGCAAGCTGTTATGGTTGACATCGATGGCGATGTAATAGAAGCATCAAAAAAACACCTGCACCTTTGGAATTCAGGATTTGATGATCCAAGAGCTACTGTGCTTATTCGCAATGGGTTAGAGTTTGTAGCAAACACAGATCAAAAATTCGATGTGGTTTTAGTCGATTCCACAGATCCCGAAGGACCTGGAGAGGCTTTGTTTAAATCAGAGTTTTATGCATCAATAGCTAAGATACTAAGGCCCGGTGGTCAACTTTGCGCACAAACGGAAAGCCCAATTGCAACTCCAAATATGGTAAGAGATATATACCAAAGGATAGCGCAAGTTTTTCCTATGACAAAACTTTATACAGCGCCTGTCCCTAGCTATCCCGGCGGATGGTGGAGTTTCACATGTGGTTCTTTAGACGGAGACCCTGCAAAACCGGTGCGCAAACCTGACATCTCTTGGGGGCTCAAATTCTATTCACCCGAAATTCACGAAAGATTGTTTGTGCTCAACCCAAAACTTAAACGCGACATTGGAATAATAATCTAGTTAAAATTATGTGGAGGTACCTAACATTGTTCGATGGTTACATCCCCAAGTGGACTAATACTCATAGGCTTTCATGGATGTCTTTAAACCCCGAAGCTAGTGTTGTGGTGATGGGAGTGCCCCTTGATGAAACTACTTCATTTAGGCCGGGTACACGGTTTGGGCCTAGAGTGATTAGAGAATCTTCAGTGGCACTTGAAGATTTTTCTTTAAGGCAAAAGCGCGAGTTAATGGCGGAAAACTATTTTGATATAGGTGATTTGGTTTTACCTATGGGGCATTTAGACAAAGCGCTTTTCATTATTCAAAACGCTGCCGCAAGTATATTGGAGACTGACAGAAAGTTTTTAGCATTAGGTGGCGAACATTTAATAACGTATCCGTTGGTAAAAGCTGTAGCCGAAAAGTATCCGGATGTCGTTGTAATACAATTTGATGCCCACGCTGATTTACGGATGTATTATACGGGGACTAAGTTTTCACATGCTACGGTTATGCGTCGGATAATCGAACACATTGGGTACGGAAGATTATATCAATTAGGTATACGTTCAGCTTTTAAAGGAGAGCTGATAGAGGCCTGGGGTCTTTCGGAGATTCATTTTCATAACGTTTTAAAACCATTAAAGAGCATAATACGCAAGATAGGTACAAGGCCTATATACCTTAGCATTGACATCGATGTGGTAGATCCAGCCTTTGCACCTGGAACCGGGGTTCCGGAACCCGGTGGCATTACATCACAAGAATTTTTAGATGCAATCGCGTATTTGGCAGGTAGCAATATTGTAGGCGTTGATTTAGTTGAGGTGGCGCCTGCGTATGATAATACAGGGCAAACAGGGCTACTCGCAGCGGCTGCCGTAAGAGAAAGCCTTTTGATACTAACTCCTGAAGTTGGAATCGGGGCAGAGGCCGGCAGTTGACTTGCATTGGGAAAGGAGATGTATCCCCATGGATGAGGGCTCGAGCGTTATTAAATACGTAAAAAACGATATAAAGCATAGGGTGACTAAAGCGATCGATAAAGCTAAACAAAAAGCAGACTTGCCCTCTTATGTTGAAATCGACATTAAGATAAACATACCGTCTAGGCCTGATCAGGGTGATTTTGCTACAGGTGTTGCTATGGCTTTGGCGAGTGAAGTGAAATCTGACGGCAAATCGGTGGCTGGTGCTATTGTGCGTCATCTTGAGTTAGAAGGTTCTTGGATTCAACGAGTTGACATCGCCGGCCCGGGGTTTCTTAATTTCTTTTTAAGCACTGGTTGGTTAGAAAAAGCTATGGCAGAGATATGGAAAAAGGGCCCGGCATACGGCCGTACTGCGTACGGAGATGGTCGCAAAATTCTTCTTGAATTTGTTAGCGCTAACCCAACAGGTCCACTGAACGTGGTCAACGCAAGGGCAGCGGCGATTGGTGATTGTCTTGCTAGTTTACTTGAAGCATGTGGTTATAAAACCGCGAAAGAGTTTTACGTAAACGATGCAGGGCATCAAGTAAATGTTTTGGCAAATTCACTGGAAGTTAGATATAGGCAGCAGCTAGGTGAAGATATGGCTCTTCCTGAAAACGGATATCATGGCGAATATCTTGTAGACATGGCGAAAGAGCTGTGTTCGCAAAATGCCAATCTGCTTGAACTTCCACAAGGTGAAAGACACGATTGGTTTAAAAATTATGCAGTATCGCATATGGTCGCTATGCAAAAACAAACATTAATTAAATATGGATTAGAATATGATACTTGGTTTTCAGAAGAGAACTTGCGTCAACAAGGGAGTCCAGAAGCAACGATAGAACAACTAGCCCAAAAGGGATATTTGTATGAAAAAGATGGGGCCACATGGCTTAGATCTACAGAGTTTGGCGATGACAAAGATCGCGTACTAATAAAATCAGATGGAGAAATGACATATCTTGTTCCCGATATCGCGTATCACAAAAACAAGTTAGAACGTGGTTATGATTTGCTTATCGATATTTTTGGCCCAGATCACCATGGATACGTAAATAGGCTTAGGGCAGGAATTGCAGCTCTTGGTTATCCTAAAGAAAGCCTTGAGGTGATTATCGCCCAAACGGTCAGACTTGTGAGGGGCGGCCAGGTAGCAAAAATGTCTAAACGCGGTGGAAGGTTTATCTCCATGGATGAACTTTTAGAAGAAGCGGGTACAGATGCATGTAGGTTTTTCTTTTTGATGCGAGCACCGTCTAGCCACCTTGATTTCGATTTAGATCTTGCCCGACTTCAATCCAACGAAAATCCTGTATACTACGTGCAGTATGCTCATGCAAGGATAGCGAGCATCTTTAGACAAGCAAAGCAAGATGGATTCGTGCCAGCGTTAGGTCCTAATGAAATAGATTTTTCGCTTTTAGTAGAAAGCGCCGAAATACAACTCATGAAGCTGTTGGCAGCGTTTCCTGAAGAGGTGCACGAGATCGCTGAGGCGCGTGAGCCTAATAGACTCATCAATTACATGATGAACGTTGCATCGGCTTTTCATTCGTTTTATACGCAATGCCGTGTTTTAGGTGACGATAAGCATCTCAGTGCTGCCAGGCTTTATATCGCGCGTGTATGCCAGATCGTGCTCGCGAATGCGCTTAAAATGGCAGGTGTCTCAGCGCCTGAATCTATGTAAAAAAGCGAACGAGACTGTGCATCATACATAAACCGTAACTGGTTAATTTTGGTTTTGCCCAAGTGAATAATCAAATGGTAGTTGGCAAAAATATAGTCGGTGTGCCTTACACGAACAATATAACGTATAAGGCGCACCTTTTTTGTTCTATAAATCTCTTTAGATCCGCGGTAGTAAATGCTTAAGTAAGCTCAAAAGCGAAACCGCGTTGGTTCAGGGTTCCTTTGTTTTAAGCTTTATTTATACCTGATTTTCTGCATTAAAAGAAGGTATTGTCCGAAACACGTCGAACAAAAAGGCAATACAATAACGAAGCTATTATCGCTGCAGTAGTTATTATTCTTCGTATTAGTTAATATTTTTACTTCAAACATGTTTCTCACATCACTATTTAAGTGCAAAGCGGCACAATAAATATCAAACCAGGGAGGGGATATCGGTCTTTATTTTCAACGTTTATATCCGGTGTTGGAATTATTAGGAGGTGAATGTACACATGAAAATCGTGCCTGGTAACGTATTCGGCTTTTGGATGTTCATTGCAATATCGGGTTTAGCTATTTACGCTATAAGGTCGTCAGTACAAGGTAAGTCCGTAGTAACCATTAGAGATATACCAGGGCTTGAAGCTATAGAAGAGTGCGTCGGACGAGCCACAGAAATGGGAAGACCAGTGCACTTTTCACCCGGGCTAGGGGACATAGTATCTACTTCTGTGCCCGATACTCTTGCGGCACTTCAGATCCTTTCATATGTTACTAATTTATCTGCGAGATACGAATCAGATCTGCTTGTAACTGTTCGTATGCCAAATGTTTTTCCTTTAGCCACAGAAACTGTCCGTCAAGGGTATGTTGCTGCCGATAAGGCCGAAGCATACAACGAGAATATAGTACGTTTTGTATCTAGTGATCAAGACGCTTATGCAGCTGGTGTTATAGCCCTTATGCATCAGGAAAAAGTTGTTTCGAGCATTTTAGCCGGTTTGTATATGGGAGAAGCTTTATTGCTTGCTGAATCTGCGGCTAGGTTGGGAATCATGCAAGTGGCAGTTACGGCTTCTATCACTCAGGTACCATTTTTTGTCGCTGCTTGTGACTACACCGTTATAGGTGAAGAACTATTTGCCGCAGGTGCATACGTATCTGACGACAAAGGTCGTCTTGGTGCCATAGCTGGGCAAGACTATATCAAAACGATAGTCATGGCGATCATTATTCTCGGCATCGTTTTCACGTCTGCGGGCAGTAATTTTGTACAAAACATATTGACGTTTTAGATAAGAGTGCTTGACTACCGACTATTTTATCGAAAGAAGGTGTATTTATGCGGAAAGAAGCACCATTAGTCATTACTGCAGTAGTTTCTCTCATAGTTATGCTAAGTCAAATCACTACCGGCCCAATACCAGTGCTTGGCATTTCAATGCCTAAACTTTTTGAGCAATATATCAGTTCGTGGATGACAGTGGTCTCTGCGTTTGCTCTTTGTTTGGCATCGGTTAACCTAATAAGAGTGCATTCTAAAACCATATCGCGAAAACAACCCCAATGGATCTACAGTTTGATTTTGATCGTCACCCTGATGATCTATGGCATTTTTAGTACATATACTAACCTTAATCCAGACAACGAAACTGCAGCTGCCAATTACTCATTGATCTACAACCACATTCTTTCTCCGTTAATGACAGGTCAATGGGCATGTTTAGCTTTTTACGTAGCTTCAGCATCGTATCGGGCTTTTCGCGCAAGAAACTTAGAAGCAGCGGTGTTATTGATTTCTGCGGTGCTAGTAATGTTAGGTGCAGCCCCGGTTGGGGGGCTTATTTGGAGTAAACTACCTGCGATACAAGGTTGGCTTTTAGATATACCAAATATGATTGGGCAAAGAGCTATACTGATAGGTGCCGCAATAGGAAGTTTTGTTGCGTGCTTGCGTACTATGCTTGGAATGGAACGCAGTCACCTTGGCATCAGAGGCTCAGACTGATCGATATTCAGTAAGGAGGTGTTGAAATAATGGATATTATCAATAGACTGGAGAATATCGACAGTAGGGCCATATATGTAATTTTGCTTATCGCCTTATCGCTTCCGTTACTTCGGCCCCTCGGTATTCCCATGGAAATAAGTCCGATGACTCGTGCCGTGTACGATATTATCGAAGGACTTGATCCGAATAACGATAGGATACTGCTGTCTATAGATTATAGCCCGGGTGCAGGGTTAGATGCAGAAGTATCTCCTGTGGCAGTGGCACATCACATTACAGAACGTGGCATAAAATGGGCAGCGATTTCATTTGGAACTACCGATGGTCCCATGATGACCAATAGGATCATTACTGATCTCGAAGAACTCGGATACAAATACGGTGACGATTTTGTGAATTTAGGTTATATGGCGGGTGGAGAAAATGCTATCAGGCTGTTTGCTCTTGACACCCAAAGTGTGACAATTGACGTCAGAGGTAACAGCACAGCAAGTTTACCAGTTATGCAAGGTATCGAAACTATCAAAGATTTTGCCTTTGTAATGCAGTTTTCAATGAGCAGCCCTGAAGATTGGATACGGCAAGTGGTAGATCCAATGGGCGTAAAATTTGCAACGGGTACTGTAACGGTATCTGTTCCCGGTATCGTCCCTTATTACAACTCAGGACAGGTAAAAGGTTTAATGGGTGGCATGTCCTCCGCCGCTCAGTATGAATTGCTATGTGCAAGTCCTGCTCGCGGGGCTTCTATGATGGATGCCCAATCTATCGGTCATATAATCATTATTTTATTTATTGCATTAGGCAATATCGGTTATTTCATGAAGAAGAAACAAGAAGAAACCACGGCCGGCAGGCAGTGAGGCAGGAGGTGAAAAGATGCAGATTTCAACAGATATTTGGCAATGGATAGCGGTCGCTTGTGTTTTAGGTATGTGGTCGCTGGCGTTGTATAAAGATAATCCTTTCTACCAAGTGTGCCAAAGCGTATTTGTCGGTTCTTGTGCCGGACATGCTATCGGCGTAGCTGTTGGAAACATTTCTAATTTCGGTTTCAAGCCCTTGTTTGGAAAAGGACAAATGGATCTGGTTATACCTATTGTTTTGGGTGTGCTTTTATATGCTCGTTTTTTCAACCAAATCGCCTGGTTAAGCCGCTGGCCAATTGCCTTTTTAGTAGGTGTTGGCGTCGGCCAAACTATATACGCCTCCTTAAGGTCACAAATTATAAATCAGGCAATTGCGTCTATGATAACGTTGCCCGGTGAGACCGTCGGTGCAACCGTTAATGGACTCATTTCTATCGTAGGTTTGTTATCTGTGCTTACCTATTTCCTTTTCACCATTCCCCAAGGCAAATTCATTGGGGGTGTGTCTAAACTTGGCCGTTGGTTTATGATGGTAACCTTCGGAGTAGGATTCGGTAACGTTGTATCTGGTCGACTTTCGGTAATTTTAGGTGAACTACTTAGAATTTTTAGCGATTGGTTAGGTATGATTTAAAAATTTTATCGTTAATAAATTAACCGGGTGGGAATACATTAAACTGAAGTTTTCCTACCCGGTTTTGTTCAGTTTTTTGTTCGCTTCGGAACAGGTATGTCAAGGATCTTCATCCTGT
The DNA here is from genome assembly GCA_964406505.1 of uncultured Eubacteriales bacterium. Lineage (GTDB taxonomy): Bacteria > Bacillota > Sulfobacillia > Fermentithermobacillales > Fermentithermobacillaceae > DTU015. Next base: position 18,418 of record CAYORX010000009.1, read on the forward strand.
ATTGAAGGGTTTGTCTAGGCATCCCTAAAATTCGGGCAGCCTGAGACACTGAGCCTCCTTGCAAAAGGGCGTTTTCAATAGCTATTCGCTCATGGTTTTTTAGCTGATTTCTTATGGTGCCGCCAGAAGGCTTTTCAATTTTCGCGAGATCGATTTGGTTGGCATTTAAATCAGATTCGGAATATCGCCGCATATCATCATAAGTTTGAGTATGTTTAGATTGAAATAAGGCAGCAGCCGCGGTAATGCCTCTCACTGATGGTGGTATATGCTCGAGTTTAATCATGTTACCTTTGACAAAAGCTAAGCTGCCTTCTATCGCATGTTCAAGTTCTCTTACGTTCCCAGGCCATTCATAAGTGAGAAAAGACGACATAACCTCTGGGGATATATTGATTGCATCTGTTTTAGAACTATGTTTCCGTAGAAAATGGGAACACAGCAGCGGAATATCTTCCTGGCGCTCACGTAGAGGAGGCACTCCAATTTTTACAACCGCAAGTCGAAAATATAAATCGGCTCGCAAAAGTTTTTTATCGACCGCTTCACGTGGAGGTATGCTAGTAGAACCGATTATCCTCACATCTATCGGCCTTTCATTCACATCACCTAAACGTCTTACCCTTTTGTCTTGTATCACGCGTAAAAGTTTTGCTTGAAGTGAAAGAGGCATAGAATCAATTTCATCCAAATACAAGGTGCCACCTGATGCTAGTTCTAAAAGCCCCGGTCGATTTCGGGCACCTGTAAATCCGCCCTCGGAAGTTCCAAAAACCAATCCCTCAAGCAATCCCTCGGGTAAGGCTGCACAGTTTTGAGCCACAAATGCAAACTTCGCTCTAGGTGAAGCGGAGTGAATCGATTGTACTACAAGTTCTTTTCCGGTTCCTGTTTCACCCCAAACGATTACATTAGATTGGGTACGCGCAACTTGTATCGTTCTGCGCTTTAAGTTCCTAATTAAAACAGACTGCCCCACGATATCATCTATCGTAAACCACTTCCTTGAAAGTTTAGAACGTTTTGTTCCACGTTTAAATTGCAATTTTTGAGGTTCGTTTGTTATTTCTTTGTTACGTAGTTCTTCGCCAAGGTCTGCTATTCTTTCAGCCATTTGCTTTATTCGAGTGATATCGGTTGAAATTTCACAAGCCCCTACTATTTTCCCCTTGACTTCTATGGGATGCGTAGAATTGACAGTCGTGATCTTTTGCCCCTTATAATTTGAAAAAGTTTGTTGTTTGGCTATTTCCGCTTTTCCGGTTTTAAGTACCCTTAACAAAGTGCTTGAATCGTGAGTTAATGACGGAAACACGTCTAGTACATGTTTGCCTACTACTTCTTTTGGTAACAGGCCGTCGAACTGAGATGCGGCTTTGTTATATACGATGGTTATACCCTTGTCATCAACTAAGTGAATACCTTCGTTGGCGACCTCCAAGACCTCTTGGAGAGCTTTCAGTAAATTCACAGGATATCCTCCTCAACCGGTGAATTTTTTAAGAACTGCCCGAATTTAGGCACAATTTGATTAGGCGTGACCAATATTCGGCACTGAGTAGTTTCATTCCTGTATGTTCGGCGATGATTAAGGCACAAAACTGAGATTAATCGCCGGAATATGGGCTAAAAGTAGTTGATATGGGTTCCGCAGAGACTTGGCATATATATTGCATCAACTACTATATGATGATGCTTTATCGTGATTTCAAACTCGTATAATTTTATGTTGGAGGTAGCTAAATGAGAGCAAAATACAAGTCAGGGTGCGCTTATGGTACACATAGGGTGTTAGAACCCAAAGGTGTATTGCCCCAGGCGGCGTGGAAACTTGATAACTCTCCACAAATTTATGAAAATGAAATACTTGTAGATGTAGAAACGCTCAACGTTGACGCTGCAAGTTTTAAGCAAATACTATCCAAATGCGGCCCTAATTTTAGTGACGAACAAAAACAGGAGTATGTTGCGTCTAAAGTTTCGGAGATAGTAAATCAGCGAGGTAAAATGCATAATCCTGTTACAGGTTCAGGCGGTATGTTGTTGGGCAAAATAAATGAATTTGGGCCAAAGGTTAAAGGCAAAAACGGTGCCATAGTGGGCGATCGTATTTGTACCTTGATTTCTTTGTCCCTTACTCCACTTAAAATTTCACGTATCAAAAAGGTGCATCTAGATAAAGACCAAATCGATGTAAAGGGAACTGCGGTACTTTTTGAAACAGGCGTATTTTCAGCTTTGCCTGACGATTTAGATGATAAACTCTCCCTTGCGGTGCTTGATGTGGCAGGTGCGCCAATTCAAACCCACAAGCTGGTACAAAAGGGAGACACCGTATTTATTTTGGGTGCCGGTGGAAAATCGGGGCTTTTATGCGCAAGCGTGGCCAAAAAAAGGGCAGGCGATACCGGAAAAGTTATAGGTCTTGGGCATAGCGATGCATCGACGCGTCGTATTAAGAAGCTTGGGGTGTGTACTGAAGTAATTCAAGGAGACGCCCAAGACGCAATATCTATTATGAATAAAATTTTGCAAGTTAATGATGGTAAAAAAGCCGATATAACTATAAATTGTGTAAGTATACCCGGCACTGAAATGGCATCGATTTTAAGTACTCGAGAAGGCGGAAAGGTCTATTTCTTTTCAATGGCAACGAGTTTCACCGCCGCGGCTTTAGGTGCAGAGGGCGTAGGTGCAGATGTGCAGTTGATAATCGGAAACGGTTACGCCAGGGGTCATGCTAAGTATTCTTTGGATTTGGTAAGGAAAGACCAAAATATTAAACAGGTTTTAGAAGAAATGTTTACGAGATAGTGGAGGTATTGCAAATTGTGTAGCAGGAAACATGTGGATTTATTTAAAGATACCACAGATAAAAACTGGAATGATTGGCATTGGCAGTGGAAAAACCGTATTGAAGACGTTGATGTTTTAACTCAGATTGCAGGTTTGACCGACGAAGAAATTAAAGGCGTTCACCTTGCGTTGTCGCGGGTTAGAATGGCCATAACACCCTATTATGCAAGTTTGATCGATGCGGGCAATCCAAATTGTCCTATAAGACTCCAAGCCGTGCCAAGGGGAAATGAAGCTGTACGGTATGAATGGGAGGCATATGATCCTTTGGCAGAAGATGAAGACTCACCTGTACCGGGACTAACCCATCGTTATCCCGACAGGGTATTATTTTTAGTTACTGACCAGTGTTCTATGTATTGTAGGCATTGTACCAGGCGAAGAGTTGTAGGGGTAACAGATCGGGTAGCACCACCTGAGAGGATCGATAGGGGAATAGAGTATATTAAACGAAACAAACAGATTCGTGATGTGCTTATTTCTGGAGGCGATCCGCTGACACTGTCAGATGACAAACTTGAGCATATAATAAAGCGTATACAAGAAATTCCTCATGTAGAGATCATAAGGATTGGTTCAAGAGCACCGGTGGTGATGCCCCAAAGAATAACTGAAGAATTGGCACAAATGCTTGCAAAATATCATCCGATATATCTTAATACCCATTTTAATCATCCCAAAGAAATCACTCCCGAGAGCGCAAAGGCATGTGCTATTCTTGCAGATGCCGGTATTCCTTTAGGCAACCAAAGCGTTCTTTTGCGTGGAATAAACAACTGTCCTAAGGTGATGACCGAGCTTGTGCGCGGCCTTTTATCTATAAGGGTTAAGCCTTACTACATTTACCAATGTGATCTTACCTGGGGGCTAGAACATTTTAGAACTACGGTAGCTGAAGGGATTGAAATTATGGAACATTTGCGCGGGCATACAAGCGGGCTTGCTGTGCCCGTTTACGTAGTAGATGCACCTGGGGGAGGGGGCAAAATTCCTCTAGGCCCAAATTATATTTTGTCCATGGGCGAACGCACAGTGGTGGTAAGAAACTATGAAGGGGTAATCAGTGCTTATCGCGAGCCCCAATATGATCATAGCGACAACCTTGACGGTGACGGAAAATGCAAATTGTGCGGGACAGATCACCAAGATACTGTAGGTGTTGCAAAACTTTTAAGCGGTAAACAAGTAAGTTTAGTTCCGCAAGATACTGAGCGCTTAACGCGGCGCGAAAAATTCAAACATGAATGATGATTAGTTGAAATCTATGAAATGCGAAAAGGTTATTACGTTTTACGTTTAAACAGATGGAGGTGGTTAAAGCGGCAAAACAGCTTGTGGATGTTGTAACGTCTTGCGGGGTTAATTCTGTCGCTATCGTGGGTACTGCGAAAAACGTAGGCAAAACGGTTACTATGACTTATTTAATATCAGAGCTTACGCAAAGAGGATTCAAGGTAGGGCTCATTTCGTCAGGATATGACGGAGAGACGGTAGATACTTTTACGGGGTTGCCTAAGCCCGAAATAATTGTACCGCCAGGCGCGTGGGTTGTTACTGCCGAAGGGGTTTTGAAAACCGTAGGGGCAAATCTAAAAATCGCCGACGTATTGGAGCGGCGCGGATTGTTTGGCCGTCTGGTGGTAGCTAAAGCGATAGACCCTGTGTCACTGAAACTTGTAGGTCCAAAAAGCGCAAGACAACTGTCACTTTTCGTAGACAAGTTGTTAGCTCTAGGTGCCGATGTGGTGTTGGTCGATGGTGCACTCGATCGAATCGCCGCGGCAAGCCCACAGGTCACCCAAGGCACGATTTTGGCAACCGGGGCTTCAGTCGAAATGGGTGTGGAAGGTACAGTACGGCACCTAGGATTTACTGTGAAAATCTTGTCTGTCACTGAACACCCTGATGAAAACATAGCTGCTTTCGCCCAAAGTGCGATAACTCAAAACGCTGTGTGTTTTATTGACCAATTAAGCGGTCAAAGTTCTGAAACTGAAGAATTGCGTCTAAGACCGACTAGCTTTTCCACACTGTTAGGCGTTGAAGATTCGGTTTTGGAAAAAGCGAACGGCGCAGTTGCCGTAATAATTCCCGGGGCAGTGAACCAAGTTTTCATCGAAAAAGTGAGAACCTGGGTAAAGCGTTCTGATTTTGCGGTTATAGCTAAAGATCCCACAAATATATTCGTCAACGATTATTCTGGCGTTAATCTTTACGTAACCAAAAAGTTAAACCTCTTAGCTGTAACTGTAAACCCAACATATATGGGCGTATCTTATAACCCACGGCAAATGATAGACAGCATTCAAACAGTGATTAACGATTTAGGTTATAACCTTCCTGTATTTGATGTAGTGTCGGGGGAAAAAAGCATTCAGGGGGCGTGTTCCATGGCAATGGGGTAAGTGAAAACGCCAAGTACTCTTTGAGCCCAAAGCGGTTTGGCAGTTTTTTCGAGCCTAAAAGTTCTAAACATTATTTAGGCTTTACAAAAGTATGGGATCGTTTAAAACCTAAAACGACTCTCGGGCGCAGAGTTAAAGCAAGTGCCTATCCCTATTTGCCTGGTATGGAACAGCAACTTAACTATGAATTTAACCGCCTTGAAAATATAATTAACCTTTGGGCCAAGCACCCCAGATTATTCGATGATATCCAAAATAGTTTGAAATCTTTGAGGGATCCGCTTCAGTCAATAACTCTTTTACAAAAAGGCAAATCGCTTTCGGCTGTTGAACTTTTCGTGCTTTCTCGTTTATGCTTTTGCGCAAACACAATACGCAACGCTCAAAAACTCGCTTGTCTTTCCCGGTGGCCTAAAAACGTAGTTTTACCAAAAGTAGATGCTCTTAATGCCTTGTTAGGTCCAGGTTCTCAAAAACAACCTTATTTTCACATTAGCGATGAATATTCTTCATCACTTGCCTCTGTCCGTAAACGTTTGCGGCAAAAGCAAGGTGAGTATATGAAAACGGTACAAAATTCAGACGAAACAATAAAAGAACTTGAATGTGAAATAAACGAGCTCAAAATTAAATTGAACCGTGAACAGCAAAAGGTACTTTGGGAACTTAGTCTTAAAATAAGAAAACATGTAGGTGTCATTGAAGATGCTGCCAGGGCTTTGGGAGAACTTGACTTTCTCATTTGCAAAGCCCGTTTTGCTATAAGCATTAAAGGGGTTAGACCCCAAATCATATGTCCTGATAAGGACCATCAGACGTATTTGGAAGTTTCAAACGGCTATCATGTCGTGACGTTTGACGAAATCAAAGCTCGTGGTGGTAAGTATCACCCAATAAGTATAAAAATAAATTCTACGGTTTCGGTGATAACAGGGCCAAATATGGGTGGTAAAACAGTGACTCTGGCTACCGTTGGTCTATGTGTAGCTATGGCGCAATGGGGTTTGTTGGTTCCTTGCAAACACATGAAATTTGCACTTTACGATTTTATATATTTTAAACCTTATGAACATCAAACGCCTGGATTATCGAGTTTTGCATCGGAAATCGTGAGTTTAAAAAATCTAGCTATGAGAATAAAACAAAAAGGTTTGGTGCTTTTGGATGAAGTGGGACGGGGCACTAATCCGTCGCAAGGGCTTGCGCTTTACGCTGCATTTTTACAGTATTACATTGAAAACGATACTGTGGGTTCTACTGTGCTTTCTGTGACTCATTATCACGGCCTCGCAAAACTTTTAGGCGTACCTCACTGGCAGGTAAAAGGCTTATCTTCTGATTTTGCAAATCAAACTCATTTGGATGTAACAATCGTTGGACACGTTGATCATATTTACAAATATATGGATTACACTCTTCAACAAGTGGGGCCAAACACCTCTACGCCTCAAGATGCCCTCGTTATTGCCGGTGCCTTAGGGTTAAATCAATCGATAGTAGAAAAAGCAAAGAAATTTTGCACTCAAAGTTAACCAACTTTTTGATGTTTCAGATGTTATTTTAGCGAGGTGAAATCTAAACACTATGTTGAAACTGAGCCTAGACGAAAAAAACATAAAAAAATGCTGCGAATTTGCAGATAGTATTACTTCACATGTTACAGAGCAAGTTTCTCCTTACAGCACAACTGCAATTGAAAGAACCGTAGCAAGGTTTTCTGGGGTAGATGGTGTAGATTCTAATGGCGTGCCGCTTGCAAATGTTTTAGTCGAGCATTTAGTGAAAACGGGCAAAATAGGCGACGGTGTATCTGTTCATCTGGCGAATGCTTGCTTAGAGTTTGGTAAAAAGCCCAGGGAGATTGCCCAAATGGTATCTGAGGGTAAATTAAACATGTCTAATTTAAATTGGCACGATACGAGTAGAGTGATTTCATGTGCTGAACAAAATTGCTTGAGTTCTTTAAATTTAATAAAAGTTAAACGTCATGAACGAGAAGAACTTACTAAATCACTTCCGGCAGTGCAAAAACCCTATCTTTATGTGATATGTGCTACGGGTAATATTTACGAAGATGTGGTTCAAGCTAAAATGGCGGCATCTCAAGGCGCTGATATAATTGCGGTAATACGTTCTACAGGGCAAAGTCTTTTGGACTATGTACCCCATGGACCTACTGTCCAAGGTTTTGGGGGCACATATGCCACTCAAGCCAATTTTAAACTCATGCGTAAGGCGCTTGATGAACAATCGCAAAAGTTAGGACGCTATATAAAACTCGTTAATTATTGTTCTGGGCTTTGCATGCCCGAGATCGCGTTTATGGGCGCTGTAGAACGGTTGGATATGATGCTTAACGATGCTATGTATGGAATACTTTTTAGAGATATAAACATGCTGCGCACTTTGGTTGACCAGAATTTTTCAAGAATGATAAACGCGTATGCCGGAGTTATTATAAATACTGGGGAAGACAACTATCTTACAACTGCTGAGGGTTTGCACGCAGGTCCTTCGGTGCTCGCATCTCAATTCATCAATTACTTTTTTGCAAAGAAAGCTGGCCTTAAGGATGAATTTATTGGGTTAGGTCATGCTTTTGAAATCGATCCGTCGATTACGGATAGCCTTTCTTACGAATTGGCTATGGCACTTTTAGTGCGTCATATATTTCCTAACTGCCCGGTGAAATACATGCCGCCAACCGTGCATAAAACCGGCGATATATTTCAATCTCACATTTTAGACAGCAGTTTTAATTTTGTTTCGGTTTTAACCGGGCAAACTATCCATCTTGTTGGAATGCTTACCGAAGCAATACATACGCCTTTCGTACAAGATAGGTACCTTTCATTGAAATCAGCTAAGTATATGCGAAGTGCCGCTAAGAATTTGAGCCAAAGTTTCAGAATTCAAAGAGGTTCGTTTGTAGATGCCCAAGCTAAAAAAGTTTTAGATGATACAGTCGAACTTTTAGAGCAGATAAATTCTGAAGGGTTATTTGATGCTATAAGCCAGGGCATTTTTGCAGGGGTAAAACGGCAAAGCTCAGGTGGCAAGGGCAAAGAAGGGGTTTTCGAAAAGAGCGAGTGGTATTTTAATCCCGTCGAAAATGTTTTGCAGGCTGAACTGTTTTAATTGGATAATCACAAAGTTTACACCAATTGGTACCGTAATTGCTCATAATATGGCGGTTGGCGGGGGAGGTATATATTCAATGAAAACCGAAGCAAGCCGAAAAGTTAGGCATGAAAGTGATTTTAACTTGCAAAAAGATTCAGATTCGTCTTGCGCTCGCTTAGATGAGATAGGAATGAAACATGACTTAGTGTTTCCGTATGGGGACCGTTTAAATGACGGAATCGTACAGGTAAGTTTTACATTACCTATAGAATCAGGTGCGTTAGCGGACGAAGCTGCGAGGCAAACCATGAAACTTATGGGGCTTAACCAGCCGCAAGTAGCAGTAGCTGAGCAGTTGTATCAAAACGCAACTTTCTTTGTAGGTTATGGCAAACTCAGTCGGCCTGTTGAACTTTCTAAGCTCAAAATGGTAGATCTTAAGTGGCAACCTTTAGAGCGCGATGTGATTAACCGTGAAGTTGAGCAAAAATTAGGGCGCCGCATTGCAATTGTGGGTGCATCTACCGGGCAAGATGCTCATACGGTAGGGCTCGATGCTATATTAAATTACAAGGGGTTTGCAGGTAATCGTGGGCTCGAATCTTATTCTGCCTTTCACGTGGTGAATATGGGTAGCCAGGTGCCTAACGAGGAAGTAATTGCAAAAGCGCGAGAAGTCAGCGCAGATGCGATTTTAGTGTCTCAGGTGGTTACCCAGAGCGACGTGCACCTTGCGAATTTGACTAACATGGTTGAACTGCTCGAGGCTGAAAGTTTAAGAGATGAGATAGTGCTTGTTGTAGGCGGCCCGCGGATCACTTATGCTTTAGCGATAGAGTTAGGTTACGATGCTGGTTTTGGCACCGGGACAAAGCCTCAAGATGTGGCGTCGTATCTATCTCAAGAGATAATCAAAAGAAAATTTGCTTGATCCGGTTGAAGTTGATATTTTACATGAGTAGAATGTCTAGGGATTATTGACTATGGTTGGGGGTGCAGCATGTGCAGGGAGTAATCCAACATCAGGACCTCCGGCCTGATCTTTCGGTGGTTGAAATAGCGTATCGAATACTGAAAGATCGCCGTGAGCCTATTAAGTACAGGGAATTAGTTGAACAGATTATCGAACTTAGGGGGCTTAAGCCGGGGCAGGATCCTGCAAAAGCGAAGGCTAGAATTCACACTGAGCTGAATATTGACAGAAGGTTTGTGAATCAAGGCAAAGGTTTATGCGGGTTAAGAGAATGGTCCGTGAAGCCGCCTTCATACAAAGTGCTTGAGGTTTCAGCGGTCCGCGGTTCTAAATCTGTAGATAGATTAAGAAGCGAACTAGAAGCTGTGGCTGAAGAAGACAGTGAAGACGATGACTATGAAGAAGATGCAGAAGACATGGAAGAACTAGAATTTTTGTCTGATGATGACGATGATGATATAGACGAGGACGATTTAGAAGATTGGCAAGATGTAAAAGAACCTGAAGAACCCAAAGAGTCTAAGCAGCTTTGAAATTTCATTACAAATCGACGACGCCTTGCTTTTTTAATCGAATTAAAGCGAGGCGTTTAGTCTTTGATCATTGCATCCTCCAGAACGGCACTTTATCCTAGACGTTAGGCTTGGCATAGGTTATCCTGAGGAGTGGCATTTAAGACAAAAAACAAAATTTATCGCACAACTTATTGAACGTGATCGTTGGAGGGTTTCTTTCTATGTGCAAATATATCTTCATTACCGGCGGGGTTGTTTCTGGGCTGGGAAAGGGAATAACGGCAGCTTCCATTGGTGCTTTGCTCCAAGCAAGGGGCTATACGGTGACCATTATGAAAATGGATCCTTATGTAAATGTAGATGCGGGCACTATGAGTCCGCTACAGCATGGTGAGGTGTTCGTTACTGACGACGGGGCGGAAACAGATCTTGACTTAGGACATTATGAGCGTTTTATAGATAGGCCGCTTACTGCGGAGAATAATATTACTACAGGGCAAGTATATGGCGCGGTGATCGCCAAAGAAAGAAATAATGAGTTTCGTGGAAGCACGGTTCAGGTAATTCCCCACGTTACCGATGAGATAAAGCGGCGCATTCAAAAGGTCGCTGACAAATCACAAGCTGACGTTATATTGATCGAAGTAGGAGGTACCGTAGGCGATATAGAAAGCCTTCCTTTTCTAGAAGCCATAAGGCAATTTAAGGCCGATGTTGGTTCAGAAAATACAGCTTATTTGCATGTAACTTTGATACCTCATTTGCCGGTAACCGGAGAACTAAAAACCAAACCTACCCAGCATAGTGTGGCTGAACTAAGATCTATCGGTATTCAGCCTGATATCATCGTATGCAGGTCAAGTTACGGTATATCAGAAGAAATGAAACGAAAGATCGCTTTGTTTTGCAGCGTAGATGTCAATGCAGTTATTTCTAATCTGGATGCAGGCAGTATTTACGAGGCGCCGGTAATGCTTGAAAATGAGGGTTTGGGAAAGATCGTTGAAAAAGAGTTGAACTTTTCCCCTCGAAAGCCTGATCTGAGTGAATGGGAGCAGATATCTTATAAACTCTCTAATCCTAAAGCGAAATGTAAGGTTGCGGTTGTGGGTAAGTATGTCAGCATATATGATGCTTATCGAAGTGTGTGTGAGAGTTTAGAGCACGGTGGTTTAGCAAATGACGCTAAGGTTGAAATCGTACCCATAGATTCGGATGGGCTTTCTAAGGCGGATGATGAACAAATTAATGGGCTTCTCGGCCAAGTTGACGGTATTTTGGTTCCCGGCGGTTTTAGAAGTAAAAGTATTGATGGCAAGCTCAAAACTATAAAATGGGCACGTGAAAAGCAGGTGCCTTTTTTGGGAATATGTTTTGGGTTTCAATGTGCTGTGATAGAAATAGCTAGGAACGAATTGGGACTTATTGATGCAAATTCTACTGAAATCAATCCGGACACGTTAAATCCTGTGGTAGATTTGCTACCTGAGCATAAAGGTATGGCACCTGAAGCGGTCAAAATGCGTAAAGGGCTTTATGAATGTAGTCTTAAAGAAAGCTCCATCCCTTGGAAGGCCTATGGTCAAAAAAGCGTTTTTGAGCGTCATAGGCACAAATATGAGCTTAATCCCATGTACATTCAAAGGCTTTCCGGTGTTGGTTTGATTCCCGTAGGGGTTTGGCCGTCTAGGGGTTTGATTGAGATTTTGGAGCTCCAAGGTCACCCGTGGTTTTTAGGTACGCTATTTAGGCCCGAGTTTTTGTCTAGGCCGAACAGGCCTCATCCTATTTTTAAAGATTTTATAGGTGCTGTTTTGAAGCATAAAAGGTGTTAGGGCTTGTGTGCGTAAACTTTTTTCATTTTTATCCGATGTTTTAGATAAGTTGTGAGATTTTTAAGACGATTGGCAAAACAATCCAACATAAGTTATGATTTGTCAAAGAAATGATATAACTACAGACAACATGTGCTTGAGGCACTAACTAAAGGCTCGGGGTCCCGAGCCTTTTTATACCCATGTATCAATTTTAATTTTGATATTCATAATTTTTTCTGGTATGTGATACATATGGATAATTAAGATAAGTTAGGCAGGCGGTGTTATGTGAAGCAGGAATATTTACATAATAAAAAGTTGTGTAAGGGAATACATGTCTATCAGGTGGATGGATTCACCAGTGTGCCTTTTGGGGGTAATCCTGCCGGGGTCGTCATTGATGCATGTGGACTTAATGATGAATTGATGCAAAAGATCGCTTGTGAGATGAATCTTTCCGAAACTGCTTTTGTCGTCGATCTAAGAGAAACTAAGTGCGAAAGTGCTGATTTTAGCGTGCGGTTTTTTACTCCTGAATCAGAGGTTGATTTGTGCGGTCATGCTACTATAGGAGCGTTTTGGCTTTTAGGGGAACTTGGAATCGTGTCTTTGGATGAAAATAAAAAGGGTGAGGAGTTTAAAGTAAGGGTGCATCAAAGAACTAGGGCTGGCATTTTGCCTGTTGACGTGCTTTTTAACGATGATGGCGATGTTTCTCGTGTGATGATGACTCAAAGTCTTCCGCATGTTGCTTTTGAACTTGAAAGTCTTGAAGTGAAGTATCTTGAGCGTATTTTAGGGGTGCCTGTTGGGGGTGTTACAGGTTTTACTGCTGCTAAGCCTCAAGCTATTTCTACTGGGCTACTTGATTTAATTGTACCTGTTACTTCTTTGGATGCTCTTTTTTTGATGAAACCGGATATGGATCGCCTTTTAAATTTTTGTATAGAAAAAGATATTATAGGTGTTCATTGTTTTTGTTTGGAAACTGTAGATAAGGCTGCCACGATACATTGTAGAAATTTTGCTCCTGCTGTTGGAATTACCGAAGAGGCTGCTACTGGCACTGCATCCGGTGCTGCTGGATGTTTTTTGGTGCTAAATGATTTAATAAAGATTAATCGTTCTATTACTCGAATAATATGTGAGCAGGGACATGTTATGGATAGGCCGTCTACTATATATATAGAGGTGGGGTTAGATGGTGAAGACATTATTTCTGTCAGCGTTGGCGGGCATGCTTTCGTGGTTATGGAGGGTTTTATGAAAGTTTTTGACGGTGTTTTATAAATCGTGCAGGAAAAAATTGTTTGGTGCAGAAACTAGGTTTAATTGGAACAATTATTTCTTCAAAACGTCTAGTTGACCAAGTAAGGTAAATGTATATTTAAACCTTTTTGGAAGCATTTGGTGTTTAAGCTAAATTCTTGACAATTTAATAGATATAAAAGAAGGATTTTCAAATTTGGCGACGAATAGGTAGTGCGCTAGAGAATAATTGACGAAAACCCTTAAGTTCCCAGTTTGTGTATGATTGACCTTGATTGGTGCAGCTGCTATAATCAGCCATAGCCTGGGAACATGTCCAATGTAAGTTTGAAAATCGAAAATTAAGCGGTACTAGCATACATATATTGACCGGAACTAAAAAGCCTACCCGGAGATAACTCCTGAACTAAACTGTTTATATCGGACTCCTAAATTCATACACAAAAGGGGGAGTCTCCTCCACTTAAGGAGGAATTAACCGGGCGAGGTGGAAGGCTGTGAAACATATCCTTGAGAGGAGGGATTCTGGGCTTAAGTCGTAATCGGCGAAGAACCCAATTGTTTTAACCTCAAGCAAATGTGAAAAATGTAAACCGGTTGAGTACATTAAAGTACCGAAAACCGACTAAAGGAGGAAATTTTTAAGCATGAGAACTAAAAGACTTATTGCAACTGCTCTTGCAGCAGCAATGATCTTCGGGCTGGTCAGCATGGGATTTGCATCAGATGCACCCCTGTCTGACGTTGTTGGTCATGAATTTGAAGATGAGATTCGTGCGCTTGCCGGTCTAAAGGTTATCGAAGGTTATACGGATGGCACTTTTAAGCCTGAAGGTACCTTAACTAGGGCAGAATATACCGCGCTTATCGCAAGAATGTTGGGCCTAGAAAGCATGGCAAACGCTATGAAGGGCGAATCAGTACCTTTTTCAGACGTTGATGGAAGTCATTGGGCATCGGGATACATTCTACTTGCCGAAGCTCTTGGAGTAGTTAACGGGTATCCTGATGGCACATTTAAGCCTGAGAATACCGTAAGCTATGCCGAAGCGATCAAAATGACTTTGACCGCCATGGGTTACAAAGAAGAAGGCTTCCCTGTACTTCGATGGCCTGTAACTTGGCTATTGAAGGCTAATGAAATTGAGTTAGACGATGACGTAACAGTCTTAGCAGATTTCCCAATTCTAAGAGCCGACGTTGCTAAGGTACTTCATAACTCGTTGAAGTTGGCGCATGTGAAAGTCAAAGCTGACGAAAAGGCTTTTGAAGATTTAACTACTAAAGAAGACGAAACCGTTAATTTCTTAAGCAAACTAGGTTTAACCAGTAAAGAAGGTCAAGTAGTATCATCGCGAGAACTTTGGAGCGTTACCAAAGATAAAATTAAAGTTCTGTGGGACGACAACAAAGAAGGTGACCCAAAAGAGTTCGATTTTGACAACTATGAAGGTCTACTGGGTCATAAAGTTAAAGTGTGGTTTGATGACAAAGACGATGTTGTGTATCACATAGAAAAACTTAGTACCGAGAAGGAACTTACTTGGGAAAAATATGACGATATGTCGTCATCGAACCAAAAGAAGATCAAAGAGGCCGGATTCTTCATCAAAAACCACCAAGTTCAAAAACTTGTGAATGAGGACAAGGAAGCGATAGATATAGAACTCAAAAAGGGTTTTGAGGATATCGTTGTGATTTATGATAAAGATGATAAACCTGTGGCTGTGAAAGCCCTTGATTATGAAATAGGCACAGTATCTGAGACGTATGTGTATGGCGATAGCAGAAAAGACATCTATTTTAAAGACGAAAATGATGATACTCCAGATACTTTACGGTTGGCCAAAGCTGAAGTTGAATACTTCGGTGTAGATGACTTTGGGGATATTAAAGAAGATGATATAGTACACTTCATTACCTACAAGGATAGCAAAGATGTTGTCAAGCGTGCTCTTGTAATAGTCGCAAGAGATATATACAAAGGTACTGTAACTGAGATAATTTCAGATAAAGAGTGGAAAGTGGACGGGAAGATCTTTGAAATCGATGAAGATGTTGTTGCTTTTGAGGGTGAGCCAGTCGGAGCAAAAGTTACGCTATACCTTGATAAAGACGGCAAAGTGTTTAAAGTTACCGGCACTGGCCATGGTGAGGCCGCCGAAAAACAATTCTACGGTGTTGTTCAAAAAGTCGTAGGCAAGCTAGTAGAAAACGAACCAAAATACTTTTATACTATATTGGTTAAGTATGAGAAGCAAGATGCAGATTACGTTGTTGAAGAAATAGAATATGAAAACGGCGAGAAGGTTGCCAAAGTTGGCGATTTCGTGTACATGAGCAAGGAAAACCTAACTATTTGTGGCCTCGTTTATGAAACACTCGATGATGAAAATGAGCTGCAACCACTTGTAGTTACAGAGGTAGAGAAGAAAAAAATTACATTCAAAAACGTAGCCGGATCGACACATGAAGTGGAAGATTATGATGCTGTGCTCTGGCTCGAAGGTAAGGCTGGGAAATACCAGGTACGTCCAAGGCCACACCTTGATGATAAAGTTGTGCTATACAAAGGTGATTCAGGTGAGAATGACATAGTAATAGGCGTAGTCCAATAACACAAATTACCTAGTCATAAAAGGCACCCCTCGCGGGTGCCTTTTCTTTATGCAGTTGAAACCTTTCCTAGTCCTTTCCCGTCAAAAGATGGAAAAGGAAATTTTGTTTATGGATAAAAAGGAATGTATTGCTACTTGAAGAAATGACTAGTTTAGGTGTTAATATACAGGGGATGTTAAAAATGAAACTACATAAAGTACATACGGTATTCATACTATGTTTATTGTTTTCATTCATAAGTTCTATTACATACGCATCTTTTTTTGACACAGCACAAGTTCTTAAAGCTAAAGACGTAATGGTAGGCTTTGGAGATGGCTACATGGGCTGGGAAGAAACACTTACGCGGGCACAAGCAGTTAAAATAATAATCACAGCAATGAATTATGCATCTAAGGCAGACGAATCAGTAACGCTGAACCCCGTATTTCAAGATGTTAAAACCTCTCATTGGGCATTTAAATTTATAAATCTAGCATGTGAATTCGACATAGTTAAAGGTTTTCCAGATGGAAACTTTTATCCAGAAAATCAAGTCACAAAGGCAGAATACCTAGTAATGCTATCTCGGATGTACAAAGCATTAGGTGGAACATATGGTGATCCTTCTGGTTTATCGATTAAACCTTCATGGATGGCGCAAGAAGTATTAAAAGTACCAGACCTAATGTCCATACTTAAACCAAAATCCGAGGAGAGTTTTGGTCAAGATATAAAACGGTCAGAAGCAGCAATTTTGATTCATGACCTAATGGCTCGTTTTGGGCTTTTATATGATTTATTTGGAAAATTGATAAAAGCAGATGAAAACCAGATAGTAATAGAACTTGATACCGATCAAATTGTAGCGATACCATTATCTTTTGAGTTTAAATGCATAAAAGATGGTAATGAATTATCTGTAAGTGAATTTATTGACCAAAACGTTTTTTTAATACTAAACAGTTCTAAAAAATGTGTACTGTTACATATAAACAAAGCCGGGGGAGGGAATTAAGATTTTTAAAAAAGCACTCAAAATATTACTGTCTATCTCTTTGCTGGTTTCAATGTTCGGCTTTTTAAGTTCGACTGAAGTAAACGCAGCACCCATTCAAAGAGCAAAAATAGCATCATACAAACAACCCGTAAATGCCAATGCAGCATACCTAGCGATTAAAAACAATCTTTCATCTATAGGTGCAGATATACTTATGCAAGGCTCAGATGTTACAGGCAAAGGGCAAATTATAGGTATAGTCGATACAGGCGTTGACCCGCTTATGCCCGGCTTCATAAATAAAGATGGTACATCTAAAATCATAAAATGGACAGACATTACTAACGAAGGCCAAGGGATCATTTTAGGCAAATACAAAGCACAAGGCAGTTTTGTAGTAATGGACGATATACGCCTTAACGTAGAATCATTAAAAAGTAAAAGCGATACTTACATAGTAGGTAAACTTCCCGATGTATTGACAGATGAAGATATATACTTCGTGGCTTATGACCCTGTGACTTCAGGCGTGTTTGAAAAAGTAGCTGTAGATACCCAATTGAACCAAATCTTCAAAGAACAAGATACGATGTTTGAATATGACCGCATGAGGCAAACTGTGAAAATCAAGATCGATTCTCAAAAATCATTATGCTTGGTTTTGTCATCCATAGAACCTAATGGCGAAAAAATTGTTTTTGGATTCGATAAACACGGTCACGGTACAGCTATGGCATCTATAATAGCGGGTTACGGCCAAAGCGGTGTATCACCAGAATCTGAATTTATAGTAGCAAAAGTAATGAGCACAACAGGCTACGGCACTTGGAATAACATTATCAAGGGTATCGAATACTGCATTCGAAATGGCGCACATGTAGTGCTTGTAGGCGCAGTTTCAGAAAACCCAGTATCTCCGTCGTTATGGGCCTCTGTAGAAAGATTAGCGCAAGCAAATAAAACACATATCGTAATGCCTTCAGGCAATACAGGCCCCGGTGTAGGAACCCTTACAATTACAAGTTCGTGGAACGGACTCGTAATAGCATCTGGGTACTATCCAGCATCTACATTTAATGCACTATTCAGTTCGAGAATTAGTAGCGATTCTTTTTACCCTTATTCTTCCTGCGGTCCTAATTCAGAAGGCGGCAGAGGTGTTTCAGTAACAGCACCCGCTGTCACCGCAGTACCGGAACCTGGTTATCATGAAACGCTTAAATTTGTGTTAATGGACGGAACATCAGTTTCTGCGGCTTATGCCGCAGGCTCTGTAGCGCTTTTAAGGCAAGGGGCGCAGCAGTTTGGATTGGATCCCTTAACCAGCACCTCATTAAGTCTTTTAGATGGTGCATGCCCTATTGAAGAACTTTTACCAGTAGAACAAGGGTATGGGTCTATTAACTTAGTGAAAGCATGGTATTTGCTCGCCAAAGGCATAGGCGATACGAGACTTAAGTTGGTACGTAAATGGAAAGGTGACGTATCAGGCGATGGTGTGTGGTTACGCGGCAATGCCCTAGGAGCCTTACCTGTATGGGTAGATAATTTTGCGCCATCATATAGGCATGTAGAAATAGAAACTAATGTAGATTGGCTTAAAAGCCAAAGCAACTTTTTAGATATTTCGCCTGTATCCCAAAGGTCAACTGTGATATATGGGTTAGATGAATTACCCCCCGGTTTTTACTCAGGCGATGTTTTAGCACATGATCTATCTACCGTAGCCATAGATGGCAAAATTACTATAAGCATGTCTTTGCCTAATGAGTATGACGAACGCGAGAATGTGACATTTCCTGTGACTTTGGGAGGCGATGAAACTTTAGCAAGGCGGTTTGTCTCTGTACCTCAAAGTGCCCAAAGTCTTTCTTTTAATATAGAAGCGGTAGGCACAGGGGCACGTTTTATGTTGTATAACCCAGAAGGATTGTTGGTAGAAGAAGCATGGGTTGAAGGCACAAGAAGTTTTAAAGTAGGACTGCCTACTGAGGGGCTTTGGCAGATATGTTTATTTCAAGATCCCCAAGACGGCTACAGTGGCAAAACTGTTGTGCTTGTTGAAAGTTTTCTTAGCGGAGTGAGCATTGAAGATTCAGGTGTTTTAGGAAACACACACAAATTTGTCGCAAAAAGCGACGAGCGTGCACCTGTGATTTTGAGTTACCTTAGCTCAAATTCGACCAGTGAATGGCGCGAAAGGAAATCTACCATGATTTTTCCAGGTCAAGCAACCTTTTTGCCTATCGTTGAAGTACCTGCACACGCTGAAAGCATTTGTCTTAGGTTTGGTTCAACCAAACCTGGCGTTTTAAGAACCTTTATATATCACTTCGATGAATCTTTAGACAAATGGGTTGAAATTGGAGACGCATTTCTTGACGATACATGTTTTGGGCAAATTTGCATAAACAACCCGGCTAAAGGCAGGTATTTAGCTACAGTTGAAGCTTACACCTCTGAGCTGCCCGTATATTCAGAGATAGATTACTTCATGGTTAAATCTGGCGAAACTATAGACGGTAGTCCAGCAGGCGGTCTTATTCTCCTCGATAGAGGTACGACATCGATAGATGTTCCTGTTGCAAAAAGTCTTGATTCACCTGCGACGATAGTAATTAGAAAAGGAGTCAAAGGTGAAGTGCTTGGGCTCATAGAAAGGGCGGGAGCATTTGAGCCTGCTATCGTTCAATTGGGCGGAACAGGTGAATTAAAGACGTTCAGAGCATTTAAACAAGAAGGGTTAGTCACTACTGATGCCCATATTACCATTGGCAATAAAGCATATCAGCTTAACAAGGGAAAAGTGACCGCACCCTTTTCATTACTTGATATAGATTATGGGCTTTATCAGATATCAGAAAATAGGGGTATGTTTCGATTTAGCATATAACCGTATACTTTAAAATGAGCCAAGTTTTGCTTGAGGAGTTGTATAAATGTTTCGTATTCGACAGGGTTTAAACAAAAAAAGGATCGCAACGCTGATTTTAGCGTGCCTAATTTGTACAACCGTTATTTCACCAGTTTTTGCAGAAACAGCATCTGATAAACCTAAAACGTTTACGGTAGAGATGCCCATTGAAGAAGAACCTTTGTTCAATTTATTTCAAGATTTGAAAGATATAATCCTCAACCTTTACCCAAACCCTGTCGATAGCGAAACCCTTTACCTAGGGGCTATAAGAGGGCTTTTTGAGTCGATAGACGATCCCTATTCTCAATACTTGGACAAGCAAGAGTACAAAAGTTTGTCACAAGATATGGAAGGTGATTTCAGCGGTATTGGGGTCTCGATACAGCTCATAAGCGGCAATGTAACCGTCGTAAGCGTTTTTAAAAGTTCCCCGGCAGATAAGGCAGGTATGCAATCCGGTGACGTGATAATCGGGGTAGACGGCGCTGATATTCAAGGTAAAGGCACTCAGCACGCTTCTAATTTGCTAAGAGGTGAAGCAGGTACAAGGGTTGGCGTTACCGTGTTTCGACCGCGCACAGGCGAAAAGCTTAATTTAACTATGATGAGAAGCCGCATATTTGCCCATGCATTAGAAATGGAAGATCTAGGCGATGATATGTTTTATATATGCATCAGTCAGTTTACTTCCACCACAAGCCGCGATTTTTCGCTGCTCATGGAACTTTTACGCAGAAAAGGGGTTAAGGGTATTATCCTTGATCTTAGAGATAATCCCGGTGGGCTTTTAGATGCTGCAGTCGATGTAGCAAGTGAACTTGTGCCAAGAGGCCCTATAGTAGAATTGAGACGAAAGCACTTTAAACAGGTAATCGGGAGTGATAAAGACAATGAAGTAATACCTACCGTAATACTCGTCAACCAAGGCTCTGCAAGCGCATCTGAGATAGTAGCCGGAGCAGTAAGAGACAGAGGTAAAGCTATATTAGTAGGTGAAAGAACTTTCGGCAAAGCTTCTGTTCAAACTATGTTTCCCCTAAGTGGTGATTTAGGCGGTTTTAAGCTCACTATCGGAGAATATTACACACCCTCAGGCAAAGCGATATCGGGCGTGGGGCTTAAGCCTAATATTGCTATAGAGCAGGAGCGAATAATTGTACCCGATACCTTAATATATGATCGGCCTTTGCGAGAGGGCTCAATTGGTCTTGATGTTTTGGCGTTACAAGAGTCTTTAGAGTTTTTAGGTTATACTCCAGGTGCAAAAGATGGTATTTTCGGTCCCAAAACTCAAAAAGCTTTATATGCATTTTTCAAAGATTACTCCAAAAAACCAACAAAAACAGTAGATAAAGATGCGATTTTATCTATAAACGGAGCCGTGTCTGAAAAAACGGTTAACGTACGCGACAAAGTTTTAGAAGAAGCTAAAATATTGCTAAGCCATTGGCTAGAGTTAGATGGTCACGCTTTAACCGATTGATCTGCTTCGGCAGATGAACGCCAATACTCAATGAAAAATACCGCAAGCACAGACAAAAAGCCCCCAAGTACGGCAGATACGGCAACATTGAGCATCTTGCGCGGTTTAATAGGGCTTTTGGGAGCAATAGCTGGAGCCGCAATTATCACCTCGGCAATGGAACTTTGCGCATCTATAATCGCGTTATCAAGTGTATGGAGCTCAAGGTTCAAACTACTCATAGTGCTCTCAAGCTCCCTTATTTGCCTGTCAGCTTCCAAATACTCTTCGTAAACTAAGCTGTATTGCTCTTCGAGCAAAGGTATTTTTGCTTGAGTTTTGTCTAGACGAATTTCAAGTTCTTGTAGTTCGATTTGTTTGGATATAAGATCGATTTCCAATTGCTGATAAGTTTGATTAGGAATTTGAGTAACATTGCCAGCCCAGTCTGGAGGCCCAGGAACCGCTTTAGGTGTAGAGGCTAGCAATCGTTTTAACTCTTCGATACCTTTCGAAAGTTCTGTCTGTTTTACATCACTTATTGTGAAATTAGCTTTCCATTGGTTGATTTCAGATGCCAACCAGCTCACTTCACTTTTCATAATATTAATCTTACTCGATTGTCGCAGTTGGTTGAGTTCTTTTCTCGCATCATCGAGCGCTATCTGAGTGGTGTTACGCCTGTCATCCAAAATTTCCAAATTTGTTGCTATAGACTCTAAACTTTTATTTTGAACAAACTCACCGTAAAGGTCAGCCACCGTATTCGCAATTTTAGACGCTCTTACAGGGTCTTTGTCTTGAACTTTGATGGTAGTTAGTTCACCTGATTTTCCAGAAATAGATAACGCACTTCCTAATTGACCGGGCGTGTATCGCTCCTCATCAGACAAGTTAAGCTGCCCAATTACTTCAGCTAAAAAGTAATCACTTTTTATAACTTCGTGGGGGATCGAATCTTTAGACACTATAATTTGAGTTGAAGCTTCATATACAGGTTTTAATACGAAAAAACTAATCACCCCAGCAATGAGCATCGAGGCCAAAGTGATAGAGATTATAAGAGTTTTCCATTTCCACAATATGCTTATGTATTCCCGTAAATCGATCTCATCTTCGTAGTGATAAGGATAATATGCAGAACCGTATCCTGTTTGGCTCAAAAGTTGCTCAGGCGGTTGTTTCCCTTTTGTGTATTCTCGTCTTTGACTCAACTTGGTTCATCCTTTTTACTTAATATTCCGTAAATCTGTACGGCGGCTTCCACAACCTGTTCATCAACCTCAGCCTTTTTCGGAAGTTCTACTTCGGTACCGGTTGCCTGTCTCAAAGCTTCTAGCCATGTGCCCGCTTGATCTCTGGTATCTGATTTTTTACCTGCTGAAGTCAGGTATTCTACGCACTTTTCAAGGTTTCCTTCCAAAAAATGCACTTGTCCTAAGGCAAGTGAAATTGGTTCGCTAACATCAAGTCGACTCGGTTTAAATACTTTAGCGTAAACTCCAGTAACCCTAGATTTTTGCTCATCGAGCTTTAAAGGAATTTCTTTAATTATATCTCCATAGCTCATCGCAGTATCGATATATTGTTGTCTTGCATCGGAATCTTCGCTAAATAGCGCCCAACTCGAGTGGATCATTATCGCTTGTCTTGCAGATTTAGCTAAGTTTTCATAAAACTGCACATCTAGCGGGATCATCTCAGTTATTTCTATCGCCACTTCTGTGCTTTCATCGTAAAGTTCCGCCGAATAAAGCATTTGATACTCTGCCATACGGTCATTAAGGTCATGAGGGTTTTTGTTTCTAGCCATGCACAGCATCGCCTTGCCTAAGTTAGCCGAACTGGGATCTTGGGTTTGCCGGTACTCCTGGAAATAATTTTCAGCAATTTTCATCATGTAAGCTGAAGTATAGGGG
This sequence comes from uncultured Eubacteriales bacterium, assembly GCA_964406505.1. Classification (GTDB taxonomy): domain Bacteria; phylum Bacillota; class Sulfobacillia; order Fermentithermobacillales; family Fermentithermobacillaceae; genus DTU015. The sequence continues at coordinate 41,272 of CAYORX010000009.1, forward strand.
TCATATTCAATAGCTTTGTACATCAGATCTAGCGCATTTTGCTCATTACCTTGGCGAAATTCCCGGATACCTGCACTGCCGTAAGCCATGCCCTGATAAAGCCTGTTTGAAGGAATCATTATCACCATAGCGAGCACAACTAAAGTGAGCGCATCGAAAACAAATCTCCAACCAGTTGCGCTTGACTTTTTACCTTTGAAAGTTTTGAAGAACTTAGTGCCTGAAGCCTTCAACTTGTTTTCAACGGAACCGGTTCCAAAGGCAGAAACAGCATTAGCGGAACCTATAAGGCTGCCAGATGCAGCGTAAAGTGCCATAGCTATCGCCGGTAATGACAAATCAAAGTCAGCAGAGCTATGAAGCACTAGCGCCAAAACAGCAAAGGTAATAGACACGAGTTCTGATGCAAGTTCAGTAGGTATTTTAACGCCATTTTTATCGCCTACTACAATCATTCGCCATGCTTTAAACGCTAACCAAAACAACCCTAACCAAAATGCAGCGTAAGCTATAAGACCGGGAAAACCGACTTCTACCAACACTTGAGCGAAATGATTATGAGTTTCAGTAAACCAATAAAGGCTCCTTTGATACTTGTGGTAAAGAAGATTCCAACCTCCCGCACCTGTTCCAAAGGGATTATCTTTAGCTATTAAATAAGCGTCTTTAGTTGCAAAAAATCTAGCTAGCAGACTCCTGTCACTAAGCCTTATAGATTTGAAACGTTTAATAACGGCTTCAGGAATTATCTTAGACATTATGTCAAGTCCGACCTGAGTCGAAAACGCCAATATCAACGCTACAGCGACCACAGCACCTAATAGCATAGGTAAGTGCTTTGATTTAGAAACTGGTTTTACTTCCGGTTGCGGTTCAACAGGGTTCCAGCCAGACTTTTTAAACCGTTTTTTCGCATTAGACTCACGATGGTTTCCAAGTTCTATTCCAAATTTGCTTAAAGCGCGTTCATCACGTCTAGATTTAATGAAAGTAGATGCGTAGCTTCTGAATATTTCCGCAACCAGGCAAACAGCGGCACCCAGTAGAATGTATTTTTGAACTAAAGCGTATTCCTTTTTGGGTATGGCTGCGGCCATAGGTACGTTGACCAAAAGTACCGGAGTTAAAGCCGTGACGAAGCGAGAAAAAATTGCACCACGCACGTCTTTGGGCAGTGATACAAAATAAGCTAGCAAAACCGCGGCAAAAATAATCCAAGTTGCTCTAGAGTATGAGAGTACTATAACTAGAAGAACAGTAAAGGTTGAAAGTGAAAAGATGATTTGACTGAGCCATCGGGCCCATGATCTTTTGAAACTTTTAGATTCCAACCACGTGTGAAGCGCGATAAAGCAGACGAACATTTCATAGGCTGCTAAAGCATTGGGATATTGGAAACTTCCGTAAATCCTCGAACCTACTACCGCATCTTTGTAATTGACGATTCCCGCGGCGCTTAAAAGCCCAACCATGGCAGCCACCACACCGCTGGCTACGATGGACCATCTGAGCAGTATGTTTGAATGCTTTTGTTTAGAAGCGTATTTGGCAGATAGAAAAACCCCTAGATAAACGCAATATTTTAAAGCGCCGTCTATAGCACTACCTTTGCCTTTAGCCCAAAAGAAAGTAAGCCCGTAAAGTATGACCACGGCAAGTAGAGCTAAATCTGGCATGGGATCCCACAGCGTGTCTGACCGAATAAGTATAATAACTGCTACAGCGATGAAAAACCACGCAGCATTAGTGAAAAACGGAAGATAATCTTCCCTAAAAAACATCCCCCTTTCTATAGGGGTTAGAATTAATATTGTTGCAATGCCCAAAGATATTAGGCAAGGCAATATAATCGACCAAGATATTTTTTTAGCCATAGATGACCCTCCCAGGCTAACATAATTCGGCATTTGAGAAAAAACTCCTTGTAACTTAGGGGCTTTGCTGCGTAAAACTGCCGCACTTTTTTGTCAGAATACTAGAAATCACCCTTATAAACAACACATGTTATGCGCTTGGCTGTAATCAGTTGCTTTGAGCATCATTTTCTTAGTAATATATGGATGAAGTGCATTCGCGTACAAGAAAATAAAACCCATCGATTATCATCACAGGAGTGATTCCCGTGGAACGAAAACCTTCCCCAGTTCCGTCTGCTAAGCCTATTGAAGCGTTTTTGCGTGTAAGGATAAGCCAATCTGATGCCCACTATGGCGGTGGACTCGTAGCCGGTTCAAAGGTTCTTGAGTATTTCGGTGATGTGGCGACAGAACTTTGTATACGTCACGATGGTGATGAAGGGCTGTTTGCAACGTATGAAAGTGTAGAGTTTAAAGCACCCGTGTTCGCAGGCGAATTTTTAGAGATGCGCGGTCGCATAGTGCACGTAGGCAGAAGGTCAAGAAAACTCGAGATGGAAGCCCATAAAGTGATTGTACCGGAACCTGCTAAAGGTCCGTCTAAAGCTAAAGTGTTACAAGAGCCGATTTTGGTTGCAAGGGCAACAGGCATTGTAGTTATTCCCAAAAATTAAGTTGATTGAACCTCGGTTTATTGTTTCTTATCAAAAGGTCATTTTTGAAGGAGGATAAATTTATGGATCCTTTAATCATCACCGTTGCTCCCGTAGGGGCAGAAGTTACCAAAGAACACAATCCAAACGTACCTTATACTCCACAGGAAATCGCAGAAGAATGTTACCGAGCTTGGAACGAAGGAGCAGTATTAGCTCATATTCACGCAAGAAATCCAGACGGCACTTCCACCCAATCACCTGAAGTCTACTCTCGCACCATCGAATTAATCAAAGAAAAAACCGACATGTTCATACAGATTTCTGTAGGCGGAGAAGTAGGTATGACTAACGAAGAAAGGGTGCAGCCTGTATCGCTCAAGCCGGACATGGCAACACTTACATGCGGTACATGTAATTTCGGTCGAGATATTTTTACCAACTCAATAAACGACATCGAGTTTTTCGCCAAAGCTATGAAAGAAAACGGGGTAATGCCCGAACTTGAAATTTTCGAAGTTGGAATGATAGAAACAGCAAAGAAACTCGCATTAAAAAAACTCATTGAACTTCCAGGTCATTTTGACTTCGTAATGGGTGTTCCGGGAGCCATTTCAGGAGATTACCGAAATCTCACACATATGGCGGCGATGATTCCCGATGGTTCTACATGGACAGTGGCCGGTATAGGTCGACATGAATTGCCCTTGGGTGCCATGGCAATAGTAATGGGGGGTCATGTGCGTGTAGGATTTGAAGACAACATATATTATTCTAGAGGTGTAAAGGCTGAATCAAATGCCCAACTCGTTGCTAGAATGGTAAGATTGGCTGAAGAACTTGGGCGTCCTGTGGCAAATGTATCTGAAGCAAGAAAAACGCTAAGATTACCAAAGAAGTAAAAGAAATACTCATAAAAAGAGGTGGCCTTGCATGGAACTGTTTTTAGATACTGCAAATATAGAAGAAATCAAAGAAGCGCTTAGTTGGGGAGTTATTTCGGGTGTTACAACTAACCCCAGTTTAGTAGCAAGAGAAAAGCAAGATTTTAAGTCGTTAGTTAAGAAAATTTGCGAAATGGTGCCCGGTCCTGTATCAGCAGAAGTTTTGAGTTTGAATCATGAAGAAATGATCGCAGAGGCAAGGGAATTGGCAGAACTTGCCCCTAACGTGGTTGTGAAAATCCCTATGATTGAAGAAGGACTAAAAGCTGTGAATGTCTTGTCTAAAGAAGGCGTAAAAACCAATGTTACTTTAGTGTTTTCGGCAGCGCAAGGGCTTTTGGCATCTTTAGCAGGGGCAACTTATGTAAGCCCGTTTATAGGGCGTTTAGACGACATAAGTAATGAAGGTATGGATGTAGTTACCGATTTGGTGATCATGATAGAAAACTACAACTTAGATACGAAAGTAATAGCTGCCTCAGTGCGCCACCCTATGCATGTAATCGAATCAGCTAGGGTAGCATGCCATATCGCTACCGTACCTTATAAAGTACTAAAATCAATGCTTGGTCATCCACTTACCGATATAGGCCTGAAAAGGTTTTTGGACGACTGGGCAAAAGTAAAACAAGAGCTCGAAGGTTAGTAATAATTCCTTACAGTTGCATATACTATAAACGACATATAAATGGTTTCAACGTATACCCGGCGCGGTTCTTTAAACTGCTTTCGCAAATTAACGCTAGCAATAAAAAAGCGCCGGGAGAAGACCTCAAATCCAATAAAACCAAAATAACTTAACTATTGGCAGGGTAGCTATAGTAGATGTACCGCTAGTGACAGAAAATTTCTTAATCGGTGAGATATCTTGATAAAATCTTATACGTATGATAATTTCAGATAGGAGTAAAAAGGTATAGTCTTCACTGGCACAACCCTCCAATAATTAAATTAAATCTCACGATTTTCGGAAAAACGATGATGTTTTTCCGTGTATGAGTCCGTATTTCTTGCGAGCAATGTTTGGATTTGCGGATTGGTAAAATATAGCATTTAGCCCGGAATTCGTAAAACTACCAGACTATTAGACAGTAATGCTAAGCGCTCAAAAAATACCGATTGAACACCAAATGTGCGGAGGTTAATACAAATGAAAGCACGACAGAATCAGTTTGGAAATAAATTGAAGCAGGTGAAATTATGAGTGAAATGAAAGCTGAAGATTTGTCTGCCGATACAAAGGCACCGGCTCATACTAACCGCACCGGGTCTCAGACGCGAACTGGTGCAAGGGCTAAACCGGATCCAGGGCCTTCAATGGGCGAACTAGAAGATATGACTTTGGTTCAGCTTCAACGAGTGGCTAGAGAGTTAGGCATTGCAGGTTACTCAAGTTTTAGAAAGAAAGAGTTGGTTTTCGAGATTTTAAAGGCGAGAACTCAAGCGGGTGGCCTAATTTTTGCAGAGGGACTTCTCGATATTCTCAACGAAGGCTACGGGTTCTTAAGACCTGCATTTTATTTTCCATCAAGAGATGATATTTATGTTTCCCCTTCCCAAATCAGAAGATTCGATTTAAGAACAGGTGATCTTGTAACCGGACAGGTGCGTCCCCCTAAAGATAGCGAAAGATACTACGGACTTCTTCGTATAGAAGCGATCAACGGCGGGGACCCGGATCTTGCTAGGGAAAGGCCGAATTTTGAAGGGTTAACCCCTGTTTTCCCTAACGAGCGCTTTAATTTAGAAACTCACAGAAACGAGTACTCGGGAAGGTTACTCGATCTTGTTGCGCCGGTAGGCCGAGGGCAAAGAGGACTTATCGTGTCGCCCCCTAAAGCGGGTAAAACCATACTCTTGAAAAACATAGCCAATGCAGTGACCGTAAACAGTCCCGACGCTTACCTTATGGTAGTGCTCATAGACGAGCGTCCAGAGGAAGTTACAGATATGCAGCGATCGGTAAAGGGTGAAGTGATCGCTTCGACATTTGATGAACGTCCCGAAAATCATGCCAGAGTTGCTGAAATGGCTCTTGAAAGAGCTAAAAGGCTAGTGGAAAACGGCAGTGATGTTGTAATATTGCTCGATAGTATCACGAGAATGACTAGGGCATATAACCTTATCGAGCCACCGTCAGGAAGAACTCTTACAGGCGGTATGGATCCGGCAGCTTTTCATAAACCCAAGCGGTTTTTTGGTGCGGCGCGAAACATCGAAGAAGGCGGTAGTCTCACAATATTAGCTACGTGTTTAGTCGACACAGGTAGCAGGATGGACGATGTTATTTACGAAGAGTTCAAAGGTACAGGCAATATGGAAGTTCATTTAGATAGAAAACTTTCCGAACGCCGAATTTTCCCCGCTATCGATGTCAAGAGATCGGGAACCAGAAAAGAAGAATTGTTGCAATCCAAAGAAGAACTTGAGTCGATGTGGATGTTCAGGAAAATGACCAACGATATCGAACCTGACAAAGTGTTAGAAGCGCTGATCGATATTTTGAGTAAAACCAAAGCTAACAAAGAAACGTGGGTAGTCATCCGCAAAAGGTTAGCTCTTGCGCGCTAGTAGGCATATTTACATTTAAATCTGGTGATAGACAATAAAGGAGCTTTCGGATGAATATTTACGATCTTCACATACATTCTTTAGCATCATGTGACAGTCGCGCAAGTATCTTCGACATGTGTAAAAGTGCTATACAATTTGGCGTAAAAGCTGTAGCTTTTACTGAACATGTTGAACTTAATCCTAGCGATGCTTGTTATGGTAAATTCGATTACTCAAAAACTAAAAAATTATGGAAACAGGCGCAGAGCAAATACAAAGATAAACTCACAATCTTATTCGGAGCAGAAGTGACCTATTGGTCGCATCTCGAAGAGCAAATACGCAAGTATCTTAAAACTTACCCATTTGATGTAATTATCGGTTCTATTCACGATGCGCCTCCAATTAATTTTTGGGATCCGCTAAACGCAGATTTTGTAAGAAATAACCCCGATCAAGCATATATCGCCTTGAAAAATTATTTTACTGAAACGAAAAAACTTGCAGCATCGGGGCTTTTTGATATAGTAGGGCACCTTGGAGTATATGAACGCCGCATTCCGGATGCATGGCCTGATATTTTTACCTATGGCGACCTAGAACATTATTTGACCGAAGCACTAGAAGCTATAGCTAAAAACAGCAGGCTTGAAATTAATGCATCAGTGATTCACAAACCGGGGCATTGGGCCGCTCCCAGAGCGGAAGTTTTGAATATTTACAGACAAATGGGTGGATTACCACCTACATTTGGTTCAGATGCCCACAGGCCTTCACAAGTAGGTGCGAATTGGGATTTAGCGCGTGAAGTGCTGCATCAAGCAGGTTATAGTGAATTTGCACATTGGAAACATGTGGTCAACCAACAGGGACCCTTTTGCAAATCCGCCCAAAAAACACTATTAGCTCACTAGGGTGACTTGATGGCGATCGTAACGCGTGCTATACTCTTTTTGTTTAAAGTGTATAATATGTATATTTTGAGCTTGCATGTAAATGTCAAGTGTTTATATAACTAAGCGAGGTGATTGATATGAAGCCAGGAATTCACCCAGAATATGGCGACACCACTGTAACTTGCGCTTGCGGTGCAGTTTATCACGTCGGTTCTACTAAAAAGAATCTTCGCGTTGAAATTTGTTCTAAATGCCACCCGTTCTTTACAGGGGTTCAAAAAATAGTTGACACGGCTGGTCGGGTAGAAAAATTCAGACGCAGATACGGTTATTTGGAAGGTGAGACCAAGCCTGAATCAGATGAGACTGCCCAAACTGAACCGAACGACACATATTAGCGCTAAAGCGATCTGCAGGCAGAATTCTGTTTGAAGAGATTTCTGCCTTTTTGTTTGCGGTTAAGTTTATGGTGCGTAATCATCTATATTTGAAAGCACAAGAGAGGTTGCGAGGTAAATGGGCAAAAGAAACACATCTTACGGTGGTCAGGCGGTCATTGAAGGTGTGGTTATGCGCGGTCCTCAGCACATGGCTTTATCAGTAAGAGATCCTCACGGACATGTGATTTGCATTTGCGAAACGCTTGAAACTTTGGCACAACGAAGCAAATTTGCCAAATTTCCGGTGGTACGCGGAGCAGTTTCTATGTGGGAGTCTTTATCTTTAGGAATAAAGACGCTCATGAAATCGGCCGAAATCGCCTCGCCTGAAGAAGGGCAGCCTTCGGAAAATGAGCTGTCGCTTGCGGTGCTGATTGCGTTCGTCGCTGGACTTAGTTTGTTCGTGCTTCTGCCAGCTTTTGCTGCTCCGTTAATCATGAAGGCATTATCGGTTTCAGGAAGGTTCTGGGCAAGTTTCGTTGAGTCCGGACTAAGGCTTTCACTTTTACTAGCATATGTAGTTTCTATATCGAAGATGGAAGATATTCAGCGAGTGCTTGAGTACCACGGAGCAGAGCATAAGGTGATTTGGGCTTATGAAAAAAACGCAGATCAGGTGCACAGAATCCTTGAAAAACCAATTGAAGAAAAACAAAATTCTAAAAGCGCAATTGAATTTTTAGTGAAAAAAGCTATACCTGAAAAAACGCTTCATCCAAGATGTGGAACAAGTTTTTTGTTCATAGCGGTTATCATAACATGGATCGTGTTTTTGATTGTGAGCCCCGAAAAATTTATTGTGAAAATTATAGCGCGAATAGCTGCGCTTCCCATTGTGGCGGGAATTGCATATGAAGTTTTGAAAACTTCGGCCGGGCGTGAAGGTTCGTTATGGAATTTAATTAAATTGCCTGGGTTCGCAATGCAAAAACTTACTACAAGACAACCCGATGAAGCACAACTTGAGGTAGCAGCTTATAGTTTGGTTTCGGTGATTTTGGCTGAAATTAGGTCAAATACTTAAATAGGAGTGAAAGTTGAATGTCAATCGTCGAAGTAGATAACAGTGGTTTTATAGGCAAACTTGAACTCCTTGCAGACAAATATGAAAACATTAGCACGCTAATGGAAGATCCAAAGGTGTTTTCCGATTTTCGTAAGTACACTGAACTTGCAAGGGAAAAAGCGCGGCTAGAGGAAATAGTTGCGAGATACAAACAATATGTTGAGGTAATAGATCAAATACAAAGTAGCGCTGAAGTGATTGAATCTGAGCAAGACGATGATATAAGGGCGCTTTTTCAAAAAGAACTACAAGATCTTACAAAACAAAAACAAATGCTTGAAGAACAGCTTGCCAAAGACTTGATCCCCAAAGATCCTAATGATGATAAAAGTGTCATTTGCGAGATTCGCTCCGGAACCGGAGGCGACGAGGCAGCACTTTTTGCCGGAGATCTTTTTCGTATGTACGGGCGTTACGCTGAAACGCACGGTTGGAAAGTAGAAATTTTATCATCTAACCCCACTGATTTAGGTGGTTTCAAAGAGGTCACTTTTGCGATCGAGGGTGATAGAGCCTACAGCAAACTCAAGTACGAAGGTGGCGTGCACAGGGTTCAGAGAATACCGACGACCGAATCAGGTGGAAGGGTTCATACTTCCACTGCGACGGTAGCGGTTTTACCCGAAGCAGAAGAGGTCGACGTTGTTATTGAGTCTAAAGACATAAGGGTAGACACTTTTTGCGCCTCAGGCCACGGTGGGCAGTCAGTGAACACGACTTACTCAGCCGTACGACTTACCCATTTACCCACAGGATTGCAGGTAAGTTGTCAAGATGAACGTTCACAAACTCAAAATAAAGATAAAGCTATGCGTGTGCTCCGTTCTCGGTTAAAGGCGTTGATGGAAGAAGAGCAAGCGCAGCAGATTTCTGAAGCACGCAGGTCCCAAGTGGGCACAGGCGAGCGCTCCGAAAAAATACGCACATATAACTTTCCTCAAAACAGAGTTACTGATCATCGAATTGGTTTTACCACACACAGATTGCAACAGGTCTTAGACGGTGATTTCGATGAAATAATCGATGCCCTTGCATTCAGAGATGAGCAGGCACGGCTTTCTGAGATCACAAGTTAAGTTGTACAGGTTGACTTAAGGAGGAGCAGCTTGTGGATATAGAGCGAGCCCTCGCTTATGGAAGGCAAATGCTATCACAAACATCCGAACATGCGGCACGCGATGCAGCGACTTTATTGTCTCACGTATTGCGATGCTCTGTGCCACAGCTTTATCTTTATCCCGATACTTTGGTTGGTGTAGCTCAATTCTCCCGATATTCTTCTATGATTCAAAAAAGAGCAAAGAAAAAGCCAATCGATTACATCATAGGGTACAGCCAATTTATGGGGTTCAACTTCAAGGTAGATAAAAGGGTTTTGATACCCCGACCTGAAACCGAAATTTTAGTGGAGACTTGCATTTCACTTTTAGAATCGAAAGCAGAAAAATTTCAGCGTGGGCCGTTAATCATATGTGATGTATGTTGCGGTTCAGGGGCTATCGGGCTTTCGTTGCTTAAAATGCTTTATAAAAATCAAAATGAACGGTGCTCACGAGCGATAAAAATGATTCTTACAGATATTTCTTCCGACGTACTTGACGTTGCTGAGCAAAACGCCAAAATGCTAGATGTTTTCAAACGTGTTGAGTTTTTGATTGGAGACGGCCTAAAACCTTTAATGAATGGCGAATATGCGGGTAAGGTTAATTTGATAGCTTCAAACCCTCCTTATATCCCCACCAATGTAATCGATACTCTGGATGAGCAAGTCAAATGTTATGAACCTCACATAGCGTTAGATGGAGGCTTTAACGGGATGGATTTTATCGATCATATGATACAGTACAGTCCGGAGGTACTTGCGCCAGGCGGGTTTTTGGTTATGGAAATAGGCCATGACCAGGCAGATAAATGCAAACTGAACCCCAGTTGGCACAATCAGAAGTTTGTTAAAGATTATTCAGGTAAACGGCGGGTATTGATCGCACAACGTGTCTGATTAAAAAAAGACCGGTTATGATATAAAATATGTATAAAGTAATCGGGAGTGGTAGTTTTGGCTCAAGTAAACACAGTTGTTTACAAGGTAGATCCCCTCAACCCTGACGATCAAATCATTGAAAAATGCGCCCAGATAATTAAAAAGGGAGGGCTTGTAGCATTTCCTACAGAAACAGTATATGGGCTAGGGGCAAATGCATTTGACCTTAGAGCTACTTTAAAAGTTTTCGAGGTTAAAGCGAGACCTAAGACAAACCCGCTGATCGTGCATATCAGTCATCTCGATCAGTTGTATGATTTAACCCCAAACATTTCTTCTACGGCAGAAATACTTATTAACAAATTTTGGCCTGGTCCTTTAACGCTGTTATTCCCTAGATCAGAGATAATTTCGGATATTATTACCGCCAATTCACTTAATGTAGCTGTCAGAATGCCAGACCACCCCGTTTCTAAAATGTTTATAAATGCATGTGGCGTACCCTTGGTAGCTCCATCAGCTAATCGTTCAGGCAGGCCTAGTCCTGTTTGCGCTCAAGATGTATTAGATGACCTCGGTGGTAAAATCCAAGCTGTCTTGGATGGAGGTGTGTCTAACATTGGAGTGGAATCTACCGTGTTAGATGTATCTGTTAATCCGCCGGTGATTCTGAGGCCCGGTGCCGTTACATCAGAGCAAATAAAGGCAGTTCTTGGCACAAAACTAAACTTTGATATTACCCTTGCTCCGCGCCCGGTGGTGTCTGAAGACAAACATTATGTTCCCGACGCTGACCTTTACCTTGCTACGGGTAATCTAAAGCAGCAGCGGCACAAAATAATGTTTCAAGCGCTTAAGCTATTATCATCACAGGCAAAAGTATCAGTACTAGCATCTCAAGAAAATTTCGAATCTTACAACTTTCTTAAACGTATGGCGAAAACATCGATTCGGATGTTCAACTTGGGTTCAAAAGATAACTTGCCTGTCGTCGCCTCTAATCTTTATTCGAGTATGCGCTGTTCGGAACGGTTTGGAGCTAAGGTAATTCTGTCTGAAACTTTCGATATGCAAGGTATTGGGGTTGCGATAAATGACACTCTACAAAACGCTAGTCAAGGAAAATTGCTGCCAGAGTTCGAAAAGGTTAGCGTCGATCCTTTTAAAATCACTATGGTTTGTACGGGAAACACATGCAGAAGTCCTATGGCAGAAGGAATCTTGCGAAAATTGTGGAAAAAAGCAGGTGAACCATATCCGATCAAAATCGATTCGGGTGGCGTAGGTGCTATTTCAGGTTTGCTAGCGTCTCATGGGGCTGTAGAGTCAATGAAACGAATGGGCGGTGATATTTCATCGCATTCCTCAGCTCCAGTTACACGCGAAGGCATTGCAGAAACAGATATTGCTATCACCATGACGCGTTCGCACAAACAAGTGCTATTACAAATGTATCCGGAGTTCGCGCACAAAGTTTTTACTTTATCAGAAATTTCGACAAAAACTGACGGCGACGTTATAGACCCATTTGGGAAAAGTCAGGAGGAATACGATAAAACTGCAAACCTTTTGAAATGCTTGTTGAAAGATTTAGTGAGACAGCTTTTAGGGCAAAAAATTGTGTGATCGCAACCTTCTGAGAAAAGGTGGTATCTTAGATGAAACTGCTTAACGAAAAAGATTTAATTGCTGCAGTGTGGGGCGGAACGGTACTAGGGGGCGGCGGAGGTGCTGATCCCGAGACAGGTTACTTGCTTGGGAAAGCTGCTTTAGATCAGGGACAAGTGTTTTTAGCTGATGTAGAAGATTTGGATCCTAAGGATATGATAGTGACGGCAGGTTTGGTCGGCTCACCTAAAGCGGGGGGCAAAGGACCAGGACTTGATCGTTATATAGATTCTTTTATGCTTTTTGAAAAGAACGCAGGTATAGTTATCAAAGGTGTAAATTCCAATGAATGTGGTGGAACAGCTACCGCCAACGGTTGGCTTCAATCAGCGTACTTAGGTGTTCCTTTAGTCGATGCTCCATGCAATGGGCGCGCACATCCTACGGCTTTGATGGGAGCCTTGGGGTTGCATAAAGATGCTTCTTATATGTCAAAACAATCAGCTGTAGGTCCGAAATCGCGTTTATATATAGAAAGTACGTTGCATAACGCTTCGTCTGCCGTAAGAACTTTGTCTGCGACAGAGGGTTTGGTTACAGTTGCACGAAATCCGGTTTCTGCAGATTATCTCAAACGTACCGGGGCTTGCGGGGCAATTACAATGTGCATTGATCTTGGCGAAGCCATGGCTGATCATATACAATGCCAGCTAGGTCTAGATCCTTTAAAACCTCAACATGTAGGTAACATAAACAGAAAAGGTTCTTATAGTTCACCCGGGTATTTTGCTGCAAATGCCGCTGCTACTTTTCTAAGCGGATTGTTGCTTATCGCTGGGGTGGTAGATGAAGTGGAAATAAGTACTCGTGGTGGCTTCGATATAGGCCGGGTAAGTATAAGTCCAAGCGATCAAAAGCATGAACAACATGAGATGGCACGTCTTACCTTTATGAACGAGTATTTATCGTGTGATGTGGGTGGTCATACTCTGTTCAGTTTTCCAGATTTGATTACAGTGTTTGATGTTCGCACGGGATGGCCGGTGTCATCTGCAACGATTATAGAGGGTATGGAGGTTATCGTGATAGGAACATCTATGGAAAATCTTATATTGGGTGAAGGTATGTATGATAAAGATTTATATAAACCTTTAGAAGAAGCTACCGGCAAGGTTTTTAAGCCGCCCATGGAAGAGGAGATAAACTAATGATAATTGCAGTAGGAAGCGATCATGCAGGTTACGGGCTAAAACAAGAAATAGCGAAACTGATAAAAGAATTTGGGCATACTGTTTTAGATCTAGGAACTTATAGTGAAGAATCTGTTGATTATCCTGATTTTGCTTTTAAAGTTGCACAAGCTGTAGGCTCAAAAAAAGCTCAACTTGGCATTTTAGTTTGCGGCACCGGTTTAGGAATGGCTATTGCTGCCAATAAAGTTAAAGGAGTAAGGGCGGTAACTTGCGGTGACACATTTTCATCTAGGGCTTCCAGGGCACACAATGATGCCAATGTGTTGTGTATAGGAGCCAGGGTTACCGGTAGTGGACTAGCCTTAGACATCGTTAAGGTTTGGCTGGAATCGGAGTTTGAAGCAGGACGCCATCAAAAGCGCGTTTTGAAAATTATCCAAGCTGAATCCGATCAGTAAGTAAATGCGCAAACTGTTAAATTATTAGATCGACTATCGGGGGTGGATGACAAATGCTGTATGGTTGTGGATCTTGTAGCTCTTGTGAGCAAGATGTTGAAGTAGATTTTTTGGCGTTGAAAAAGCGTTCGCGGCGAATTACTGAAATTTTACTTGAATCATCTAAATTAAAAGCTGGGCAGGTAATGGTATTAGGATGCTCAACAAGCGAAGTTCAAGGTAAATCTATAGGTTCGTCAAGCAATACCAATATCGCCCACGCGATATTAGAAGGTATTAGGCAAGCTTTAAAAGGCAGTGAAATTTTCTTAGCAGTACAGTGTTGCGAACATTTAAATAGATCTTTGGTTATCGAAAGTGAAGCGGTCGAAAAGTATGATCTTACACAAGTGGCAGTACGCCCTGTTCCTGATGCAGGTGGAGCGGCAGCTTCCGTTGCTATGGAAATCTTTGATGATCCTGTCGTCGTCGAGTCAATTCAAGCCCATGCGGGGATCGATATTGGAGATACATTCATCGGTATGCACATCAAAGCTGTAGCGGTACCTTTAAGATTCGATGAAAACCGAATCGGTCATGCTCATGTTACGGCGGTACGTACCCGGCACAAACTCATTGGCGGCAAACGGGCAGTGTACGAGTAAGACTTCGCAGCATTTTATATGGAACTTGGAGGTACGATTATGGGTCAAACCAAGAAACGTTCTACACGGCCTGGTTGGGATGAATACTTTATGCAAGTCGCCGAAGTGGTGTCTCGTAGATCTACTTGTATAAGACGTAATGTAGGCGCTGTAATAGTGAAAGATAAGCGGATCCTCACAACTGGATATAACGGGGCACCATCGGGTTTGCCTCATTGTATAGACGTGGGGTGTCTTAGAGAGCAGTTAGGTATACCGTCTGGCGAAAGGCATGAGATTTGCCGCGGACTTCACGCAGAGCAAAACGCGCTCATCCAGGCGGCAAAATACGGAATTTCAGTTCAGGGTTCTACTATTTATTCGACTCATGAGCCGTGCAGTCTGTGTGCAAAAATGCTCATAAATGCAGATATCGTTAGGGTAGTATACGGCGTTGACTATCCGGACAAGCTGTCGAGGCGCCTTTTCAAAGAAGCAGGCACGGTCGTAGTGCATTTTGATAGTGCTATAAGTAATTGACTTGTCCGACGGAGGTTGGTTAAAATAAGATGCAGTCATATCACATTACGTAGGTGGCGTGCCATCAAATGCTGAAAGGAGCAAGGTAGTTTGCAAGGGCTATTCGCTTTTGGTGTAGCATTTGCTTTGGCGGTCACTATTACTCCGTTAATTCGTGCGTTCGCGCGAAAGTCGGGTGCTGTAGCACATCCAAACGAACGCAGCGTCCATAATCGGCCTATACCCTATTTGGGCGGCGTGGCTATTTACCTAGCGTCTGTTGCATCTATGCTTTTAGCGACTCCTCAAGATGGGCCCACCCAACTTGCAATAACATTTGGAGGGCTGTTTATACTAATCGTGGGGATCATCGACGACTTTTACATACTAAAACCGTGGCAGAAAATTATTGGACAATTTGGTTCGGCAATAATAGTGGTAGCATTAGGGGTAGACATATCATTTTTTACCGACCCATTTACAGGCACTATACGTATCATCGGAGCGCTGGCAATTCCTCTTACTCTTCTTTGGATTGTTTGTTTTGAAAATCTCATCAACTTGTCCGACGGGCTTGATGGGTTAGCTGCCGGAGTTACGGGCATCACTGCTTTGGTAACGGTTTTCGTATCAGCTAGAGTAGGAGTACCGTCCGTAAGTTTAGCAGCTGCAGCTATAGCAGGCAGTGTATTTGGATTTTTACCATATAATTTTCATCCCGCGTCTATTTTTATGGGCGATGCAGGAGCTATGTATCTTGGGTTAGCTCTGTCGGTATTGTCTGTCCAGGGGTTAGTAAAATCTACTGTTGCCGTTGCGGTGTTCGCACCGGTTTTAGCGCTTACGGTTCCGATATCAGATGCTGCGTTTGCCATATTGAGACGCCGCAGTTTGGGAGAACCTGTTTCGCGTGCGGATCACGATCATATTCACCATCGTTTGCTTGAACTAGGGTTGGGGCAAAAAAAGGCAGTGGTTACTATTTATATCGTTACCGGAATATTTGGAGTGCTTGGCTTATTTTCAACATTTTTGCCGTCTTCTGGCACTGGTCCTATCGCTGGATTAGCTATTTTAGGGGTGCTCATGATAGCTCACAAAGTAGGGATTATCGCTATGCCTACCGGTAAACATAAACAAACCTCGTGCAAGCGAAAGACAAGCCGCCAAAAATAAGGTACCGTTATGGTAGTTGAAAGGTGTGGAATTGAGTGCCCTGCAAAACTATTAAAGTGTTGTCCGTTTTCGGCACCCGCCCAGAAGCGATTAAAATGGCCCCGGTGATTCTTAAATTTAGATCTTATTATCCTCAAATCATTTCTAAAGTCGTTATTACTGCTCAACATCGAGAGATGTTAGATCAGGTGATGGAACATTTTTCACTTGCGGCAGATTACGATCTTGACATTATGGCTGAAGGTCAAACTTTGAAACATACGACCATTAAAGTGCTTCAACGCTTAACTCCGATCCTTAAGCACGAACGTCCTGATATAGTTTTAGTTCATGGTGATACCGCTACCACTGCAGCAAGTGCTCTCGCTGCTTATTACGAAAAAGTTTCGTGTGGGCATGTCGAAGCTGGATTAAGGACAGGCGACAAATATGCTCCTTTTCCTGAAGAGATTAACAGGCGGATTGCCGGCTTAATATCCGACATTCATTTTGCTCCTACTATAAAAGCTAAACTTAATTTGCTTAATGAAGGGGTTTTAGAAAGTACAATCTTCGTAACAGGGAACACTGCGATAGACGCACTTTTTATGACTGTGCGCGGTGATTACAGATTCAAAAACGAAACGTTGAACGCCTTGAAATTCAATTGCGCCAGTGACGGGATGATCCCCGCAAAGCCAAGCGGCAAAGATCGTTTTATAGTAGTAGAAGTACATAGGCGAGAAAATTTTGGCCACGGTATGGAAAACATATGTAAGGCACTTGCAGATATCGCTGGGATGCGAAATAAAGATGTGAAATTTTTAGTGTCGTTACATAAAAATCCAAATGCACGTGAACCGATTTTGCGTAATCTTCGGGGAATTGATAATGTAATTTTGTTCGAACCTTTAGATTATCCGGATTATGTGAATCTCGTGAGCCGCGCGTATCTTGTCGTATCTGACTCGGGTGGAATTCAGGAGGAAGCCCCATCAATGGGGGTACCAGTTGTATTGTGTAGGGATAAAACGGAACGTCCTGAGGCAATTGAAGCCGGCACAGTCGTATTGGTTGGAACTAACAAACACCTGATAGTGGACACAATTAACGATTTATTAGACAATAAGGAACGATATACACGCATGGCTACGGCTAAAAACCCTTTTGGTGACGGGCGTGCTTCTGAAAGAATAGCTAAGACATTGATATATTGGTTTGGATCGTTGGCGGAAAGACCTCGTGATTTGGAAACATTTGAATGAAGGGGGGAGCCGCGCCGGGCGCGGAATTTTGTGGCCAAAAAAGAACTTGATATTATATTACAAACTGAATCTAAGGCGGAAAGTCGAATTGAAGATGCAAAAGCTAAAGCCCGAAAAATATTAGATCAAGCTGCGGCAGAATCCGAAAGAATTGCCGTTGATTCAGAGCGGTTAGCTAAGGCAAAAGCTTCCGAAATAATCGATAATGCGAAAAAAGATGCTGACTTGGCTCATAAAGAAGTTTTAAGTGAGGCGGCATCAGAAATTGAAGAAATTAAAATGCTAGCGTCAAAAAACTTTGAGCGCGCAGTGGAACTTATTATTGATCGGATAATCAAAGCGGTGTGAAAGGGGGAGGCCGCAGGAATACTTTTAGCCTTGCGGGAAACTTATGGCTGTTGCAAGAATGCGGAAAATCACCATATTAGCCTTTCAGGAATTAGAAGAACCTCTCTTTGAGCGATTGCGGGATACTGGGCTTATGCATGTGACTAAATCTACTGTGGCCGATACCGGTGAGCGCTTAGAAGAAGTTGAAATGGAAATACAATCACCAGAGTATGTCGAAAGGCTTGCCCAATTATCTGTTATTAAATCTTATTTTGAACGCTATCATACTATTGAAAAAAGTTTTATCGATATGTTCACTGGCAAAAAACCTGAAATGTTGCTCAGTGAATTCAAAGATGCTGTCGCCAAATACGATATACCTAAAATATTTGCTAAGGTGCAGCAGCACGAAGAATATCTGAACGATACCGAGAAACAGGTAGCTGATTTAGAACAAAGGTTACAATCGCTTAAAGTTTGGAACCAACTCGATATTCCGCTGGCTCAAATCGGAAAAACCCAAACTTGCCACACATGTCTGGCGGTGGTTCCTCTTAGCGGTTTAGATGTACCTGATATCGTTTCTTCAAAAGTACATTATAAAGTAATCTGGGAGCTGCATGGTCAAGCGGGAATTTGGTTGGTTGTATTTTCAGACGATGATAATCAGCGTCTTTCCATGGACTCTGTATTATCTGCGACTGGCGGTTCGCGAGTTGATTTAACCAGAATAGCGGGTGATTACGCAGACGTAGGGTTTGTCTACGATATTTGCCAAAAGATTGAGGAACGTTTAGATATATTACGTAAAGAACAAGAAACCATTTTGTCTGAAGATGCTGAGATGGCTGAAAATTTACTCGATATCCTCGCTTTGACAGATTACTATTTAGATCGAAAAAATCTCGATGAAGTTCGGAAAGATATCTCGAGAACCCGATTTACCTTAGTCATAGAAGGGTTTGTTAAAGCGGCTCAAGTTGAAGCGTTTAAAAATCAGTTGAGCGATTTTACAGGTATAGCTGTTATAGATGAAGAACCGAGCGAAGATGATGACGTACCCGTGTATCTGGAAAATCATCCTCTTATAAGGCCTTTTGAAGTCGTCACTAATATTTTCGGATACCCTAGTTATCACGAGCTCGATCCTACACCCGCTTTGGCACCATTTTTCTGGGTGTTTTTCGGTATGTGTCTCGGTGATGCAGTTTACGGAATCATACTTTCATTATTCGCGTGGAGTTTTTTGAAAACCCAAAATCTTGAAGATGATAAAATGATGAAACTGCTTATGTATTGTGGCGTTTCTACATTCTTCGCCGGCGCAGTCATGGGGAGTTGGTTAGGCGATCTCCCAACTGCATTTTTCCCGGGCACTTTGTTTGAAAGGATAACCTCAAGCATAGCTTTGCTTGATCCTATTAACGATCCGCTTACTTTATTATTAGTTTCCTTGGCATTTGGAATCGTTCATATTTGGGCAGGCATTATAGTTAAGATGATTGGAACGATCCGTGATGGTGACTTAATAGGCGGGCTTTGGGAGCATGGGTCTTGGGTGGTGTTTCTGCCGGGGCTCGTGTTGTGGGGTATTTCTCAAACAGGTGTTGTTCAAAGCGATATTCCGCTTTACATTATGGCAGCGGGTGCGTTGTTGGTCATGTATGCCGGCGCACGTAATCAGCCAAACATTTTGCTTAAACCAATTTCCGGAGTAGGTGGATTGTATTCCATCGTTAACTATTTTTCAGACGTTTTGTCATACGCCCGTATTTTAGCCTTGGGCCTAGCTAGTGCTATCATCGGAGTGGTCGTAAACACTATTTCACAGTTAGTAATTGTGATGGCGCCTAAAATCGGATGGGTTTTTGTTCCTGCTATATTGGCAGTCGGGCACATGCTAAATCTCGTTATAAATGCCTTGGGGAGCTTTATTCACTCAGGCAGGCTGCAATTTGTTGAGTTTTTCACCAAGTTTTTCGAAGGAGGTGGAACACCGTTTAACCCCCTTAAACGGGTGGGTGAAAACGTATCGTTAACCGATTGAAAAGCAGCGTGAATTCAAGCAAAAAGGTGAGACACTGAAAGCAATACAGATTGGGAGGGAACATTCGTGTTTAAAGGAATGGTAGGCAGCTGGCTTCTGGTAGGGAGTTTATTTCTTATGGTGTTGTTGGCCGTAGGTCTGTTTTTTGGGCCTGTATTGGGTGGCAATGTTTTAGCTCTCATGGGCGCCGGGCTTGTAGTATTTTTAGGTGGAATCGGTTCCATCGTTGGTGTAGGCGTTACTGGTGAAAAAGCTTCTGGTATGACCGCCGAAGATCCGGATAAATTTGGCCGATTGTTGCTTTTACAGGCGCTTCCCGGTACTCAGGGGATTTACGGCTTTTTAGTAGGGTTTTTAGCTTTAGTTAAAATGGACGCCTTTGCGGGTGTTTTATCACTAAGCGTCGAACAAGGATGGCAAGTTTTTTTTGCATGTATTCCTGCAGCCGTTACATGTCTTATTTCCGCGCTTTACCAGGCTAGGGTATCGCTATCGGGTATGGATATTGTAGCTAAAAACCCTGAAGAATCGGGGAAAGCCATGATTTTGTCTGCTATGGTCGAGACTTATGCAGTGCTAGGTCTTTTAGCTTCAATTCTACTTATTATGTTTGCAGTTAAAATCTAGGGGGAAAGATAGATGCCCTTGGAAGACATTTTAAAGAGAATAAATGAAAAAGCGTCAGTGCTGGAAGAGGAAATCCTTTCTTCGGCAAAGGCTGAAGCTGAATCGAGAATCAAGGCTGCGCGTGATAAAGCTCGAGAGACGGAAACTGAGGTTTTAAGTGAAGCTGTTGCCCAAGCAAAGCAAATTCACAGCATTGCCGCTTCCCGACGAGAAATGCAAAAGAAACAGATGATTCTCAGGGCGAAACAAGAACTTATCTCCCAGGTTTTGAACGAAGCTGTGGAAAAGTTAACTGATTTGCCAGGACAAGAATATCGAGCGCTTCTACTAGATCTCATTGTTCATAAGGCTGATGGCTCAGAGCATCTTATTCTAAATGAAACGGATAAGGATAGATTGGGCAATGATTTTGCATACCAAGTGAATTCGGAGTTGAAAAAGCAGGGTAAGAAAGGGAACTTGAAGTTGTCGTATTCTTCTACTTTATCAGGTGGCGGTTTCATACTTAAGAAAGGTAGAGTTTCTGACAACGTAACATTTCCCGCGATTTTAAGATTAATAAGAGAAGACCTTGAAATAGATCTGGCTAAAGTTCTGTTTAAGGAACCTTCTGAGAAGGAGAATTTGCTTTGAGAGACTATCTTTGGGCAAATCCTGTGGGTCGGATTCGGATAATCGAAAAAGGACTTTTAACTAAAAGCGACTTGCGCAAGATATTGGAGACAACAAGCTTGGATGCTTCCCTTGCCGCGTTGCGAGATTCTTTTTACGGCCCATATATATCGAAACTTGAAAATACAGGTCTGTTTGAAAGTGCTTTGCAAAAGGCGGTTAAAGATGCTCATGATGGGATCATGGAGATATCCCCTGAGCCCTTAGTTGTTGCAGCATATAGAGCGCGTTACGATTTTCACAATGCTAAAGTTTTGCTCAAAGCTGAAATGTTCCAAGTCCCGGCGGAGCAAGGTGCCTTCTCGTCGTTAGGTAATTTGTCGGTTGAACACCTTAAGATTCTGTTCGACGGTGCTATGAAAGGACAGGTTCCCTTGAAATCGCAAACGTTGGAACCGGACTCAATTGATGAAACGATGTATGAAGTAACCCGTGGGATTATGGTTGGCTGTCATGAAATTGCCCAAAAGGCTGCTGACAAAGAGTCTTCTCCGTTTGAAGTAGATAGCTGGATAGATAAATGGTATTACTCGTGGGCTGCGTCGGTGTATAAAAAATATGGATATCCGGCCCTCGTGGAATTTATTCAATATGAGATCGATATTCTAAATTTGAAAATGGCGATAAGAGCGAAACTTCTGGGTGTATCTAGTTTGCGCTTCAGCAGTATCGTAATCGCAGGCGGAACGTTGAGTCGTTCTGCGTTAACGGAAGCTTATGAGCAAAATTACTTTCAAATCGCCCGTGTTTATGACAATACCGGTCTGCAAGATCTAGCTGAGCAAGGTGCATCGTTGGCGGAAGAAAAGCGATCTTTAACTAAGTGGGAAAAAGAATGCGATAACGTAATGATAAAATTGGCTCGTGAATCAGCGTCAATTTGTTTGGGACCTGAACCGGTGTTTGGGTATATGTTCGGTAGGGAGACTGAGGTGAAAAACCTAAGAATTATTCTTTCCGGTAAGCAATCTTTAGTACCGGAGAACGAAATATCAGAGAGGTTGCGTGAAAGTTATGCCTAAAGTAGCTATATTAGGCCAAAGAGATGCTGTTTTAGGGTTTAAGGCTAGTGGGGCTGTTTCATTTCCTGCTGATACTTTGCATGAAGCCCGTGAGCAACTCGGCGCAATTTTAAAAGGAGATTATGCCATTTTGATGGTAACTGAACAGGTAGCACAGATACTCGAAAAAGAACTTGAACCTTTGTACGACATGCCAAAACCTGTAGTTACAATTTTGCCTGATGCACGTGAGCCGAGAGGTGTGGGTATGGAACTTTTGCGCAGGCGAGTGGAAAGAGCAGTAGGGGCAGATATTTTGTTTAAGGGAGAGGGATGATGCGGCATGGCAGATAACCAAATTATAGGGCGGATTACCAAAGTATCCGGACCATTGGTAATCGCTTCGGGAATGACCGGCTGCCGCATGTTCGACGTTGTAAGGGTTGGCGATGATAAATTAATTGG
>CAYORX010000010.1:0-55376 GCA_964406505.1 uncultured Eubacteriales bacterium
AATTCCCTTGTTTTTTGCGATCTAACTTCATAAACATATAATTTATCAAGATTTAGGCCGCATCATGGGAAATAAAATAACATCCCGTATAGATGACGAACCAGTCAAAAGCATCACTAATCTGTCAATTCCAATTCCTAAGCCCCCTGCAGGGGGCATTCCATATTCTAAAGCTGTTATAAAGTCTTCGTCAAACACATGTGCCTCATCGTCCCCCATCGCTCTTTCCTGAGCCTGCTGCAAAAATCGTTGCCTTTGATCAATAGGATCGTTAAGTTCAGAGAATGCGTTTCCTATTTCTTTACCAACTGCAAATACTTCGAACCTATATGTAAGATCTGGCTGTTCCGGTATTCTTCTCGCTAGGGGAGATATCTCTACAGGATAATCTAGCAAAAACGTAGGTGCTATTAAATTGGGCTCAACTTTTTCATCTAAAATCTTGTTAATCACATTCGCCTTCGTTGGCGGCCTGTCCATTTTCAATTGGAGTCTTTTTGCGACAACTTTAGCGTCTTCGTCGTCTTTCAGTTGACAATTACGAACATTTGCCCATTTTTCAATCCCATCCCAAACTTTTATTCTATGCCACGGTGGAGTTAGATCTATTTCATGCCCATCATATAGAATTTTAGATGTACCCAAAACTTTCATGGCGCAGCTGTAAACCATGTTTTCGGTTAACTCCATCATGTCACCATAATCACCGTAAGCCTGATACACTTCAAGCATGGTAAATTCCGGATTATGCCGAGTACTGATTCCTTCGTTTCTAAAGTTTTTTCCTATCTCGTAAACACGTTCCAATCCACCTACGAGCAAACGTTTTAAATATAATTCAACAGCAATTCTCAAATATACATCCATACCGAGGGCATTGTGATGCGTAATAAACGGCCGTGCAATAGCTCCACCCGCAATGGTCTGAAGTACCGGCGTCTCCACCTCGAGATATCCACGTTTATCCAAATAACGTCTGATAAAAGATATAATTTTAGTTCTCTTTATAAACACATCACGCACTTCAGGATTAGCTATTAGATCCACATACCTTTGTCGATAACGTAAGTCCACATCAGTAAGACCATGCCATTTTTCAGGCAGTGGACGTAAAGCTTTACATAACATTACCCAGTTTTCTACCTCAATAGTCGATTCGCCTTTTCTCGTTTTGAATACTTTTCCGGTAATACCTACGATATCGCCTATATCGAGAAAGTTTTTCAACTGTTCATAATTATCCACACCAAGCATATCTTTACGTGCATAAATTTGAATACGCCCAGTGCGATCCCTTAGATCCGCGAACGTAGTCTTACCATGTCCCCTGAACGCGGTTAATCTCCCTGCTACAGCAACCTTCTCACCATCGAGTTTGTTAAAATTTAATTGAATATCTTCTGCAGTTTGGGTTACTGTAAACGGACCACCAAAGGGATCAACACCGCTATCACGAATAGTTTTAAGTTTTTCCGTGCGCCTATTAATCTCCTCAGTAGGTCTTGAATTTTCCTGCATTTGCCCATTAACACAAGGCATATTATATCCTCCTGACATGCTGCTTACATTTGTAAATAACAGAACTTTAAGACACTACCGACTTTTGTAGCAAAATCAGCCTTGGTCTATGGATATTATCTCATATTGATAGGTACCCGCAGGTACTGTGACGGTAACCACCGTTCCGGGTCTTTGACCTAAAACGGCTTTCCCAACCGGCGATTCATTAGAAATACGTTTTCGCCCGGGGTCAGCTTCTTGAGAACCAACGATGGTATATTGCTGAATTTTATTGTTGTTTATGTCTTTAAGAGTAAAAGTTGAACCTACCGTCACGACATCAGAAGCCTTACCGCTGTTTTGAGTAATTACGGCATGCCGCAAAATATTTTCTATCTTAAAAATACGCCCTTCAACAAAAGCCTGCTCGTTTTTAGCATCTTCATATTCAGCGTTTTCCGAGAGATCGCCAAACGCTCTAGCTGCCTTAATTCGTTCTGCTATTTCTTTTCTCTTAACGAGTTTAAGATGATTTAGCTCAGCTTCAAAAGACTTCTTGCCTTCAGGAGAAAGTATTATTTGACGTTGAGTCATCCTTTTATATCTCCTGCCTTTCATTTAAACTTGCAAATGGGTTCTAATTTGATAACCACCCATACAAACTCATATCAGTTTATGTTTTTTCGATTTTGTCTATGCTTAAAGATAAACACCAACCGCTGCCAACGGTTAAAAGGCTATGGTCACGAAAAATTATAGAGCAAAAATAATACGCGAGTCAACACAGATGTAATAATATATCTATCTTGTAATACTTCAACCAAAAGCATGTCGTCTCACGATTTCTATCTGTTTTGCCGTAATAGGCTTCTCAAAACTTCTTAAACCCGCTAACTGGAAACCATGTTTTTTAGCTAGCTTAGCTATTCCACTGACTTGACCGACAGAAAGGTTCCTACCTAATGACCAATTTTCATATTTTTCTTCAAGCGCTAAAATCATAGTTTCAGCCATACAAGCGTAACTGTGTCCTTTTGGAAAACCGAAGTCGAAATTGAATTGCACATCGCCGGGAACTTTCACTATCCCGCCTTCTATCACCAGTACATCTTTTCTTATCTGGCTCACTTTAGCAGAAACGTTCCGGGGCCTCGCAACATCGCATACCAAAGCCCCTTTCTTAAGGTCTTCTGGCTCTATCAAAATATCAACAGAAGAACTTACACATACTACAACATCTGCATTTTTTACGGACTGTTTTACATCACCCGCAATTCTCGGAACCATCCCAGTCTGCTTTGTAATGACATGTGAAACCCTTTCCAGCCTGCTACGATTTCGCGCAGCTAACGTAAGATGATAACCCCTATGAGCGAAAATGATCGATAATACCCGCCCTATCGATCCCGTTGCTCCTAAAACAAGTACATTAGCGTTTTCCATATCTATTCCCATTAAATATGCTGCTTTCTCAGTTGCATCCACCGCAGTAGCTACCGTATAGCTATTGCCAGTCGTTACAGCGATATCCACGTTCTCCCTTACCGTAACTCCTGCATCACCTACAACAGCTGTAAACGCGCCCAATCCAACGATTTTAGCTCCAAGGTTTTGAGCCTTCTGCACCGCTTTAATTATTTTGTCTATGACCTTGACTTCAGGTAGCCGCAACATCATATCTGGAGTGAGCGGACATGATACAAACCAACCATCCGCGCTTGCATGGCTTGATTCAATGCCGGTTATTTGCGATACCTTAAATGATGGTGTGACCTTAAGTATACTTTCTATTATCCCTTGTGGAAGATACTTAGCTACAGGAAACTTACGAGATATATCACTTATTTCGATAGGATGAATGATAAAACCAAAACTACCCATACTGAGTCCACTTCCTTTAGCAACAAATTAAAAACTTTGATGGGGTTATGACAGCGAAGTTCTAATAGGGTTTAAAACTTCTACCCTGGGCCTGAAGTTAAGTTGATCTAATAAATCATTTATTTCTTGATCAGAAATTTGGTCAGGAGTTTTATCTAACATCGCTACAATAAGTCCTTCCATTACGTTAGTTCCAAAAGAACGCCCATCCATTTCCGGAGTAGTCGTTATAAGAGTGTCTACGCCTAACCGTTTAAGCCATTCTATGTCATGCTCTGTAACGGTATTAGTTATAATGACCTTACCACTCATGTTGTCAGGCATATATCGTTTCATGTAATGAAAATCACCAGCTATAATGTCTGCCTGATGATAATACTTTGTTTGAAGGGTCTTTTCGCGATCGGTATTATCTTGCTTTTCGCCAGTTGGATAAAGCATAGAAAACGGGAGGTTAACCACGATAGGCCCGATTATCCTTGCAACTTTGTCAAGAGCATTTAGTGAACGTAGGGGTATGGGAAGGTTTAGCACGAAAACAAGATCCCCTAAAATTAGATCACAGCCTGTTTGTTGAAGCGCTTCAGCCATACCAAAACGGTCCATTCCACATACCAACAAAACGGTTTTTCCTTTGAATTCCACCTTACGGTTTTTAGCTAAATATTGAATAACTCTGCGCTCCAAAGTATCCTTTAGCCTAGAACCGTCTACAATTGGTGTTTTCTTAGCAACCTTTGCTATGGTCTTACCATCTCTCAAAGTGTATCTTTTTCGACCACACGCTACATAAAGATCAATCCCCCCCATGCCAAAAGCGTCAACTTTGCCATCTAAATCTTGAATTATTTCGATCGCTTTTTTAATTGAACCATCGGTACCTATACGTTCTAAAATTACTTTTTCTCCCAAGATCCATTGTTCAGTACGTTTATTTCGCTTAGATGATCCGATGCTAACGCTTGTTATTCGCTTCACTAAAATACCCCCTTCTAGCCTTTCACTTGAACTATCATCCGCCGTAGTAATTCAGGATTTAGTCGAACATCTCCAGTCATAGGTGATTGTCCTATAACGACGGTAAACACTTGGGTATGCCTGTCCAAAAGCCCCTTCACTAACTCAAGCCTTTTATCAGAACCGATAAGTATCACCTTATCGTAGTTGCGTATGGTAGTAATCAAATCCAAAAGTTTGTTAAATAGATCTATTCCGCTCTTTTGCTTTACCCAGTCCCACCTTTGTTGATCTGTCATAAGCAAAACAAATTCGATGCCTTCTTCAATCGCCAATTGACGGATTTCTTCGCAGTTAGATAAAGGAAAACCGATCATAGCTATTGAACCGCCTTTACGCACTTCACCTAAAGTCTCCAGCCGCGAAATAAAAGTTCTATCGACACCTGCCTTGTCTGCCACATCAGATTGGGAAAACCCCTGTGTCCGCAAATCTAAAATCTCATCTATTGCATTATCAATTTTCTGACGGCTGATAACCTTATCGCTTATTCTTACAAATCCCATGCGAGATTCACCGCCTTGTGCACAATCCTGTGTACATATAATATCAACCTTACCTAACACCCGCAAGCAAAATCGAAAATAAAACATTGCGGCTTTAATTTTATTAAAACGGACAGAATGGCTTAATAGAGCGCAGCTAATGTCTCGAAGAAAAACATTCTATTGCTGCAATTACGCCCTGAAGTGAAGTCGCGCTGTTAACTGCCATCCGAAGTTTTGCTGAACCTGCCATTCCTTTGAAGTATAAAGCAAGGTGTTTTCTCATCTTAAGCATCGCACGTTTTTCACCATATTCTTCAACAGCGCGCTTAAGATGAAGTTTTGCTACTTCCATACGTTTAGTTTTGTTCCATGTACCCAATTGGGGAGTTCCAAGCAATTCCTGAAGCTCATAAAAGAAAAATGGGTTCCCCAATACACCTCTTCCTATCATTATGCCCGAACATTTTGTCTTGCACAGTTTATCAATGCTATCCCCGGGCGAAGCAACATCACCATTACCTACTACAGGAATAGTTACACTAGCAGCAACATCGGCAATTTTCTCCCATTTTGCTGTACCGGCATACTTTTGACTGACTGTCCGACCATGCACAGTCAATAAATCTATGCCCGCCTCTTGAAGACAAGCAGCGATCCCAACAGCATTTGAGCCATCTTCCCACCCTATCCTCATTTTGGCTGTAACAGGCAAATCAGATGCACTTTTAATTGCATGCACTATTTCCGCTGCCCTAGGCAGGTCCTTCAACAATGCTCCGCCTGCACCGGGGGAAGTTATCTTTTTAGTAGGACAACCCATGTTAATGTCGATCGCATCAAAATTTACATTCCGTTGGTTAATTTTAATGATTGCGGAATAGAAATCTTCGGGATTGGCTCCAAACAATTGTAACGCCAGGGGTTTATCGTTACCCGTATGTTTTAATAAGTCAAATGTCGCCTTACTATCTAAAGCTAACGCTTTGGCACTTATCATTTCTGTATAACAAAAGGGGCATCCAAATTCCCTTAAGATTTCGCGATAAACTCCATCGGTATAACCGGCCATTGGAGCAACAACGATCGGAGGCCAGATAGATAAATGCCCAAAACATAATGGTTTCAAAATTTGGTTCAACATCGCTCACCTTAAATACTACTGCACTTCTGAATCTTCTGCAGATATACCCGCTTGTGCCATAACTTTCCCATCTACGTAAATCGGGGCCTTTTTTCTCAAAGCCACAGCTATAGCATCAGAGGGTCTACAATCGATATCAAAAACCTGCTCACCTTTTTTTAATCTTAGGTAAGCGTAAAAAGTTTCATTCTTTAGTTCTTTGATAGTCACCTTTGTAATTTCCGCACCTAATTCTTCTGCCACACTAACTACCAAATCTGCCGTCATTGGTCTGGGAGGCTTAATTCCCTGAAGTGAGAGAGCGATAGAAGTTGCCTCTAACGCTCGTATCCAAATAGGTACAAAAGTCGTCTTTGTGAAATCTCCCAATAAAATCACGGCTTGATCGCTGTTTTGATCCAGTCCGATTCGGTCTACGGTGACCTGGATCATGAGTTTCATCCCTCCCAATTCCTTTTATGGAGCCCGCTCATGCTCGCAAACTTGACTTGCTCATCTGAAATCACTATTCGAACTCCATCAAAGGTATTCCAAAATCATATTATCCCAAATGGATGTCATAAGCCTATTTTACTATATATACATTGTTCTTACTAAGATTGAAAATCTCGTTCCCTAAATATTACGCTGCAAGATTTACAAATTACCAGAGCAAGCCTTTCATTACCCCCTAAAATACATTCTACCCTATATATACAATTCCTTTCCCGGATAACCAATCAACAAGTGCGGTAAAACTAACAAGGTAGGAGGTGAAATATATTGACTAGTGTAAAATGCAAGGTCAATTCATGCCATTACTGGGGCCATGGAAACGTATGCAAAGCTGACACAATATTGATAGACCAAGATCAAATGCGAACAGATACTACAAGATTAGAATCTTCTGTGGAACTTGATAGTGATTCGCGCGAACTTATCCAAAAAAGTCGTAAATCACGTTCAAAACAAGGCAAAATGCGTATGGAAACGGGCATTGTAGGTGCTGATGCTTCAACGAAAGGTCATTCCGTTAGAACATCAGAAGCTACTTGCTGTAGAACTTTTCGACCGAAACATTCGCCAAAGCTATCATAGTAGTGGTAATTAAGGCCACGAGAAACTTGTGGCCTTTTTCCAATCCTTTGATAAAATATTTTTAACCCTTACTTTTGCATATTCATCTTGTAAATGAGATACAAACCCTCCAGGGTCAGTGTTGGGTCAACTACATTTATGGTGTTTGATTCGGCAGCAACTAGCCGCGCGTGACCTCCGGTAGCTATAACTTGGGTTTTGCCGTCCAATTCTTCAGATATACGCCTCACCAATGCATCTGTTTGGCCCGCGAATCCAAACACAATGCCCGATTGCATGCTTTCAACGGTGGTTCTACCGATAGCTCGAAGGGGCCTTACCAGGTCAATTCTAGGAAGCCTCGCGGCTTTAGAAAAAAGTGCATCAGTAGCAGCCATAATCCCAGGTGCAATAGCTCCGCCCATATATTGCCCCCGTTTAGATATAGCATCAAAAGTAGTGGCAGTTCCAAAATCCACAACGATAACCGGACCTCCATATTTTCTATAAGCGGCGACAGCATTTGCTATCCTATCAGGTCCAACCTCTTTAGGATTTTCGTATTTGATGTCAACACCTGTTCTTGTCCCCGGACCTACTATCAATGGTTCAATTCCCAAATACATTTTCATGGCTTTCTTAAAAACCGATGTTAACGGCGGTACCACAGAAGCAATTACGCCACCTATAATCGACTGTTTTGTGGTACCTGAATGCATGAGCATTAGTTGAAATATAAAACCATACTCGTCTTCGGTTTTACTTACGTGGCTAGCGATCCGCCAGTTATAATTTAGTTTACCGCCGGCAAAAAGTCCTACGACAACATGGGTATTACCGACGTCAACCGCAAATAACAATTAATCTCCCCCAATCAAAGTTTGCCACAAAGACGAATGTTTCAGTACTTTCGGATAGAACTGGTACCTCTATATATTAAATCGGTAAGCACCATCGCAACCGCCGCCTCGGGCACACCGTGAGTAATTCCAACTGCCGCTGCAGCTTGCACCGGCAAATATTTAAACAATGTCGAAAGCCCCATAACGCCTACAGTATTTGTAATGCTGCCAAGCACGGCTGCTAAAGCAACACCCTGTTCACCGCTCTTGTGATATATAAACGCTACTACGGTAGCACCACTAATAGCTGCTGCTCCGGCAACTAGCCACCTTAAAACCACAGATCGATTAACGAAACTCCAATACCCTGTGTGACCTAAAACAAATACAACAATACATATGAGAAAATTTCTACCTTTTTTCCCCTTAATAAAGGTGCTTGCGTAATGAGCCACTACGCCAATAAGCATCCGAGGTACAAAAGCGATTAAAGGATTAGAAAACATTAGTTTTGCCACGGGATTGGGGTTAGTTTGCGCTCGCCAAAAGCTAAATCCGCCAAAAATGGCACCTACAATCGCACCTGACACTGGTCCTTCAAAAACACCTGCCAAAATTGTCGGAATATGCATTGTAGTTGCAGAACCTGCGGGGGTTGGAACAGGAATGAAACCACCTACGGGTAGAAATCCTAATGCTATTGTTAGAGCCCCAAGAATACCTACAAAAGCAACTTGACGAGTAGATAACTTCAATTTAGAGCACCTCCGTTCCGGTTTCTTCTTGAAAGAATACCGTTCGAATTTTATTGCCATTCGCAACTTACATGCACAGCGAACTAGCATCTGCCATTCGCCCTGAAGTTGCTTTATAGAATAAACACTCTTTAAACGAGCTTCGTTTTCAATAAAGATTTAACCTACTAAGACATAAGATCACGCATTGCAGGTATCCCACATTTTGCTTCACTGTAAGCCACTGCATTTAGTACACTTTTTGCAACAACCCTCTGTGCAGCAACACCGATTTGAGTTAGAAAAGAGGTTCTCGATTGTGATCTTGAGTTTATCACACTTGTATTAGTCTTTCCGGTTGAAATAACAAACATGGTATCGCCATCTAAAGGCGTAAAAACCGGCCTTATTGTCTGTGCAATTCCAGCCATAGACATAATAGCAATTCGCTTGCATTCTTCCTTGGAAAGATTTGCATCTGTAGCAACCACCCCTATTGTAGTATTTTCACCGGGCGTGTGTCGGCACTTACCCCATAAATCTTGAGATAAGATATCTTTCGTAATTGGAGTACTAGGACAATTTAGGAACTTTCTATTTTCCCTGTCATATGCACCAGCAAGAAGACATCCCGTATTCGGATGGAAAACATCACCAACGGCATTTACAACTATAATACAGCCGACTGAAATTCCCCCGGGAAGTTCTAAAGATGCTGTGCCCAATCCCGATTTCATCATGTGCTTTGGCCCGTATAATTTGCCTACCGTAGCACCAAGTCCAACCCCAATATTACCCGACGATACTTCGCTACTATTAGCACCTCGGCAAGCGCTATAAGCCATGTCATCTGTTGGCCGACTTTTAGGGCTGCCAATTCCTAAATCAAATATGATTGCCCCAGATACAATAGGCACTTTAGTTACCTGAGTATCTAATCCTATGTTTTTCTCCTCTAAATACCTGACGATCCCCTCGGCCGCATTTAAACCGAAGGCTGAACCACCTGCTAAAAACAAACCATGAATTTTCGAAACGCTACACGACGGGTTTAGCAGATCTGTTTCGCGAGTACCCGGGGCTCCACCTACCACTTCGGCGCTTGCAATCGCCCCATCTTCACATAAAACGATAGTTATACCCGTCACGCCTTCAAAATCACATGCATGACCTACTTTTATACCTTTTACGCACGTAATCGAACCCATATTAAAAAAACCTCTCTCAAACACCTATCGTTTTTAAGAGTTTCGGCATCCACGCCACAGCAAAGCTACAAGAAAGCCCAAGCCCAGAAATATAAGATCAAATTTATTGAAACCTTTCTTCTTTTTTTTCTCGGGTAGCGCTTCTTCAACTACAGGTTCCCCGCCTTGTTTAACCTTCCACTCTTCATACTTCTTAAACTCAGGGCGATACTGTTTCTCCATATCCCGCTCTCTATGACCCTCAAGAATCTTTCTAGCATCCTGGTTCAACATTTTCACCACCTAAACCAGTTCGTGTAAACACCCGAAATACCACGCTTTAACCATCGTAGTTAGTTATTGTTCTTGCTTACAACGAGTTTTCCTGCTTTTACAACGCTGTTTACAAGATTGGTTCCAAACCTATACGCTATATCATTGAAATTATCAGTATCAAAAATTACCGCATCCATAACAAAACCCGGAGCAAAACCGCCTACTTTCCCACCCAAACCTGCTGCCCATGCTCCGTTCCAAGTTGCGGATATAAATGCTTCTTCTGGCGAAAACCGTAGCATGGAACAAGCGAGAGTCATGCAAAGAGGTATAGACAAAGCCGTACATGTACCAGGATTAAAATCAGTAGCTAGAGCTACCGCTACTCCACTATCGAGCATCTTTCTTGCAGGAGCCCCAGGACATTCGCCTAAATAGCAAGAAGTACCAGGAAGAAGTACAGCGATCGTGTCCGATGCAGAAAGTTTATCTATATTTTCCGTCGAAACCTTTATCAAATGATCACAAGACACCGCATTCAAATCACACGCTAATCCAGCCGCACCTGTATCTTCAAGCTCGTCTGCGTGCAGTTTAAGTCCAAACCCATATCTTTTCGCATGCTCTAAAATATATCTGCTTTCTTCTATGGTGAAATTCCCAACATCGCAAAATACATCTACAAATTCAGCGAGCCCCATGTCACTCACTGGCTTAAGCCACCGCACAACTTCTTCTATATATCTTTTACGATTGTAGCAAAACTCGGTGGGAATAGCATGTGCACCCATAAATGTAGGAACAATATCGATCACATGACGTTGGTTACATTCTCGTATTACTTCAAGCTGTTTCAATTCGTTTTTCAAATCTAGCCCATAACCACTTTTCGCTTCGCATGAGGTTGTACCATTTTTTAGCATCTCATCTAAAAAACCAAGGGACCTTTCGATCAGCTCATCTTTGGAGGAATTTCTAGTTGCCCGCACAGTGTTCATGATGCCTCCGCCCTTTTCGGCAATCTCTAAATAAGAAGCGCCTCCACACCTTAATCCATACTCATCAGCGCGCCAACCGCCAAAAACCAAATGGGTATGAGAATCAACAAAACCCGGTGAGACCACTTTGCCTTGTGCATCGATCATTTTTGCATCTTTATCAAGAACAATTTCTTCCTCAAGCAAGTTTTGAGATCCGAGGGATACAATTTTACTTTGATATGAAGCTAAATAGGCATCTTCTATAATTCCCAATTCCCTAGCTTCATCTTTTCTTTTGGGCTTAGTACCTGGATTCATAGTAAGGAGCTGCCCAATATTAGATATCACTAAATCAGCCTTGGTATATGGTTGGCGCGTGCTTTCATTTTTATCATTCAAACTCAGCACCTCCTATAAAATAGAATACAAAGCTAGAACGTTAAGATTTCTACTTTGCATCGCCATTAGATACAATCGCTACCACAGACCTATCTCTGTTTAAACAATCAAGACCCGACATTACGTCGTCCAACTTAATGGTTTCTAGCATTGACCCATATGAAAATATGTTTTCACCTAGGTTATATAAGTGCATCTGAATCTGCCCTACAGTATCTATAGAATTAAACAGCGTAATGAACCGCCCCAACAATGCCCTTTTTGTTCGCTCAAAATCACCAACCTTTATACCCTGAGCTTTAACCCTATCAATCTCTTTAAAAATCGCATCGCTAAGTCTGTCCGGCGCAATACTCTCGGTAGCAACACGGGCAAACCCGTAATCAGGCCATGCATCATATGAAAAGCTAATACGATCTGCTATACCTTCTTGGTGAACCTTAGTAAAAAAATTAGAACTTCGTCCAAACATAAGTTCAAGTAGCATCGCGACCGAGATTTCACGCAAAATCATTTCTTTACCGTCTTTCAAATTGTCATCTTTCCACCCTGTCTGAATCAAAGGGGTGGGCACTGGCATGTTAATCCTAATATCGCCGCCTACATTTACGGGTTCTTGAGGACGAATCCGTCGGGGCAAGTTAGATGGTTTGAGATTAGCCTTTTCGATCATCTCAAAAGCTAAATCAAGACCCTCAACCGGGTCAAAATCGCCTGCCAAATACAAACTGGAATTTGGGGCACAATAAAAATTCGTATGGCAAAAATATAATTGCTCTTTTGTTATTTGTCGAATAGAATCTTCAGTGCCAGCTATATCGTATCGCACAGGATGTTTAAGAAACAACGATAAAAGCAATTCGTTGAAAAGCCGAGAACTGGGTCGATCACGATACATTCGAATTTCTTGGGTTATTATTCCTTTTTCTTTCTCAACCGAGTCTTTAGTGAAGTGCGGTGAAAAAACGACATTTCCAAGCAGCCGCAAAGCTTGGGGAAACTTCTCAAGCGTCCAGAAAAGATACGATGTATAATTATTCCCAGTATAAGCGTTAGCGGAAGCACCTAACTCAGCAAATGCAGGAAAAGCATCTCCCCAAGTTTTTTCAAACATTTTGTGTTCCAAAAAATGAGCTATGCCAAACGGAACGCTAACAGGTTCTTCGGTTTGGTGAGGTATAAAAGCAACATCATTTGATCCGAAACGAACGGTAATTTCAGCGTATTTTCTACGAAATCCTTTCTTTGGTAAAACAAAAACTTTCATTCCCTCGATAATCGTTCCGTAAATTTTTTCTTTTAGAATTTCATCTTTAAACACCATAAAATTACCCAATACCATCACCCTTCGACCTCAAAGTATACACCGCTTTTAATTCTATTCGTGATGCCACATCAACTATTTCATCTTTGCTGACCTTTGAAATAGCATCTGCTAATTGCTCATGCGTGGGTATGCCACCAAGAATTTCTTGATTTAATGACCGCCTAATTAGCGCGGCCTGGGAATCACCTTCAGCCCTAAATCTTCTAACTAAGCCCCTTCTAGTCCTTTCGATTTCTTCCACAGCAATGTTCCCTTTTTGCAGTGCTTCAACCTGCGTAGAGATTAATTCCTCGACAATAGTTTTATCGGATTCCGAAATCCCTGCAACAGCTATTATCAAACCCCGCCATGTATTCGAAACTGTATCGGCAAAATACGCCAAACTTTGCTTTTCTCTTACCACTGTAAAAAGTTTTGAGTGAGGGAACCCGCCAAGGATGCCATCACAAAACAACATTGCGGGTATTTGAGGATCTCCTTCGCGAAGGCCTGTGTCAAAGGCCATACACAATATAGTTTGCTCACCCGGTAATATATCTTCATCCCTAAGAACGTGCTTCGGTAGCAATGGAGGTTCAAGATGTTTTGATATGTTTAATATCCTGTTTGATCTTACGGACTTAAACAATGAGCTGCCCTGGGCTAAAATGTCTACCACCTGCTCAGCACCATGTCCTACCACATAGATGCTAATTGGACATTGACTGAGTATGTTTTTCCATATTTTCCACGTGTTTGCCGAATCGACAGTATTTAGCGCAGATAAAGAACCCCATACCGGGAGACCGCGCGGGTCGCCTAATGAAATAGCTTGAGTTAAGCGTACCGTAGCATAATAAGATCTGTTGTTAATGATCCCCATAATTGCGCGTCGATGTTCATCACGTACGGCATTAAACATTTTTTCTGGATAAACGCCATTTTCTAGATTAGGGAAGGCGACGAGGTCTCGAAGAAAGGATAATATCTGTTCAACAATTATCTTAACTTTGATGGAAACTAGCCGGTTCTCCAAATAAATCGGAGACGGCATATCAACAGCAAATCTAATCACTTGAACAGGACCGACTTTTATCGCGTCTGCATGCATGCCCGCACCATACATCTTTTCAAGAAATCGCGCAATACTTTGCATATCTGGTAAGTTTTTTGTGCCTTTTGCCGCCAACCTAGGAACTAATGCGAGCGGAGTCACTTCATTTTCAACAATGGGAATTTTACAAAAAATGCTAATAGATAAGGTTTTCCATTTAGAAGTAGGAAGATAACGAAGTGTTATTCCTGGCTCTAGTTTTAGGGTTTTAAAAGAATCTTCTTCACTACAGAACTTTGCTTTCATTAGTAACACCACCTATCACGTCTAATTCAAATTTTAGACATCTAGCTTTCGTGCGACAAAATATGCCCTTAAGGTAGAACTTGACGCCCGCTCTAATGTATCGGATTCATAAACCTCTTTAACCGTAAATCCTTGCTTTTTAAGCCATCGCGCAAGTAATTCGATAGGGAACGCCCTTTCCCTATGAATTTCATCAAATCTGCGCCAGTTATCGTTAGATTTTATGAAGCCCGTAAGATTAACCTGCCACCAGCGGTGTTTTTCATTCCATGAATCACGCCACACTACAAAATAGTGCGGACCTTGAAATATACTAGTATCTGCAGTTATAGTAGATAATCTAAACGGTGTGTTTACGTCGAACACGAAATACCCGCCAGGATTAAGCGCATCAAATACGCATTTGAAACACGCTCGAATATGACTTGGTTCAAGAAGATAATTAAGACTGTCAAATATACAAAGTACTGCATCAAATTGATCTGCAACCTTAAAACTCGTTAGATCACCTTTTATAAACGGAACATAAAGCGCCTTATCTCGGGCCTTTTGTTTCGCAACATCTAACATACACTGTGACCCATCAATACCTGTTACTGCATACCCTAATTCTGCAAGTTTCAGCGATATATTACCTGTTCCACACGCCAAGTCTAATACTGAACCAGGCGAAAAATCGTGAATCCGCCAAATCGATTCAATATAATCGACCCATTGATGATAAGGTACATCTACCATTATTTCATCATAGATTTTTGCAAAACCCGTGTAAGCACTTTTAGAAGCCAATTAAGTCCCACCGAAAATCAAAATTCCTTCTAATCTTCTTTTGAATAGTCAATGTATAAAAAATTAAAACGGGTTGCCGAAATTTTGCATGGCAGCCCGTTCATTTGAACATTGCATTAAGTAAGGTTGCAGAAACGCACATTTTATCTAAATTTCAGGAACAGGCGTTACCCTGCCGGTTCTTTTTACTTCACCTGTAAACCCTTTGCTCAGCACGTTATCTGATACAGGTTTAGAGGGCTCGGCAATCGTTTCTGTAGGCACTTCATCGACCTTCTTAACCGTTTCGCCCGAAAGCATTTGCTTTAATTCCTCGGCTTTAAGGGTTTCTTTTTCAAGAAGCATTTCCGCCACCGCTACGAGACTTTCGCGATGCTCTAAAAGAATCTCTTTTGCACGATCGTAACATTCATTAATTATCTTGCTTTCTTCTTTGTCTATCAATGAAGCTACTTCTTCCGAAAAATCTCTTTCCCTGGTGAGATCCCTGCCTAAAAATACCTGTCCTTCTCTTTTGCCAAAGGCTAACGGTCCTAATTTTTCAGACATACCAAATTCCATTATCATACGTCTGACTAAACGGCTAGCTACTTCTAAATCATTAGCCGCACCGCTTGATACTTCTTCAAAAATCATCTCTTCAGCTGCCCTGCCTGCCAATGTCGATGTAACTCTATCCAAAATTTCTGATTTTGTGACAAGATACCTGTCTTCCGTAGGCAACTGGAGCGTATAACCTAAAGAAGCACCTCTGGAAATGATTGCCACTTCATGAACAGGGTCTGCATGAGGCAATTTATGAGCTACCAGCGCGTGCCCAGCTTCATGGAAAGCGATAACCCTTCTTTCCTTTTCGCTGATTATTCGGGATTTCTTTCTTGGACCTGCAACCACCCTTTGAACAGCTTCTTCAAGTTCTTCCATACCAATACGCCTTTTTTTATGTCTCGCAGCCAAAAGTGCCGCTTCGTTAATTACATTTTCAAGATCCGCAGGCGTAAATCCCGGGGTAGATTTAGCTACAGTTTCAAGGTTAATGCCCTTGGCCAAAGGTTTCCCACGAGTGTGAATTTTTAATATCTCTGTTCGTGCTTTTAAGTCGGGCTTGTCGAGAACAACCTGGCGATCAAATCTTCCGGGACGCAACAGCGCCGAATCTAAAATATCGGGCCTGTTAGTAGCAGCCATAACAATAATTCCCTGGTGTACAGTAAACCCGTCCATTTCGACTAAAAGTTGATTTAAGGTTTGTTCCCGCTCATCGTGTCCGCCACCCATTCCAGCCCCTCTCATACGACCAACCGCATCTATTTCATCTATAAATACAATAGCAGGGGGCTTTTTCTTTGCTTGTTCAAATAGGTCCCTAACCCTTGCGGCACCTACACCTACAAACATTTCCACGAAATCAGATCCGCTGATAGACAAAAACGGAACTCCCGCTTCCCCCGCAACAGCTCTCGCTAAATAGGTTTTACCCGTGCCGGGTGCTCCGAAAAGCAGCACCCCTTTGGGAATCCTCGCACCCAATTCAACATATTTTTTAGGGTATTTTAAGAAGTCTACTACCTCTTGAAGCTCTTCTTTAGCTTCATCACAACCTGCAACATCGTCAAAAGTGATTTTGGCACGCGAATCAGTTTGCAGTTTAGCTCTTGATTTTCCAAACTGCATAACTTGTTTTCCACCACCTTGAGTTTGCTGGATCATATAAAAGAATATTCCGACCATTAATATTGCAGGAAGCATATTAGTTAAAAGCGAGAGCCATATCGAAGGCTCTTGAGGCAACTTTAATTCTACAACAACCCCGGAAGACACGAGAAATTGATAAAGTTCCGGATCAATTGGAATGACTGTCTTAAATTTAGTACCATCTTTAAGGGTCCCGGTAACACTTCCGGTAGCAGATTTTTGATCAGTCACCGTTATCGAAGATATTTCACCGTTTTCCACTCGCGAAAGAAACCGGTTAAAGTCCATTTCAGTAAACTGATCTTTGGGGGTAAAAAGATCAGCCAAAGAAATTGCCACAAACATAAGCAAAACATAAACGGCAAGGCTTTTCCATAGTTTGCTGCTCAATTCAATTCCCCTCTCCGTTTGATCTAAACATCTTTTCCTATCATATCTTAACCTTCTTTGTCCAAATGCAGAAGTAACTTGCTAAATCCTAGCACAATTTTGATTACCCCGCAATAATGGCTCAATTTCGATTTCCACTATCCGAACAGTATCCCGTCTAACCTTAAAATGTTCACTCAGCCTATATCCCCCAACCCAAACGATCTTATCTTCTGAAGTAAATATGGGGGTAAAATCACGATAGTACCGTGGAACGCGCATAGATATCAGTAAATCTTTAAGCTTTTTCTCTTTTCCGGCCATTCCCAATGGAGCAAACTTGTCACCGGGCCTCCTAGTACGCAACCGAATTTTGCCCTTACACTCATTGTAATCTGCCCAAGCTTTTAATTCCACCATAAAAATAGATCGTGAGCCTATGTGTTCATAAACATCTGGATAATTCCATCCCTGCATCGTATTTTCTAATAAAGCTGTTTTCACAATCAATCCTAATTCAGGAACATTTGTGCGACCTGGCACTTTTATTTCGACATCTAATTCTTTAGGTGGCTCAGGATAAAATCCCAAATATCCTTGCTGTCTATGAGCAGTTATTTTACCGGGAAGCGAAACGGTCTTTCGTTCGGTTTTAAACAATTCTGATATGTGACCTATTTCCAAATTGCCGGTTTCTCCAGAGGATTCTCTCCAAGCTAGTTCTAATACTCTGGAGCCAACAGCCTTAGATAATCCCTCCAAGCGTTTCTCATCAATTAAAGTAACTCGACCTTCTTTAGCAGATATATCAGAAAAAGTGGTTTCGGCCATTTTCTTAATATATTCAGCATCCCATCTTAGGACTCGAGCTGTTTGAGACAAAGTTTCTATTAACGAAGGGTTCAACTGCCTCGAAAGTTCTGGAATTACCTTATACCTCACGAAATTTCTTGTGTATCTCAAATCAAAATTATATATATCCGTAATAATCGGAAGATTTTTAGCGCGGCAATATTCTTCGATAAGATTTCTAGGAACTTGTAAAATAGGCCTTATTACAGGACCGTTAACAGGAGGAATACCCGCAAGACCCAAGGTACCGGAACCTCGCATCAACCTCATTATTACGGTTTCCGCTTGATCGTTAAGGTTGTGGCCCATGGCGATTTTCTGGGCCTTAATTGTTTCAGTTAATCGAAATAAGAACTTGTACCTAGCAATTCTTCCCGCTTCTTCAACACCAACTTTGAGTTTTTCGGCTAATTCAAAAACTTTTTCATGTCCGATAAACCTCGAAATTTGTTTTCGCTCAGCAAAATCCATGACTAATTGAGCATCTTTATCTGCTTTTTTGCCGCGCATGTGATGATGCAGATGAGCTACGTAAAGATTGCACCCTAGCTTATCAGATAAAGTATGCAAACTGTCCAATAAACACATCGAGTCAGGTCCACCGGAAACGGCACAAACCACTGTATCGCCGGATTCAATCATATTATGTTCTCGAATAGTGGAAGATACGATATCAAGAACTTTGCTGACAGGATCAAATTTCGAAAGGACCACCCCTTAAGTTTCACTATATATAGGCATACCACGTGACAAATACGTTTTCAAACCTTTTCTACAAAGACCCCTACTATAGTTATATCATCTTCAGGCCTTTGCTTTTGGTAACGTAAACTTTGATTTATCAAGGATTTTATACAACCGTCTAAATCAGAATTTTTTGTACGAGCTAACCTCATCATTAACATTTGTTCCGCTCTGGCTGGTATTGGGCTCGATCTAAAAACACCGTCTGAAACAAGAAGTATCAAATCTCCTTGATCTATGGGTTCACTAGTTCCATAACACATCACGTGGGTAACTGCGCCGGCCGGGGGTTTGGCACCCCGAACCACTAGAACGTGGCCATTGCGCTTTTTTATAAAAGACGGTGGTGCTCCTAATTTATAAAAATGTGCTCTTTCTAGCTTAGGATCAACAACGAGACAATCTAAAGCAACAAAACTATCTGGCCGCCACGCAAGGTGAAGAGCCGAGTTCAAAAACGAAATGCATGATTGATGATCTAGACCGCAATCAACCAATGATTTTAACAGTTTAACTGCATCTTTGCTTTGATTTGCAGCAATTTTACCCTTTCCCATACCATCTATTAGAATTAATAAGGTTCTTCCGTCATTCAGATCATATTTCGTCCACAAATCACCGGGTTTGCCTATGCCAGATGCCGCAATAGAAGTTCCTTTCGCCAATATTTTCAGCAAAGGTGCCTTATTATTCAATTTCATTTCGCTCTTATTAAGGCTTACATCATTGACCATGTTACTTAAACATTTAAATTGATAAGCAAGACAATCAATCGTATCTGATTCGATCGAGTTTAATTGCTTCTCTAAACGATTAATTTGTCGCTTATAGTTCAAGTGAATAACCATTTCGCGAAACCTTTTACACTTATCTGCCGCGATCAGATCGCTTTCATATAAACCTATTTTGCCCGTCAATCTAGCCTTACGAGCAAGTTTTACGAATCCATCATAGGTTTCTCCAAAACATTCTTCCCAACAAAAACTTCTGTTTTCACAATCATAGCAAGTACTCTCGAACAATTGTTTAATAACATCATTATCAGGTGCATTAACTCCGGAAACTGCAAGTTTTTGAGCATGCTCTTTTTTATTCGGCATGCGTTTTGTTTCAGGTGCAACAGCAACAAATCCTAGTCTAGCGGAACTTGCTTCATTAAAAAGTCGACCGGTTTTTAAAAGCACGTTCGATATCAAGTGATACCAATCCCGATCCCTTTTGTTATCGATTACATAGCCTTTACGATTTCCAACGAGGCTTGGGTAACATACAAGATCGACAACACATGAAGATAATGCTTTTCTAACACTTGGAGTAATAAATACAAGCACCACAGAACAAACGATTTGCTCTAATAATCGGTATTTCAATAAAGAAGCGGGCTTTGCAAAAAATGACATGATCAAGCCTGCCGAAAAATATCCAAGAACAGCCGCACATTTGCCAAGGTTGGCCCCTAAAGCTGTAAGCACTCCTGTTATACCAAGCCAGCCTATCATTTCCGAACCACCGATTCCTGTCATACAAGCTGCCGTTCCGAATAAAATACCTGCTAAGGCACCTGATCCAAATCCCCCTGAATAAGCAAAAACTAAAGTTCCTACCATACTTACCATAATGCCAAGATCTAGATTAAAAAACCGAATTCCTTGAAATGCACCGATAGAAAACAAACTTAGTGGTGCTAGTAGATAGACTACATCTTCGATGATTAATTTTTGCCTATCTGTTTCGAGAAATAAACTGAATGCAAAACCAAAAAATAAGGCTGAAATACCACTGCTTAAGCCTTCAATAAAGGCAAAAAGATATGTAGAAAAATTTAAACCTGTGACAATTCCTACCCCTATTCGCGCCATAAAAACGCTAAAACTAGCGAGCAATACATTTGCTACCTGCAAGTGTTGTTCATCACTTTTATATCGTACAAACACAGTGATCGCGACCAAAGAAGCTATAACCGAAACTAGCACATCCCATTTGCCCAGGCTAAAAGTACCGGCGATCACAGCTGCTGCTGCAAATAAAGAACCTTTTTTAAAAGTAGTGCGGTAACTTATGTAAAATGCCGTGCCAAAAGGGGCGATCATATTTACTATTCGAGATCTGCTTAACAGAAATCCAATCACATATACTAAACATAACACTCCTTTGTTTTGAATGTTTTTGCCTGCACTGGCCTTTTGCCAAAACTCTATACCCATTCTACTTAATTGATTCATAAGGATATCGATCATCTTGGTCAATTGAATCCCCCCCACTATTTTGGGAATGATCATCAAGCCCCATCAATTATGTGGCAGTATTGCCATTTTATACCATCATATGTAAAATCATTGTCAAGCCTTGTCCCTAATGAAATTAGGAGAAAGTAAATGCCTGTCGGATAAGAGTACCTACCTAAAAAGGCAATTAATCCTACGATAGACAACTATGATATATACTTTCGCTTCGCGGTATCTTTTTAACCGCCTAAATTGTTGTGAACGATACTTTGGGCGATCTACAACAATTTTTAACCAGTGTATTGACGGATCTTTGTGTTGTGCATATAATTAACGGTGCTGTGTGGCGGCGTAGCTCAGATGGTCAGAGCATACGGTTCATACCCGTAGCGTCACTGGTTCAAGTCCAGTCGCCGCTACCAAATTTTTTATCTACACTTTATTTATCCATATACTCCTTAAGTATTTGCGAATCACATTCAAATTGACTTTAATTGGCATTTTATATTTATTACATCGAAAAATGTTCGAATACAATCCTACGTTGATTCCCGTATATTCCTCAAACTCATTATTTTACTTTGTATATTTCACAACAAAGCAAAGTTTATAGTAGAATCTAAAGAGGAAGTTGGGTGTATTGTTAATAAAACTGACTAAGGCTGGAAAACTATTCATTGGGTTCGGTTGTAAAACAGTAAACCACTTTGGGACTTCCTAAAAAACCACAACGAGGTGATTTTAGTGTTATCGGACATAGAAATTGCTCAACGCGCTGATTTAGATCCAATAGTTAATGTCGCAAAATCAGTGGGCCTATCAGAAGAAGACATGGATTTACATTCTAAATATAGGGCTAAAGTTCATCTAGACGTATTAAAGAAATACGCATCAAGACCCCAAGGTAAGTACATAGATGTCACCGCGATCACCCCGACACCTCTTGGTGAAGGAAAAACGAC
This sequence comes from uncultured Eubacteriales bacterium, assembly GCA_964406505.1. Lineage (GTDB taxonomy): Bacteria > Bacillota > Sulfobacillia > Fermentithermobacillales > Fermentithermobacillaceae > DTU015. The sequence continues at coordinate 21,804 of CAYORX010000010.1, forward strand.
TACCGCTATAGGTCTTGTTCAAGCTATTGGTAGTTACCTTAAAGAAAGTGTAATTGCTTGTATAAGACAGCCAAGCATGGGACCTACATTTAACATTAAAGGCGGTGCCGCCGGGGGTGGGTACAGCCAAGTTATTCCTATGGAAGATTTTAACCTCCATCTTACTGGAGACATTCACGCTATAACTGTGGCTCATAATTTGGCTTCCGCAGCTTTAGACTCACGAATGTATCACGAATCTAGGCAAACTGATGCCGCTCTCAAACGGCGAGGATTATCCGAGCGAATTGATGTTGACCCTGAGACTATCACGTGGCGTCGAGTAGTTGATGTAGCTGATCGCAGCTTGAGAGATATATCTGTGGGGCTGGCCGACGATACCCTTAGGGACGGCTCTCCGAATCCAGTTTTCCCGAGAACCACAGGTTTTGACATTTCTGTAGCAAGTGAGCTTATGGCAATCTTAGCACTTACAACTGGTCTTCAAGATATGCGTGAAAGAGTTGGCAAAGTTGTAGTAGCCATGGATAAAAAAGGCAATCCCGTTACGCTAGAACGATTAGGAGTAGCAGGTGCCGTAACAGTTCTTCTAAAAGATGCCTTGATGCCCACCTTGTTGCAAACTCTTGAGGGGCAGCCCACTTTTGTTCATGCTGGGCCGTTTGCGAATATCGCCCATGGAAACAGCAGCATAATTGCAGATCAAATCGCTTTGAAACTCGCAGATTATGTTGTAACTGAAAGTGGATTTGGTGCCGATATAGGGATGGAGAAATTCTTCAATATCAAATGCAGGTATAGCGGGCTTATTCCAAATGCTGTTTGTCTAGTTGCCACAGTACGTGCCCTTAAAATGCACGGAGGTGGTCCCAAAGTCACTCCGGGTGCTGCCCTCCACAAAGCCTATACCGAAGAAAATCTGGGGCTTCTTGAAAAAGGCTTAGAAAACTTAGGCGTCCATATCAGAAATGCACGTAAGTTCGGTATCCCTGTGGTTGTTGCTATTAATGCATTTCCAACAGATACAGATGCTGAAATCAACATGGTACGTGACTATTCCATCAAACAGGGCGCAGTAGATGCTGTCAAGACTACTCATTTTGCCGATGGTGGTAAGGGTGCAGTAGAACTAGCCAAAGCCGTAGTTAAGGCATGCGACATGCCTTCGGATTTCGATTTCTTATACGAACTTGACCAGCCTATCAAAAATAAGATTGAGATAATTGCCAAAAATATCTACAACGCGAAAGATGTTTCTTATTCAGATAAGGCCGAACAACAAATCGCAAGCTACGAACGCAGCGGCTTTGGTAATCTACCTATATGCATGGCAAAAACCCACCTTAGTATCAGTCATGATCCTGCACTTAAAGGCGCACCTAAAGGATTTACTCTGCCTATACGTGAAGTACGAGCCAGTGTAGGCGCGGGATTCATCTATCCTTTAATAGGTACTATGAGCACTATGCCGGGGCTTGCAACCAGACCAGCTTTCATGGACATTGACATAGATGAAGACGGTAATATTGTCGGCATGTTTTAAATCAACATATTAAGACAATAGTAGATATAAACAATAAGGGGTGGCTGATTGTCGCCCCTTATTATTCGAGTACATTTCGTAAAACAAAACCTTATTTTTACAGGTCGCACTCTCTTTTTTTCACAGAATTAAAGGACATTGACGCGGAATTACTCCATCGCTATAATAAACGCATGGTCTATTGTCTACCGGCTAAGTTTTTTAAGGGCCATTAGCTCAATGGTAGAGCATCCGACTCTTAATCGGGGGGTTACAGGTTCGAGTCCTGTATGGCCCACCAGCGTAACCCACGTTTCAAACCCTTACTTTACTAGACTTAGATGGCGATCGTCGCCATTTCGCCGCCCAGACAGCGTTCTTGCTAATTTGAGTGCATCTTCGGTGATTACACCCGAAACTTCGCGCTTTAAGCCTTGAATAATGTAGGTATAGGTACCATAGGTCGAATCTGCTGGTTCTACGCTACCAAGGATTCAAAATTGTCAATAGTAGTCGATATTATGGGGTTGATTTTTAAGAGGTATACTTAGTTGCGGTTTTAAAAATAGATGCCAAGTACATTGCTAAATATACATATGGTGCCGGGGGCGGGACTCGAACCCGCACGGGCTTAAAAACCCAGGGGATTTTAAGTCCCCATTGTCTACCTATTCCAACACCCCGGCTTTGGCCTTCTTAAAACTCTCTACGCCAACCGCTGCCTCCGCGCTTGGAGTCTGTATTTCTTCTAAGATCAGCCTGGCGTTCATCGCTTTCTTTCATAAATTTCGCAAGTTTATCTTCAAAACTTGCTTTTGAACGAAAACTCTGACGACGACGCGGTCTATATGATGGATCCGCCTGTTTAATGCTCAACCCAATCTTACCCGAAGAGTCTACAGATAAAACTTTAACCTGAACCTTTTCATTTCTCTTTACATAGTCGTTAATATCTTTAACATACGCATCGGCGATCTCAGAAATGTGTACTAATCCAGTCTTGCCATCAGACAAAGTAACAAAAGCGCCGAAATTTGTAATTCCTGTAACGACTCCCTCTATGATTGTTCCTACTTCGGGGGTCATACCTCCGACATTCCTCCCGGTATCTTTTGATAAATCCAACAAACTGATTATAGGTGATGCATATTTCGAGTGTCAAGGATTATAATATCGCAGTTAATACCATGCTCAACAGATAAACCCTATCATACAACAAAATATTGCCACTTTCCTTAATCATAGCATCAATACTTTGTGAGATCACTCATACAATATTACTGTACCTCTTTTTGAGGAAACTTGCCAATCCGGTTCCATCACGTGTCATATATTATTGCAAAGAGCATATCTAGGATACTAAATATAGAATCAAATTCTGGTTTGGAGGTGCTTCATTTGGAACAATATCCACCTGAGCAAGAATCTCACAAGGTTGAAATTATTCAAAGAGAATCCGTCCGCCTAACCGGGGTCATACACGTAGAAAGATTCGACGAACAACAAGTGGTCATCGAAACGGAGATGGGAACATTAGCGCTAGTTGGCGACGAATTTCACATTACTGCTTTAGATCTAGAAAAAGGGCACATGATCTTAGAAGGCATGTTTATGTCATTGGAATATTCATTAATTGGTCGATCGAGGACTGGACAACGAGACGGTACCTTCTGGCAAAGGATATTTCGGTAGCTGTGCACCCATCTATACACACACAGCTTTGGAGACTAGCCACACTTTTTCTTCTGGGAATTCTTTGTAATATCATATTCCAAGCATATACTGCCTTAAGAGGGGCTACTTCTCCTAAAAAATTAACGGCTCATATACTTGATGGCATAGTCGCTATCGTTGTTTTAATTATTGTCAGTTCTGTAATATTTGTAGTTAATTACTGGGAGGTAAGATTATATATTCCGGTAACACTTATGATGGGATTCTTTTTCTCTAATATTTTGGTAGGGAATATCGTTTACAATATTTCTTTTTGTTGCGCTACTGTAATTACTAAAATTATCCGCAACATCAAACAACACATCACGACAACTACTAAAATGCTAAAAGATAAGGTTTTAATGCCTTTCATTAATAGATTTAAAACCCCGCCGCAGAACAAAAATCCCAATACCTAGATATCTGAACGGACGCAAACATCTTTTGTCATAGATTGCTATGCAGGAGTTTCCAATTCGTTGTAGAATAAGATTGTACTAAATTTGTCCACAGTTTGTGCATAACTTGTGGATAAATCGGGGGATAAATCGTGCAAATTGAGATCCGAGGCGCCGAAAGGTTGAGTTTTAGGGAACGACAAGTGGTGGTCTTGAAAGAAACCGGCTATTCATCTCAAGCAATAGCGGAGCGTCTTAGCCTTAGCCAATCCACCATAGCTACCTTATATAGCCGAGCAAAACAGAAAGGCTATCAAGTAGTTATTGTTATTTCAGGAGATCCTTTAAACATATTTGACGCCAACGACTCAGGGGAGGAGCATTTGTGAGAAATAAAAAACATAAGAACATGAGCCTAACTTTTGTATGGGTATTAGTCGGGTTAGTGATCGTAACTTTTGCAATCAGGCAGGTTGAAGTTATACGTATTCGAAAACAAATTGCGCAGTTAGAAACTGAAATCGAATATTATCTTATGTTAAACGCTGCACTACAGGAACAGTCTGAAACGCTAAGGAGTAAAGAATATATTGAAAAAGCTGCCCGTGAAAAGCTTGGGTTAGTTATGCCTGGAGAAATACAATACATTCCCGTAAAAACACAGGAAACACAATAGCTTTTATTGCACTAACTTATCACTACCTACGATGTCTTTTCACAAACTTGCCGATAAAGTGAGCTAGCACTGTTCTTATCCGCGTTATCAGCAAGGGCTAACACTTCAACGGAAAGCGTTTTTGTTCTAAATTTAATATCTAAAATATCCCCGACTTCAACCTGAGATGAGGGTTTGGCAGTACGCCCGTTTTTAATTACATAGCCACCGTTACACATTTCCTGGGCCAGTGTTCTTCGTTTAATTATACGGCTTACTTTAAGGTACTTGTCTATTCGCACTGCCTACGCCCTCCTCTTAGGTATATATCTACTCTTTAATCTAATTGTCCTCCACTTTTACTGCTTCTCTTAGACCTTTACCTGGCCTAAATGCAGGCACTTTTGCAGCGGGAATTTCAATCGGTTCACCGGTCTGTGGATTACGACCCATACGTGCAGATCTATCTCTAGTCAAGAAAGTTCCAAAACCCAAAATGGCAACTGTATCACCTTCTGCAAGTGTTTCCTGAACTACATCAATAAAACTGTTGATCACTTTTTCGGTATCTTTTTTAGTTAGTTCTGCTTTCTTGGCTACCGCTCCTATGAGTTCTGTCTTATTCAAGTTTAAATCCCTCCATGTTTAAAAACCAAATATGTATTTGAAGTTTGCCATTTGATGCCCTATAACGAGAACAAGTATAAATAATTTATAATCTAACTGGCTTACTAATCGCGTTTCTGAACCGCATTTAGCTTGGCCTTTTCCCACAAATCATCTAAGGCTTTCAACCCTGCATTTTCCATAGTTTGGTTTCGGCATTTCAAACAATTTTCCATATACCTAAACCTTTTAGAAAACTTGTTTATTGCTAATCCCAAGGCTACTTCGGCTCCAATACCTAGGTGTCGCGCAAGATTAACACAAGCAAATAATAAATCACCCATTTCGTCTACCATTTGCAACGGATTTTTTTGTTTGAAAGCATCGCGTAACTCAAGAACTTCTTCGTCTATCTTGTCAAACACTCCACTTACATCAAGCCAATCAAATCCGTTTCGAGCAGCTATTTCTTGCTGCTGTTGTGCCCTCATCAAAGCCGGCAATCTTTTGTCGATCTCATCCATTGCAGAAACGGTTTCACCACGTTTTTCCCGTTCCTCTTTTTTTACTGCATCCCAGATCTTTTCAACTTGTTCAGGGGTTTCAGCCTTTTCATATCCAAACACATGAGGATGCCGCCTAATTAGTTTATCAGATATTCCATTAACCACATCAATCAAAGTAAAATCTCGCTTTTCTTCGGCAATTACAGCATAAAGCCCTATCTCTAGTAACAAGTCTCCCAATTCTTCTTTTAGTTTATCCGCATCTCCTTCTAAAGCAGCTTCAACTACTTCGTACGCCTCTTCTAGCACAAAAGCTGTTAAAGAACGATAGGTTTGCTGTTTATCCCAAGGACAACCGTCGGGACTGCGTAGGCGTTTCAAGATCGCAGAAAATCTTCGCCACGGATCGCAACCTACCGGATCTTCTAACACTTCATTGTCTTTATTGCTCATGACATTGCTCCTTAAATCTAAATCAATCTATCTTTTACTTCGATCCAGCCTTTCTAACAATTTACCGATCAAAGGTATATTTCTCAAATCTTCTATATCGACCACTTTAAAAACAAAAAACAAGGTTAGATAAACAAATATACCAACTATAATTGCTAAAACCGTTGCCGTTTGCCAAGTAACCACACCTCGTCCTTTAGTATAAACAAATCTTACTATCACACACATTACCGTTGATGACAACGATAGTTTAAAAAACCCCAATGCATTCAATACGGTGCCTATTTCCGTTTGAATAGCCCAAAGATTGAGCAACGCCGCTACACCGAAATGAAAAGATGTGGCGATACTTGCACCAACAATGCCGAATACCGGATTCCCCACGAGCGCATAAGTAAGCACGGCTTTTACCAGCGCAGCCCATGTCAGATTAATTAAAGGGACTTTCATTCTACCGAGTCCATGTAGAATTCCGGAAGTAACCTGTTGAAGTGCTAGAAAAAATACCGCAGGCGCGAGGGGTCTTAACACTACACCGATACCTACATCTTTGAATAATAAGGCTGGTATTGGTTCGGCAAGCACATATATGCCCATAGCTGCCGGAAGCGCCAAACCGATGGTAATAAGAATAGTTTTTTGAATCCTTCTAGAGATACCTTCTGTATCGCGCAATTTTGCCGCACCGGATATAGATGGCACTAAGGCAACTTGTAGAGCTCCGGTAAAAATCGTGGGAATATTTAAAAGCGGAAAAGCCCCACCGGTTAAACGGCCAAAAAGACGAGTTGCTTCACCTGATGGGACACCCGCCACACGCAACCGTCCGGGCACAATCCCTAGATCAATGATCTCAGTAATACCAAAAACAGCTGATGCCATGGAAATCGGAACAGCGGTAAATATTATTTCCTTGGCGATGGAAGACCAAGATTCATCTGGCTCTTCGGTATTAACATCCCAAAAGTTTCTTTGCCTAAAATATGCAACAACCATGTACACGATTCCAAAAAGCGCCCCTACTGCCGCCCCAAAAGTTGCACCGGCTGCAGAAAATTCGATTCCTTTCGATAACAACATTACCCCTAAGGTATACATCGTGGCAAGTCGACCGAATTGCTCTAAAATTTGCGACAGCGCAGGAACATTCATTTCTTCTATACCTTGAAACCAACCGCGCAATGCTGACAACACCGTCGCTAACAAAAGAGCCGGAGATATAGACGCTATAGAATATTGCGCCCTGGGATCCTTCGCCATGTTAACGGCGATCCATCCAGACATAAAGTACAGCGAAATAAAAGCTGCAAAACCTAAAATACCCATAAGTATTAAAGATATCAGAAAAACTTTCGATGCTGATTTACGTTTCCCTAAAACCCATCTTTCTGCTACAGCTTTGGAAATCGCTACGTTTAAGCCGGCAGATGAAACAGTAAGCATAATCGCATAGATTGGATAAGCGTATTGGTAAAGACCTATACCCTCGCTACCTAAAATAGAATATAGGGGAATCCTATAAAGCGCCCCTATGATCTTTACGATCACGCCTGCGAGCGCTAGAGTGAAGGCACCTCTTAAAAATCGTGAATCCTTTCCTGTCATGTTGGTGACTGCCCCTTTCTGTTTACAGGCCATCACCTGAGTTTCTCTCAGATTATAAATGAAAGGTGGCACTGAGTGCCACCTCAAAGTTACTGGAATAAATCAGAACAATTTTCATATAAAAACTACAAGATTTTACTGCTCCATTTGTTTAGCTAAAAAACCTGCAGCTGTTTGAGTAAGTTTAAGTTCGATCTCACCTATAAGTTCATCAGATTCTCTGGCACATATGATAACAGTCCCAATAGGGTCTCCTTCAGCCACGATAGGTGCAATAACTTCCGATGTAAATATACATCCTGCTTCATCTTCAGTTATACATACTTTACAATAAGCCTCTTCTTCTTCCTTTGTTATTAATATAGGCTTCCTATCCTCCATTATTTTTTCGATGTCCGAAGAAATTCTTTTTTCAAGAAGTTCCTTTTTTAAGCCTCCGGACACTGCAATTACAGAGTCTCTGTCGGTTATAATTGCGATTTTACCGGTGGCTTCCGCAAGCGAGTCAGCATATTCACGGGCGAAGTCCCCTAGTTCACCGATCGGGGAATATTTTTTTAGAATTACTTCACCATCTCTGTCCACAAATATCTCCAGGGGATCCCCCTCACGTATTCTTAAGGTGCGCCTTATTTCTTTTGGTATAACTACTCTTCCAAGATCATCAATTCTTCTTACAATACCAGTTGCTTTCAACTGAACACCACCCCCTTAATAAACGCAGACTCATCTTTTGCTAGTATATAGGTGTTTTGGAATCGTTATTCACCTAGACGACAGTTCTTCAATCAGTTTAATACTTAATTTCAACACAGCATCAGGTGATTTATCGAACAATGCAAGCGATAAAACAGATCCCCTCGCATCAAAGTTTAGGCTAGGGTATCGTTTTTTAATGAGGTAGATTTTGTCAAAAGGGAATACGTGAGGTATTTCAATTTTGAAACTCAATCGTTGTTTGGCCATGATCAAATCTGTTTCCATCACAGATACTCGAGTTATTCCTAACGATGAACACAATGTTTTTAACCGAGCCACATCCAAAAGATTTTTGACTTGTTTAGGCAAATTACCATAACGATCTTCGATCTCCATTTCGATATCCGAAAGCAATCCCAAATCCCCGGCATCTGCCACGCGTTTATACAACAAAAATCGTTCCTTAGGCGACTCAACATAATGTTTAGGTAAATAAGCATCACATGGTATTTCAATTAAGGTTTGTATTTGTTTAGGTTGCTCCCTTTGTTCACCCCGTAAATTTGCTACGGCTTTTTCTAACAACTTCACATACATATCATATCCGACAAGAGCCATAAATCCGTGTTGTTCAGGACCAAGAAGATTACCCGCACCTCGAATTTCTAAATCCCTTAACGCCAACCTATAGCCTGAACCCATAACCGCAAAATCGCGTAATGCGGTAAGTCTTTGTTCGGCCTCAGTTGTTAATCTGCCTCCGGATTTAAATGTAAAATATGCATAGGCGATTTTGTTGGTTCTTCCAACCCGGCCCCTAAGCTGATATAATTGTGCGAGCCCAAGTTTGTCAGCATCTTCAACAATCAACGTGTTTACATTGGGAAGATCTAAGCCTGATTCAATTATGGTGGTAGAAATCAGGATATCAAACTCTCCTTGTAAAAAACGCCGCATTGTCGAAGCAAGCACCTTTTCATTCATCCTGCCATGGCCTACAGCGATTCTGGCTTCCGGTACATACGATCTCACTCGTTCAACTGCCCTAGATATTGAATGAACTTTATTATGTACATAAAAGATTTGGCCATTTCTACGAATCTCCCGTTTTATAGCTTGAGCTATTAGCGATGGATTATATTCAATTACATACGTTTCTACAGGGAATCGTCCTTCAGGTGGGGTCTCCATTAAGCTTACATCCCTTATGCCTGTTAAAGCCATGTTCAAAGTTCTAGGTATAGGTGTTGCGGTTAGCATTAATACATCACATGTTTCCGCGATCAGTTTTAATCGCTCTTTTTGAGCTACTCCGAATCTATGTTCTTCATCCACAATCACGAGCCCTAGATCTTGAAATTTAACATCACTACTAAGCAACCTGTGAGTGCCAATAAGTATATCGACCAAACCTTTTGCCACATCACTTAATATTTTTCTTTGCTGCAACCCGGATCTAAATCTACTCAATGCTTGTACAGAAATGGGGTAGTTAGCAAATCTGTCGCTAAAAGTGTTGAAATGCTGTTCTGCTAGCACTGTGGTCGGAACAAGCACAGCTACTTGTTTAGAATCCATAACCGCTTTGAAAGCAGCACGCATGGCAACCTCGGTTTTGCCAAATCCTACATCACCGCAAAGCAGTCGATCCATTGGGTATGGTTTTTCCATATCCATTTTGATTTCGTGAGTAGATATAGCCTGGTCTTCTGTATCTTCATATTCAAATTCGTCTTCAAACTGTCTTTGCCAAGGGGAATCAACGCTAAATGAATGACCTTGAACCGACTTTCTTTTAGCTTCGAGCACCAACAGTTTACGAGCCATATCTTCAACAGATCTTCTAACGCGATCTTTTATTCGCTGCCATTCCCCCGAACCAAGCCTTTGTAACGAAGGTCTGCTCCCTTCTGAACCAACGTATTTTTCAACAAGATCTACCTGATCTACAGGAACATATAAGGCATCATTAGCTGCATAACGCAAGTGAAGATAATCTCTTGTAGCACCATTAACAGTCATATTACTGATGCCCAAAAAACGAGCTACCCCGTGGTTAGCATGAACCACATAATCCCCGGGTGAAAGTTCGCGCCAATTCAACGTCCCAGTTTTACGCCGTTTTATGTGACGAACTTTACTTTTACCATATATTTCGGTTTCGGTGAAAACCGATAAAGATATCTGATGGCAATTAAACCCGCTTTCACCGCTTCCTAAACAGAGCGTTACAGCACCTGGTTCGGGTTCCAATACGATATTGTTTTGAACAAACACCTTTATACCCTCAGCCTTTAGCCAATTTTTAAGCATTTCCCGTCGTTCGTCACTACCAGCTAGCAATACAACTTTCGTTCCGTCTGACACCAATTGTTTCAATTCACCGATCATCTCTCGTCTGCGACCCGCAAATCCAATTTGAAGAGATGTAACAGTATCAACGATGGAACGCGGGCTAAAACCTTGAGGCACTCCGGCAAACAAAGCAAATGCTAAAGACATATCATTTAAAATCAATTCTATCTCTGAAGCGTAGTGATAAATAGACGTATCTTGAGAATTCATCATTCCTGCCACTAAACGTGCTGAGGCGATCTCGACACCAATTTGTTCGAACTCTGTAAGCGATGCTATGCATTTATTATAATTGTCTACCGCTATAAACGGTGGACGATGAAAATACGTCAAAACGCCCAAACGCTCGTAACTGTTTTCGTTTTGATGCAACTCTAAGTCCGCAAGCCAATCTACTGCAGGAACGATCAAAATCTCGTCGACATCCTGCGTCGATATCTGAGAATCGGGGTCAAACATCCTCATCGAATCGACCTCATCGTCAAAAAAATCGATCCGATAGGGATAATCTGCGACCGGCGGAAATACATCTAATATGCCGCCCCGCACGGCGACCTCACCTTTGTTTGTTACGGTAGACACTCTTACGTACCCATATCCAACCAGTTTTCTTACAATTTTGTCGGGTAATATGGTCATTCCCTTACGCAATTTAATACAGCCACGCAAAAACTGATTCTTAGGCATAAGTTTTCGAAAAAGAGCAACTGCAGAAGCAACTACAATAACAGGACGGTTTTTGTGCGATTCTGAAACCAAACGGGATAAACATAATATTCTCTGCCACAAGAGTTCTGAACTGCCTTGACGTTCAAAAGGCATTACCTCGCTTGCAGGAAACAAAACAACATCATCGCAACCTATCAGACCGGATAAACTTTTGTGCAAAACCACAGCTTTTTCAGGAGTTGGACAAACTATCAACATATGCTTGCGAAAATGCCGATAAACTACGGCCGAATAAAACGCGCGGGCGTATCCCTGAGCGCCCGCCAAAACAACCGGTACCTCTTTTTGAGCGATGGCATCTACAACCTGCCTTGCGCTACTGCTATTAGAGAACAAACTTAAAAGTCCCGTATGAGACATTATTTGACTTCAGTCTCCCCGGAAATTAGATTGCCATGATATCGATTCATTGCCTCCTCAATGCCAAAAGCCAATGAAACTATAGATGCATCTGCAGCAGCTTCTATCACTGATGAGAGCAAGTCTTTGTTATCGAACTCACCTAAAACATGATCAGCCGGATTTGTGTATGGATCCGGCCTTCCCACACCCACCTTAAGTCGGGGAAAATTGTTATCGTTTAAAAAATCTATTATTGATTGAACCCCTTTATGGCCCCCAGAACTTCCTTTACGCTTAAATCGAATTTTACCAAAGTCTAGATCCATGTCATCGTGTATTACAAGAATATTCTGGATAAGGGTTGGATGATCTGCTAAAAGATCTGAAATAGCAATACCGCTTCTGTTCATATAAACAGCAGGCTTTGCTAACAAGACTTTAATCGGTTTGGATAAATCATATTGTTGCAACTTGTTGGATATAATACCTGACGCAACGTTGTTAAACCCATATTCTGAAAATCTAAAGTCCAACATTTCGCTTATACGATCAGCGACCATAAACCCGACGTTATGCCTTGTGCGAGCATACTTTCTTCCCGGGTTGCCCAACCCTACTACACATTTCATGAAAGTAACCATCCAATTCCGTTAAAAAACAATCTGTCAGAAAGTTTCCGGTTCTTCATCTGGAACTACCCGTTCATCTTCGTCCGCCGCTTCCTCAATTTCCCCTTCAACCTCTTCTTCAACTTCCTCTTCCTCCAACATCATAGCACCTACGATAACTGCTACTACTTCCTCGGGATCAGTAACAAGCTTAACATCGTCGGATAAAGGTAAGTCACCGGCAAGCAATGTATCGCCATGATCCATATCAGACACGTCGATTGTAAATTCTGAAGGAATGTTTGCGGGCAAACATTCTACAGTAACCTCGCGAAGCTGTCTTTGCAGAATTAACTCCTTGAGGGTTATCGCCTCTTCGCCAACCAATACAATAGGAATTTCAAGCCTAATTAATTCTTCCATGGAGATTCTATGGAGATCCATATGGATAATTTCCCCGGTTATAGGATTTGTATCGATAGATTGAATCATAATATTATCATTCAATCCTGCGTCCTTAACCACAAGTTTATAAATGTGACCGACTCCCTTAGCCAAAAGTTTTCTAAGTTCACCAGATTTCAAGGAAACCGGTACTGAATCAATTCCTTTTCCGTAAACAATAGCTGGAACCAGGCCTTGCCGCCTTAAAGCTCGTGCTGCACTAGTGCCTGTATCCCTAGTCTCCGCAGTAATCAATTGTTGTTCCATATACATTACGTCCTTTCATCCTCAGCAGCATTTAATTCCGAGGAATTATCGAAACATTGCCGAAATAGATCGCCCTTGGTGAATTCTCACCAAAGCATCGCCCAAAAGTCCTGCTACAGAAATTATTTTAGCATCAAACCGTTCAGGATTTACAACTGGAATTGTGTTTGTTACCACGAGCTGATCTAACTTAGCACTTGGCAAATTAACCGGTGCTTGTCCGGAAAATACCGGGTGGGTTGCGCATGCCATGACTGAAAGCGCACCTTTTTGCCGTAATGCTTTTGCAGCAGCTACGATACTACCGCCAGTATCGATCATGTCATCAACCATGATGGCATTTTTACCCGAAACTCTTCCTACAACATTCATAACTTCGGCCACGTTAGGCGTTGGGCGTCTTTTATCTATAAATGCTACCGGAGATTCTAACCTAGCAGCCATATCTCGTGCACGACCAATTCCCCCGGCGTCCGGAGACACAATTACTGTATCATCCAAACCTTGGTTTTTAAAATAATCTGATAACAAAGGTACCGCGGTAAGATGATCTACCGGGATATCAAAAAAGCCCTGAATTTGACCTGCATGAAGATCCATAGTGAGTATTCTATCTACTCCTGCTGTAACCAACAAATTAGCAACTAATTTCGCGGTTATGGGTTCCCTCCCCCTAGTTTTGCGATCTTGCCGCGCATAACCGTAAAATGGGATCACAGCAGTTATTCTGTCAGCCGAGGCACGTCTTAGAGCATCGATGATGATAAGAAGTTCCATAAGATTGTTATTCGCGGGCGCGGAAGTCGGCTGCACTACAAAAACATCGGAACCTCGCACATTTTCTTCAATAATTACTCTAACCTCACCATCGGAAAATCTGCTAACTTTTAGCGCACCCGGTCGAATTCCCACTCTCTCGCATATTTCTTTAGCTAGATTTGGATTAGAATTACCTGAAAACACCTTGAACCTATCATCCCCGTAAGACGACAATGATTCAACCTCCTAGTTGGTCTTTTGCTTACGATTTGCCACCCATCCTTTTTTGTTAACTTGCCTACTCCGTGCAATGCCCAATGCTCCCGCAGGAATATCTTCCGTTACAGTGGAACCCGCAGCAACGTAAGATTCCCTACCAATTTTAACCGGAGCGATTAAGTTAGCATTACATCCAATAAATGCATTGTCTTCTACAACCGTTTTATGTTTTCTTGTTCCATCATAATTTACGGTTACGGTCCCAGCACCTACGTTAACCTCACGGCCTATTAAACTGTCACCTATATATGAATGGTGGCTTATTTTTGAGCCGTATCCAATTATAGAGTTTTTAATTTCAGCATAATTCCCCACGGAAACATTAGCATCTATAATCGTGTCAGGTCTTATATGGGCAAAAGGCCCAACTTTTACATTGTTCCCGATCTTGGAATTTTCAACCACGGAAAACTGAATTTCACACCGATCACCTATTACCGACGAAACAATATGAGAATTCGGACCAATTATACATCCGCTGCCAACATTAGTTTGACCGGTGAGTAATGTGCCTGGATTTATAATTGTATCGAAACCTACTTGGACTCCATAATCTATATAGGTGTTTTCTATATCACGTACGGTAACACCAGATAAACATAAACCGCGCAAAATAGTTTGTCGCAAATACGATTCAGCAAATGTAAGAGCATATCTATCGTTTACTCCTTGAATGGTCGTTGCATTCTTCCACAGTAATGTGGAAACTGTACACCCAGCCTCAACACCTTTTCTTACAATGTCTGTAAGATAAAACTCTTGCTTTGCATTTTTATCATCTAGTTTGGATAACAAGGCGTCCAAAGTTCGTTTCTTGGCTATATAAATTCCTGCATTGATCTCTCTGATATTCATATCAGGCGGAAGCAGATCGTTCGCCTCAACAATGCCCTTAATATTTCCGGTTTTATCTCTGCGAATACGACCATAATCACCAGGCTCATCGACCAATGACGTAACCAACGATAGATCAGCATTCGATGATATATGATTCAAAGTTAACTTTTGCAACATGTCCCCGGTAATGAGCGGTGTATCACCACATAGAATCAATACATTATCACAATCACTACTTAGATGAGATTGCGCGCACATAACAGCATGTCCAGTGCCTTTCATTTGCTTTTGCCACGCAAATCTCACATTTTCGATCATATCGTTTGCCTTTGCCCAGCCACTTATAATACTGTCAGATACCTGTTCGCCTTTATGTCCTACGACAACTACTATCGCTTTAGGTTCAACAGCTACCGCCGTATCAAGAACATAATCTATCATTGGACGCCCGCAAATTGGAAATAATACTTTCGGAAGACTGGATTTCATGCGAGTACCTTTACCGGCGGCAAGTATTACCACAGCTATTTTTGATTGCTGAATCATTTCAATCTCTCCCAAAGTATTATATCATTTCTCCAATACATATCTTACAAGTTCGAGATCCTCAGGTTTGTCCACATCTACACTAACTTCAGGTGCAGATAGAATTGCTTTACATTTAATGTTTAGTATACCGCTTACATATTCTTCTATTTCGTGAAGACTTACCAGCCCTAAAAAAACCTTAGCTAAAAACCTTATTCCAAAAGTTGACGCCATTTTAAGAGGAGATTTTCGATGCTTTAGCATCTTTTCAAGCACTGGCCATGTCTCCCAAACTACTTTCTTTTTCACCAAAAATAAGTTTCCTCCGGTAAGTGTCATATGCTTAATTTTTACGTAAGTACGATGCACTCCCGGGTACTTTTTGTCACACTCTTCCTTTGTTGATACAGCATAAACAAAATCTGCATCTAGCCGCAATGCACCCTCAACGAATTCATTAAAAGCATGCCGGGTCAGCAAAGGGATATCTGAAGAAGAAACCAGTACGAATTCAGTGTCAGTACAATCCAAACCAATTTTTACATTCTCAATGAGTTCACCGCCCGGATTCACTATCTTAGTTTTGCCACTTTGGAAATTCTTAAGCTCTGTTTTAGGCCCTACAACAATTATTCTAGAAATCGCATCATGCTCTTCCAGAATAGAAAGCGTATAGGCCAACATGGGCTTTCCGTGAATATCTATGTTGGCTTCAAAACTTTCATCGCTTACAGAAGCCAATTGCCCCGTATTAGCCTTGGCGGCCAAAACTACAGCATTTATTTTCATCCCATGTTCACCCCCGTCCTAGCAATTACTATTTTGGCGAAAAGCCCCTTATCTAACATTCCTATTAATCGATTCTTCACATCTTCGGCATGTCCTCGGGAACTGCAAACCGCGTATATGCCCGAACCGCTACCAGTAAGCGTGGCTCCAAAAGCACCTGAAAGTAAAAGTTTCTCTCTGATTATAGATAATTTAGGATAACAAGCATACACCGATTCTTCAAAATCATTGTAAATAGTTAAACCTAGTCTCTTGGGCGAGCAGGAAGTAAGAGCTTGCATAAGCTGTACGATTCTTGGATCCATTTGAATAGCGTTATCAAAATCCACTTGTTTTGAAAATATCCGCGCACTAGGGTTAAGGGAGTCCCAGTAGGAATAAGATGCCCGTGTAGATACGTGAATATGGGGCAGAACTAGTACAATCCAATATCTACAAGAATCGACAGGACGAACTTTTACACCCCTACCGGTACACAACGCCGTTCCCCACATAGGGGGAGTTGAATTGGGTCCGATGAAAAAAGGAACATCAGAGCCAATCTCGGCTCCCTTTTTCAGCAAAATACTGGTGTCAAATTTATATTTCTTGTACAGTAAATCTCTAATTGCAAGCAACGTAGCAGCCGCATTTGAGCTCCCACCTCCTAAACCTGTGCCTGGGGGGATAGTTTTCTCAATCGTAATAGCAACACCTTTAGATTCAAATGTTGAGGAAGTTAAACTCATGGCAGCTTTATAAGCAAGGTTATCCTTCGGACTCAACCCCGGCAACCCGGGACAAAATATATGAATCCCCCCCCGACCTTTAGCTTCAACATGGACGATATCAGCTAAATCTATCGGCGTCATTAAAGTAGCAACCTCATGGTAACCATCTTTTTTGAGCCCAAGTATGCTAAGACCAAGGTTAATTTTGGCATATGAGTAATATTTGATCATGTTCCTCTTCCTGGAATTCAATCCCGTTAAAATCTAACGCCTAACTTCTCACATACATTCTGAATTTTCCCAAACACCGATATTGTATCAGAACCGGCAAATAATAGTCCGCAAACATGATCGTGCGCGTCTAATACTACGGCACCGCTATCACCGGGTTGCGCCATCCTTGTTGTAAGCACTTGATCTGTAAACGTCGCGCTACCAATTTCCCCCATACTTATTTTGATTGTCGCATGAACAACCCTCACTTGTGCAGTATTGGTACCGCTGGTACGCCCACTCTTTTTCACCGTTTGCCCAACGACAACCTGAGAAACTCCTTTAGGGATCCCTACATCGATAATGTTTTCAGAAATATAACTCTTAGACAAAGGCCGAGCAACGGCAGCATCTATTAAATTCGCCGCAGTGCTAAACCGTTCGATCTTGATCTCATAATTACGCCGCACTTTTCTTATTAACCGATTGGCAATGTTCTGAGCGACAGAAGCGACCTTACAATCAGGCGCCGATACTTCAAGTTCAATAGGAATAAACCTATGGAGTTTTGCAATAACATCTTCCTCCGTACCACCATCATACTTTCCCGGTTGCAATACCGCATCTCCTATTTTGGCCCGTCCGTCGTTTCCAGAAGTTGAATTCGCCAAAACATGGTTGTTAGACAAAATTAAAGGTTCGCCCGTCTTAATATCGTATACCACTGCTCCAAAGGTTCCTGCAGTAACCCTAAAATGTCCTATGCTCACTCCGGGTCTGGCAGGCCTTTGACGGTCGGTACGATTAAGAGCGACAACTTCCCCCACTTCAACTACATCGAGTAAGCATTGATCTAGGCTTCGAGGAACAACTTGATTGGAGTTAAGTTCTTCCAAAGGAACTTTCTTTTCTACCAAAACTATTAAAGAATCCTTTCCCGTGTTCCTCCCCCGAGTGTGCTTGTGCCCATATCCGACACCAATAACATTTGGTAAGTCCATAAGTCTTGACCCACACTGTTTAAGAACTTTAAACACCAAATCCATCGTGCCTCCCTCCCTTCTACATAAGCAACACTGCATGACACCTTATGTAAATTTGGGCAAGGAGGTTCGGGATTCAGTATTGTTTTATAAAAAACAATGAATTAACTAATACACCTGAAGGAATAGAGCGCGCAAACCAGAAGCTTACGTATACGATTTGTTCCAAATCGCGGGGGTGAAACGATGGTATTAAGTGAAGGAAATTTAGCTATAGACCGCTTCAAACAAATGATGTCAAAAATCGTTGTGGGAAATCAACAAGCCATTGAACTTATTCTAATCGCATTTTTAAGCAATGGACATGTTCTGATCGAAGACGTACCGGGAGTAGGGAAAACCGTTTTAGCTAGCACTTTTGCACGTTGTCTGGGATTAAATTTTAGACGCATTCAGTTTACACCCGACCTGCTTCCCACAGATATTACCGGTCTAAATATTTTTAACCAAAAAACGCTTGAATTTGAATTTAAACCGGGACCGGTTTTCACGGACATATTGCTTGCGGACGAAATAAATAGAGCCACGCCACGTACGCAATCAAGCTTGTTAGAGTGCATGCAAGAAAAACAGGTAACCATAGATGGATTAACTCACAAAATATCACCGCACTTCACTGTAATTG
Source organism: uncultured Eubacteriales bacterium (assembly GCA_964406505.1). GTDB lineage: Bacteria > Bacillota > Sulfobacillia > Fermentithermobacillales > Fermentithermobacillaceae > DTU015. Next base: position 40,489 of record CAYORX010000010.1, read on the forward strand.
CCACTCAAAACCCTGTTGAACTGCAAGGCACTTTTCCGCTTCCAGAAGCGCAAACAGATAGGTTTTTATTGCGTGTACAACTTGGTTATCCCTCTGCAAATGAGGAAGAACAAATACTTGAAAGGTTCCAACAAGGTTCCACGATAACATTTGAAGATCATCCATTAACCCGTGATACGATTGAATATTTAAAATGTAAAGTTAAGCAAGTGCACCTTGCAAAGCACATCATCTCCTATGCCAGTTCTATTTGCAGACATACCCGCACACTCGAAACCGTCGATCTAGGCGCAAGTCCAAGAGCAACCTTATCTTTGGGCATTGCATCAAAAGCTTATGCTTTTATAAAAGGGAGAAACTACGTGCTGCCTGACGACGTAAAAGCTCTTGCAACTCCAGTTTTAGCGCACAGACTAATATTAGCTCAGGGCTCTTCCCTTCGTGGTCTTACCCCTGAAGAGGTTATTTCAGAAACTTTAAACGAAGTACGGGTTCCCATCGAAGATTCGGAGCATAAGTATTAATGAGTAACAAAACGTTTTTAGTTTGTGGAATGTTTGTGTCGGTTTTAGGAGTCATAACTAAAACACCTTTGATTATCATTTCAGGAATGTATTTGTCATTAAGCGGCATCGTCGCGGATTGGTACGTAAAGAACGCCGTTAAGCACTTAAATTATTGCCGTAAATCAAACCCGCCTACTGCTTTTGTCGGTGATTCAGTTAAATTTACAATATGCGTAGAAAATCATAAACTCTTGCCGGTGTTTTGGCTTAAATGTGACGATATCATTCCAGACGACAAAGCATTCGAAAATTTGCCACTAACACCCGGCGCACCAGGCAGGGCGATACTATCTAATACTATGCATCTTAAATGGTTTGAAAAGGTGGAAAGAACCTTCAACATTTCGTGCGTTAGACGAGGAGTTTTCAATTTGGGACCAGTTAAATTAACGGTAGGCGACCCGTTGGGGCTTAAGACCCTTAACCTTTTATCACACAAAAATGATTCTTTAACTGTCTATCCACAAATATTTCAGATCAAAGGTTTGCCATTAAACGCAAAATCACCCTTCGGGTTGATATCAGCAAAAGGATGGCTTCACCCCGACCCATTATCAATTGCGGGCACCCGCGAATACGATGGCCAAACTCCTATTAACCAAATAGCGTGGAAAGCCACTGCAAAAGCTGGACAACTACAGGTTAAAGTTCTAGAACCTACTAACCAATCAAAATTGCTTATAGCGCTTAACTTATCCACTTGTGAATACTTGTGGGAAGGAATTGATTCGCAAAGTTTAGAAGATGTCATAGCCATAGCAGCATCTATATGTAATGATATGCTCAAAATCGATACGCCTTTTGGCATTGTTGCGAATTCCCTTGGTACAAACAAAGGATCGCTTTTTATCGCGCCCGGCCTATCTAAGATGCATTTAAAACAAATTCTTGAAGCTTTAGCTCGCATAACTCTTCCCTGGATGCCATTTTCCAAAACCCTAAAACAAATCCGATATAACATCGGCAAAGACACGACGATTTTAGTTATTCTGCCCCACATGTCCCAAGCAGACTGCGAATGCATACTGTCTTTAGCTAATGAAGGGTTCTCAATAATTGTTTTGCTCGTACATTCGCCCAAAACATATAAGAAAAGCTACGTGCAAATAGCTAAACGGCTCCCCGTCTATATGCGCGTTGATCTAAAAAATCAAGAACAAACCGGGGTGATCATTTTTGACCGTATTAACTGACTTGTTTTTAGGGATGATGCTTACGCTAGTTTTTTGGGGAAACATATTCCAAATTTTCTTTAGCCGCCTTGAAACAACACCCGAGGCACACATATACATCATAATCGTGTTGAGTTATTTGTGGGGTTACTCATTAAACCTTCTAAATAATTACTCAAATGCCATTCGTAATATTGATATGATAACCATTGGCTGGACATTTCCGATTTTTGTGTTCGGCACCACCCTAAGCGTAATTTGGATAAAACCTGATCTGCTTCCCCAGTGCACAATATCGACTACTCAAATATTAGCTTATATGATGATATGGGCGCTTTGCTCGATACAAGGAATTAATCGCAAACGTGGCGCGAACATTCAAATTTCTCAGCGCAATGCACTTGGAGGCACTTTAATTTTGGCAGTGTTTGCTGCGTTTCGACAATCTATTCAACCACATTTGGCCGCTAGTACATTTGTCTTCGCATTCATTGCCTTATTAAATATATCTTGGCTGCATCAGCAAAAAACTATAATTAAAACGCATTCAAAGCACGATCGTTTTTGGACTGCCTCTAGCACGACGTTTTTAGCATTTGCGTTGGTTCTAGCGATCTTAATGTCATTAAAAAGTCAAAATGTTGTATCATTGGCAACTTGGATTATTAAAAACTTAAGCGAACTAATAGCGCTTTTAGTTATATATGCCTCCATTCCGATTGCGTGGATGGCGGAATGGTTCGTTAAACGCCTAAAACAACTAATCAAATGGGCTCCAATAGAAGCGCTTGAGTTTCAGCCGTTTTTAAATCGAACCATTGAAAGAATCGAGTCCGAAGAAAAGATCGTGGAAATTCCGAAACTAGTTACTGGCATAATTATAGCCGCAACTATAACTATATGCCTTTGGCTTATATGGCGTTTTTTACTTAACAAAAACTTGGCAAAATCACATACTACACGCATGACCGAAACTAGGGAGAGTCTTTTACAAAAGGGCACATTACGAAACTTAGCGCAAAAGTTTGTAAATAAATTTGCATCGTACATTAAACATAACATGTCTAAATTTTTACAGACGAGGCAACTCACTGATCCCGAAAATATACATGAATTATACGTGTATTCGCTTAAAGCAATGAGTGAAAAAAGCATAGCTCGTAGAAAAAACGAGACGCCATTTGAATATCTGAACGGCGTCTCACAAAATATTTCGTGTTTGAATATTCTTAAATCTTTTGATTATATAACAAAATTATTTTGCAGATGCTCATATTCTGAATCTGAGCCGCACCCATCTGAATGGAAAAGAGCGAGACAGGCATATAATAGTCTGATTCAACCGAAAAAGCCGTCACCCCGACTAGAAAAAACATCTGGCCGAATCAGTTAACAATCAGCAGAGATCGAGTGCGTATCTTCAAGAAATTGTATTTCAACTGAATCGGTTAAAACGTCGGCATAACTCCACGTTACTGCACGACGGGATTCATCGTCTAACCGTATTACAAAAATGCTGGGGTAAGTATTTTCCAAAATTCCTTCTTTTATAGAGATACGTCTCCTACCTTGGTTAGCTCTAACTTTTATTCTTTCCCCTAAATGGGAATCAAGTTTCATTTTAATAGAATCAATGGACACTTTCGCTTGGCCCAACAAACACCCCTCCTTTCACTTCCGAAATCAGATCGGTCATATGTTATTATCGTAATTTATTTAGAATGCTTATCTGCTACTTGCGAAGCACAGTATGAATCCGGCTTAATTTTAGCGGAAAAACCACTTCCTACAATTTGACCTACAAGTTCTTTGATCATAAATCTTGTTTCGCCATTTTTCCCTACATCAAGGTGAATTTCCACATTAAGATCATTATGCCCACTTTGAGACAATTCACCTGCTAATTTGCTAGCCACATCTAAACTTAGGTAAGCTTCATAAAAAATTCGCTGTCTCATGCTGTGCATTTTCATCAGGTGAGAGCGTGTGTAATAATACCTCCCGCCCTTGCCTATGTGGTGTATTACAATTGCAGTTACAAAACAAACATTTTCCTTTGATTGGGAATCGCTGCCGACTATAAGTTTATATTGAGATTCGGGGTTTTCGGCAACGAAATCGAGGATATCCTGAAACATTGCTTGGAATGTCATTGACCCTTTAGAGGGACTTATAAACTGCAATGCTACATCCTCCTTGGAGATCTTTTACCACCTAATGTTAACATTTTTCTATCATTTACGCAATTGTAGTCTCAATTCCGACAATTCTTGAACAATAATTCACAAACCGCAAGCAAAAACTATCACACCTAAGTTAAGGCATCTATTTTTGCGATCTAATTAAAACGGAAGCAATTATCAAAGCCCAATTTTAGAAGTTTCAGAAGTTAATACTTTCGCAAGGGTAATGTATTCAATCATTGTCATTTCTTCGGGCCTTTTAGTAAGATCTATTTCATATTTGCATCCTAACTGGAGTAACTTGTCTTTGCCTCCCACGAGTGGCACAAGTGAATTAGCTATTGTTTTTCGCCTTTGAGAAAAGACTTTTCGGGAAACACGATCAAGCATTTCCTCTTCCTGTAGATTAAGCGGAAACTCATCATAAACATCCATATTTATTAAACAAGAATCCACCTTTGGTGGGGGTAAAAAGGCTTTAGGAGGGATTTTCCTTTTCATCGTTACCTTCGAACGATATTGACACCATAATGACAGCCGACCAAACTGCCGCGAACCGGGCAATTCCGTCATCCGCTGACCATGCTCATTTTGAACCACAAATGAAAGGCGATTCCACAGCGATCTGTTTATAAATGCCGAATAAATGATTTCAGAGGTAATGTAATAAGGTAGGTTTCCACAAAGCACCAAGGGCATAGTAGGATATGCACTTTTTATTTTAGCCCCCGAAAGATCGTACTCACGGACGTCACCCCACACCCAAGAAAGATTGGGAATATCCCGGGTAATTCTTAAAGCAGCGGACTCAAGAGTTCTATCGATTTCCAATGCGTATACCCATCGAGCTCTATTGCAAAGTTCTCGGGTAAGCGTCCCTACTCCCGCACCTACTTCCACAACGACGCACGGCTGATCTGGAACCATATGCTCTGCAATACTGCGTAAAAGTCCGGGATCTACCATGAAATGTTGGCCCAACCGCTTTTTTAATCTAATTCCATACTCGCTCATAATTTGGCCATACGAAATATCTGTCATTGTTTTAGGATATACACTTTGGTATCCCTTAACCCCCAAGCCAGAGCTTCCGCATGGGTATCGAAGCAAACATCGATCTTGTTACCTTTGATCGCCGAACCTACGTCAGCCGCCAAGGCATACCCGTAGCCATCAATATATACGCGCGTCCCAAGGGGAATAACTTCAGGATCTACCGCGACTACTCCTTTGGCCGCCGGAACGCCCGTACACGTTTTACCAACTCCGGTAGCACCACAACATAAGGCACAAGGACAGTATGCCGTAGATTTAACCGCCAAAGCTCTATCAAATCGAATATCTTGACCGCCGCGTGATACTTGTTGCAAAGACCCTACCAATATAACTTGAGGCGAAGCATCTTTTACTTTGCTTCTAGATTTTTCTTCCCTAAAAACCTCTATTCCGTCTTCATATTTGACTTGATAAGTTATTTGCATGAGCCCTTTAACGCCTGGCTTATAGATTTTGGTAATACCGGCTTCTAAGGAGCTGTCTTCGCGCCTTTGTGTGTCATAGTCAATCAATTCTTCTTCTAAAATTTCTCCGTATGTAATGTTGGCCACTTTGATAATACGATCTTCGGGTAAATTTTGATCTATGTCAGGATAGACAACATCGTTTGCGTCCCTTTTAATGTTAGCCGAACTCAAAATCGATCCTACGCAGCCTTCCGCTGTGAATACCGGAATGCTTTTACCTTTCCGATGTATAAACACAGGGCGTGCCCTAGAAATTTCTATTTCGAGTCCATCCACAATGGTTGTATCAAGCGCAGGTGTTACCAGATCCCCCGGGGCTAAATATATGTTAAGTTCTTCAAGTACCTTTTCTACAGTATCCAAACGTGTGGAAAATGAAATTTCCCTGTCCCAACAAGTTAAGTTAATTTTACATATATGTGAATTGAAAATTACGCCTACACCGATAACAACAACAGCCATAAAACCTACTACCAACCAAATAATAGACCGCTTGCATATGACTCCATTCCAATTACGCAAGCAGACACCTCCCGATATCTATGTTGTCAATACATTTCACAAACACTTAAACATTATAGAAACTACGGCCGCCACCTTATGACAAGCTAATGCCTTGTCTATAATTATGTGAAAATCTGTGTGAAATATCCTTGTTTTTCATATTGTCGGATTTATACCTCAGTTGCACTGATAAACTTTACCATTTATGCCCTTCAATAGCAAACACGCGTAGAGCATTCATCAATGTAATGTTACTGATTTCCCAAGGCTTTTTGTCCAAAATTTCAGCAATGCAATTGACAACCTCGATAATATATGAAGGTTCATTTCGTTTGCCCCTCAAACTTTGAGGTGGTAAGTATGGACAATCTGTTTCTACCAACAACCTATCGCTAGGAAGAAACTTAAGCATATCTCTCAAATAACCGTTCCTAGGATAAGTCAATGGTCCCCCAAAACCTAGATAACCGCCAAGGTCAAGACATTTGCGAGCATGATCAATCCCGCCTGAAAAACAATGAAATATCAAGGGCGTTCCAATCATGTGTTTTCGTGCAACTGATACCACGTCATCAGACGATTCGCGTTCATGTATAATCACGGGCAGCCCACAACGATTTGCAACATCTAAACCCATTTCAAAGCATTTAATTTGCGCTTCCTTTGGCGACAAATTACGGAAATAATCCAGACCTATTTCCCCTATAGCTTTCACTCTTTGTGATTGTGCTACAATATTTTCTATTTGATTCCACCTATCCTCAATATCTTGACTTCTAGATGCATAGTGAGGATGAATACCCACCGCACAAACTCCATCAATCTTCTCGGCCAAGGCAAGACTTTTAAAAGATGACTTTTCATCAATCCCAACTTCCATAAATGTGACACCCAAATTTTGAGCCCGTTTAATAACCTGGATTCTATCTTTGTCGAATGAACGATCTGTCACGTGAGCATGGGTGTCAAAAATCACTTGCTTATTCATTTCATGTTTATGATACTTTGCTGCCATTTTTCACCCTTCGTTCCGGGATTAACACTCCTAGTGTATCGTCATCTTTCACGGCGAGAAGCATACCCTCTGATTTAACGCCCCTAATAACCGCAGGTTGTAAATTACACACCACAACTATTTGTTTGCCTATCAATTTATCAGGTTCGTAATATCCGGCCAAACCTGCCACCAATTGTCTGGGCTCAGTGCCCAAATTTACACGAAGTTTCAAAAGTTTGTCCGCACCTTCTACTTTTTCGCATTCAACAATTTCGCCAACTCTTAAATCGATTTTGCCAAACTGGTCTATGTTAATTAGTTGCGACAAGTCAAATCATCCTTTCCCAAAATTATCCTTTGTTACGGTTAACGACAGATTTTCATTAAGCTAAATTCGTGTTAATAAAAACTATGAAGGTTATACCCTTATATTGATACATAATCAAGTTTCCCTCCAGGAAATAGCAAAATAGACATATACCGTTTATGCAATAATTAGATTAAAATAATGTTACCTTAGTCCCTCTATCACGTTCCTCCTCTTTGCATTTTAACCCTTAATATGAAAGTTTTGAGCATTTATCCAATTATTGCTCCAAAACACTTGACGATTTCTGGCACGTCTGGTATCTATTATGTAACGGATTTGTCGAAATTTGGGGGAAAGAGCGGGAGAAAGAGGTGAGCCAAAATGATGAAATCAACCGGGGTGGTGCGAAAAGTCGATGAGCTTGGAAGGGTAGTCATTCCCATCGAACTAAGACGGACTCTCGATATTGGCGAAAAAGATTCTTTGGAAATTTATGTTGATGGCGAAAGTATCATTCTTAAGAAATATGAGCCGGCCTGTGTTTTTTGCGGCAACGCAGCCGGGGTAGAAATATACAAAGGGAAACGAGTTTGTCAGAACTGTTTAAAAGAAATTTCCTCCATGTTCGAAACGAAAAATTAGTATTCGGCTCACAGATAAAAATACGAGCCTATACGTACGGTGTTATACTGAACGGACTTAAAAGTATTAGCTGTTATAAAATCGACCATATAATTGCTTACGGGGGGGAGGCAAGACTAGTCTGCCTCCTTTTTATTTGGAAGATTCTCTAAATACACCACCACAGTCCATTCACCTTTAATTTTCATTCCTTCCAACTTTTTGTAAACATGTAGTAAATTGCCCGTAATTACACTTTCGTGCATCTTAGTCATCTCATGGCATAAACTCACTTGAATAGTGGGAAAAACTGCTTTAAGATCTGCGAGAGATTTAAGTATCCTATAAGGTGATTCAAAAAACACTAGCGGCACATGGGGTTTAATCCATTCAAGAAAGAACCTTTGGCGTTTCGCAGACCTACGAGGAGGAAAACCTGCGAAAATGAATCGAGAAGAATTAAATCCAGAAAGAGATAACGCACCGGTTACAGCAGACGGTCCCGGGATGATGGCGACCGGAATTTGTTTGTCCCTTGCCTGCTGTACTAATACCGCGCCGGGATCTGAAATAAGTGGCATACCAGCATCTGACACTAATGCTACCGATTTGCCTTCTGCCAATTTTTTTAATATCATTCCAGACCGTTGTACTTCAATGTGTTCGTGAAGCGATACAAGAGGCTTTTTTATTTCGTAATAGCTTAAAAGTTTCATAGTTCGCCTGGTATCTTCGCAAGCCACAAGATCCACGTCCTGTAACACTTCCAACAATCTAAAAGAAGCATCGGAAAGGTTTCCAATCGGAGTACCACACACATAAAGAGTGCCGGGGCTCAATATAGCGCCGGAATACCCATTCATTCAATCACAGCTCCGTTTTGTTTTCTATCATTCAATCTCGTCAATTTCTTCTTCGGGAAACTCGCACACCGTGCCATCTTCCAATGACACTGTCAATGTTTTTTTTGTATTATCGTATTTGGTAACTTTACCGATACCAGCTTCAGTAATCACTTGTGCTCCTATCTTGATAGGCGTCTCCCGCGCCTTTACCGCATCAATGTTTTCCGCTTCAAATCTCAAGCAACACAAAAGACGGCCGCATCTTCCGGAAATTTTCGAGGGGTTAAGTGGCAAATTTTGCTTTTTCGCCATTCTGATTGACACAGGTCGGAATTCACCCAAGAAACTGGCGCAGCACAATTCCCTGCCACAAGGACCCAATCCCCCAAAAAGTTTTGCCTCGTCCCTCACACCAATTTGCCTAAGTTCAACTCTAGTCCTAAGCGCAGATGCCAAATCTTTTACTAATTCCCTAAAATCTACTCTTCCATCCGCAGTAAAATAAAGAGTAACGCGGGACCCGTCAAACATATATTCGGCATCCACAAGCCTCATTTCCAAATCGTGGTTATCTATTTTCTTCGCTGCGATATCCATAGCTCTTACGGCCTTCTTTTTGTTTTCGGCAGCAGTTTTTAAATCCTCTTCGTCAGCTAGGCGAATCACCTTTCTCAAGGGTAAAACCAGCTCGTCTTCCGAAACTTCTTTAGGTTCCACAGCTACAACACCCATTTCGATTCCTTTGACCGTTTCCACAAGTACTTTGTCTCCTGTAGTAACAGATAAATCGCAAGGGTCGAAATAGTAAACCTTACCTTTGTCTTTAAACCTGATTCCTGCAACTATTGGCATAGCATTCTCCCCATTTGGAGGTTTCTTCAATTCATACTGCCTCATATTGACCCAATAAACATCTTCGTATATCTAGAAACAATGTGCTAAACACAAGGAAAGAATTTGTGTTAGCGTTTAATCGCTCTTTCGCTCGCACAACCGACTTTACTAATCGGTAATTCTGCTTCAAATCGTCGGCTACATTAGCTTCGTGTTTTCGATATTTACCTTTTTCTACCACCTCATCTAATTTCCGAGCAAGTTCGAGTTCAAGAGTCGCAAGGACCTCTCTCCTTTCCCTTATACACGCCTTTGAGTATTCAAGCGCCAAGTTTATAGGAGAATTTGCGGTAATCCGCCCGACTAATTCTTTCCCGGTAATAGATTGGCCCTTTATCTGAGAAAGAAGCTGAACTGCCTTATGGATGTTGCCCCCCGATAAGTTTGCAATTTCCCAGCTCTCCTCTTCCAAAACACCGTGCTTATCTTTAAGGTAATCTGCAATTACACCACTTGGCAATGCTCTTAAGGGTATCACCTGGCATCTCGAAACAACTGTGTCCGGAATAGACGATTCGTTAGATGTTGTTAATATAAATATTACATAGGCCGGCGGTTCTTCCAAAAGTTTAAGCAAAGCATTAGCGGCTTGAGGTGTCAAGGTTTCTGCCTCGTCGATGACAAAAACCTTGCGTTTTGAAACAAACGGACGCGTAAGGACTTCTTTAAGCACAGCATGAGACGCTTTAATTTTAATACTTGCACCATTTTTCTCTATCATGAATAAATCAGGATGCGTAGCCTTAGAAACTTCAGTGCAAGAAACGCATACACCACACGAAAAGACCTCAACACCGTTTGTAATAATTTCTCCCGCAACGTGTTGACCTAAACACAATAAACCCTTAGCAAATTCTTTAGCTAACACGGCTTTCCCCGAACCCTCGGGACCTTTAAAAAGATAGGCATGTGCGATTCTACCTGAATTAAGTACAGTTTTAAGTATTTTTACCGGCACTTCTTGCCCGTTTAAAAGGGAATTCACGAATTTATTTAGGCCACCTTGACTGCGTTTTTCTATTTCATGTGATTCATTTTTTCACAGTTCAAACTTTGATAAATTTTTCTACGGATAAAATAAAAACAGTAGCACCGCCTACTACAACACCGACAGGGTAAGGCACATATGAATCAGCCGGACCCACCGGAGTTATCGGTGTCACCAACTGTTCTCTAGCACGACAAGTTTCTTTTACCACTTCCAGAACTGTCTCAGTTTCATTATCGTCTACCCCAATCAATACCGTAGAGTTACCTTCCCGCAAAAACCCACCTGTTGAGGCTAATTTTGTGGCACTATGTCCTGCGCGAACAAGCCCATCCATAAGCCTTGGTACATCTTTATCTTGAACCACTGCAATTATTAATTTCACAAGCCTTCCCCCCTTTTGTTTTTACCAATCGAACGATATTCCTTCCCGGCCAAAATTCTGACGATTTCCTTCCAAACTAAAGATTCAACGGCGTGCATATCTAAACTAGCATCTATACGCTTAATCCGATGCGGAAACCGTGTTGCTAATGTTCTGTATCCTTCCCTGACCATATTGTGGTATTTTTCACTTCTAGACTCAATTTTATCTCTTTGCTTCGAAGCAAGCCTTTTAGTAACGACAGAAGAATCTTTTATGTCAAGTAATAAAGTTAAATCAGTAGTCAATCCGTCAGTGGCAATGGCATTAATATTTTCTATGTCCGAAAAAGAAACTCCTCCTGCATAACCTTGATAAACCCAAGTAGAATCAGTATATCGCTCAGTAATTACGATATGACCTTGCTCAAGAGCAGGTTTAACTATTTTAGACACGAATTCAGATCTAGCAGCAGCATAAAGAAGTAATTCAGACAAAATCGTCCTATCAGGACTTGCCGGATCCAAAAGCAATTGCCTTATGATTTCTCCAAAATCAGTGCCGCCAGGTTCTCTAGTGACTAAAGGATTTAACCCAATGGATTTGAGTCTTTTAGTAAGTTTCACTATTTGAGTGGATTTTCCGGAGCCGTCGCATCCTTCAAAACTTATGAAAAGCCCTGGGAGTGATTGGCTTAAGGTCGTTTGCAAACGAATTCAACTCCCTTTGATAATTTTCACGGTTGATATTTTTCAATACATATTACATATATTAGATTAATTTTATCATTTTTCGCGTATTCTAGTTTTAATGACACAAAATTATCATGAAATAACGTCAAAAATCGTTAATCCTCCGCAAATGCCCTGATTGAGCAAGTCGTTGAGCGGTGATAAAATAAACTAGTGTCTATACCCGTAACCAAGCTAAATATGCCATGATGTGCTTATATTGAATTTGCCATCTCCAATTATATCAATATACCTGATGAGGTGTTGTTATGGATTCTTCCAAAACAAGAAAAGATGGTATCAAGGGAAAAATCAAAAAATTTTTTTCGGGTCGCAGGAAGTTTTGGATCCTTTTAGTGCTAATTATAGTTGGGGTGTTGTTTGCAAAGGCAAACTCTTTTAGAAAACAATTACTGGTCGCTACCCATAATCAAGCATTTCGTCTTGCCAAAGTTGCTCGGGGGCCTATAGAAGTAACGGTCACCGGTACTGGTTCAATAAAGCCGCACCGCCGTTGGGAATTATCAACGCTAGCAGGGGGAAAAGTTGTAGAAATATTAGCTCAACCGGGGGATTGCGTCAAAGAAGGCCAAATCTTAGCTAAACTTGAAACAGAAGAACTTTTGCTACAAGTTGAAGATGCCGCACTAGAATTGAAAATAGCTCAAAACACGTTATCGGAATTTGAGGACAAACTTTCTTGGCAAACAGTTAAAAGTCCATCCCAGGGTGTCTTGACAGATCTTTTCGTAGAGCAGGGTGAGTCTGTACGCGAGGGCCAACAAATATGCAATATAAGTAGTTCACACATGAAAGTAAAAAGTTTTTTCAATGAAAGCCAGGTTCAAAACATCGTTCAAGGACAAAAATCAACTGTTTTTTTTATGGATTTCTTATCCGATATCCAAGGAACTGTGGAGCATGTAAGTCAAACGGGAGAAGCACGAGAAGGCGGAGTGGTTCTATACCCCGTAACCATTGAGATCGAAAGGCAAGGTGCCCTGATACCAGGGATGTCGGCAATTGTGAAAATTAATACCGCACACGGTGTAGTAAAGTCTGCTCACGAAGACAACCAACTGATAGATGTAGTAAAACGGGTTAACGCTAAGACCGATGGCACGATAAGTAAAGTATCGATCCGAGAAGGGGATCTTGTAAAAACAGATCAAATACTTTTGGAAATGGAAACACAATATCTTGAAACGCAAATCGAAACTCAACATCTCAAAACAAGGCATGCTCGAAATAAATTGAATTCGCTAGAAGAACAATTAAAATCTCAAACTATAACCGCGCCTGTTGATTCAACGGTACTCAACATTAACGCGCAAGTAGGAGACACTTTAGCCCCAAATTCAATAATAGCGATAGTCGCAGATCTTAGCTTAATGGAAGTTACACTGCCAATCGATGAAATTGATACCAGGAAAATCAGACCGGGGCAAACAGCCTCGATTACCGCTGAAGCAGTTCCGGGAAAACAATTTCCTGGGGAAATTTTAAATATCAGCCATGAAGCACAATCAATAGCTGGTATCGCAACTTTTGATGCAAAAATACTTGTTGAATCTGATGATAATCTGATGTCGGGGATGTCTTGCGACGTTGTGATCAATACAGATTCGAAAGCCGATACGCTTCTTCTTCCCATTGAGGCACTTCAATCTCAAAATGACGAGTACGTAGTCTGGGCGATACCCAACTTGGCTGATCGCGACATACAGCAAGAATTTGAACAAAATCCTATGATTGCTCAAAAAATTCTTTCGGAAGCAGAATTAAAAACCGTGGAAGTCGGTCTAATAAGCCCTAGTTATGCCGAAATTCTAGGGGGGCTTAAAGAAGGCGACACTGTAATAGTGTTCATCCAAGATTCAGGGCCTTTCGGCCCCGGACATTTAAACTTTCATTTCCCATAATCCAAATCGTAGCAGCTAGTAATGGAAATCTTTAAGGAGCGTTTTAATGATGGATTTTCTCACTACTTTAAAAATGGGGCTTGGAGCTGTTTTAGCTAATAAACTTCGCTCAGCGCTTACCATTCTTGGAGTTACTATTGGGGTAGCAGCTGTTATCGGGATAGTTGCCGTAGGCGACGGGGCCCAAAAACAAGTGACCGGCGAAATTGAGTCTTTAGGCACATACCTTCTAACGGTTTCGATAAGGGGGCGCGGTGCTGACACAACCATTACACGAAATGAGTTACATAATATTGTAAATGATATCCCCGGTATTGTTGCTGTATCACCGGTAATCACTTCATCAGGTGTTGCGAGGCATGGAACGAGTAATTTCAACTGCAGCATAGTTGGCGTTAACCATTACTACGCTACAGTTAGGGATATGCACATCGAAAGTGGACGATTTATATCCTCAATAGATGTTAACACACGTCAAAAAGTTGCTTTGCTTGGCAAAAATGTTGCGCTGGAACTTTTCGGGCTAACAAATCCCGTGGGGGAAACTATTAAATTAAGCGGCCAAACTTTTTCGGTTATCGGCGTAATGGAGGCCCGGGGTGGAGGTATGGCCGGTTCTGAAGATGATCAAGTGCTTATTCCTGACACTACTGCCGAAAGGCTTCTAGGAGTACGAGGGCTCGCCGCATTTTACATTAAAGGGCAAGATGAACATTCACTAGAGTCAATTTCGTACACTGTACAGCAGCGCCTTTACAGGCGATTTAGGGACGAGGATGCATATAGACTTTTCAATCAAACTCAAATGCTTAATATCGTCCAAAGCATAAGCCGAACGCTCACATTAATGCTAAGCGGAATCGCGTTTATTTCTTTGCTGGTCGGCGGTATAGGTATTATGAATATAATGCTCGTTTCGGTGGTGGAACGCACAAGAGAGATAGGGTTGCGCAAAGCGATCGGCGCAACTAATCAAGATATATTACGCCAGTTTTTATTTGAATCTGTGGTACTCAGCGTCATAGGGGGCATTTTGGGAATAATCACAGGTACATTGCTTGCAAAAGGCATTGCAAGTATCGTAGGAATCACGTCGGTGTTCCCTTGGCGGGGTGCCACAATTGCTATCGGATTAGCAATTGCAGTTGGGGTGGGTTTCGGTATTTTCCCTGCTAACCGAGCTGCAAATCTTGAACCAATTGAAGCATTAAGAATCGAATAAATTTCTTTACAAAACAATATAGCCTCACCGTAAGTGAGGCTTTTAA
>CAYORX010000011.1:0-54232 GCA_964406505.1 uncultured Eubacteriales bacterium
TCTTAAAGATAAAAATAGTGGATATTTAATTTGGCTCATGAAGCCGTTATTAAAGGGCGTATCGATATTTTCTTCGCTAACAACGTTACCATAAAAAATTTTAAGATCGAAAGAGTGGTTCCCAATCAGGGTCCAAGCATCAAAATCGGAGCGTGGCACACTGACCAACAAACTTATGGAGTTTCGGATCATGGTGTTGAAGGTATCAAGATCTTAGATAATATTATCGACGGCCAAAATCTAGGAACGGAAGATGTCAAGAATGCAGGTATTCATATAACCAACTCTAGTGTCGAGGTACATAAAAACCACATAAAGGGCAATAAAGGTAACGGTATTTTTGTAGATGCAAACACCGTGGCCGTAGCGCTATCAGAAATCTGCATACTAATTGAACACAATGTTATAGAAAATAATCGAACTGGCATCAACTTTAACACTCCAATTACTTCGGTTTTCAATGATTCATACGTCGACATTGTGGAAAATGAATTTATCGACAACACTGCTCATGGTATTTCTATAGGTGCGGTACCGACAAAGTTTGTCATTGAAGATAATATCTTTGATGGAAACGCTAGAAGTCATTTTTCAGACAGGCGTTATACTTACGAAAATGAAGAATACGAAATTTCACCTGGCAAAGACGATATTATAAGTGGCAATACCATCATCGGGTTTTACGAGTGGAAGGATGCCGGTGATAGGTGGCTGCTCGAACCGAAATAAAACGTATTAGAATCTGTATTCTGTGAATGAAATGATACGCCCTACCGTGAGACGAACGATTAGGTGCTTGCTTGTAGGGCGTATTTTTCACAGGTGTTAACGCTAATAATTAGCCGACCTTCTTTCAATTACTTTTTTAGTTATGGGCTTTTGATAAAACAGCAAAACGGCAGGTATCAAAAGAAAAGTCACTCTTCCTATCACAGTGTTAGCGAAAAGTATGAGTGCTCCCAGCCAACGGTTTCTTCCATAGTATATTCCAATAATGTTTTCTAACTTTACTGTCTTCACCATAGCACCCACATCAGACATAGGAGGATAATTGTCAATGTCAACTACAAAGTCGTCTTCTTTTTTATCGATAACTCTTTCCACATAAACAACGTTATTTTCTTCAAATAAAATGATGGTCCCTATATCAATCGTTACTTCATCCCCAATTTTTTCAAAATAGCTAAGGTCATTAAGCATTATGGCTGGTTCCATCGTTTTAGATTTAAATATATAGGGAATGATCCCATTAATTGAAAATTCGTTTCCGAAGGTAGAAGCGTTAATTATAAGAATCAAGGTATTTAAAGAAAGTGCGGCGAAAATAAATACGATCAAAAACGAAGTAATGGCGAAATCGAGAGCTTTTTGTCGGCGAGCTATCTTTTCAAAATCTATTAATGGTTTGCGATGGCCTGTTGCTGAATCAATTAACACTACCGACGAGCGAGATGGCAAAATACCTTCATACATGTTGTATGGAAAGTTGTAATACATAGATATTATACGTGCCCTAATTACGCATACAATGCCACATGCCAACACTATTGCCCCGGCCGCAGGCATAAACAATGTTCTGTTCAAATTGAATAGATTAGCTAAATTCTGCATAGATACCCTATTTGATAACACGGTGTAATGGCCAGACGCGTGCTTTAATATTTGTAAGGCAAAGATAGAAAAGAAAATGAAGTAGCGTGCATTAGTTACAGTTTTTATAAATAACGATAGCATCATGGCGATAACGCTTATAATAATTAAATCAATGAGTCCGGTGATGTACAAGGCGGGGAAATAGGCTAGAACTAGATGATATTTTAAAAATAACGTCAAAAAAGTAATAAAGGCAAAACCTACTGTATAAACGAAGGTAACTGAAAGCAGCATCGCCATTAGCTTTGCGAAAATCATTATTCTCGGATTGTATCCCATTTTAACTAATAGGTACCATGAGTTCTTTTTAATTTCATAAAAGAAAAGGTCCTCATAATTAACGATGAAATAAAGGGTGTTCATCACAAGAGCAGTATGGATGTAGATGTAGAGTGTAGAAAAATAACTAGCTTGCATGATTTCAGGTACCGTATCGTAAATCACGCTTTCTTTAAGCAAGAGAAATATGAAATATAATGCGAAAGAAAAAAGACCTATGAACAAGCCAAAAACTATTTTGTTGGAAGTACTTATTTTGTTTTCAGCATATCCTTGGCGAAATTCTTTACTTAAATAATCGTTTTCGTAAAGCATATTGCCGGTCAATCTCCCTATAGGCATTTTTTACCGTTTTGGGGTTGATTTTTACTTTTTGCGGAGCTAATCCAGTTTCAACAATTTTTTTGTAAATTATAAACGGGTTAGAACTATTCGCACTATTTTCATATACCAAAAGGCGGTTATCGATTATTGAGAAATTTTGTTCAGGCAAGTAAACCTGAAGATTGTTTTTGATTTCCAAAACATTTTCATCTTCAACTACGAGCAGCAGATTATCATAATCGCGGCGCAGGTGTTTCACCTCTCCTTGATATATTACAATTCCATCACGCACATATGCAGTATGGGTGCATGCTTTTTCTATAAGGGGGCAGTTTTGTGTACCGATTATCAAAGTTTTTCCCGCGTTTACGATTAATTTTGAGATTTTGCCTAAAGCGTCGGTGAGAACTGTGTCGAATTCAAATTCAGGTAAATTGAATACGATTATAATGCTGTCTGAGTAGTATGCTGCTATTAGAGTTATGACAGATTTTTCGCTTTCGTTTAATTTCTTTATGGTCGATAGCGAAATGTAACCAAGACCTAGATCTATTAAAAGTTCGAATATTTCGTCTTGACGATAGACAGAGCTGCCTTTTTGTTGGGCAGTTGCAAACATCAAAAATTCTAACACGTTCATGTTATCGTAAGGCATGGTTGAGGTGCCTATATAAAAGACATGATCTAAAACGACACGTTTTTTTCGCATCATGCCCTTTTCTGCTAATACGCATTTACCATCGCGATATGGACCAATGTTAGCCATAATCTTTAGAAGTAATTTGATTTCAAAAAGGGATCGTCCGTAAATTCCCCAAGATTCCGATTCTTTCATGATTAAACTTATATCCTTTAATACCGGTACGAACTCTTTATTTTTATCGATATAATGTTCTATCGAAGAGATTTCTTTCATAAACACAGTCGTTTTCTTGGCTCTTGATTCACATTTCGTTTGTTTAGATTCTTGTATCACTTAAGTACCTCTACTATGTGAAAGGAATTTTAATTAAAAACACGGCGATGACTCTATTAGGCACAAGTAATTCTATATCGGGTGAATTGATAGGGTTGTCTCCTTTTGTGCGGTAATTCACATTACCCTGGTCATCGGTTAACACGTCTATGATCCTGTGGGTAACCGTAGTTCCGGACATGGTTTTAAACGTTACGATGTCCTTTTTCTGTAAGGCGTCGGGGTTTTTTGGTTTTCGCGAAAGTATTATCGTACCAACTGGTAATGTTGGTTCCATGCTGCCCGATTCTATTTTATATAAATAAAAACCAAACACAGCAGGTATCTGACCTTTTGATTTTGCAATGTTTACCGATGCCAGTATTGCTAGAAGTGATAAGATAACCGCAAAGAAAGTTAACCATCCTGCAACTTTCAGCACCAATTTAAATTTATCCCGTCGGTTTTGATACCTACGTTTACGAATAGCCTGGCGTCCGGCAGGTTGTTTAGCATCTAAAATAGTTTGGCGCATCGCTTCAATTTGTTCAGGTGTAGTGTATTTGGTTTCAAGCATCGGGCAGTTCTCCCTCTATAAACTGCTATAGCTAATATTACCACACTAATACGGAAAAGAAAGAACCGCCTTTAAAATCGGCAGTTCCCTGGTTTTTTGAACTGTTAATTGCTTATGCCGCCTCAAACTTATTTCTGGATACCGGTGACCGACACTTTAATCGATGTTCCATGCTCAGCACCGACATAATAGATACTATCGGTGACACCTAAGGGCCATTCAATTAAGATGGTGTAAATTTTTTCTTGTTTGCTTTCGCTTAACTTAAACTCGTCAAAGAACTTAATAGTGCCGGTACCCAATTTCGTTAGCGTGTTATCATTTTCGTCCGTAATGCTAATCTTTAAAGGTTCTATGGCGCTTTTGCCATATGCGGCGTCTATATCTATCGTAAAATCCAAATCCATAGCAGTTTCGCTTACAACAGTACCATCATGATTCTGTACGCTGAATTTCCATTCAACAGTTTCGCCTGGTGCGATTTCAACATTTTCTGAAATAGTGTTGGTTTGGCCTGGCTCAAGTACAAATTCTTTAGCAGTAACACTGCCATGAGCTAAGTTGTCAATTGCGATGGTATAACTAGATAAAGTGCCTGCGGTTACGGAACTTGCTATAGCTAAAACTAGCATTGCAACAAAAGCAAGCCTTTTCACAAATTTTCCTCCCAATTTTGGTGCTTTTATGTTTGAACTAACTGGCATTTTGTTATAAGATGCGAAAAAATGCCAGCGATACTTCTTGCGGCAACTAGCTATTTTATTCCAAGTATACAGTTGAATTTAGACTCTATAGTTTTGCGCGGCAGACTTTCGCCTTCTTTGCATTTCGCATGTCGGATACTAATTGTTACACGTAGATCCTATTTTTACTAAGATTATAAGGATTTGATTGCTATGTCAAGCGATGTTTTTCCATTTATTGCAGAAAACTGATGCTCTATTGACACCTCGACTGTTCCCGTGCTATCTTCGAGATGATTAGCACTCGTTGGCCGTGAGTGCTAAAAAGGGGGGTGGGAATTGACACTTAACGAAAGGAAAGCTCAGATACTCAGGGCGATAATTCAAGATCATGTAAAAACTGGGCTTCCCGTTGGTTCAAGGGCTGTGGCGCGAAGGTATCCGCTTGGTGTAAGCGCTGCAACTATCAGAAATGAAATGGCTGATCTTGAGGAAATGGGATACCTTGATAAGCCGCACACTTCGTCAGGGAGAGTCCCTTCAGATAAAGGTTACAGAATTTATGTCGACAAACTTATGACCGATGTGAAAATTTCACGCAGGGAATCAGCTATTATTGAGTCATTGTTTCGTTCTAAAATCCGAGACGTGGTATCTTTGCTAAAAGAAACGGTTCGAGCTTTATCGGAAGCAACCAGTTATCTTGCGTTTGTACTTGGGCCGGAATATGATAGCACTACCTTTGAAGCTATCCATCTGTTACCTGCATCTGCCGGGAAGGCCATTTTAGTTATCGTTAGTGACGCCGGGGTCGTAGAAAACTGCGTTATAGATGTTCCGACCATGTCACGCGACGAAATGGAATATGTATCCTACGTATTAATGGAGCATTTTTGCCATGTAGGGTTAGACAAAGTACATTCTAAGGCGCAATCGCTGCTTAGCCGTGAAGCATCGCGTTATGCCGAGATCATCATTCAAGTAGCTGAGTTTTTGCATACTATTACCGAGGATATCGAAGCAGAAAAAGTGTATATGGGCGGAACAGCAAACCTGTTGAGTCAACCAGAATTTAGGGATGTGGATAAGATTCAAGAATTATTGGAAGTGCTGGAAAACGGGGCCTTAATACGCAATGTTGTTCTTTCTCAATCGCATACTACCGTCCCTGCGGTGTCAATAGGTGAAGAAAACGAAATGCAAAAAATAAAAGATTTCAGTATAGTATATGGAACTTTCAAACTTGGCCAGAGTGCCGGGAGAATAGGTCTGTTAGGGCCAAGAAGGATGAATTATCCAAGAGCAGTTGCGATCGTCAGGCTTTGCGAGGAAAAATTAAACGATTACTTTGTTCGTTGAAATGAGATTGAAATAAGTTTAAACTTAAAAATGATTGAAAATTGACTAAAACTGCTCGCTCAGCGCGAAAAATGCAGCATTTGCAGTTTTAAGTGTAAGGCTCATTTATATCGTGCAAGTTGAGGTAATATAAGCATTGGGGACAGTTCTTAATCTTATAGTTGTGTGGAGGAAGACTTTTGAGCAAAGACTATTATAAAGTGCTTGGCGTTAGCAAAGATGCTAGCCAAGATGAAATAAAGCGCGCCTTTAGGAATCTTGCAAAACAATATCATCCTGATAGAAACCCTAATGATTCTGAGGCCGAAACTAAATTTAAAGAAATTAACGAAGCCTATGAAGTGCTTTCAGATACTACCAAACGATCTAATTATGACTCTTACGGAAGCGCCGATGGTCCATTTGGGCGTGCCGGAGGAGGGGCAGGCCCGTTTGGTGGTCGCAGCCCAGGAGATTTCGGGTTTCCTTTTGGCGATATTTTTGGACCTTTTGAAGATATGTTTAGCGGCGGGGCAAGGCGTAGAACCAGCACAGGTCCTGTACGCGGAAGAGATCTTGAAGTGCAGGTGGAAATTTCTTTAGAAGAAGCGTTTACAGGTGTGGAAAGAGATGTAAGAATACGCAGGGTAGAATCTTGTTCTCGTTGCGATGGGAGTGGGGCTGAGCCCGGCACATCAGTTATTACGTGTCCGCATTGTAATGGCACAGGACAAGTGAGATCGACGGTTAACACTATGTTAGGAACTATGACAACCTTAAAAACTTGCCCAAGATGTCAAGGCACAGGTAAAACCGTTGAAAAACCATGTATAGAGTGTAAAGGTTCAGGTCAAAAGAGTAACATTCGTACTGTATCAGTGACTATACCTGCCGGGGCCGATTCCGGTCTTCATTTAAGGTTGTCAGGCCAAGGAGACGCCGGATTGCGAGGGGGTTCGTCTGGCGATCTGTATGTTGCGATATTTGTAAAACCTCACGCCATATTTGAAAGGCAAGGCGATAATCTCATTATAGATAGAACTATCAGTTTTCCCTTGGCTGCATTAGGAGGTACCGCTACTATACCAACCCTTGAAGGTGACATTGAATTAACCGTACCTTCTGGAACTCAACCCGGAGCAGTGTTACGAGTTAGGGGCAAAGGAATGCCAAAACTTAGATACAAGAATAAAGGCGATTTAATGGTACGCGTAAACGTGCGGGTTCCTACAAAATTGTCATCTAAAGAAAGGGAACTTTTGGTAAAACTAGGTGAATTCCAAGGCGAAACCGTTACTGAAACCCGATCCTTTTTTCAAAGGATAAAGGATGCTGCCGGAGGCAATCGAGACGATTAACATGTCTAGGATTGATAAAAACACTCCACCGCAGTTTTTTATCTTAAAGCAAATGTTTAAGAAAAAGTATGTTTTTCTTAAGGGAGATGTACTAAGGCATGCCTTAAGCCAAAGATTAAGGCCGGGCGAAACATTTCGTGCGGTAGTAGAATCACATCCTCATCGCAAACCTAATAATGCATCTGATTACGTTGAAGTAGTCGAAGTCACGGTGGAAACAGTTAGCAAAAAGCATGTCGTAGGTCTCGTATCTAATACAGTTAGAATCAAATTGCCGTCTTATGCTCTACATTTATATCCATCTGTGCTAAAAGGCGGTAAATTCGACCTTGTGGTGGAAAAAGCAACAGAACTTGGGGTTGCTTCTATAAATCCGGTGATAACTGCACGAACCATACCGCGTTTAAACCAAAAGAAAATGGAATCTAAAAAAGCAAGATGGATGAAAATTGCGCGTTCGGCTTCTGAGCAATCAGGGCGTTTAAATATTCCGAAAATTTCGGAGATTGTCGAATTCAATCACCTGATGGATGTAGATTTGCCGGGCGTATCTTTATTGGCGCTTGAACGGGGAGAAATTGTTAAAACTGTAATTAAGGCAATAGGGCACGTTAAAGAAGTTTCCATATTCATAGGTCCGGAAGGTGGTTTTGATGGTTTAGAGATAAAATCCGCGTTGGAAAAAGGACTACAACCAGTAACTCTTGGCCCTAACATCCTTAGGGCCGAAACGGCGTCAATAGCTGCATGTGCAATTATTATGGAGCATATATTTAAAATCCACAAATAAATCTCAATCATGTTTTGACCACTTCGCACATATCATTTTTTAGAAAAGCAAATAAAGAAGGTAATTTCAGTATGGTCGTTTTTAGAAAAGAATTTTTTATTAGCTTGTTTCTAGCTTTAGTTTTATTCGTAGGTTTTAGTTTTGACATTGTGAACATGTATCAGGCACAGGCATTGTTACCTGTAATGGCGCCAATATTACGCGGTAATGTCGACAAAGCTAGCGTTGGGCTTATGTTTAATGTCGATTGGGGCGAAGAATATATTCCTGAAATGCTAAAGATTTTTAAAGAAGCGAATATACATGTCACTTTTTTTCCTACCGGTACATGGGCTGAGCAAAATAGCGAATTGCTACAAGAGATGGTATCTCACGGGCACGAAATCGGTAATCACGGTGGTTCCCACGTTCATGTTGAATATTTGTCTAAAGAGGAACTCCATGCAGTCATAAAAGACGGCGAAAACATGATAGCTGAAGCAGCACAATCGCCCCCCTCAAAACTTTTTGCCCCTCCGTATGGCGAGTGGAATGATTCTACAGTGGAATATGCTTTAGAAATCGGCTACCAAACCATATTATGGACTGCGGATACAGTTGATTGGAGGAGGCCGGCACCAGAAACCATATGGAAACGTGCATTAGCATCTGCTAAACCCGGAGCCTTGATCTTAATGCATCCTACTGAACCGACTGTTGAAGCGCTGCCTGAGATAATTGTCGGGCTTCGGGAAAAGAATCTGGGGGCCGCTACTGTTTCCGAACTGCTTAACTAAACCGACACCTTTTTCATCACTTACTTCAACCTATATAATGTGAAAGCAAGATGATTATTCTTGTATTTGGGCATCATTGTAAAGTGTGGGGGTACGGTATTGACTAAAAAATTGGTTGGATTTAAGACTTTCGGGTGCAAACTTAATCAGTACGATACCGATTATTTGAAACAAATTTTTCATGACGCCGGTTATGTGGTAACTGAGCGTGAACCTTTTGATTTATTAGTAGTTAATACATGTACAGTTACATCTAGAAGTGCAGCAAAATGTCGGCAAGCTATCAGGCGGGGAGTTAGATCGGGTGCTAAGGTACTGGTAACCGGGTGTTATTCTCAGGTGGCCAAAGAGGAAGTTGAGAACATCCCCGGGGTCATAGCCGTTACCGGTGTGCTAGATCGCCAATCTTTAGTAGATGTTGCTGAAACAGCTTTATCTTCCGGCGAGACAACCGTGAAGGTACGGGATTACGATAAATTTCAAACTTTTCAGGAAACGCCTGTGAGAGAGCCTAGCCTTACTAGAGTGTTTCTCAAAATACAAGAAGGGTGCAATGATTTCTGCACATACTGTATAGTACCATATGCTAGAGGACCTTCAAGGTCACGTCCTGTAGAAGATATTCTTAGCGAAGCGCGGGCGCTCGTAAAGAAAGGCTATAAAGAAATCATATTAACCGGTACACATATAGGGTTATTCGGCCAAGATCTTGAGGAAGGAAAAGTGAATCTTCCGCACGTAGTTAAGATGTTGACCCAGATTGAAGGGCTTATTAGGCTTAGGATAAGTTCACTTGAGCCACACGATGTAACTCCGGAGCTGGTTCATTGTCTTAGATTTCCTCAAGTATGCAATCACCTCCACCTGCCTTTGCAAAGTGGCAGTGACAAGGTGCTTAAGAAAATGGGGCGTCGATATGACGTAAAGACATTTTTAAATATAGTAGCTGATGTACGAAAAGTTAGACCAGATATCGGTTTAACTGCAGATATAATAGTGGGGTTTCCTGGAGAAACCGAAAAAGATTTTCAAGATACTCTTGAGGTGATCAAACAAGTTAAGTTTTCACGACTTCATGTATTTAGATTTTCTGCAAGGCCCGGTACTCCTGCCTATAAGTTTCCCGGAAAAGTTTCCGGAAATGAAAAGAATTTGCGCAGCAGAGCAGTTATCGCTTTAGGTGAGGAACTTTCGCTTAACTATCATCGTAGACTATTAGGCGAAGATCTAGAAGTTTTGGTAGAAGATGATAGAACGCGTAACGGTCTTTTACAGGGAATCACGCGTAATTACGTTAAAGTAAGGTTTAGCGGACCCAGTCATCTTAAAGGCAAAATCATTTTAGTGAAAGCAGTTGAAACTTTGCCTGAAGGGCTTTTATGTGAATTCGTGGGGTAAAACCCAAGGGTAATCTGTACACAAGGTTAAGGTGGAGGTATTGTAATGCTGGTAGCAGTTTTATGCGGGGGGAGATCTGGGGAGCATGAAATATCTGTTTTGTCATGCAGATCGGTTTTTCAATCGCTTTTAGATAGCGGGTTTGATGTAATACTTGTGGGTATAACTAGAGAAGGCCAATGGGTATTCGTAGAAAGACCTGAGAAGTTGCTTTTAAACGAAGATCCAGAAGTGACCGCAGATTTGGGACCTTCTTGTTATATTTTACCCGACCCGCAAAAGCCGGGAATATGGATAAACGGGCAACACAATGAAACAGGTAATGCGGAGAATGGTAGGCGAATTAACATTGATGTGGTGTTTCCCGTACTTCATGGTACATTTGGAGAAGACGGAGCGATACAAGGACTTTTGGAGTTATCGGGTATACCTTACGTGGGTTCGGGTACTTTGGCATCGGCCCTTTGTATGGATAAAGACACCGCAAAGATGGTTTTAACTAACAACGGTGTCCCCTGTGTACCATCAATTACCGTTAAACGATGGAGGTGGCGAGAACAAAGGGCTGCAGTGTTGGATGAGATTAGATCACAGATAAAGTATCCTGTATTCGTAAAGCCTTCCGCTTCCGGTTCAAGCTTAGGAGTTTCTAAAGTAAAGCGTAGTGAAGATCTTCCACGCGCTATTGACGATGGATTTTTGTATGATCTTAAGGTACTCATCGAACCGTCACAAGAAGGTGCGCTAGAAATTGAATTCAGTGTGCTTGGAAACGATAAGCTGATGGTATCTGTTCCGGGGCAAATCGTACCCGTAAGAGAATTTTATGATTATCATGCTAAATATTATGACGAAGCGACAAAACTGATAATCCCTGCTCCGCTTGATGAAGAACTTACGCGAAAGGCACAAAAAATTGTGGCAGAATCTTTTAAATGCACTGGATGCAGTGGACTTGCAAGAGTTGACTTGTTTGTTAAACCGGACACAGGTGAGATATACGTAAATGAATTGAACACTATGCCGGGTTTTACCGATGTTAGCATGTATCCGAAATTGTGGGAAGCGTCAGGGTTGCCGTATTCACAGTTGGTCAGTAAACTAGTTGAATTGGCGATAGGTCGACAAAAAGTGTAATTTTTGATTGCTAAGGTTCTTCAAGTTGACCGTTTCCACCTATATATTGTACAATTTTTAGTGCTATTAGAAGTATTCAAATGTGTTAACGTAAAACAGAAAGTACGCAGCGGAGGGAGGGATTAGGTTTGCCGGAAATTAAGGTTGGTAAAAATGAGTCATTCGATAGGGCTCTGCGCCGCTTTAGGCGGGAGTGCCAGCGTTCAGGCATCCTCCGTGATTTGCGTAAGCACCAACATTACGAAAGCCCAAGTGTGAAGCGTAGGAAAAAGGCAGAAGCTGCCCGTGCACGCAATAATCGCCGTCGTCGTAGGTATTGATAGCATATTTAGATTTAAAAATGAAAAGCCCGGAAACGGGCTTTTTGGATTGGTTGATAGGCCACAACTTCCGAGAAATCGTCCAAATCACTTCACTAAATGTAAAGGTATAGCGCAATTTTTCATACACTGTTTTTGAGTTGGAAAGGGTGTTCGAAATGCGCAGACGATTTAAAATGGAAATTTCCGAAATCCTGGAGTTACCCATGGACGTTACCCTTGATCTTCCTCGTGTAGTTGTTTTGGGGGATTTAGGTGTTCTTATATCAAACCACCGGGGGCTTATTCAATATTCCTCCGGTCGAATAGTAGTTGGTGTAGGGATGGGTCAAATTACTATATCAGGCGATAATTTAAGGATAGAAGAAGTAGAAAGGGAGCAAATGGCGGTTAGGGGCATCATTAAGTATATAGAAATGAATACTTCTTGATTAAAGGTATTTCACCTTATCGGTATTATCGACGGAAAACCGAAGGCATGGTGAACTGAACATGACTCTTAGAAGTCTTATAAGTTATGTGTTAGGTTCTGTCAGGGTAAAAGTAAAAGGTAAGAATCCCGAACGGCTGGTCAATCTTTGTGTTTGTTCAGGATTCCCGGTTTGGGATATTGCGATTATAGACGAGCAATTGTATTTTTCTACAACCCTCAAAAAGTATAGGCAAATAAGGCCCCTTGCGCGAAAAGCAAGATGCGTACCGCGTATTGTGAAACGTGTGGGGATGCCTTTTTTTATAGGTAGAGTAAAAAGAAGACCTGTTTTTGTGTTGGTAGCGGCGGTTTTAATTACAACGGTATTGTGGCTATCGGGTTCAGTTTGGGTGATTTCTGTTAAAGGAAACGTTAAGGTATCAAGGCAAGATATTTTACGCGTAGTTTCCGAAAATGGTTTAAAGATTGGGGCGCGGAAAAACTATATATGTGTGGATAACCTCCAAAGAGTTCTAACAATTGAATTTTCAAACGTTTCATGGGTGTACGTGAGGTTTGAAGGGACACGTGCGGTGATAGAGGTGGTTGAGAAAGTAAGGGCCGAAGTTCCAGGCCCTGGCGATATTGTCGCAGCAAAAGATGGAGTAGTAGATTCAGTGTTTGTTTTATCCGGGGTTCCGCTTGTCAAGAGCGGCCAGACGGTAAAAAAAGGCGAACTACTAATAGCAGGTGTATCATCTGGTAATATCAAAGGTGCTAGGGGCTCCGTTACGGCGAAGACCTGGTACGAGGTTAGTAACGAGGAACCATTATCTCGATTAAGACCCTTAAGAACGGGTCGAAAGAAAGAGTTCAAAGTGCTAAAAGCACAGAATAAGGAATTTGTTTTGTTCCCTTGGGGAGCATTTTTCGAATGGTATGAAGTGGAGGAATATCCAATTACAGATTTCGGTGAAAACAGACTATTTTCTGATATTGAACTCATTGCTAGGGTGTTCTATGAGGTAGAATGGAAGAGAGAAGAGATTTCTGAACAACAAGCGATCGCGCTTGCTAAAGCAAAAGGTGAACGTGCTATTGAAAGCTGGTTGCCTTCTTCAGCAAAGCTGATAGACTTTAGCTATGAAGCGTTTGGAGACGAAGAGTACGTAGTGGTAAGAATAGTAGCCGGTATCGTTGAAGAGATCGGCAAAACAGTATCTTGGCCCAATAATGAAAACGGAGGTTGATAGTTAAAGTTGTCATCTATAACTCAGTTGGTTTTTGAACTTTCCAGCAACTCTCAAGCATTCAACTTATTTGGTTCCTACGACGAAAATCTTGCTCTTCTAGAAGATGCGCTTGACGTAAAACTTGTCGCACGCGGAAACAACATTATGGTGTCGGGTTCCAGCGAAAAAGTGGGACAGGCCCAAAAGATATTAGAACACTTGTCTAGTAGGGCCAAAACAGGCCACAAAGTATCGGCCCAAGACGTGCGGTATGCGGTTAGGCTAGTACGGGAAGGAAATGCGCTAAAAGGCTACAATGATGTAGTCATCGTTACATCGCGTGGTAAAACCATCGGGCCTAGAACTCCAGGGCAGAAGCGGTACGTCAATGCCATAAGGCGTAATTCTTTAGCATTTGGTATCGGACCTGCAGGTACTGGTAAAACGTATCTCGCCGTCGCAATGGCATTAGCCGCATTTAAAAAGCGGGAAGTTGATAGGATTATTCTTACCAGGCCCGCTGTGGAAGCAGGCGAAAAGTTAGGGTTTTTGCCCGGGGACATACAGGAAAAAGTTAATCCCTATTTAAGGCCGGTTTACGATGCGTGCTTTGACATTTTGGGATTAGATACTTTCGAAAGGCACATGCAGCGGGGTTTGATCGAAGTAGCTCCCCTCGCCTATATGAGGGGGCGAACTCTTGAGTCGGCGTTTGTTATACTTGATGAGGCTCAGAATACCACGCCTGAACAGATGAAAATGTTTTTAACTAGGCTTGGGCTTAATTCTAAAGCGGTAGTTAATGGCGATATAACCCAAATCGATTTGCCTAGAGGGGTTTATTCTGGACTAGATCAGGTAAGAGTAGTATTAAAAAATGTACCGGGAATAGCGATGGTGTATCTTACCGATAAAGATGTAGTTCGTCATGAATTGGTGTCAAGAATAATTAGAGCTTACGAAAGCTTCAACGAAGGGGCTTGGAAAGAGGAGAAATCCAGTGTTTTCAAAACGGGTGAAGAAAACTGGACAACTTAATAGTGGTGTGTCTGTGGGTCGTTCATCTAGCGGTTCAAACTGGAACGACAAAACCGGCTCTAAAAACATTATGACTAGACTTAAGCCGTATAGTCATATAATGCTGTGGGGCGGCATAACCTTTGTGGTTGTATTTTCTATTTTTTTATTTTCACTGGTTCCGCCCCAAGTTGAACTTAAAGCTGGCGAAGTTTCTTCTATCGACGTAAAAGCTACGAAAGAAGTGGTTGATGAGGCTGCTACCGAAGAACTCAGGGCTGAACAGATAGCTGGTGTAGCGGAGGTTTACGATAGTAATCCCCGAGTGCTCGATGAGATTACCGGACTCTTTGAAAAATTGTTAGCTGAAATTGAAAACTTAGGTGAAACAGAAGATATATCTACCCAAAAAATAGTGGAAGAAATACGGCCTTTCGTAACCGACGATGTTTCCGATACAGATATCATCGGCGTTGTTGCTGCCTCACCTACCATTGTCAGAAATTGCATTCGTCGTGCGCAGGCAGTGGTTGAAGATATACTTACTAAAGGGCTAAAATCGGAAAACCTCGCAAAAGCTAAAGAGGAAGCAATTTCAAAAATTGTAATAGATGATGCAATTCCGGAACAAATTGCAAGAGTTATATCCGGATTTATAAACAAAAACTTAGATGCTAATCTTATATTAAACAAAGAAGAAACTGACAAGAAGATCCGGCAAGTTCTTGCCTCGGTCGAGTCAGTGAAAATTAGACGTGATGAATTTATTGTAAGAAAAGGCGAGACGGTTACCGAAAACCATATAATTATACTTGAAAAACTCGGATTAATGGGTACTCGGGTAAGATTTACTCAAGTTTCCGGTGCTTTTCTCATATCCTTAATATTTTGCAGTTTTACAGCTGTATATATTGTTTCATATTGCAGTGATATGTTGACTCCTAAAAACACCGCGCTTTTGGCTTTTGTAGTGATGCTCAGCATGTTTGCGCTGAGGGTATTGGCGGAGGTGTCGGGTTTTCTTGCACCGGTATCTTTTGGGGTTATGTTGTCCGCTACATTGATAGATAGACGATTCGGAGCATTCTTTGCAACTGGCCTTGCACTTGCAGTTGGAGTGATGACCGGATTTGAAGTTAAGTACATAGCTTTAGCTCTTACTTCCGGAATAACTTCCGCGTTGGCCGTGAAAAAAGTTTGGAACAGATCTCAACTGTTTCTGGCAGGTCTAGTGGTAGCTGGTGTTGCAGGAGTTACTTATGCATGTTTGGGGCTTACAGGTGCGATGGCAATGGATGGGGTTTTTATATGGCGAGAGATATTTTTTGTGCTTGCCAACGGCCCGTTGTCATCTGTGCTAGCGGTTGGCTCACTTCCTATTTTTGAAAGTGTGTTTGGTATACTTACGCCTATTAAATTGATCGAACTGTCTAACCCCGATCATCCGCTTCTTCATAAGCTTCTTATTGAGGCTCCGGGCACTTATCATCATAGCGTAATGGTGGGTAATTTGGCAGAAGCCGCCGCATGGGCTATTGGGGCCGATAGTCTTTTGTCTAGAGTTGGTGCTTATTATCACGACATAGGTAAGATCAAAAGACCCTATCTGTTTTCAGAAAACCAAGTATTCGATATGGGTAATCCTCATGATAAAATGAGTCCTTCGTTGTCAGCGACCGCTATCATGTCCCACGTGAAAGACGGTGTTGAATTGGCTGAAAAACACAAAGTGCCTGAAGTTATCATTAATTTCATCAAAGAACACCACGGCACTACACTTGCGTTATACTTTTATGTAAAAGCGAGTGAGGATGCAGCAGCAAAAGATAACAGACCTCCGGAGGAATGGTCTTTTAGATATGAAGGACCTAGACCCGGTACTAAAGAGACTGCGATAGTCATGTTGGCTGACAGTATTGAGGCAGCTACTAGATCCCTTTCAAAACCTACTCCTGCGAGAATCGAATCTGTAGTAAGAAAAATTATACACGACCGATTGTACGATAACCAGCTCGATAGATCCGATCTTACCTTAAAAGAATTGGATACCATTGCTGAGACATTCATTCAAGTTTTAGCAGGTTTGTTTCATACCAGAATTCAATATCCCAAAGCAAAATCCGAAGATGACGTTAGCAGCTCAAATTCGATTGATGAGGCCGGGGAAACAAATGAGTGCTGAAATAGCTATAAGTTTTGATGTAGATATTAGCTTAAGCGAAAAACGGTTTTTGACGGACATGACGTCTCAAGTTGTGCGATATGCACTTAAGAGTGAGGGTTATAATCATCCTGACAGCGAGGTTTCGATTCTGTTTACTGGCGATGAATTTATAACTTTTCTTAACAAGAAGTATCGAGGCGAGAACCACCCTACAGATGTTTTATGCTTTTCGATGACAGAGACCAATTCAAAGACCGATGAATTAAATATGCCCGAAATCCCCAAGCAGCTGGGAGATATAGTAATATCGTTAGATGCTGCTGCTAACCAAGCTGATGCCGAAGGTGTTACCTTGCGGCGAGAGGTGGCCCTTTTGTTGGTTCACGGCATCTTACATCTTTTAGGTTACGACCATGATAAACCTCAAAATGAGGCGGTTATGTGGGCAAAACAAAGCGCGATCTTAAACGCCCTAGAACTATAGGAGAATGGAATTTCCAAGTACGTTCTCTTAAAGAAAGCTTCGGCCATGCTTGGGATGGGCTAAGCTATATTTACACCACTCAACGCAATATGAGAATACATGTGTTTTTGGGTTCCTTGGCGTTTTCAGCATGTATAATATTTGGTCTTGAACGGTTTGAAGTATTTATGGTTACATTGGCCGTACTAGGCGTACTGTCTGCGGAAGTTGTCAACACCGTGACCGAGAGCATTGTCGATTTAATTCGCCCTGAGTACGATGAAGTGGTAAAAATCATTAAAGATGTCGCGGCAGCAGGTGTGCTTCTTACCGCAGTGTTTGCTGTAGCGATAGGCGTTATCGCTTTTTATCCTGCCTTAAGGGGTTTTCCCGAAATTCTGCAAAGATTTTTGAAATACAGATGGTATTATCTCGCGGTTCAGGTCCTAGTTTTCGTAATACCTTCATTTTGGGGTATGATGAAATTTATATGGTCTGATAAACGTTCAGCCCGGGGGGAAGACTAATTGCTTTACCAAACGGAAGGTGTTGTTTTGGATCAAGGTAATCTTGGCGAGAACGACATGATAATTACCGTATTTACAAAGCGAAAAGGATTGGTAAAAGCGGTTGTAAAAGGCGGGCAGCGTCCCAAAAGTAAGCTGAGGGGGGTTACGCAGCCTTTCACACATGCGGCCTTCCAGATGTTTGGTGGTCGCAACCTGGATAGAGTTACGCAAGTGTCTATAAAATCAGGGTTTTCCCCAATTACCGCGAATTATGAAACTTTGGTTTATGCCCGCTATTTTGCGGAATTGCTTATGTGTGTACTCCCTGAAAGACAAGCTAACAGCGCACAATATGATTTTCTATTAAGCGTGCTTAAATGTTTAGGGCAGAAAAGGGATCCCTGGGTTGTTGCCCGGTGGGCTGAGCTAGGGATTTTGTCTTTAGCAGGTTTTGCCCCTTCTTTTTCCGCTTGCGTGGTATGCCGCGCTAATCAGCCTAAAACACCCATATATTTTTCTTTGCAAAATGGCGGTCCTGTTTGTGGTCAGTGCATAAGCGAAACCGATTTGTCACAAGAAAGCCAGGTTAGGGCATATGGTCAACGTATTTGTATTACGCCTGGAACTTTACGCACATTGGAGATTCTTCTTTCAAGCGGTACGCCGGCGTCAGGTCGAGTTACTTGCCCCAATATAACTGCGCGGGGCCGCGTTAGGGAAGAAATAAATACAGTCTTACGAAAATATATTGCGTTTGTCTTAGAAAAACGTCTTAAATGTGCCGGCTTGGTAGAAAATATAGAAGATGGAAACTAATTTTAGTAAGCATAATATAGTGTGACAATTAGTCTTTAAGGAGTGATATCGTTAATGGATGAAATGCTTTATAAAATTGATGAGATACGTAAAAGAACGAATGTAACTTACGAAGCGGCTAAGCGTGCGTTGGAAGAATCTTCAGGGGACGTGGTAGAAGCATTAGTCAATCTCGAAAAAGATCTGAGTAAGCGAGAGGTTATAAAGGTTAAAGGACCCGATCTTGTTCGAACTGTTTCAGACATTATACGCAGGGGAAACGCCTCGAGAATTGTTGTAAAAAGAGGGGATTATGTTGTTGCGGATATACCTGTTACAATAGGGGTTGTGGTATCTGTATTTGCACCGAGCTTGGCGCTCTTAAGTACGGTAGCGCTTATGGTTAGCACATGGACTGTTGAAATAGAACGTCCCTAAATACACCTGCAACATTTCACGTTAGAGGGGGAGTTTTACCGTGGGTGAGTTTCTTTATTTCCAAGATGTAATAAATGTATTGCAGCGTTATTGGGCAGGACAAGGGTGTTATATAGGCCAACCTTATGATATTGAAAAAGGCGCCGGGACTATGAACCCTTTAACCTTTTTCCACGTACTTGGTCCCAAACCTTGGAAAATGGCTTATGTAGAGCCTTGCAGAAGGCCGCAGGATGCTCGATACGGGGACAACCCAAATAGAATGGGATATTACTATCAATTCCAAGTAATACTTAAACCTCCTTCTGACGATGTTGTCGAAGTTTACATAAACTCCCTGGAACAATTAGGAATTGAACGTAAGAACCATGATATCAGATTGGTAGAAGATAATTGGGAATCACCCACCCTAGGTGCCGCCGGGCTTGGCTGGGAAGTATGGCTCGACGGCATGGAAATCACTCAGTTCACTTATTTCCAGGAAATGGGGGGTATTCAGTTAAAACCTATCTCGGTAGAACTTACGTACGGATTGGAGCGTCTTACCGCTTATATCCAGGGTGTTGCTAACGTTTGGGAAATACAAATGTCTCCTGGGCTCACATATGGCGACATCTTTTTAGAGCAAGAAAGACAGAACTCAACCTATGGGTTTGAATTTTCTAATGTAGAATTTTTACAACATCAGTTCGATGGTTATGAGCTAGAAGCTGAAGATATTTTGAAAAAAAGATTGTTTCTACCCGCTTACGATTGCACGCTTAAATGTTCGCATATTTTTAATTTGTTAGATGCAAGGGGAGCGCTTTCAGTCGCTGAGCGACAAAATTATGTATCTAGGGTACGTAACCTTGCACGCAAATGTGCCCATCACTACTTGAATCTGCGGGGGGTTGAGACGAAATGAATCAAGATTTGTTATTTGAAATAGGTTCTGACGAGATCCCTGCGCGGTATCTTTTATCTGCTATCGATGAAATAAAACATCGGGTCGCTACAGCGCTAAAAACGGCAAGGTTGAATTTTCATAGGATAAGTTCTTACGGTACCCCAAGAAGGCTTGTCGTATTTGTCGCGGGATTGTCATCCAAAAGCGAAAGCGCGGCAGATGAAATTCGGGGGCCTTCAAAAAAAGTGGCGTTTGATAGTGAGGGCAATCCAACGAAAGCACTTTTGGGGTTTAGCCGTTCTTTAGGTATAAATCCTGAAGATGCTGTTATTAAGCAAGAATCTGGCGGCGAGTACGTATATGGCATTAAGATTGACGAGGGACAGATGATAGAAGATATTCTTCCTGAAATATTACCCCCCGCGGTAATGGGAATGAATTGCCCCCACCCCTTAAGGTGGGGCGAAGAAGATTGGCTGTGGTATAGACCTATCCGTTGGGTTGTGTGTTTATTTGGGAGCGACGTAATTTCTTTGAAAATCGCAGGCGTTACATCCGGGCGAATTAGTTTCGGCCACCGAACTTTATACCCGGGGAAGGTCGAAATATCTTCGGCCTCACAATATTTCCGCATGATTGAATCTGCTGGTGTAATAATCGATCAAAGTCTACGTCGCAAATCCATCCTTTCCGGTGCAAATGCGCTTGCGTCAGAAGTTGAAGGAACACCTCTGGATGACAAACAATTGTTAGATGAAGTTACGTGCTTGTCAGAAAACCCGGTAGTATTCAGAGGTAAGTTTGATTCTGAATATCTAAAATTGCCCGCCGAAGTGCTTATTACGGTAATGCGCTATCATCAAAGATACTTTCCTATCCTTGATCAAGACGGAAATGTTTTACCTGCTTTTATAGGGGTTCGTGACGGTGGTAGCGATAAAAGCATTGACGATGTGATAGTTGGTAATCAATGGGTACTAGCAGCCCGCTTGAAGGATGCATTGTTTTTCTATTCCCAAGATTTGCAAATCCCTCTTTGTAATAGATTACCTGAACTAAAAGGTATGTATTTCATTCGCGGAGCAGGGACCTTGTGGCACAAAACTGAGCGACTGGTTAAAATTTCTGAATTCTTAGGTGGAAACCTTAACACTTCTCAAAAACAGATGGAAGTGATGTTTAAAGCATCTCGCCTGGCAAAGTGTGATTTACTTACCTTGATGGTAAGGGAACTTCCTGAATTGGAAGGTATCATGGGTGGTCACTATGCTAAGGCTCAGGGGAAGGGTCAGCAAGTCGCTGACGCAATTTCACAACATTATATGCCTAAAGGAGCAGGGGATAAACTTCCTGATGATGGGGTTGGAGCGTTGATATCTGTTGCCGATAAACTTGACACCTTATCGATAGCATTTGCTTTAAATACCAAGGTTTCCGGTTCGCAAGATCCATTAGGCCTTAGAAGGGCAGCTTTGGGTGTGGCAAATATTATTTTGTCGTATGATTACGATATTAGCCTTGACAAAATTTTAAATTTTGCGGTGAAACTCGGAATGAATGATATTGAAGACGGTTTGCTTGAGAAAGATCAAAACGAACATAAATTAAGGGTAATAGCGAACTTAAAACAATTTATATTAAGTCGGGTTGAAGTATTATTGTCTGATCGAGGTTTACCCACAGCGATTATACGAAGCGTTGTAAACGGTGGCGAAGATAGAATATCTAGATTACCTGAAATGGCTGAAGCGCTCGCTTCGTTAGTGGACACCGAACACTTAGATGATATCGTAACGGGATGGCGCAGAACCTCGGTGCTTGGAAGTAAAGCTAAAGGAAAACATGTTGACGTAGGTTTGCTCGTTGAGGAAGCGGAAAAACAACTTTATCATTTGCTTAAAATGAAAAGTGTGCTCATGGAAAAGTTGTTTGAAGACAGAAAATATGATGAGTATTTAAAGCATCTTTCGGCTTTAAGAACTTCTATAGATCGCTGTCTGGATGATGTATTGATCATGGTAGGCGATGATAAACTTCGGCAGACTCGGCTAAATCTTTTAAACCATGTATCATTTATGTTTACCAGGTTCGCTGATTTTTCTTATGTGTTACCATTAGCAGCTAAAAACTAAGGCATTAATTTGAAACCATGTGTGCTCATGTTTGCTATGTATATCGGCGAATAACAGTGATTAATCTAGATAGGGAGGGGTACAGGTGGCGGGTGAAAAACCGGCGGTGTTTGTGTTGTCTGATTCGCTAGGAGAGACGGCGGAATTGGTTGTTAGAGCTGCGGCGGCACAATTTAACACTGGGGGTGTTAAAGTCAAAAAGTTTAGCTATGTGCAAAATGAAGAAGCTGTTGATAGAGCAATTACCGAAGCTAAAGATACTAGGTCCGTGATAGCCTATACGCTTGTCAAACCTGAACTCAGACAATATGTAAAAACCCAGTCAGCGATTAAAGGTATCGCATCGGTCGACGTATTAGGTCCTATGTTAGAAGCAATTTCGATGATCGCTCCTACTGAACCTAAATTTGAACCGGGCTTGGTACATCGATTAGACGAAGAATATTTCAGGCGCATTGAAGCGGTTGAATTCTCTGTAAAATGTGATGACGGAAAAGATCTATTTTCTTTGCCGTATGCAGATGTGGTGCTTATTGGGGTTTCCCGCACATCTAAAACTCCTGTAAGTCTTTATCTTGCACAGAGGGTTTATAAAGTGGCAAATGTTCCGTTGGTGCCAGAACTTCCACCGCCCCAAGAGTTATTTAAAATACCTGTGAGCAAAATTGTTGGGCTTACCTTAGGTCCAGAAAAGTTGGTCAAAGTGAGGAAGGAACGTTTAAGAACCATGGGGCTTAACGAAAGTTCCTCTTATGCAAACCTTAGTCGTATTCTTAATGAACTTGAGTATGCCGATAAGGTTTTTCGCAAATTGGGATGCAGCGTGATCGATGTTACGGATAAGGCCGTGGAAGAGACGGCTAATGAGGTTTTGGACATAATCAAGGGGAAGGAGCATGTAAAGTGGCCGTTAAACTAGTGTACTGGTTTGAAGAGGGCGGGGAGGAGCAAAGATCTACTCTTGGAGGAAAAGGAGCGGGTCTTGCTGAAATGACGAAAATAGGCTTGCCTGTACCACCTGGTTTCGTAATTACAACCCAAGCTTGTAAAACTTATTATCGTTCAGGTAAAAAACTCCCTGTGTCTCTTAAGCAAGACATAGAAACTCATATCAAAGGTTTGGAGAAAAAGACCAAAAAGCACTTCGGAGGACGAAGCGAACCACTTCTGGTATCGGTAAGATCTGGCGCGCCAGTGAGCATGCCCGGTATGATGGATACCGTACTTAATCTAGGCTTAAACGACGATACTGTAATGGGATTGTACGAAGCCACTAAAGACATGCGTTTTTCTTATGATTGTTACAGACGATTTATCCAAATGTTCGGCAATGTAGTGCTTGATATCGCTCATTACGAATTTGAACAGGCTTTTTCACGTCTTAAAGACGAAGAAGGGGTGTCTCAAGATCAAGACGTGTCTGCCCAAGGATTGCAATCTCTTGTAGAAACTTTCAAAAACATTATCCGAGAAAAATCCGGCATTAAGTTTCCCGACGATCCTTATGAGCAGTTATTTATGGCTGTGTCATCTGTATTTAACTCGTGGGAAAATGAACGAGCGATCATTTATAGGAAGATCAATCGTATTCCTGATGATTTGGGCACTGCAGTAAATATACAAACGATGGTTTTTGGCAACATGGGTTCCGATTCAGGTACCGGAGTGTTATTCACTAGAGATCCTTCTACAGGGGAAAATGTGCTTTACGGGGAATATCTCATAAATGCTCAAGGCGAAGATGTTGTAGCAGGATTAAGAACCCCCAAGCATATCTCCGAGATAGACAAGGATCTTCCTGGCATGTACGAACAGTTAAGCCAAGTAGCACGTCTTTTAGAAGATCATTACAAAGATATGCAGGACATTGAATTTACGATAGAGCGCAAGAAACTTTATATACTACAAACCAGGACTGGTAAACGAACTGCCCAGGCTTCTCTTGAAATAGCTAAGGCGATGGTTAAGGAAGGCCAAATTTCCAAACGAACGGCCGTTATGCGTGTTACACCGGACGAAGTTTCAAGATTACTTCATAGAAGCATAGATCCTAAAGTGGATGCTAACGTATTAGCTCGGGGTTTACCTGCATCTCCGGGAGCAGCAACGGGTAAAGTTGTATTCGATACTAAAACGGCTGAGATTTTGGGAGAAAAGCATGAAGAAATAATTTTGGTTAGGCCCGAAACTACACCTGAAGATATGCCCGGCATCGTACATGCTCAAGGCATTTTAACGTCGAGGGGTGGAATGACTTGTCATGCTGCTATTGTCGCCAGAGGTATGGGTAAGCCTGCGATAGTGGGTTGCGAAGATCTGCGTATTGATTTAGAAAACAATAAAGGATTCGTGGGTGATCATGAATTAAATGAAGGCGATATAATTTCTATCGACGGTGGAACAGGAAACATCATTCTAGGCGAAATCGCACTTACAGAACCTGTTATGAGTGAGTCTTTCAAAGAGATTTTAAAGTGGGCAGACGACATACGAGTTTTAGGTATCAAAGCAAATGCCGATACCCCCGAAGATGCTAAGCGCTCGAAAGAATTTGGTGCAGAAGGTATAGGTTTATGCCGTACTGAACACATGTTTATGGGACACGATAGGCGGGCCGTGGTTCAGCAAATGATTCTTGCCGACACGAAAGAGGAAAGGCAGCGGGCTTTAGATGCGCTGCTCCCTGTACAAGAGCAAGATTTTTACGATATTTTAAAATCTATGCGGGGTTTTGCTGTAACTATACGGTTGTTGGATCCCCCGCTTCA
Organism: uncultured Eubacteriales bacterium; assembly: GCA_964406505.1. GTDB lineage: Bacteria > Bacillota > Sulfobacillia > Fermentithermobacillales > Fermentithermobacillaceae > DTU015. Next base: position 24,408 of record CAYORX010000011.1, read on the forward strand.
TGAGTTTTTACCCAATATGGAAGATTTATTGATTAAACTATCTGAATCGAAGATGGGTAAAGCACCTAAGTCTGAGATAGATGAACTTGAGACGCTATTAGCTAAAGTGCGCGCCCTTCAAGAAATCAATCCTATGTTGGGGATGCGAGGTTGTCGTTTAGGCATTGTCTACCCCGAAATATATGAAATGCAATCGAGGGCTATTTTTCAGGCAACTGCACGACTTGTTGAAGAGGGTATTTCGGATGTGCATCCGGAAGTGATGATTCCGCTCATAGGAGATGCTGCAGAGCTAGCGGTTTTACGGGAGCAAGTTAGTGAGATAGCTGAGAAGGTGAAACAAGAACGTCGAGTTGAATTCGAAGTTGTGATAGGTACTATGATAGAAATCCCAAGAGCTTGTCTAATCGCAGATGAGATAGCCGGATACGCCCAGTTCTTTTCGTTTGGTACGAATGATTTGACCCAAACTATTTTCGGATATTCTAGAGATGATGCGGAAGCAAAGTTCTTGCATAAATACCTTGACGAAAAGATATTATCGGAAAACCCGTTTGAAGTGTTAGATGCAATTGGCGTGGGTCAACTAGTTGAAACCGGTGTCAAACTTGGGCGAACGCGTAGACCGGATTTGGAAATAGGAGTGTGTGGCGAACATGGCGGAGAGCCCAAGTCGATAGAGTTTTTCCATAAAACCGAATTTGATTATGTGTCGTGTTCTCCTTATCGCGTGCCGGTAGCAAGGCTTGCAGCGGCCCAAGCGCAATTGCGTATGCCGCGTTAATGCGCAGTGATTAGCGATTAATCATATATATATATGTAAAAAGTGTTGATGTACTGTAGGGTGGGGCCTTGCTCCACCCTAAAATGTTGTTTTTGCATTCGCCAAGGATTTTTCTTGCAACAGCATTTGTAAATTTCTAATCTAACTTCCGCTGAATGTTTTGTACATTGTCAAATTTTCAAACGGGCATTTTCCTATGTTAATAGATTTTATATATACAAAAGAAGGAGTTTTTGAATGGAAGTCGAATTAGGTGTAGGTTGACTTGTCTCCAACAAGGTTGCTGAAAGGAGTTCATATACGTAAAGTTGTCTAGAAGATATTTTGGTGAAGAATATGTGGCTGAATTAAGGTCGAGGGCTGACATAATAGATTTAATATCTGAGTATGTCAAACTTAGAAAAAGCGGAAGACGTTATGTCGGGTTATGCCCTTTTCACCAGGAAAAGACGCCGTCGTTTAGCGTGGATTCTGATAAGCAACTTTTCTATTGCTTTGGATGTGGGCAGGGCGGAAACATATTTTCTTTCTTAATGAAGATAGAAAATATAAGTTTTCAAGATGCAGTTGAGCAGATTGCAAAGAGGGTTGGATTACCACTTCCGAAAGAAATACTTACGCCGGCAATGCAAAGACGAAGAAGTGAGTCTCAAAATATCCGTAAGGCTCTTGATTTTGCCCAAATTCGTTACAAGAAAATGCTTTTTTCAAATGAAGGTATAGTTGCACTTAAATACCTTAAAGAGCGTGGGTTAACCCGTAAGATAATCGATATGTTTGGATTAGGATATGCACCTGATCGATGGGAATTTATCGCGTCAGAAGGTCGAAAGGCCGGTCTTAAAGATATATATTTTGAACGATCAGGACTAATTATTGAAAGAGAAAGGCAAAAAGGGACATACTATGACCGTTTCCGTAATAGGATAATGTTCCCTATTTGGGACACCCAAGGTAGAATTGTAGGGTTTGCCGGGAGGGCTGTGGGCGATGAAACGCCTAAATATCTTAACTCTCCCGATACGCCAGTATTCCACAAACGGAAAGAACTTTATGCGCTTCATTTAGCTAAGCCAAGTATTAGAAATATAGGAACGGTGTGTGTAACAGAAGGTTATATGGATGTCATCAGCATGTTTCAAAATGGAATAGATTACGCAGTAGCGGGGATGGGAACGGCACTTTCCCATGAGCAAGCTAGAGCCTTGCTGTTGCTAAGCGATGATGTAGTGCTTTCCTACGATCAAGATGAGGCGGGGAAAAGAGCCGTAAGACGTTGTATCGATGTTTTTAGGGAGGCAGGTGGGAGTACTAGAGTGCTTTCTCTTGTTGACGCAAAAGATCCTGATGAATTTGTACGCAATTATGGTGGCGATAAATTTAAGGAGTTAATAAAGAATGCAACCTCTGACATCAGGTTTATATATAATGAGGCGGTAAAATCAACTGATATTTCAACAGTTGAAGGGAAAGTTCGAGTTAAGGACATAATGATACCGGTGTTGGCATCTTTAAAAAGCCAATTTGAGAGCTCGGCATATGTATCTGAATTTTGGCGTGAACTTGATGTGCGGAAGGAATCATTGGACCGAGACGTCGAATTATATAGACAAAGGCAGCAAAGAATGGCGCAAAGAAGTTCTGAGTATAAAAAGATAAAAAGTAGCAATACTACTGATTATGACAACCAGTTAAAGCCTCATATGGAAAAGCGTATTGGAAAGACTAATGTGATTGCATTTGGACGACAAAAAGCTGAGGAAGGAATTATCAGGGCACTTGTAGAAAACCCTGAATTAATGACGTTAGCAAATTCGTATCTCAGCGAAAAAGAATTCGCGGATAAAACGTGTCAGTTCATATATACATCTTTGACGAGATCCCATGACTGGGCACAAGATCACGAGATTTCCCAACAGGTGGCAGAAATTTGTGCAAAATTCGGGCCTGTTGAACAGCCCAAGCGAGTATTAATGGATTGTGTGAGAAGAATTAAAGAATTTCAACTGAGAGAATTGCGCGAAAAGATGAGGTTAGCTCAAGAAGAGCGAGACGAACAAGGACTATTGCTGATTATCGACGAATATCAAGAACTACTTCAACAAGTGAAGTCTACCAGGGGAAATAAAGTTGATGGTTCCCCGGGCGATTTCCCCAGGAGGGAAGAGGGTTGAAGGATTTGAATGTAAAGTATGGTGCAATAAAGGAACTAATTGCACAAGGCCGGGAAAAAGGCTTCTTAACCTATAAACAAATTGCTGATGCTCTTGAAGGCCTCGATATCGATGAAACGGAGGCTGAAAAGGTTTATCGCAGTTTTAATGACATGGGCATAGAAGTTATAAGTGAACGGCAGTCGGCTACTGGGAGTTTTCCCGCGATTCAAACTGCTAAGGACACTGTAACTGCGCCGGTTAAAACCGTCAGGCCTGCCCCTCTTTCTGACGAAGATGCCGAAAAAGATTCTGACAAGGCTAATAGTGAAAAAGAGGCTGCGGAGACGAAAATTGATTTATCAGTTCCTGAGGGAGTTGCACTAGATGATCCGGTTCGAATGTATTTAAAGGAAATAGGGCGAGTTGCACTTCTTACCGCGCAGGAGGAAGTGGAATTGGCCAAACGTATGGAAATGGGTGACCAGGAATCTAAGCAGCGGTTGATCGAAGCAAATTTGCGACTTGTTGTGTCTATTGCTAAGCGGTATGTGGGACGTGGAATGTTATTTCTTGATCTTATCCAAGAAGGCAATATGGGATTAATCAAAGCTGTAGAAAAATTTGATTACAGAAAAGGATACAAGCTGAGCACTTATGCTACGTGGTGGATAAGACAGGCTATTACTAGATCCATTGCTGATCAAGCCAGAACCATAAGGATTCCTGTTCACATGGTCGAAACCATTAATAAATTGGTTCGTACTTCCCGTCAATTATTGCAAGAATTGGGCAGGGAACCTACTGCGGAAGAGATCGCTGAGGAGATGGACCTTACCGCAGAGCGTGTACGAGAAATTCAGAAGATCGCTCAAGAGCCTGTTTCTTTAGAAACGCCTATTGGTGAAGAAGAAGATAGCCATCTTGGCGATTTTATAGAAGATGTAGAAGCTTTAGCCCCTGCGGAGGCTGCATCATTTATGTTGTTGAAAGAACAAATAGAAGAAGTATTGTATACGCTTAATGAAAGAGAACAAAGGGTGTTACGACTGCGTTTTGGCTTAGATGATGGTAAAGCTAGAACTTTAGAAGAAGTTGGGCGCGAATTTGGTGTTACCCGGGAGCGTATAAGACAGATCGAGGCAAAAGCCTTACGTAAACTAAGACATCCCCAAAGAAGCAAGAAATTAAGAGATTACTTGATGTAAGTTTAACTAGTGTCGTTGAATTACAGTGAGCCCGGATGCGTGTTTTATTGTATCTGGGCTTGCCTTTTTGTAGCTTTGCAACCCTGCTTACGCATAACTGATATGATTATTATGTATCGTATTATGAAGATGCGGGGGCTTAGATCAAATGAATTCAACCGACTATGTAGAAATGGAACATTCTGGGCAAACGATTAAGATTACAGAAACCCTAAAAGTATCGTCTGAGGCCTTTCCTGCCAAGCGATATTCATTATTTAAAATGTTCTTGAGTTTTTTTAAAATCGGAGCATTTACGTTTGGTGGAGGTTGGGCGATGATGCCTTTGATAAAAAATGAACTTGTAGATCATCACGAATGGCTTAATCATTCAGAATTTGTTGATATTCTTGCGATAGCTCAAAGCGGACCCGGATCACTAGGAGTCAATATTTCTATGTTGTGCGGCTATAAAATGGGTAATCTGCCGGGATGTTTGATTGCTATGTTGGGTACTGTTTTACCCCCATTTCTAACTGTTTTAGTTGCTGCAGTTGTTTTAAAAAAAACACGAAACTCGAAATTAGTAGAAGCTGTTTTTAAGGGTATGCGTCCAGTAATATTTGCCCTTTTGATTTCAGCAACTTTACGATTAGGTAAAAAAACAATTAAAAGCGAAAAGGACGTTATATTTGCAGTGCTAGGTGCATTTTTTTTGCTATGCATAAACATGAATCCGCTTTTGGTAGTGTTAGTTGCTGCGATTGGCGGGGTATTGTACGGCGTTATACAATGCAAAACGCCAGAAAATCGATAACTGGCCCATGTTTTTTCATCAAGAAAGCGGGATAGATAAAAATGGCTGCAATATTCGCGGAACTATTTTCATCATTTGTAAAAATAGGTTTTCTTGCGTTCGGCGGTGGCTATGCTATGATTTCACTGATCGCGAGGGAAGTTGTGACTGTTAAAGGTTGGTTAGACATGGCTGAACTAATAGATGTGGTAGCGATATCCCAAGGCACCCCCGGTCCTGTGGCGATCAATGCAGCCACATATATAGGTTTCAAAGTCGCGGGTATATTTGGCGCAATAGTAAGTACTATAGGAGTTGTATTGCCATCCTTTATTATTATGTCTGTTCTTGGCAGGTTGTTATTGAATTACAGAAAGGTTTCTTTGGTACAAAATATGCTTAATGGCATAAAACCTATTGTTGTAGTTTTAATTTTGTCTGCCGCCGCTTCAGTCTATTCAACCTCCATTACAGGTGTTTTGCAGGGAGTTTTCGCGGTTGTTTCGATCTTAGCTGTATTATTTCTAAATGTAAATCCTATTTTACTTCTAACTTTATCAGGAATCACGGGTTTAATATTGTATAGGTAGTGACGTGAGTGAAGGACTTTTAATGTAAAACAGGAATAAATAACGTGTTGCAGTTCAATGTTTGAATGCTAGCAGTCAAATATTCACGAAAGGTGAGGTTCGTATGACAAAAACCTTAAAAGGAAAAGTAGCTTATGTTGATTTGACTGATCACAGAATCGATGTCGAAACGATAGATGCAAACGTGTACAGAAAATATTTTGGGGGAAGTGGTTTAATAGCACAACATTTGCTAACCATGATGAAACCCGGAACAGATCCTTTGAGTCCGGAAAGTGTTTTTATATATGCTTGCGGCCCTATGACCGGGGGTCCTTACTCTGGTTCAGGTCGTAGTGCAGCTGGCTGTAAGTCCCCTCTCACCGGAGGGTTTGGGGTTGGCGAAGGTGGTGGATTTGTAGGTGCAGAACTAAGGCGCGCCGGCTTTGACGCTGTTGTAGTGACTGGTGTTTCTGACGAACCAGTATATCTTTTTGCACATGATGGAGAAATAGAGATAAAAGATGCATCACTATTGTGGGGTAAAACCACAGGAAAAGTGCAAGAAGCAATTCGTAGCGAGTTGGGTGATAAATTCGTTCGTGTAGCCCAGTGTGGTCCGGCAGCGGAAGCACAAGTGAGATATTCGGGTATATGTAACGATCTTACTCATTATATAGGTAGAAGTGGAACTGGTGCCGTTATGGGATCCAAGAGACTTAAAGCTATAGCTGCGAGAGGTCGCAATCAGGTTCACTTGGCTGATCGTGACAAAGTACGTGAAATAGCATCTTGGGTAAGCAAAAATTGGAGGGATCTATCGTATAGGCTCTATGATACCGGCACCGCAGGGGGCGTGAGCGGTCTGCACTATACTAGCGGTCTTCCAACAAGAAACTTCCGGGAAGGTATGTTTGAAGGCTACGAAAAAATATCTGGTGAAACTATGCGGGACACTGTGCTCATCGATAGGGGCACCTGTTTTGCATGCCCGATAAACTGCAAAAGAGTGGTCAAAACTGAAAAGCCGTACAAAGTCGATCCCAAATATGGGGGTCCGGAATATGAAACTATAGGGTCTTTTGGGTCAGTATGTGGAATTGATGATCTTCAAGCTATTTGCAAAGCAAATGAAATTTGTAACGCATATGGAGTTGACACTATATCGGCGGGCGTATCGATCGCATTTGCAATGGAATGTTTTGAACACGGTATCATAACTAAAGAAGATACCGATGGGATAGAACTGCGGTTTGGAAATGCCCATGGCATGGTCCAAGTGCTAGAAAAGATAATTAAGCGGCAAGGTATTGGTGACGTGCTTGCTGAAGGCGTTGCGAGGGCTGCAAAGCAATTTGGTCAGGGAGCAGAACGTTTCGCCATGCATGTTCGAGGACAAGAAATTCCCATGCACGAACCTCGACTGAAATGGGGCTTAGGTGTGGGTTATGCAATGTCAATAACGGGTGCAGATCACTGCCATAATATGCACGATCCGGGGTATGCAACCGAAGGCCGTTCGGTAAATCAAGCACGATCTATGGGTGCAGGGGCGGTACCTTTGCCCGCTCAAGATCTTTCACCGGAAAAAGTGCATTTACTTAGAACCATTACTAATTTCAATCATTTCTGGGATTGTGCAGTCATGTGTAGTTTTCAGCCCTATAGTGTTCAAAAACTTGTGGATTTAGTAACTGCCGTAACAGGATGGGAGACGGGTACTGCCGAATTACTTGCGGTTGGCGAAAGAGCACATGTAATGGCGAGGATGTTCAACATTCGTGAAGGCATGACGCCTAAAGATGAAAAATTGCCTAAACGATTTTTTAAGGCTTTTGATAAGGGACCTTTGAAGGATAAAGTGTATACCCAAGAAGAATGGGACGAAGCTAAACTTTCTTATTATAGGCAGGCAGGCTGGACCGACGAAGGAATGCCTACAAAAGACAGCCTTGCCAGGCTTGGGCTAAGGTGGATATTCGATTACATGGAATGATCTATTTTGGCACATACCGATATTGGGAATACTGCTTTGTAGCGTTATAATATGGAAGGTCAATGTATATTTTTCAGGAGGTAAAGACATGGTTAAAATCGGCATCAATGGTTTCGGCAATATAGGCCGGCGTTTTCTAAGGGCTGCTAAGCGTGCACCGGAAATCGACATTGTGGCAATTAATGATCTGTCTGACTCGGGAACGCTTTCACATTTGCTGAAATATGATTCGAATTACGGTACTTTTGATGAAGATGTAAAAGTTGAACTAGATGGATTTTTAATTGGTGGAAAAAAAGTAAAAACGTTTTCAGAAAGAGATCCAGGAAATATACCATGGAAAGAGATGGGTGTTGAAATCGTATTGGAATCTACCGGCCATTTTCGGGATAAACAAAAGGCTGTAACTCACATCGAATCAGGTGGGGCAAAAAAAGTGGTTATTTCGGCACCGGCTAAAGATGAAGATTTGACGGTAGTCATGGGAGTTAATCACGACCAATACGAATCTTCTAAGCACCACGTGATTTCCAATGCTTCTTGCACCACTAACGGTTTAGCGCCTGTAGCAAAAGTGCTCGATGAAAACTTTCAAATCGAAAGTGGACTTATGACAACGATTCATGCTTATACAAGCGATCAAGTTATTTTAGATTTCCCACATAAAGATTTGCGAAGAGCTAGGGCTGCAGCCCTTAATATCATTCCTACCACCACTGGTGCTGCCAAAGCTGTATCATTAGTGTTGCCACAACTTAAAGGTAAGATCAACGGAATGGCTTTTAGGGTTCCGACACCTACAGTTTCTGTAGTCGACCTTACTTGAAGAGTGCAACGTAGACCGTGTGAACCAAGCTTTTGAGGCAGCAGCAGAAGATGATCTTAAGGGAATATTAGGTGTCTCCTACAGACCTTTAGTATCTTCAGATTACAAAGGAATGAGAGAATCTGCGGTCATCGACGGCATTTCTACCCAGGTAATTGGTGGTAACTTAGTTAAAGTAATTGCCTGGTATGATAACGAATGGGCTTACTGTGAGCGACTCGTAGATCTTATTTTGTACATAATCTCTCAGGGGCTGTAACAAAAACAATCAGAGTTTCAAAAGAGAACACGATAGGTTTCACGCGAAGTGCTAGTTAATATGGTACTGAGGAGGTAGCTTTGTGTCTAAAGCCGCTGTACGAGATATAGATGTAAAACATAAACGGTGTTTTTGTCGTGTAGATTACAATGTTCCTATGAAAGGCACAGAAATAACCGACGATTCACGGATTAGAGCATCTCTTCCTACTATTAAATATCTGGTGGACAATAAAGCGAAAGTTATCCTCGCAACCCACTTAGGGCGCCCGAAAGGCAAAGTGATAAATGAGCTCAGACTTGACCCCGTGGCTAAAGTTCTTTCTAGTCTCATGGGTTTTAGGGTTTACAAGCTTAATGATTGCATAGGTAAAGAAGTGGAGCGTGCAGTTGCGTCCATGGACTTTGGGGAGGCTTTGCTTTTAGAAAACGTTCGTTTTTATCCTGAAGAAGAGCAAAACACGAAGTGGTTCGCTGAAAAACTTGCATCTAACGCAGATATATTTGTTAACGATGCTTTTGGCACTGCTCACAGAAAGCATGCATCTACAGCAGGAGTAGCTCAATTCATTCCTGCGTATGCAGGAATTCTTATGGAAAAAGAGATAAAGGTGCTAAACGGTTTGCTCCAATCCTCTCAAAACCCTTTTGTAGCTATTGTTGGTGGAGCTAAAGTTTCGGATAAACTCGGAGTTTTAGAAAGTTTTTTAGATAAAGTCGATGGTGTTTTAATCGGCGGGGGAATGGCAAATACATTTCTTTTAGCTCAAGGATATTCTATGGGAAATTCCTTGGTAGAACCCGACAAAATCGATGACGCTTTGAGAATCATCGCCAAAGCTAAGAGGCAGGGCAAAAAGTTTGTGCTTCCAATAGATTTTGTGGTATCTCAAAGGCCAGAAGTCGGGGTGCCTGTTAAGGTTGTAGCGTTTGATAAGGTGCCTGAAAATATGATGGCGTTGGATATTGGTCCCCAAACCCGCAAGATATTTTCGGAAGAAATCAGCAAATCGAAAACTTTGTTTTGGAATGGACCTATGGGCGTGTTCGAGATCGAAGCATTTAAAGGCGGTACGCTTGAAATCGCTGCCGCGATGGCTTATTCAGACGGGTTTAGCGTGGTAGGTGGCGGGGACTCTTTAGCGGCGGTGAAACTTACGGGTCTTGCAGATAAAATCAATCATCTTTCGACCGGCGGTGGGGCAGCGTTAGAGTTTTTAATGGGTAAACAACTCCCTGGCGTGGAATGTTTGTTGGATAATCAAAAGAATAATAAAGATGGGTTTAGGGAGAATGAAACATGAGAAAGCCTCTTATAGCAGCTAACTGGAAAATGAATAAAAATATCGGTGAAGGTTTGTCATTTGCCGGTGAATTTAGCCAGAAGTTCTATCAATGGTTTCAAAGCGATAATGACCCTGTAGATGTGTTGATATGTCCTCCATTTTTGAATATTCCTTCACTGTGTGCAGTGTTTGCCGGGAAATCTATAAAAATTGGCGCACAAAACATGTTCTGGGAAAAAGAGGGTGCGTTTACAGGTGAAATTTCCCCTGCAATGTTAAAGGATATAGGATGCTCTTTTGTGATAATTGGTCATTCAGAAAGGCGCCATATATTCAGCGAAACAGACGAAGACATATCGAAAAAAGTAAGGGCAGCCTTAGATAATAGTTTGAAACCGGTTATATGTGTCGGTGAAACTCTTGAGCATAAGAAACAGGGAAAAACCTATGAAATTATTGCGAATATGATAAAACATGCTTTTTCTAAAGTTAAAGCTAAAGAAATAGAATCTTTAGCGGTGGCGTATGAACCTGTATGGGCGATAGGAACGGGCCAGGAAGCGAATCCAGATGATGCCGCAGATGTAATTAACCATATTCGTGAGACGGTGGATAAATTGTTTGGCGAACCGATTTCGGATAATTTACGAGTATTATATGGTGGCAGCGTGAAGCCCAATAACATTCGTTCTTTTATGCTTAAAGACCAAATTGATGGCACCCTTGTAGGTGGGGCAAGCCTCGATCCTAACGACTTCTTCCAATTAATTGAGATAACGTACAAAACCAAGCGTTAAACCTAAAAACTTGCCAAAATGTTTGCGTAGGGGTGCGGTATCTATCGGCACCCTTATGATTTAATCAAGTTCTAAGCTGATTTACGGAGGAATTAAAGTGTCAATACCTAAACCTGTAGTACTAATTATACTTGATGGCTGGGGAATTTCTGACTCAACTCCGACTGCAATGTCAGAGGCGAATACAGAAAACTTTACGAACTTGAATCGATACTATCCAAACACTACACTGCAAGCTTCAGGTCGCGCGGTTGGACTTATGCCAGGGCAAATGGGCGATTCAAACGTAGGACACCTTAACATTGGGGCGGGTAGGATAGTTTACCAAGATCTTATTAGGATCTCTTCTGACATAAAAAAGGGAGTTTTTTTCAAGAAACCGGCGTTATTAAACGCAATTCAAAATGTTAAACTTAACAACAGTGTTCTTCATTTGATGGGCTTAGTATCTGATGGCGGTGTTCATAGCCATCAGGAACATTTATATGCTCTTCTAGCTTTAGCAAAATCTCATGGAGTAAAACAGGTATTTGTACATGCTTTTCTAGATGGACGCGATGTTCCACCTAGATCTGCGTTAAACTACATGAGCAGGTTAGAAAATAAAATGCGCGAAATTAAACTAGGCAAAATAGTATCGTTAGTCGGTCGTTATTATGCTATGGATAGAGACAGGCGCTGGGCTAGAACTAAAGCTGCTTATGATATGCTTAGCATGGGAAAAGGTCGATTGGTATCTAGCTGGAAAGAGGGTATAAAATTAGCATATAGCAAAGGCGAATCGGATGAGTTCGTTTATCCTACAATAATATCCGATGGAGGAGCCTCGACTGCGGAACATATAAAAACCGGTGATTCTGTAGTGTTTTTTAATTTCAGGGCTGATAGAGCGAGACAGATCTCCCATGCGCTTTGTAACGAAAATTTTGCTGGCTTTGAAAGGGAAGAATATCCGCATATATTTTTTACCGGTATGGTTAGATACGAAGAAAACTTATCCGGACAATACGTGTATTTGCCTTTGGTTTTAAAAAACACCTTGGGCGAAGTGGTATCTAATCAAGGGCTTTTGCAGCTAAGGGTAGCGGAAACAGAAAAATATGCACATGTTACTTTTTTCTTTAATGGTAAAAAGGAAGAACCTTTCCCGGGCGAACATCGAAAACTTATTCCGTCCCCGAAAGTAAGCACATATGATCGCAAGCCCGAAATGAGCGCTTTTGAGATTACAGATGAATCTATCAATCAGTTATCTTTGGGCAAATATGATTTAATAGTTATTAATTACGCCAATCCGGACATGGTCGGCCACACAGGATGTTTTCTAGCAGCTAAAAAAGCAATTGAAGTAGTTGACCGATGTATCGGAAGGTTAGTGCCGGCTATATTAGCTAAAGGGGGAGCTGCCTTGATCATTGCAGATCATGGGAATATTGAAGAACTGCCAAAATACTCATCGGAAGCCCGGGCGCATACCTACCATACTTCAAACCCAGTTCCCTGCATATTGGTTGCGAAAGATAATTTACTTAACGGCCGAATTGTAAAGAGGCTTAAGCCAGGCATACTTGCCGATGTAGCTCCAACTATTTTAGATATTATGGAACTTGAAAAGCCGATTGAAATGGATAGAAACAGTTTAATAGTTTATTGAGATGCATTTTTAAGAGTATGATCGTAACTCCAAAAAGAGGTGATTTTGAGTGGTTCTAATTGCCGAGGTCAAGGCAAGGCAAATTTTAGATTCACGCGGCAATCCGACTGTGGAAGCAGATGTTTTGCTAAATGATGGCACTATAGGAAGGGGCATGGTGCCTTCTGGGGCATCTACAGGTACTTATGAAGCGTTAGAACTTCGGGATAACGATAAGGCGTTTCGGGGTAAAGGGGTAATGCAAGCTGTAACGAATATAAATAAAGTTATTGGACCGGCAATGAGGGGTCTTAATCCGCTCGATCAATCTGATGTTGACTATACGATGATCACGCTCGACGCGACGCCAAACAAATCGAAGTTAGGAGCTAATGCAATTTTGGCTGTGTCTATGGCTGTTTGCCAAGCCGCGGCTAAATTTCTAGGGCTTCCTTTGTACAGATATTTAGGCGGTATTCAAGCACAAACTTTGCCGGTACCGTTTATGAATATACTGAATGGTGGAGAGCATGCTGATAACAACGTGGATATTCAAGAATTTATGATCGTGCCTTCGGGTGCTAATAATTTTTTCCAGGCCCTAAAAATGGGCGTTGAAATCTATCATTCGCTTAAAGATCTTCTAAAATCAAAAGGATATTCTACAGCAGTAGGAGATGAAGGTGGATTTGCTCCTGATTTAAAATCTAATCAAGAGGCATTGGAACTTATTACTGAAGCTATTACTAAATCCGGGTACAAGCCGGGTACAGATTGTTGCTTGGCAATTGACTCAGCGGCTTCGGAGTTCTACGTAAATGGAGAATATATCCTCGCCGGGGAAGGCTGGACAGGAACATCGGCAGAATTGGTTGAAAAATACATTTCATGGGTAAAATCTTATCCGATAATCTCCATTGAAGACGGACTTTGGGAAGATGATTGGGAAGGCTGGGTACTGCTTACCAAAGCGCTAGGTGAAAAAGTGCAGATCATCGGCGACGATCTTTTTGTGACTCAAAAACAACGTATTCGAAAAGGAATTGTGCTAGGTGCAGGCAATTCAGTTTTAATCAAATTGAATCAAGTGGGAACTGTTACCGAAACCTTAGAATCTATATTGATTGCAAAAAATGCAGGATACAGGTGGCTTATATCTCACAGATCTGGGGAGACAGAAGATCCGTTCATAGCTGATTTTGCAGTCGCTACGTGTAGCGGCCAGTTGAAAACGGGTGCGCCATGCAGAAGTGAGCGGGTTTCAAAATATAACCAGCTTATTAGAATCGAAGAGCAATTGGGTCACGGTGCAGTTTTCGGTATAACCAAGTAAAAAAGATATGATGCGTATTTTAAAATGATTGACTCACGACGTTTGGAAGGTGGACTTGCTTCATGGCGGAGTGTTACAATCGGATTTGGCGGTAAGATGTTTTGGAAAGAGGTGACTTGAGTGGAGACCGTTGTTCGGGTTTTTCACTGGCTTATAACCATAGGTTTAATCGGTGTCGTCGTTCTGCAACCTGGTAGAAGTGCGGGGCTAGGCTTGATGGGAGACGGTATGGAAGGTGTATCGGGGCGAAAAAAGAAAGGTTTTGAGGCCCTCTTCTCTAAACTTACTGTGTATCTTGCAGTAGGCTTTATGGTTAGTTCACTTATGCTTACTTTTCTTAGGCGTTGAGTGCTTAGTGACTGCGTAAAGATATTTATTTCGCTAACTGACGTGGAAGTATATGGATATATTTCGGCTTACTGCAGATCTGCTGTGGCCGCCCAATATTTTATCGATAAAATCTAGAATTCACCGTTGTTTTTGAAAGGAGTATATTCACCATGATGAGCTCTGCGTGGGCAGTGGTAGCACCTGCAGCGGGTATTGTTGCTCTACTGTTCGCCATGTTTCTTCGTTCACGAGTAGCATCTTATGATCCGGGTTCCAAAGATATGCAGAACATAGCTGATGCCATACACGAAGGTTCTATGGCGTTTTTGAGCAGGGAGTATCGTTCTTTAGCAGTGTTTGTAGTTGTAGTTGCACTAATAGTATTTGCGGCGGGTTATTTTACCTCTCCTGACGTAATGAGGCCCGAGACAGCAATTGCCTTTATTCTTGGCGCAGTAACTTCAGCGTTGGCGGGTTTTATAGGTATGAGCACGGCTACTTTAGCTAATGTAAGAACAACGCAAGCCGCCAAAAAAGGTACTGTAAATGCTTTAGATGTGGCGTTTTCCGGTGGCTCTGTAATGGGTATGACAGTCGTAGGGCTAGGGTTAATCGGGTTAGGGATTGTATACTTTCTTTTTGGAGATGTTAGTGATCCGACGTCTTTCGGAGTAGTTAATGGATTTGCTTTTGGAGCGAGTTCGATTGCGTTATTTGCAAGGGTTGGTGGGGGAATCTACACAAAGGCTGCTGATGTAGGCGCGGACCTTGTGGGCAAGGTTGAGGCCGGTATTCCGGAAGATGATCCCCGTAACCCTGCGGTTATCGCCGATAACGTAGGTGATAATGTAGGCGATGTTGCGGGTATGGGAGCAGACCTTTTTGAGTCGTATGTTGGTTCTATCATTGCTGCTATGGCAATGGGGGCAATGATGAAAAATCAAGAACAAGCACTTGTGGCGATAATTTTACCCTTATTAATAGCTGCGGGTGGAATTATTGCTTCTATTTTGGGTACCTTTTTTGTGAGGGCTACCATGGCTAATCCTTCGACTGCGTTAAGAACGGGCTCTTTTTCTTCTAGTATTATTGTGTTGGGTATGGTCTATGGAATTGTTTATGTTAGCACCGGAGCCCCAACGCTGTTTTGGCCGGTTTTTGCAGGTGTTGTAGCGGGAATACTTATAGGACTTATGTCAGAATATTATACATCAGCCGAGTATAATCCGGTGCAGTCCATAGCAGAATCTTCAAAGACTGGGCCCGCGACAAATATCATTCAAGGTCTTTCGGTTGGAATGAAATCTACAGCAGTTCCAGTGATTTTAATAGCTATGGCCAGTCTGGTAGCCTATAGGTTTGGCGATGCCAGTGGGTATGGAGGCCTTTACGGAATAGCGTTAGCTGCGGTAGGAATGCTTTCAACCACAGGCATGACCGTTTCAGTTGACGCGTACGGTCCAATTGCCGATAATGCTGGAGGCATCGCAGAGATGACTCATCAGGACAGTAGCGTTAGAGAAATCACCGACGCGCTCGATTCTCTTGGGAATACTACCGCTGCTTTAGGAAAAGGTTTTGCGATTGGTTCGGCAGCGCTTACAGCATTAGCACTTTTCGCCACTTACTCACAAGCAGCTGGTCTTACCGTAATAGACGTGTTAAATGCTAATGTAATCACTGGGCTATTAATCGGCGGAATGCTACCCTTATTATTTTCGTCAATAGCTATGGAAGCTGTAGGGAAGGCCGCGTTTGAGATGGTTGAAGAAGTAAGAAGGCAGTTTAGGGAAATCAAAGGAATTATGGAAGGAAAGGCGCGTCCCAATTATGCAAAGTGTGTTGATATTTCTACGGTGAGCGCGCTTCAACAAATGATTGTACCTGGGCTTCTCGCAGTTGTGGTACCTTTAGTTGTCGGATTTACTTTAGGTAAAGAAGCTCTTGCCGGACTGTTGGCGGGAAGTTTGGTGAGCGGGGTAGTGATGGCTGTTTTTCTTGCTAATTCCGGCGGCGCGTGGGATAACGCCAAAAAATACATAGAGGCTGGCAACCTTGGTGGTAAAGGAACGCCTACTCACGCCGCGGCGGTTGTAGGAGATACGGTTGGCGACCCGTGCAAAGATACTGCAGGTCCTTCTTTGAATATATTGATAAAACTTATGAGCATTGTGTCTTTGGTTTTTGCATCTATGTTCAAATAGTTTCGAAGTTATCGAAATGTTAAATCACTTTTATGCTTACTAAGGGGATGGGCAGATGAACAGAGATGAACTTGTAGCAGAAGTGGAAAAACGTGTAACTACCAAGAACTTGTTTAAACATATCCTTGCGGTTGAAGCTGTAATGGTACGTTTAGCGAAACATTTTGGTGAAGATGAAAAAAGATGGGGCGCCGCAGGACTTTTGCATGATATCGATTATGAAGAAACAAAAAAAGATCCGCATGCGCACAGCATTAGATCAGGGGAGATAGCAGCGGACTTAGGTTTTGACCGAGAAATAATTGATGCTGTAAAAGCACATAACGAAATACATGGGTTTCCAAGGGAAACTAAGATGGCTAAGGCTTTGTATTGTTCTGATCCCTTAACAGGGCTTATCGTAGCTTCAGCTCTTGTTTCACCGAAGAAAAAATTGTCAGGTATTGATACTGAGTTCGTTATGAACAGAATGAGGGAAAAGTCGTTTGCACGAGGTGCAAATCGTGATATCATTTGTTCTTGTTCTGAGCTAGGGCTTAACCTTCAAGAGTTTGTTGGCCTTGCGCTAGAAGCTATGCAGAGTATTTCTAAAGAATTAGGGCTGTAAAAAGAAATTTTGTAGGGGGACAATGTGTACCGGAAGTATATCATCCGGTTGTTAATATGAGTAAGCGGGATAATGTAAGAATTGTGGTTCGAAACAGAAGGGCTCGCCATGATTATGCGATAGAGGAGACTATTGAGGCTGGTATTGCTTTAATAGGGACTGAAGTTAAATCTCTACGTATGGGAAGGGCTAGTTTACAAGATAGCTATGCACAGGTGTTAAACAACGAAGTGTTTTTGCAAAATGCTCATATCGATCAATACGAACCAGCGGCTAGATTTAACCACGATCCACGCAGACCAAGGCGATTATTGCTTCATAAGAGCGAAATAAGAAAACTTGCATCTAGGGTGGAAAGGAAAGGTTATACCCTTGTACCCCTATCGATCTATTTTAGACGGGGTAGGGCTAAAGTAGAATTGGCGGTTGCCCGTGGCAAAAGAATGTATGATAAACGTGAAGCTATCAAACGAAAAGATATGGACCGTGAAGCCCGCAGAATCTTAAGGGAAAGGACAGATAGAATGTATTGAGAGCATGACCTTAGATTCTTGTCAAAACCGCCTACCCTATGATAGAATTATTTTCACAGCCTTTATGGCAACTTTTTGGCAATATTATTTATGGGGGCGAATTAGGTTCGACGTAAGTAGCTGAGTTTGAGCTGCGGGTATGGGTGCCGTATCCAGAAAAGCGGCAAGCAATTAACTGCTAACAATAATTACGCACTGGCTGCTTAAATAGACAGCCACGGTACCGGGAAGAGAGCTTCCCTATTCCTGAGCTACCGTCATTAGGGAAGATACTTGCAGGGGAATGTTTAGGACTTTGCAGGGAACTTAATTCTAAACTGGCAAGGTAGAAAGCTTGCTTTAGGGCGTTCTGCCTTGTGAGAATAAAGCTAAGGCTACACTCGTAGATGCTTAAATGTGGTTATTTGCGGACGAGGGTGCAATTCCCTCCGCCTCCACCATATTAAGTAATAGGAATTGATACAATTGAGGCCGCCCAATAGTGGCGGGTTTTTTGTTTTGGGGGGATCTTATTTTTGTTTTGGGGATGGTCGGTTTGCGATTTTATTAATTGTGGGGGAACAACTATAGGGAAAATGAACACACCCTTCGCTATGAATTAAAATAATCGTTAAAAGGCTACAGCCGCTAGAAGAGAAAATCTATATATTGTTCCTGTTAAAATGCTCCAAAGCGAAAATTAAAATAGTTTTGTACCACTGTAAGCAGTTCTTCAACAAATTGGCGTTTATGAAGGATCAAATCTATCAAAACGAAGCCACGCCAGTATAACCAGTACAGTGGAGAACAGGAAAACAGCTCCCCGTTGCACAGTAAACAACGCACTATTAACCCATGGAGTCATGGGTTGCAGCCCCTCCCGCAGAATTCCCACGTATGCCTCGGATGAGTGCATTATGCTCGTGTACACCCGGGAAATTCCCTCTTGGAACAGATAATCGTGAATAACACGTTGTCCCATGTAGTCGATCATAGATCCCCACAGCTCGCTGGTATGAGAAAAATAACTCGCAGTAGATAACATGAGGCTTGCAAACCAGAACAAGCCAAAAATTACACGCGGAAGCGTACCACGGATTTCGAAGCAATCCAAAAAGATTGCCAAACAGGAAACAAACCAAAGCATCACTAACGTTGTGGCTAAAGGGGGAGCGAGCAGCAGCCAGACTTGGAATTCCCCCATACCCCGCATAAAAAAGACTAAAATAGCACCCACAAATGTCGCAGTTAAGAAAGGAAGCAAGCTGAACAGGCTGCCAACCGTTTTGCCCATAATATAAACCGCAGAGCGTAAAGGGGTGGCGCAAAGTATTTTTCCAGAGGTTTCGCCATCGTAACTGATCGAGTTCGCTACCAGGTAGAACGAAAAAAGACCAATGAAAAGTGTGCTGATATGGGCAACAACCAGCCCGATAAATGTGGCGTCAGGTGGGCCAAGGGTAAGAACAACACGTGGACTTCCCGATTTAGGTATTGCCCAAAACGGCAGGACAACGCACAATAATAACAAGGGCCCGACTTTGTTGCGGAATTTTACCATCCACTGTAACTTTGCCGCTACTAAGACGTACCAGTCCGGCTTTTGATTTTAGGAGGGTAGATTTGCCAGCCCCATTGGGGCCAAACAAGCCAATGATTTTGCCCACCGGCAAAGTTAAATCGACATTATTTAAGGCCAGTGTACGACCAAAACTTTTATCGGCTTTTTTAAAGATGATCACCTTTCGTTTGCCTCCCTTTTCCAGGTTTCTTTAACTTGGGTTAGTACTTCGGCCAAGGTAAAGCCAAGAGTTTTCATTTCGCAAAAAACTATGCAAGGCATTATCCGCGGTTTCATCTTTCATGGTGCGGAGCTGCTTTTTTGTAACGGTGACAAACGTTCCTTAGGTAGTTTCTGGAACACCGGTGGCCGTTAATTGTAAATGTTCTTGCTGTCATTGAGTGTATATGGTTTCATTGCTTCATTATGTAAGTCGAATATAAGTCGAAGGCTG
Organism: uncultured Eubacteriales bacterium; assembly: GCA_964406505.1. Classification (GTDB taxonomy): domain Bacteria; phylum Bacillota; class Sulfobacillia; order Fermentithermobacillales; family Fermentithermobacillaceae; genus DTU015. The sequence goes on from CAYORX010000011.1 coordinate 43,694, forward strand.
TACAAAAGGGCGTACAATTCTACTAATGTGAACTTGCCTTGGGTGTCCAAGCAACCTAACTCATGCCAAAGTAGGAATAGAACATTGGTTTATTATGCAATACATACATATAGATATCGTGTTACACGTGTGGTGGGAATTTTTAAGGTGCTATATTTCTTTTTTTATGTGCACCCCCCCGAAAGCAAAAATGCATCAACCATTTTAATTTTGCCTCACCCATAACCCAAAAGGCACGACAACCATTGTCCTTAGTAATTATTATCACTGCACATTAACAAGTATCTGCTACACTGTAAGTGGTAACTCCATAAAAGCGTGATCGCTAATAATTGTTATGGGAAGGAGTATTGCGGTATTGGGGAGGAAGCAAATGAACTTTTTAGGCGTACTTGAGAAAACTTTAAGGCAAGACGATCGCTTTGTTGGTGAAGGTGAAAGAATTTTAAAAACTAAAGTTTATGATGCCTGTATGGGCATGGACAGGTTGCTGCTTAAAAGTCTTGTAACTAATGAGACCCTAAAGTCCCACTTCTTTGAAGAAATAAACGGGGTCCTTGTTTTTGACAAAATGAAATTTGCCTGGGTCCTAGAGTCACGTGAATTTTTGCCCGACAGTTTTACGATGTTTAAAAACAAAATAGGGCTTGCCGATAGCAGTCAAAAACTTTTGAGCAGGCGAAGTGACGTAGTTCTTATTTGGCCTTATAAAGATTGCATGCTTGAGGGGGGTCAAACAAAAGAAGATCAGAAACGGGATGAGATTTTCTATAACGAAGTTCTCGCCCCAGACGAGATAAATAGACTTTTGTATCCGAAAGTTTTTACCAATGCGAAAAGATATTTGAATAATAGCGTTGAGAAAATTACAGAAATTAAGGATACGGATAACTTAATAATAAAAGGAAATAATTTGTTAGCCCTGGCTTCGTTATTAAAACGATACAAAGGCAAAGTAAAATGTATTTATATCGATCCCCCATTTAATACGGGCTCAGATAGCTTTAAATATAACGATAAGTTTAATCATTCTACGTGGTTAACTTTCATGAGAAATAGAATAAGTTTAGCTAGAAAATTACTTTCAGACGATGGTTGTATGTTTGTTCACCTTGACGATAATGAAAATACATATTGTAAAGTGTTAATGGATGAAATTTTCGGACCGGAGAATTACCTTAACCAAATAGTTGTATCTACTAATCAACCTTTTGGATATAAAAGCACTTCAGAAGGATTATTTAAGCAAGCAAATCACATATTGTTTTACGCAAAAGACAAATCGAATTTGAGGTTGAATGCAGAATCTATGTTTATTGAAAGGGCATATGATACTAATTATAAATGGGTGTTTAAGAACACGGAAAAAGATGAAACAGAATGGTACTGGGAAAACATCAGAGATGTTGTTGCCAGGAAACTGGGGTATTTTAGTGCCCGGGATGTTCCTAAGGAAAAGGAGAACAAATTGGCAAGGCAAGTCTCTGAATATGCAATACAAAACGCGTCTAAAGTTTTTAGGACCGCTTCTGTTACGGGTGGAGCATTGAACAAAAGAAAGGAGACCATAGCAAAGTCTAGACAATTAAAAGATGTTATCGTGCGACATCCAAATGATGATATGGATTATATGTTCATTAGGGGAGAAAGGGTTTTGTTTTACTCAGAAAGGCTTAGGGAAATTGATGGTTATTTATTGCCTGGGAAGCTCATTACAGATATTTGGACTGACATACCTGTGGAAGGTTTAGCGAGCGAAGGTAATGTAAGTTTTCCTAAAGGCAAAAAGCCGGAAAGACTTATTAAAAGGATCATTAAACTGGTTACCAAACCCAACGATATTATACTTGATTATCACTTAGGGAGCGGAACTACGGCAGCTGTTGCACATAAGTTAAGTCGGCAATATATAGGCATAGAGCAGATATACTATGGGGAAAACGATAGTGTTACCAGGCTTAAAAACGTTATCGAAGGTGACGCTACCGGTATTTCAAATGATGAGGATGTGAAATGGACGGGTGGCAACTCTTTTGCTTACTGCGAACTCATGGAACAAAATGAATCTATCGTTTCTGCACTTCAAACTGCCGACAAATCAAAAGAAGTCCAAGCGATTTTAAACAGGGTAACAGACGATGGTCTTATCATTCCTTCTGTGCTACCTGATGATTTACGCTCTCATATGGATGAATTTGCACAGATGTCTTTAAAGCAGCAGAAAACGCTTGTAATGGAACTTATAGATAAAAACAAACTTTACGTTAACCTTTGCGATATAGATGACGAAGAATTAGCGGTCAGTAATGATGACAAGGCTTTTACTAGGAACTTTTACCGTATAGATGGAAGAGGCGATATATGATATGGCACAATTTTTATATCAAACAATTGAAGCTCTGGAACAGGCTGGTTTTCTTAAAGACATACCTAGTTTTATCGATCAGGGGCTTTCTGAGCGTATAATACTTAGAGATTATCAAAAAAAGGCCTTTCAGTATTTTGTCACCTACTATGAAAACAAAAAATTAAGAAAAAACAGGAAAATTCATACTCTTTTTCATATGGCAACCGGTTCAGGGAAAACGGTTATAATGGCCGGTTTAATATTGTATTTTTATACAAAAGGGTATAGAAAGTTTCTGTTTTTTGTCAATCAGACGAACATATTAGAAAAGACGAAAGAGAACTTCCTGAATCCTGCTTCCGGAAAATACCTCTTTGCCGATAACATAGAGATTCTGGGCGAACAAATTGCTATTCGTGAGGTAGATAATTTTGCCGCGATAGATGAGCAGTCTATTAATATCTGTTTTACCACAACTCAGAAACTTCATTTAGACTTAAATTTTCCTAGAGAAAATACCGTTACCATTGAAGATTTTGAAGACGATAAAATCGTTCTCATTTCAGACGAATCTCACCATGTTAATACCCGAACCAAAAGACGTACTAAAGCAGAAACAGAAGCGGACAATTCGTGGGAGTACAGCGTTGAACGAATTTTCGGGGCAAATCGGGACAATGCCTTGATTGAATTTACCGCTACTTGTGATTTAAAAGACCCGGCAGTACTGCGTAAGTACACCGATAAAATCATTTTTGATTATGCTCTTGCCAAATTTAGAGCCAGCGGGTATACCAAGGATTTTCAAAACTTACAAAATGACTTAGAACCATGGCAAAGGACGCTTGGTGCATTGATTTTAAGCGAATATAGGCGTAACCTTTTCGCCGATTGCGGGCAGGACATTAAACCGGTGGTGCTTCTAAAATCAAGGCGTATAGCAGATTCAGAATCATTTTACGAAGAGTTTTTTAAAAATCTAGCTCGATTAACACCAGATGAAATTGCCTTAATGGAATCAGTTGACAATGCGCTTTTATCAAAAGCAATAAGTTATTTTAGAAAAAAGGACGGGACATTGAACTCTTTGACATATGCTCTTAAATTATCTTTTTCAAAAGAAAACAGTATTATCATGAATGGGAGCAGGGATAATACGGTAGATAAACAGCTGGCCGTTAATTCTTTAGAAGAACCCGCAAACCCTTACCGTATTATTTTCACCGTGGATATGCTAAATGAGGGCTGGGATGTGTTGAATCTCTTTGATATCGTGCGTCTTTACGAAACGCGACAAAGTGGTAGGGGCAAAATTGCGCCTTATACCATTAGGGAGGCCCAATTGATCGGCCGCGGTGCCAGATATTGCCCTTTTGTTGCGGAACCCGATCAGGAGCGTTTCCGGCGTAAATACGATTATGATCTTGACAATAACAACCGCATTTTGGAAACACTGCTTTATCATAGCAAACAAGACTCTCGCTATATCAATGAGCTTCGCACCGCCCTGAAAGCGACCGGTTTGCTGCCAGAGAATCCAAAGGAGATAGAATATCGTCTTAAAGATAGTTTTAGGAAAACTTTGTTTTTTAAAAACGGTGTTGTATTCACTAATCGACGTAAAAAGAAATCTAGAAGGCAGATCGCTCAAGTTGATGAAAAAATACGGACGGCTATTTACCATATACGAATTGCCGGAAAAGGAAGCAGTCTTTATGATTTGTTTCGTGATGAGCAAGTGAATGAGGGGGAACCTAGAAAAAAACACACGAAGCAAATTAAACTTAAAGACTTGCCTTTAAACATTCTTTATGGAGCGTTCGACAGTTTTGAAGGACTCAAATTTGATGTGCTTAAAAGTCGCTATCCCAAGTTAAAATCAAAGCGGGAGTTCTTGACTTCGACTAGATACATAGGCAACGTAACTTTAGTTATCGAGAGCGATAGTGCACATTTAACCGCAAAAAATCTTTTCCAGGCTGCAAAAACAGCATTGGGGGAGACAGCAAAGCATGTTAAAAGTATCGTTCAGCAATACGAGGGAACGAAAGAGTTTGAAGCCAAACCAGTTCGGAACATAATACGAAACAAAAACATTTACGTAGACAGTCCTAAAGGCGATGGAGTAGGCATTTCACAAGCGGTTGTTGTTCGAGAGTTAGCGGTTAATCTTTGTGATGAGGACTGGTATGTCTATGAAGATAATTTTGGTACAACCGAAGAAAAAGCCTTTGTAAAATACTTCCGTGGACTTGTATCCGATTTAAAACGCAGATACGAAGAAATCTATCTTGTCCGTAATGAGCGTATTCCCGAACTTGCTATTTATGATTTTGACACCGGTGAGAGGTTTGAACCGGATTTTTTGCTTTTCCTAAGACGACATAATCAGAATAACTATGAACAAGAACAGATTTTCATCGAGCCAAAAGGTGACCATTTAATAAGTCAGGATAAATGGAAAGAAAACTTTTTGCTTCGTATTAGTAAAGAGGGTATCCCGGTTAAAGTCTATGTTGATGATAACAAATACCGTGTTTATGGGTTTCCCTTCTTTAATCTCAATTATAGAATGGGCGATTTTGAGCAAGCATTAGAGAATATGATGCGTTAGTTTCAATTTGCCGCATTATTGTTTTGCTCAAAGCTGCCCAAAACTCCTAGGAACTAAAAGCGGGCCCTATGTTCACATATCTATTTTCAATGGGACACGGGCATGCTTTTCGGTTCCGAGCATTTTTTCCACAATTAAGGCCAAAACAAGCAAGATTATTGCGGTACCGATGAATACCCATGAATAACCCGCCGTCGCAGCTAAAAATCCGCCTGTCATTGGACCGACAACCGAACCCAGCTGGGAGAAACTTTGGCTTATCCCAAAAGCTCTGCCTCGAAAGTCATAGGGTACTACTTCGGCAGTTAGGTTGTCTATGGATACTACGGAGCCCGCATAAGCTAACCCATACAAAAACCGCAGGACACCGAAAACGATCACGCTTTTCACCAAGAATTGTGGTAAAGTGAAAAGGCCGGAACACAATAAAGATATTTGTAACGCTTTTCTGAAACCCATTTTGGTCCCTTGGACTCCCCACTTTGGAGCAGCTAGTACTGTAGCTATACCCGATACTGAAAACACGATTCCGGTGGTCAAAGATACATTTTTTATAGGCATTTGCATTATGAAAGGTGTTAGAATTGGCGAAATCGACATAATTGCTGCGTTGGTTAGAATTATAAAAACCATAAGATTTCTAAAACTTTTTATGGACCATGCGGTTTTTAAATCGCTCAAGACGTCTATCTTCGCCTCTTTACTTTGTGGCTTCGCGGTTTCTTTCACACCAAAAATGACCACTAAAGTAGCTAACCAAATTGTTACCCCAGCCACGATAAAAGTTTGCTTTACGCCTATAAATGACGCTAATGCCCCACCAACAAGCGGTCCTAATATGGAGCCTGACGCCGCGCCCGCCCTTAAAATACCTAAAGAGGAACCTATTTTGTCGTCTGGTGTGTTAGTAGCTACTAAGGCAATGGATGATGGGATAAATCCACTTACGACACCGTTTATAAGACGCAATGTAAGAAGCTGCAAGGGTGTAGTGGTGAAACTTGTAACGACGTTAACCAAACCCATACCAAGGCCAGCCCTTACAATCATGATTTTCCGCCCATATTTGTCAGCCATAGCTCCCCATACCGGTGATAGGAGGCTGCTAGACAAATAAACTGCTGAACTAAGAAGACCGGACCACATGAGCAGATTGTCTCCCACGTCCATTTCACCCAACAGAATAGGTAAAAAGGGTGTGATAAAAGAAAAACTTATGGAGCCTATAAGGGTTCCCGCCCAAAGAACGTATAGGTTCTTTTGCCATTGTTGCATTGATTGTTCCTCCAGTTTGTAGTAGGTATATTTGTATTTAGACTTAGATTGACTATATACATTTGGGGTGGGTTTGAGAAGGGCATAATTATTTTCGCGAGAGCGATGGAATTATTTTACAGATAACATCATGCTAGTATTGGGCGATAGGCTGGTATGAAGGCAAGGCATATTTGTATATTTGCCTGATGCTTTGCTTGACTCAGTAGTTGGGTGGTTCTAAACTTATTTGAGAGTCGAAATACTATTGTGTCCTAATATGGAGGTGGCTTAGATGTCGGCAGACCAATTTCCCGAGTCGATAATTGCTGTTGAACGTCTTTTAAGGCAGGTTGCGTTTATAATTAAGCGGCGCGGTAGGGATATACTTAGCAGTTTTGAAATTACCACACCCCAGTTTCTTGCATTACATGTTTTGAGGGACCAGCCTGGAATTACTATGGGCGAATTGTGCGAAAAGTTGCTTTTAGCCTGTTCAACTGCTACTGACTTAATTGATCGAATGGAGAAAAATGGTTACTTGGAACGACGTCGCGATGAGGATGATCGTAGAGTAATAAGATTATCTATAACCGAAAAAGGTAAAAATGTAATAAGCCAGGTAATCATGGCTCGCAGAAAATATGTGAAATCCATTTTATCTCAACTTACTTTAGATGAAATAGAGCAATTAGTTCAATCTTTAGAAAAACTTCACATTCTAATGTTCGATGGCGCAGTCTAAGAAGATAAAAGCATTTATGAAAAGGAATGAGGTGAAGCGAGGTGCTGGTGGAGTTCCTAATTATTTTTGTTGCTAGAGTGTGTGACGTAACTCTCTCTACTGTGCGGATGCTTTTAGTGGTTAGGGGCAAGCGATATCCTGCGGCTGCCATAGGCATAGTCGAAGCGATGATATATATCACTGCGCTTGGCAGAGTTATGAAAAATATAAATGATCCTTGGAAAGTGCTTGCATATGGATTGGGCTTTGCTTCTGGAATTTTATTGGGTAGCGTAATTGAAGAAAGGTTAGCTATAGGCCACGTTTCTTTAGAGGTAATTCCGCCTGGGGAAGATGCAGACGAGTTGCTTAAGGCACTTAGAGTGGCCGGTTACGGGGTTACAACGATTACAGGTCAGGGGATGAAGGGGCAAAAAATGGTATTGATGGTTTCGACAGATCGCAAGAGTTTACCTAGGCTGACTTCTTTAATCGAAGAATTTGCACCGGATAGTTTCATGACTGTATTGGAAACCCGCGCGGTTCGTGGTGGTGTAACTCCTTTTAGAAGCGTGAAATGATAGGACCATTCTGTTTTAAACTCGGTACGCACTACGTGGTCAAATGTTGAAGGTACCAACGAAGTGGGGTAACATTGGAAGCGTAAATTGCAAAGCGAGCTTGATCATAGTAAAGGAATGAGTCAAATGCGAGTTGACGGTCGCAAACCAGGTGATCTAAGGCCGGTTAAAATTACCCCAAACTTTTTAAAATATCCTGAAGGATCTTGTCTGTTTGAAACTGGGGATACAAAGGTAATTTGTACGGCTATGGTCGAAAGCAGGGTTCCCCATTTTCTTAAAGGAACATCTTCGGGATGGATTACTGCAGAATACTCAATGTTGCCCGGAGCCACACATACGAGGGCTTCACGTGAAGTATCTCGAGGCAGACTCGGGGGTAGAACTATGGAGATTCAGCGTTTTATCGGCCGAAGTCTTAGAGCCGTCGTTGATCTAGAAATGTTAGGAGAAAAAACTATTTGGATCGATTGTGATGTTATCCAGGCAGATGGTGGAACCAGAACGGCTTCTATAACAGGTGGGTTCGTGGCACTAGTGCATGCGCTTGCTAAAATAAAAGAAACAGAGTCATGGGAAAAATTTCCCGTAACTGACTACATCGCTGCAACTAGTGTAGGTATTTTTAATGATACTATTTTATTAGATCTATCTTATGCTGAAGATTCTGAAGCTGACGTGGATATGAATATTGTCATGACGGGAAATGGTGAATTCGTAGAAATTCAAGGAACAGCTGAACAATCACCTTTCTCTAAAGCTAACTTGCAAAATTTACTTCTGTTTGCACAGCGCGGAATTGAAGAGCTCATTCAAAAACAAAAACAAGCGTTAGGGATTGCGGCTCAAAATATTAGGGGTGCGGCAAAACAGTTCTAATTCCGTGAATTGGGTATGTTTCTATACGCTACGTTGTATATCTCATGGTATTTAGATTCTAACAGGCGGTTATATTTATGGTAAAGAGTAATAATGTTATCGTGATCGCATCTCGCAACATGAATAAAGTGCGTGAATTCAAGCGGATTTTTGGTGATTATGGTTTTGAAACAAATTGGCGATTTTTGAGCGCAATAGATTTAAACCTACCACAGGTCGCTGAAACAGGCACTACATTTGCTGAAAACGCCAAAATTAAGGCTCTATCCGGCATGAAACATTCTGATGCTATTTGTATTGGTGAAGATTCGGGGTTAGAAGTTGATTATCTTGGCGGTGCTCCTGGTGTGAATTCACATAGGTTTTCTCAAAGTGGTACCGATGACGACAACAATAAATTGCTACTTCAAGGGCTGGAAGGTGTTCCATGGAGGCTGCGCACTTGTCGCTATAAATCTGCTATTGCTTTAGCCGATAGGAATGGTATCATCGCACAAGTTTCGGGAAGCGTTGAAGGCTTAGTACATACAAAGATGGTAGGGACTAACGGCTTTGGGTACGATCCATTGTTTTATGCCTTAGAGTTAAATGAAACTTTTGGAGAAGCATCTGATGTAGAAAAAGATAGAATCAGTCATCGAAGACGGGCAATAAAGCAGATAATTCCTTATTTAATAAGGATTGTAGAAGGAAGGATTGTAGAAGGATCGTAGGAAAAAGATTGTAGAAAGCTGCCGACGCGGCAAATGGATTTGAGACAAAATATAAAATATAAAATTAAAGGGGTGGATTTTTGCTTATTGGTGTTGTTTCCGATTCCCACGGCAACAGGATTAAGATGCATGAGTGTTTGCCTTATTTGAAAAAAGTGGAGTACTTGTTACACGCCGGTGATTTTTACGAGGACGCTGAATTGATTGCTGGAGTGCTCAATTGCCAAGTGACCGCGGTTGTAGGGAACTGTGATTATATGGTCAAAGGGCCTACAGAGGAAATGATTGTTTTAGACGGCAACAAGATTTATTTAACACATGGTCATTTGTATAAAGTTAAACGCAATCTTACAGGACTGTTCAAAAGGGCTAAAAGTTTGAAGGCTCAAATAGTGGTGTTTGGACATACTCATTTTCCCGAAGTGTTTCATAAATCGGGCATCCTATTTGTAAATCCCGGCAGTTTAGATAGCCCAAGACATGGATACGAACCTTCAGTTGCCATAATCGATACTTCAAGGCGTCGTCCCGAAGCGGAACTGGTGTTTATAAAATAACGGTATGATACAAGAGTACATTTGTCCCCCCCGTCGTTTTGTTTGCCGTATCAGCATACAGTGCTAATCTAATTTGCCATTTCCGACACGAACGTACTTTTCCCTAACCTGTCAAATCCACATTTTGTACGAAAGACAGCTCGGTTCGCACAAGATTACTCGCATAAAAAAAGTTCGAATAATTTAAGTACTTCAATTAGCGGTCCCTTTGTAGCCATGGTAGCGTTCGTTATGAACATTATGAAGTAGGATGGAAAGATGCGACCTGGGCGTTGGGTGAACCGAGTTTTTTGGGGGCGGAAGAGAGATAAGACGTGAGAAATAGGGAGAACGCTACATGTGATGTACCATTCGACGGCGATTCGGCCTCGTTCCAGGGTAAATGGTACAGATGAGGTACCATTGGGCCGATGTTTTAGCGGAAACCGTGCTTTGTCGGTACAGATGACGTACCAATCGGCCGATGTTTTGGCGGAAATCGTGCTTTGTCGGTACAGATGATGTACCAACTAGTCGATGTTCTAGCGGAAACCGTGCTTTGTCGGTATGCCTGATGTACCATCCGACGGCGATTCGGCCTCGTTCCAGGGTAAATGGTACAGATGAGGTACCATTGGGCCGATGTTTTAGCGGAAACCGTGCTTTGTCGGTACAGATGACGTACCAATCGGCCGATGTTTTGGCGGAAACCGTGCTTTGTCGGTACAGATGACGTAACAATCGGTCGATGTTTTAGCGAAAACCGTGCTTTGTCGGTACAGATGACGTACCAATCGGCCGGTGTTTTGGCGGAAACCGTGGCTTGCCGGTACGCCTGATGTACCATTCGACGGCGATTCGGCCTCGTTCCAGGGTAAATGGTACAGATGA
>CAYORX010000012.1:0-53506 GCA_964406505.1 uncultured Eubacteriales bacterium
AATGGACCTTCAGTTTTAGGATCTGATCGTCCCTACAAGACTCGGGCTCTACAGAACCATCAATTGAGTAGTTTATTACTTCAAGGGGTTTTTTTACTGAAAAAAACTTGCGATTGTCCCTATCTTTTACCCACGCTTGATAATAGTACGTTCCCAAAGCTACCAATGTTCCATTATTTTTTCTCCCATTCCATGAAAGGTTATTTGGAGGGGATCCGGCAAGCTGTTGAGGATTGAATGTGTACACTATATTACCCGAAGTATCTTCAATATTCATATTCCACGTAGATATGCCGCGATTTTTGAGATACGATAAGCTAAATTTTATGGTATCGTTTATGCCTGATCCATCTGGAGAAAAGGCGTTTAAATCAGCAGTAGCTCGTATTAAACACGACCGATAGATCACGGTAGCTGCTTCACAACGTAGCATAATCTTTTTAGGGCAAATGGAGCCATCTTTATATCCTTCGATCAATCCAAACTCAATAGCACATGCCATGGAATGCTGTCTGTTTTCTTTAGTTTGCAGGCCATCGTAAAATTGGTTAAGCAGGCTCCTTACTTTTTGTTGAGGCATAGATAGGGCATACTCATACAAATCCAAACAGCGTACTAGTAAATCAACGGCATCTTCTCTAGATAAGTCCTCGTCGGGATAAAAATATCGCCCTTTGGGAGTAGGAGACAAATTGTTAGATTGGGCAGCCTCAATCCACCTCCAGACGGGTTTACCTTGAAAAATCGTAAACGATTTTGGTACGTCTGGATATGAAGGAGTTTCGGGTGTCATGGGAGGCAGATCGAAAACTTTCGCCAATAGCACAGTGAACTCAGCTTTAGTGCAACTAGCATCAGGGAAAAAATAAGAAGTTACCCGACCTATCCACTCATGTACATACCCGTCTGTTACGTTTTCTTGCCACAAAACGTAGATATAATCAACAGCCCAATGGGAGCCTATATCACTGTACCAAGGATCACGGGAGCAGTAAGCTAACTTAGGTGCGAAGGCAATTACTGAAACAACGCTCAATAATATGCTTTTCACGAGAATAATCCACTTTGATTTTTTAAATTTGATCATATCTGAGTGCCTCCAATTCGCCACCAACAGTCATAATATACCATATTTCTCCGGATTTGTCTTTGGAAGGAAAATTATTTAGAACATGTTGACAATTATTGGAATATGTTATATCTTGGAAATGCCTGGCAATACTTGTAAGTAGCCGTACCGGGTTATCGGAACCGCAAACGGCCGGAGAAAGGGGGTAACTTTCAGAGTAATATTACAGGCATTCCGGCAATGCCCATAAAATGTCGCCACCGGCGCCCTTCGCAGCCTACCTGGTAGCCTGGTGCGGCCACTACAAAGGAGGTAGTCACCCACTGAAAAATTTGCTAAAACGACATAAAATGCTATTGATTGCCTTGCTTCTAGGAATATCAACGTTTATTATTTCGTATAACTTGCTTTCGCTTTACATAAAGACCGAAAAGATAGTCATCGCTAACAGAAATTTGGAACCATATACTAAAATTACGGCAAAAGATTTAAAGATTGTCGAAATCCCGCAAAAGGGTTTACATCCTGACCGTATCCATAATATTGATGTGTTGGTGGGGAGTTATAATGTGGCCCCGCTAATAGCAGGTCAAATTCTTCTAACCGGCCATTTTTTGCCTTCCGACGCTCAGCCTGGAATATCTAACGAAATTACAGGGAATGAGCGTGGAATGTTTATTCCTGTGGGAATTGATCACGCTGTCGGTGGCTTAATTAATGAAGGTGACAAAGTGGATTTGATTTGGTCGTTGAGGGGAACTAATCTGTACCAAACTGATAAGTCGTATACAGGTATTACTGTATTGAATGAAGCGAAGGTTATTAAAGTTGTCAACAGTAGGTCAGACGAATTCAAAGGGATCGTGATTGCTGTTACCCCTAAAACCTGTGAAAAACTTGCTTATTATCTTGAAACCGGCAACATGTATCTTGCAATTGTGCCATGGACCGCGGATAACACCACTATTGATGAGGGGGCGGAAGTTTGGCTAAGCCAATGAATCAAGCGACATCTATATTGATAGCGGGTGATTTCCGTACAGAGAAGGCGGTTAAAAAACATCGGCCCTCCGCCAAAATCGTAGGTGTTTTAAAAGATCTAGCCCTGATCGAATATGTGTCTTCGGAAATGATAGTAGACGAGATTATTATAGATCCGCAACTCAGTCCTAGAGGGGAAACATTGGAACAATGGGCTGCTAGATTCACAAAAACATTTCCTCAGATCGCAGTAACTATATTAGGCTCAGGTTTGGACGAACCTAATGCGGTTAGCAAAACTACAAACATAATAACTCCGCAAACCGTAGTTGTATGGAGTCCGAAAGGCGGAGTGGGCAAAACTTTTATATCTACTAATCTTGCATGCGCTGCGGCAACTGCTACTCAGGGTAAAGCCGCGCTAATTGACTTTGATGTTTATTCCGGTGATGTTGCCACATATTTGGATTTAGCAGATACGCCAACGATTATAGAGATGTTACCGAAATTACAAAGATTAAGACCTGACGGATTAGAAAAATATGTCCAGATACATGGGGCTTCGCGTCTTAGCGTGATCTGTAGCCCAAAAAGGCCGGAGCTTTCCAATTTGATAACTGTTGAACACGTAAACCGTGTGTTTTCCCTTGCGGCTCGCAGGTGGGGTTTGCTATACGTTGACACTGCGCCAAACATAACTAGTGGCATACTGAGCGAAGCTATCGATATTGCATCTGCGATCGTGTTTGTCGTTACACAAGATGTTTGTGCGTTGAGACAAGGTAAAGTCGCTCTAGATATATTCAGAAAATTAGGTATACCTCAAACCTCAATTTACGTTGTTTTAAATCGTGGCTGTAAAGATGCACCTGTTTCGGAACGAAAAGTGGAAGAATATCTAGAAACTAGTCTTGCCGCAATAATACCAGAAGATCGGAAAATAGTTGAAAAATCTGTTTTTCAAGGAAAGCCAGCGGTTTTATATTCCGGCACAGAAATATCATCTGCAATTTGGAAATTGTTGTCCAAAATATCTCCAGGCTTGTCGGTGCCGGAAGTTAAGAAGAAAGGTAAGAGGAAAAGGAGGTTTCGACTATGGTAAGCATTCTTGAAAAACTTGAACGGGAACAATATGAGTTGCTTTCTATTCACAGCGAGGCCAAAGAAATATCTATAGAAGAAGTAACTCAAAAAGTAAGGGAAGAGATGTTAGAAAACTATCCAGACCTTATTATTGAAGCTAGAATGTCGAGAAACAAAAGAAAAGAAATCATCGGTTTAGTATCAAACGTAATTATTTCCTCAGAACTATATGTTCCAAAATTAACAAGGCAAGATCTAGCTGAACGCATAGTTCAAGAAATTTGTGGGTTGGGTCCTCTTGATCGTTTGCTTGATGATGAATCTGTAACGGAAATCATGGTCAATGGGTTTGATGAAGTGTATGTGGAAAAAGATGGAGTTTTGATCCATACTGAAACCAAATTTGTAAATGACAGACATCTTTTAGAAATTATTAATCGGATTGTCCAGAGTGTTGGAAGGCGGGTAGATGTTTCCATGCCTTATGTTGATGCTAGACTTCCAGATGGTTCGAGGGTTAATGCTATAATTCCACCACTTGCGCTTAACGGCCCAATACTTACCATCAGACGGTTTCCTAAACGTTATAGCGAATTGTCCCAACTCATCGAATCACAAACTCTTACGCCGGAAGTCGCATGTTTTTTAAGTAAGTGTGTCAAGCACAAACTGGATATGGTGATTTCTGGTGGTTCGGGCAGTGGAAAGACAACCACACTTAATGTTTTAGCAAATTCTGTGGCGAAAAATGAGCGTATTCTTGTTATTGAAGATTCATCTGAAATAAAAATTCCCGACCATCACGTTGTTTATCTTGAGTCTAGACCAAAAAATACCGAAGGCAAAGGTGAGGTGTCAATAAGGACTTTATTGCGAAATGCTCTTAGAATGAGACCGGATAGGCTTATCATCGGTGAATGTAGAGGCAAGGAGACTTTCGATTTAATTTCAGCTACTAATACAGGTCATGAAGGGTGTTTATCGACCGTACATGCGAACTCGTCTGCAGACTGTTTAGAAAGAATGGTCGGAATGGCACTAATGGCCGATGAGGGAGTGCCTGTAGAGATACTTCGTTCATGGATAGCGATAGGCGTAGATGTAATCGTACATGTTGAGAAAACTATTGAAGGGCAACGCATTGTTTCCGAAGTATCTATCGTAGGTGATGAGCCGGGAATCGGGCTTTCTAGTTTTCCCGTTTATCTTAATCAAAAGGGCTTAGATCTCAAATTTCCCACATGGTTTACTGAAAAAATCGGCGACCAGCGTGCTAAAGATATAGCGAATATATGATTTCGGGAGGCTGCGCTTTGAAGATAGCTATTTCGTTTAGTCTGAGTCTTACATTAGTACTTGTCATTTTAGATCTGGAGAGAAATGCTGGTATGTGGGACCTTCCCGAGGTTTTAGTAAGAAATCGAAAAAAAGATGAATCAAAAATATTTAGTTTCGTGGTTGGAATTTTGAAAAGATTTGTTCAACCGAACCGGTTGAAATTTATGCCGTGGGATGAAATAGCAGCTAACCTGGCTTTCCAGGTGCGCGCCGGTAAAACTCTTGTTCAAGCCATTGATTCTGTATCCCGTGAAGGCAGTTCCTTAGCTCATAAGAAACTTAGCACTGCGTGCAGGTTTTACGAAAGTGGAATGCCCATTTTTAAAGCGTTGGAAACTGTCAGCGATGGCGATGGCGCTCTTTTTATGCTTGCAAGTGTATTAGAGATAGGAGCAATAAGCGGTGGGGATACTGCTTCATTACTTTGGCATGTGTTTGAAATTTTGAAAAGACGGCGCATTTTCCGAGGTGAAGTTGCCGCGAAATTGACAGAGGCGAAAATCACCTCATATATATTAATTTGTCTTCCATGGATAATGGGATTCACAATATTTAAACATAACACTGGTTTGTTTCAAAGTTTTATAAAATCGGCTAACGGTAAAACTTTGTTTATGGCAGCGGTAGCTTTATGGATTATAGGAATGTTTTCAATAATAAGTGTCTTGCGGTCAGCATCTCCCTCGACAGTTGTTTTAGGAATACATGGAGCGCCCAAACTAAACAAGCGCGGAGGTGGGAAAGTTGCTAGGTAGAGTATTGTTTGCTTCCGGCGTTATAGGGTTTTGGGTTGCGGTGTTCGGTGTTTGGATACTTTACAAAGAAGATAGACGATTATCCGGAAAACCACTAGGCCTTCTAAGGATTAACTTCGCATTCATACAAGATAAGATTAATAGTTTTAGACAAAAGAAAAACAATCAAGTCATAATGGAACAATGGCCTACGTTACTAGAAAGCATGTCGGTTGCAGTAAAAGCGGGGCTTAATATTGTTGATGCATTTGAAGTATGCACAGGAAAAACTTATGGTCCGTTAAGAGTTTCGGCAGAGAAAGTTATTGTAAGGTTGCGCAGCGGCATGTCTATGTCAGCTGCTTTAAGTGTGATGGAAAAGGAAGGTATTCAAGCGGCAAAACGTCTTAAAACTACCCTCAGCCAGGCTGAATCTTTGGGAACCCCTATTTCTGATGTTCTTGAGGCATTATCTGCAGAATATTACACTTTAGAAAGGCAACGTTTCGAATCTAAACTGAATTCTTTACCTATAAAATTATCATTGATCACGGTAGTCTTTTTGCTACCGCCAGTACTTATTATTTCCGTTATGCCTCATGTGCTCTCATTTATACAAAAGGGACTTTGATTTGTACAAGTATGCTAGGTGCAACTACAACATGACGGGGGAATTGATTAATATGATGAAAATATATACCACTGCGTGCCGGGCTAAGCATAGATTTGTCAGTAGAATCAACGAAATATTGATCAAAGAAGATGGAGCTACCATAGCAGAATACGCCATTTTGCTTGCGGTAGTTGTGGTGGCTTTAATTGCAATTTTGGGACAGCTCACTCAGGCGCTTGAAAGCAAACTACAAAGCATTATAGATCAAATTAGTTCGGAGGTGCTAAGTGGCTGATTGGGAAACGAGTAGGTTAGTCGCAGTTAAAGATATGCGGAATAAATTACACGACCAATCCGGTCAAGCGATTGCAGAGTTCGCTATAGTCTTGTTCGTATTGGTACTTATCTTATTCGGTGTCCTTGAATTGGGGTTAATATTGAATGCAAAGCTCGTGCTTGGGTCAGCTACCAGGGAGATTGCGCGAATTTGTGCAGTAGAGGGGGGATACAGCGATAGAGCCGTTCAGCGTATATCAAGTGTTATTGAATCTACTGGGCTTAAAGAAGAATGTGTTGATATGACTGTATCGCCCAAACAAGCGATATACGGAACAGACATAACCATCAAGATGACTTACGATTATCTGGTTAAATCACCTGTTATTTCATCTATTTCGGGTGCCTCTATTATGCTAACAACAAAGGCGGTGACAAGAAGTGAATTTGTACCTAGGTGAGTTGTTCCGTGGTGGGGGACTTTGTAGCTTTTGGAACAAAATGTTTAGACGCGGGGCATTGCAATATAACGATCGTGAAAAAGGCGGGGCTATGGTTTTAGTAATATTGTTTTTACCTATGGCTTTGTTATCGATTGGACTCGTTGCAGATCTAGGTGTACTATTTACTGTTAAGCGTACCGTTCAGGCAGCATGCGATTTCGGGGCTTTAGCAGCATGTCAGGAGTTAGATTGGGACTTGCTTGCCGAAGGGCAAATAGTTATAGATGAATTTCAGGGTAAAGCGAAAGCTATCCATTATACCCGACAAAACCTTCAACATATTGAGCACTTTATTAGCGATTCCAATATAGAGGTTATCGTGAGGAACATACCTGATTACGAGCCAACGATTGTAGTGCAAACCCATGTGCTTGTCCAGACGAGCTTCATTAAATACTTACCTGGTTTAAGAAACGGCGTTACATTAGATATTACTTCCGAATCATCGGTAGTTAAGCGCACTAAATGGTAGGTTTTTCGCAGTGAAATGTGATGTATAGATTTGTACGTTGTATATAAAACTTTCAGGAGGGCATAACGTGAGCCCTCCTGAATAGTTTATGGCTTAATCGGACACTTTAATAGTTTTCTGCTAAAGGCTGGTAAAAACTTTGCGGATGTGCACACGCGGGGCAAATCTCGGGGGCTTCAATGCCGTCGTGTATGTAGCCGCAGTTTCTACAATGCCACTTTATAGGTTCAGGCCGACTAAATACGGTTTTCGAGTCTACTCGTTCCAACAATTTTCTGTAACGATTTTCGTGAGCCCGTTCAACATCCGCTACCTCTCGAAACAATTGGGCTATTTCAGTAAAACCTTCTTCATCCGCGGTTTCGGCAAAATTCTTATACATCGTTGTCCATTCGTAGTTTTCGCCCTCTGCTGCGTGTTTTAGGTTCTCGCTCGTATCGCCAATCATGCCCAGAAGTTTAGCCCACACTTTTGCGTGTTCCTGTTCGTTATAAGCAGTTTCTTCAAAAATTGCTGCAATTTGATGATAGCCTGCTCTTCTAGCTACCCCCGCAAAATAGGTATATTTGCTGCGGGCTTCAGATTCTCCTGAAAATGCGGTCATCAAGTTTTTCTCCGTTTGGCTGCCTTTCAGTTCTTTCACGGAATTCACCTCTTATCAAAAACATCTGTGGAAATTCTACCGTTTGTATTATTACTTTCTAATTGTGTCATAATAAGTGATTTGGCGAAAGTTAATATGATTATTTGTCTAATATTGATGTGCATATTGGGTTATGGCCGAAGAAGTTTTCGCCAGATAGAGGATTCATCTTCATCCAACTGTCTAGATAAGTGCCAAACATCGCTACGAATTAAAGGATCTTTTATCATTATTGTCCAGGCAGACAAGGCCGCGTGATAAAACTCTACGCGCGCAGGGTATTTATCAGGTTCTTTAATCATAGGACATATTAAAACTCCCGATAAAGCGTCTAACTTTACCTGAAGTTCATCTTCATGAGTAAGATAGGGCATAAGTGGAAAGGTTCTGCATTGCATAGGGCGTTTATCCCTTGGGCATGTGGCGTTACACGTTACGAAAGGGACGTTACCCTTCCAGTCAGAAGGAAAATTGTGTTTTTGAGCGTCTACAGACTTCCATTTAAGCCAGGTTTCTTCAAGGGTAAACATTTGATGTTCCCCTGGAAGTAGATACATGCCTACTCCGGGCTCGTATTCTTGACAACAGAGAGAGCCGCAAAGTACACCGCAATCAAAATGTAAGGGCGGTACATCCAGCAATGAATATGCCCTTTCAAAATCTTCTTTAGACAAAGTATAGGGCACAAGTCCTTTTAGAAATTGTTTTTTATCGATCACGTTCATCAATATACTCCTTAATATGCGTTGTTATGATGAGATTGTCTTTATAATACCATGTAAGCTGGTATAAAACATAATACCAATGTATTGGTTGAAAATTGATAAAGTACTGCAGATTGACTGTTTTGTTAGTTGGATGATAGTATCTAGCCGGAGATTTTGGAATTGTGATCAAGTTGGGAGGCTTGCTTGATGGCACTCGTTGAAATGAACGACGTTTCTAGGTATTTTGGAGCGCGTTGTATTTTTTCTGCAGTTAATCTTTCTTTGCCAAAGCAAGTGCGAGTCGGAATCATAGGGCGTAACGGAGAAGGGAAAACTACCCTTTTGCGTGTTATAGCAGGCGAATTGGAACATGATTCAGGAGAAATCCATATAGCTTCCGACATACGACTAGGCTACCTTTCCCAAGGTCTCCCGTGCTATTCGTCTACTGTGTTTGATGAGGCAATGTCAGGAAAACCCGAGGTGTTGGAAGCGGCCTCCAAAATGAGGAAACTTGAATCTAAAATGGCTTCGGGCTACGGTGATACCCAGGAACTTCTCAATCAATACGCCAAGGCTCAAAGTAGATTTGAAGGTTTATATGGTTATGATTTGGAACATGAAGTTGCTGAGATATTAGCAGGCTTGGGATTCCCGAAGAATATTTGGTCACAGAAGGCAGAAGATTTAAGTGGTGGCCAAAAGGTAAGGCTTAATCTCGTTAAGCTATTGGTTTCTCGACCGGATGTTTTATTGTTAGATGAACCTACCAATCATATGGATATATCGGGAGTGGAGTGGTTAGAAGGATATCTTAATCGGTATCCAGGCGCGGTTGTAGTTGTGTCTCACGACAGACGATTTCTTGACGTTGTTGTGGATAGGATATGGGAAATAGAATCGGGAACAGTAACATCCTATCGCGGAAACTTTTCTGCCTATGTCCATCAAAAGGAAGAAGTGCTTAAGGCACAAAGGAAGAAATATGAAGAACAGCAAAGACTGATAAAGCGTACGATGAAGTTTATTAGAAAATGGCGTGCAAACGCAAGAAGGTCTGGTCAAGCAAGAAGTAGAGAGAAAATGCTTGATCGGTTAGAACTTATAGAAAAACCCGGAAAACAAGCAACTTTGAAACTGGAACTAACTTTCGAAAATACTACGGGCAAAGAAGTGCTGGCATTGAAAAATCTTTCAAAACAATTCGATGATGTTTTGTTCCGTGATTTAAATTTGCTGTTATTGCGAGGAGAACGTCTAGCACTTATAGGTCCGAATGGCTGTGGGAAATCTACTCTACTTAAATGCATTAAAGGGATAGAATCATATAGTGGGATCGTTAGATGGGGAGCAGGTGTGAAAAAAGCATATTATGCACAAGATTTTGACTTCGATTTTCCTGAAAAGACAGTGCTTGAACATGTTAAATCGTTTGGCGTTCCGCATAAAGAGGCTAGGGATATATTAGGAAGATTTCTGTTTTCGGGCGATGATGTTAAAAAAAGAATTAAAGATTTATCCGGCGGTGAATCCTCAAGGTTAGCACTTTTACAACTTGTATTATCTGATGCCAATGTGTTATTGCTGGACGAACCGACCAATCATTTAGATTTACCATCTCGAAGAGCGCTAGAGGAAGCAGTTGCAGACTTTCAGGGTACTGTCATTTTTGCTTCGCATGACAGATATTTTATAGATAAAGTAGCAACTAAGATTCTTTATTTTAGACAAGGGCAAATAGAAATTTTTCAGGGTAATTACACAAATTTTAAACATTATATAGATTCTATAGAAAACGAAGAGGAAAAAGAAAGTGGTTTTCAATCAAAACCGAAGTTTTGCGATTTTAATGAAGGTGCATGCGCGGAGAAAAAGTGTAGTTTTCGTTTGGACTCTGTTGACCTTGAAATCGAAAATCTTGAATATGAAATTACATGTCTCGAAGAACGCAAACAAGAGATAGCTACTATATTGGCCGATCCGAAGACTTATTCAGAACCAGTTAAAGTCTCGCTTAAAGAATGGGGATTGGTTTGTTCGCAATTAGAAGAACTTTATAAAAAATGGGAAGAACTTGTAGAACTTAGACAAAACTCTTTAGATTAAAAAAGGGGCATAAGGATGGCTAGCCCCTTTTTCACAAAGTCGCTACATGGAAGGTCTTAGCCTAATACTCGTTCACCTTCGATAAATACAGTTTCCACTTTTGATCTGATCTTAAAGGGATGGCCATTCCATATGACGAAATCGGCATCTTTTCCCGGTTCTAAACTTCCAACCCTGTCTTCAACACCCAGTGTTTCTGCGGGCGTCAGAGTGACGGCTCTCAATGCATCAGCTTCTTCCATGCCATTAGCCCAGGCCATAGCTGCTGCAACAGACAAGAACTGAATAGGATGAAATGGATGATCGCTTATAAGGCTAACCTTACATCCTGCTTTACTTAATATCCCTGGTGTTTTTAATGAAGTGGTAGCGGTTTCAATCTTTCCCCGTGTACCCATGCTTGGGCCTATATTGACTTTAACTTTTTTCGCTCCTAGAAATTCGGCAATTGCGATACCGTCAGTACAATGTTCAATAGAGTAATCTATATCGAATTCTTCTGCAATTCTGATTGCTGTTACAATGTCGTCAGCCCGGTGTGCGTGAACCCTTAAAGGTATTTGCTTTCGCAAAACTTTGACCAAACTTAACATATCTAAGTCTGTATCGGGTAGTTTTGTCGGGTCACCTCCAGAATCATCAAGCTTTTTCATGTAATCCTTTGCTTTATACAAAGCACCTCTAAGGATAGATGCGATTCCCATCCTGGTTTTGGGGGCTTGGCCTTGTGAACCATAAGCGCCCTTTGGATTTTCACCCAAAGCTGCTTTTATGCCCGCTGGTATTCTTACGATCATATGATCAATAACAATTCCTGATGTTTTGACTACGGCAGTTTCGCCGCCGATAACGTTTCCCGAACCTGGAGTTATTTGAATGCAAGTAACTCCCCCGCGTTGGGCATCTTGAAACGCTGAATGTTCCGGCCAAACTGCATCGATCGCTCGAACCCCAGACGTGACCGGATTAGAACTTTCGTTGCCGTCATGTTGTGCGCGGCCGTACCATTCGCCCCACATTCCTACATGGGTATGTGCGTCGACAAATCCTGGCAATAGGTATTTGTTGGCAGCGTCAATGATTTTAGCGCTTTTCGGTATTTGTATGTGTTTGCCCACATTTGAAATTTTGTCGTTTTTTATTAACAATGTACCATTATCTATAGGTGGATTAGATACAGGGTATATTTTAGCGTTGACGATCGCAGTGATTTGTGTCACTGGTATTCACCCCCAAATTATGAGTTGTCTTGATAAACACGATTGCCGTTAATGAAAGTTGCTAGAACTTTAGAATCATACTCAAAAGGATCTTTTGTCCAAATTACTATATCCGCGTCTTTTCCTGGTTCAATCGACCCTACTTTGTGAGATACTCCAGCGATTTGAGCGGGGTAAAGGGTAATACCTAAAAGGGCAAGCCTTTCATCCATACCTTCTCGGACGGCTAGACCTGCACATACGCGAAGAAATTGAATGGGAAATACCGGATGATCTGTAATAATAGCTACTTTTACCCCGGCCCGTGACAATGCCACCGGAGCTGCAAAACCGATATTTTTTATTTCTAACTTACTTTTTCCCATGAATGAGGGACCCATAGTTACAGGAAATCCACTATCTTTTATGTAATGGACGATTTTGTCCCCTTCAGTGCAATGCTCTAAAGATATATCTATATTGAATTCTTTAGCAATCCTGATCGCGGTTACAATATCGTCCGTCCTATGGCAATGTATTCGCATAGGAAGCTCTCTTTTTATAACGCGGGCCAAACATTCTTTACCAAGATCAAATTGTGGAGTTTTGTTTGATTTATCGACAGACGGTTTTGTCTGTCGAACATAATCTTTTGCGTCAAACAAAGATTTCCGCAATGCGGCAGCATTACCCATGCGCGTTTTAGGCATTTTGTTTCGGCTGCCATAGACTCGTTTTGGATTTTCACCCAGCGCTGCTTTTACACCACTGGGCGCCAATACGAGTAATTCATCAAGTACCGACGAACCCCAGGTTTTAATTACAAGCGTATCCCCACCTATAATATTGGCACTTCCCGGACCGGTTTGTACACATGTTATTCCTGCCGCTATAGCATCTTCAAACGCAATATCTGTAGGATTCACTGCATCAAGTGCCCTTGCCTCCGCAGTAATAGGATTAGAAGATTCGTTTGAGTCCTGTCCGGCAGATGTGACTCCATCTTCTGCAATCCCTATATGACAATGGGCATCGATAAGTCCCGGCGTTATAATATTTCCAGTTGCATCGATTATTTCAGCGTCCGGTGGAATTTCAGCATTGGTTCCAACAGACGCTATTTTCTGGTTAACTATCAAAATGGTGCCTCGCTCAATCACAAATGGAATCTCACAATTGCTACTTGAGGTGTAAATCAGGCCATTAGTTATTGCCGTAGTTTTCATTTTCTTGCCTCCCTTGCAAAAAGTTCTAGCGTCTATAAAAGTTCCCTATTCGAAGGTATTATCCTGCTCAACGATATAAATGCTTCTTGTTCCCATCAAAAGGCCAAATTTCAGGAACTTTCCGGTGCTAAAACTGTCACATTATAATAGCAATGAAACCAAATTGTTTGACAAATCAACAAACCGGGGGATTGAATAAGGTGACTTCTCAAACCAAAACGAAGTCTAAAAAGCGAAAATTTGATAATTTCTGGTTCAAATTAACTGTGGTCTGCGTGACAGGGGTAGTGGGGATTTTTTTTATCGTTTATTCGGCGACGTTAAGATCATTTAATGATGATTCTGAGGCATTGGGACAAATTAGCGATCTAAACCAGTCAAACGGCCCGGGTGTTGAGATCGGAGATGATTTTAAATCGCCTTTAGAAGAAAGGCGATTTATGAAAATAAATCAACTTGCAAAAAGCCCCAACGAGCTGGGGATGGTTCCCATCATTATGTACCATCAAATAGACGAACCTGAGTCAGAGTGGGTTAGGACGCCAGATAATTTCAGACGTGATCTGGAGAGATTCTATGAGCTTGGATATAGTTTAGTGTCCTTACAATCGTATCTAGCAGGTCACATAGAACTACCTGCCGGTGTAAGTCCGTTGATCATCACTTTTGATGACGGGTCCGCCGGCCAATTCCGCTACATTACAAAACGATATATCGACGATAACGGAGCAAGATTGCCTATGGAGGTACTTATACCTGACCCAGACTCAGCAGTTGGCATATTACTTGATTTTTCTAAAGAATACCCTGAATTTGGACACGCCGCCACGTTTTTTCTAAATTTTCCCGCCCCTTTTGGTATTCCAATCGAAGTCGACAGAAAATTGAATTTTTTACTAAGTCACGGCATGGAGTTGGGGAATCATACTTATAATCACAAGAACCTTGGCAATTGTTGTAAAAACGTTATTGAGGCTGAATTAGGAGAACAGTCCCGCGCAATTGAACAAATTACAGGAGTTAAGCCTCTGTCACTAGCACTGCCCTATGGCGTTTACCCAAGGTGTGACGATTGCAAAAAGTATCTAATGACAGGTGAATATCAAGGACATGTTTACGAGAACCGCGCGGTATTATTAGTAGGAGCGGAGCCCGCCCTTTCGCCTTATCACCTACATCTAGACAAAAGTGTCCTCCCACGAATAAGAGGTTCTGAGGAAGAACTATCAAAATGGCTTAAATATCTGGATGATTCAAACACCAGATACATTTCTGACGGTAACAGCGAAGTCATTACCGTAACGAAATCTGAAAGGTTATATATAGATGAGGCTTTTAGTGAAACATACGATATAATGCCTTAATTTTACATTAGAGATAACGCACTATTACTGTGCTTTTAATCGGCCTTTTTAGACCCTCGTAGAATTCTTTTGTATGCATAAGACATCAAAAATCGTTATCCTCATGAAGCGACAGTATGGGGGTGATGGCAAGTCTATATTTTCAAAAATGAATCACGCATAATCACTTGTTGAAATAATTGAGCAATTGATCAATAATTGTACCGGGAGGTGTACATAATGCCCAGAGAAGTGAAGGGTTGGTCACCTTATGTGTTCGATGCCAAGATTTATGAAGTGAAAAAGTCAATGCCTGACATGGGTTATATAGTTTCGATTTTTAAAATAATGGCAGACAAGACGAGAGCATCAATTTTGTGGCTGCTCTCGCAAGGCGAGTGGTGCGTCTACGATTTAGCTGTAGTTCTAAAAACTTCAGTTTCAAATGTGTCACACCACCTTAGGTTGCTTCGTACTTCGAGGTTAGTAAAAAACCGTAAAGAAGGGCGAAGGGTCTATTATTCACTCGATGATGAACACGTAGTAAACTTGTTAGATCAAGCTTTTAAACACGCTGAACACAACTGATCTATTAAAAATAGCAGAAAGGTGTGACGATAATTGTCTATACACTCATATAAAGACCCTGATGCATCAACCAAAGTACATCTAATGGAGCAAAGTCCCAAACAGAGCTGTGGGCATGATCATAACCATGATTGCAGTCACACTCATTCTCATGGTCCTGGATGTACCCATTGCCATGATATTACTTTTGCCGATGAACCCCAGGTGGGTTTTACTTTAAATAGTTTGTTTCTACCGCTTTTTGGAATTGTGGGCATAGGTATTGGTTTCATCTTACAGCATTTTGGATATCCTGTTTATAAAGTTTCGTATTTACTTGCGGCACTTGTTGCAGGCTATCCCGTAGCCGTGGCAGGTTTTAGAAACTTGTTTTCTGGTTATGGCGCTGATATAAATTTGCTAACGACCATCGCGGGTATAGGTGCCATAATTTTAGGTGAATGGGCCGAAGGCGCGGCAGTTCTGACTCTTTTCAGCATAGGCGAATATTTGGAAGAAAAAGCAGGGGAGAAAACTCGAAAATCCATAAGGGAGGTTATGGATCTTTCCCCATTGAAAGCGCGTATCAAGGTAGATGATACGTTTTTTGAGATTTCGGCAGACGAAGTAACTTTAGGAGATACTGTGTCTGTCTTTCCTGGTGAGAAAATACCTGTAGATGGAAAGATTATATCAGGAACATCTTCCGTAAATCAGGCACAAATTACAGGTGAGTCCATACCGGTAGACAAATGTCCTGGAAACGAGGTTTTTGCCGGTAGTCTTAACGGTGAGGGAGCTATCGATATAGAGGTTACAAGAATGCCTCAAGATACGACTTTAGCGCGAATAATAACCATGGTAGAGGAATCCCAATCTAAAAAAGCCAAAACGCAGCGGCTTGTGGATACTTTTGCAAAATATTGGACCCCGTTGATGTTAGCGTTTTCAGTTTTTATCGCTATTGGAGTGCCCTTGCTTTTTAATCAGATCTGGAGACCTTGGATTTATAGAGGTTTAACCGTACTGATTGTGTCGTGCCCATGTTCCTTAGTTATTTCCACCCCTGTAACTGTGGTAGCATCGATTGCTAGGGCTGCTAGAAATGGTGTACTTATCAAAGGGGGAACTTATTTAGAAGCATTAAGTAAAATAAAGGCTCTAGCTTTGGATAAAACCGGAACAATTACAGAAGGTAAAGTGATGGTTGATCAAATTATCTTAGCAAAAAACACAGATATCTCTAGTGAACAATTGTTGAATATAGCTGCTGCAGTGGAATCACGTTCAGAACACCCTCTTGCGCAAGCTATCGTCAGCGAGGCATCTAGAAAAGACATCAAGTTTGTTCCCGGTGAAGACTTTGTTTCAATTCGTGGAAAAGGGGCATCTGCTATTGTCGGTGGTGAAAAGATTTATGTTGGCAGTCAAGACTATTTTACAGAATTGGAAATAAGTGTTCCTGATTTTTTGATCCATGCATCTGATGGGCTCCGTGAGCTAGGAAAAACCATCGTGTTGGTAGGTAAAGAACAGAATGTTTTAGGCTTGATAGGCTTATCTGATACAATTCGCCGCGAAGCTAATGAAGCGATGCGAAAAATCTATGATGAAAACTCACAGATTTTTATGCTCACGGGCGATGATGTTAAAACTGCATCGGTTGTGGCAAATCAAGTTGGGATTTCAAATATTAGGGCGAACTTGTTACCGGGTGATAAGCTTGACATCATAAACGAACTAAAGGAACAGTTTACGTCAGTAGCCATGATCGGCGATGGCGCAAATGATGCACCATCCTTAGCAGCGGCTACTGTAGGAATTGCTATGGGTGCGGGTACCGATGTGGCCTTAGAAACCGCCGGGGTAGCTTTAATGAACAATGATCTTCATAATATTCCTTGGGTCATGAATTTGGCTAAAAAAGCTCGAAGATTGATTATTCAGAATGTATTCTTTTCTGTTGCCATAAAGGTGTTAGCGCTAGGTTTAGTATTTGGGGGTGTGCTACCGCTTTGGCTAGCTGTATTGTCAGATTCAGGTGCGGCAGTCCTTGTTACTTTTAACGGATTAAGAATATTGAGTTACGAATAAAAATATCAAAAATCTAAGAGGCATGGCGGAGAGTTTCAGTTCGCTATGGCCTTTCTTTTTCTAGAATACACTCTTTGCAACCAGATGATGTATGCTTTTGGCTTTTTGAAGTCTAACCACATTTCGATAAAGACATATTGTGCTCACGTTCTCATAATATTTTTGAGATGGTCTTTAACTACTATTGACAGTGGAGGGTTATAGATTTGTGATTGCTAAGTTCCACTCTCTCGGATGGCAAGATGTTGTAAATCTTTTTCAAAGCAATATAGCAACTGGCCTTGACGCGAAAGAAGCTAGGAGACGGCTTTCAAGATGGGGCCTGAATCGAATTGTTGAAAAGAAAAAGATAGGATGGATAAAACTGTTGCTTTCCCAGTTTGTCGACCCAATGGTTATAACACTTTTAGGGGCTACACTTATTTCTGCAGCTATGGGAGAAATTGTTGACGCTTTGGTTATCGCTGCCATCGTATTTTTAAATGCATTTATGGGTGTGATCCAGGAGTATAAGGCGGAAGAGTCTTTGGAATCACTTCGGACTTTCTCATCTTCTGTATGCTGCGTTATCCGAAATAGCATTGAGATAGAAGTTTTTTCTGAAGACATTGTTCCCGGTGATATTGTACTGCTTTGGCCTGGCGAAAGGGTGCCTGCCGATGGAAGACTTATAGATTCTCAGTCGCTTCAACTAGAAGAATCCATCTTGACCGGTGAGGCCTACCCGGTATCTAAAAGTTCGGACATTGTGGTTGAGGCAACATCTCCTATTTCCGAAAGGAAAAACATGGTTTATTCAGGTACTTTGGTAACAAGAGGCAGCGGCGCTTTAGTGGTAACTTCAACCGGTATGAACACTGAAATAGGACAAATAGCTGGTTTGCTTCAAGTAGCAAAGAGTCAAAAAACCCCATTAGAATCAAAATTAGATTCATTAAGTAAAATTCTATTGGCAACTTGTCTTAGCGTTTGTATAGCATTAGCGCTAATAGGCTTTTTTAGAGGGATACCTTTTCATCAGATGTTCTTAACTGCGGTGAGTTTAGCCGTGGCGGCAATCCCTGAGGGGCTACCGGCAACAGTTACTTTATGCTTAGCTGTGGGAGTCCAGACTATGGCTAAAAAGGGTGCGGTTGTAAGAAAGCTAGAAGCTATCGAAACCCTTGGATCGGTTACAGTTATTTGCACTGATAAAACTGGAACGCTTACGAAAAACCAAATGGAAATAGTTGAAATCGGAATACCTGACCTTTGCGGAATAAAGACGGTTAGTGGTAATTTTAAAACGCAACGTAATAAAACATTAACCAAGCAAATAATCGAAGTAGGAGTGTTAGCTTCAGATGCTAGGCATGTGTCTGAAGATGGTTTTCCGGGTAGGGAGGATCCCACTGAGCAATCGATTATATCTCGATATATAGATTTAGGTTACGATCCCAAGTTTCTTGATACCCGATTTCAACGTGTAGAAGAAAAAAGTTTTACGCCTGAACGCAGGATGATGAGTGTAAAAGTTGATACGCCGGAAGGATTTCTGATTTGCGTTAAGGGCGCTACGGATACCGTTATGCCGTTATGCACTGCTCAGGAAATAGACAAACAACTCAGTGTGTTAAGTGGCAAAGAAATAGCAATATGGGAAGATTGGATTAACGAACGCGCTCTTAGGGGTATGCGAATTCTCGCAGTTGCAAAAAAACTATTGCGGAAAGGCAAAAATTTGAGCTCTTACAATGAATCAAATTTAGTTTTCCTGGGATGCCTTGCCATGGCCGATCCCCTTCGAGATGAGGCGGCGGATTCTGTAGAAAAATGTAAGATAGCGGGTATAAGACCTATTTTGATCACCGGTGATCACCTTAAAACTGCTGAAAGTATTGCTAGAGATGCCCACATTTTAGCCCGAAGTGAAGAAGGAATGATCGGTGAAACGTTGGACATGATTCCAAAAATTTCCCTTGGCGATGCTGTGGAAAATTGCAATGTATTTGCGCGTGTATCTCCTGCTCACAAGCTTAAAATTGTGCAAGCACTTAAAAAGCAAGGGCATATAGTAGCTATGACAGGTGACGGGATTAACGATGGCCCCGCATTAAAAGAGGCAGCGGTTGGAGTAGCTATGGGAAAGTCTGGCACCGATATTGCTAGACAAGCTAGCTCAATGATACTTATTGATGACAACTTCGCTACTATTGTAAAAGCAGTTGAACAAGGACGAGCGATTTACGATAACATACGCAAATTCATCAGATATATGTTATCGTGCAATCTCGGGGAGGTAATAATAATGACCCTGGCGTTGGTGTTAGGTTTGCCGGTGCCACTAACACCTATTCAAATTTTATGGATGAACCTCGTAACTGATGGATTACCGGCGCTTGCCTTAAGCATGGATCCTCCTGATTCGGCAATTATGTTAAGGCCACCTAGAGATCCTAATGAAGGTCTATTTGCCCATGGATTGTACGGGCTCATACTCAAACGTGGTATATACGTGGGTGTAGCAAGCTTACTGATGTTTATTGAGGCAATGAGAATATGGGATTTACCCACGGCTTCCACTATGGCGTTCGCGACTTTAATTACAGTACAGTTAGTATCTGCAATAGACTGTAGATCAGAAACGCAAACTCCTTTAGAAGTAGGTATTTTCTCTAATCCCTATCTTGTGGGCGCTTGTTTATTATCTTGGCTTATGTTGTTTGCTACAGTTCAAATGCCAAATATGTGTTTGTTTTTTGATACGGTTCCTTTAGATGGTATTCAGTGGGCGATCGTGTTTTTAGTTTCTGTCATGCCAGATGTTTTTAGAATTGCTTATCAATCCAAAAATAAGTAGGTTGGCGGGCGGGAATTTGTTGTCGCCCGCCATCCATAACTATGAATTGAATACGTCAGTCATTCCGGATTTAAGAACTCGCTTTTCTATCTCTAACTCATTTGTAGTATACAAACCTAATTGTTTCATCCTGTCGAAATAGACCGAACCTGCAAATGTATGGGAGGCACTTAATCCGAAACCACCTTCTACGGCCGGATCACCGTGTTGATCTATCGCGCTGAACTTTATGAAATCGCCTGTTGTCAAACTAGATGGTATAGTTATAAGTGTTTTGTCCTGGATAGATAACCCGGCATTTCTACCAGCCACGGCCCCGGTGACTATGGCTTCCGTGTGGCCTACACATACCCCAACTTTTTCCCCGGCAACAAATAAGTTTTGCGCACCCATTGCTAATAACGTGTTGTATCTTGGGGTCACTGCAGTAAGCCGTATGGAATTGCCAATGCCGGCACCTAAAGGATCTGCATATCTTGCATTTTCCAATCCGCTTACAGATCTCAAATCTTCCAAAGGGAAATACGAAGTCATTAATTTTGCGTGTCCAGTATCAAGTAAAACTAATGATTGAGCATATTCGGTTAAAGCATATTGTTGGCATACCTTGGTACGCAATTTATCGCGGTGTACCATGTTGTTGGGAAGCGGTATTGTTACAACACCTTTCGATTCAAGTTCGTGTCTAATAAGCGATGACAAAGTTTGTTTTTCAATTTTGCATGAACCAGACATAGCTCCTGGCAAGTTTTTGCGTCTACACGTCATGTACTCAGGTAGTCCCATTAATTTGGCAATACTGACTCTTGGTCCAAAACAAGGACATCGCTGAATACAAGATGCACATCCATTTCCATATCGCGTACATATACCGGGAGGGCCAAAGGAGCCTGTTGCATCGACGAACGATTCTGCACTAAATAAATTCCCATTTTCCGATTGAACTTCAATTAACCTATCGCCTTTACAATTAACCCACGTGATTCTATTTTGAAAGTACAAACTTATTCCGCGTTTGAGAAGCAATTGTTTTACCGCGGGTTCCGCAGCATGCACGTCGTATAAGCTTGCGTGTCGATGCCCGGGGAAATCTAAATTTTTGTGTCTTGAAATCGAGTCGGTTAGTTTGAATAATTCGCCACATCCCATTTCGATGCATTCTTCTGCAGCCGTGAACCTTCCGTTATTCCTCATTATGCCCCCTACAAGACCAGCCCCTAGCAACATATCTGTTCTTTCGCAAATGGCGGTGTCAGCACCAGTTTTCTGTGCCATAAGGGCCGCAGATACACCTGCCCAACCGCCACCGATAATAAGTACTTGATGATGTATTTTCATTGAAGCCTCCTTTATACGCCAATGTTTATTGCATTAAATGAGTTTCAAAATGGTTGTTGAACCTCGCTTTGCACCCCCTAAAACCCGCCAATAAACAAGTACCGCAAATTCCTTCAGCGCAAGCCATAGTTAAATGAGATACCCATAAAAATTGTGGAACCGGGTTGTTTTTCTGAGAGGCAATGTTTATCAGATCTAAAATGCCTTGGTGTTGGGATTTTGCTCCTGCACTGATCAAAAGGTCACAGCTTCCGGTTTCAATTTCTTTTCTTATTCGCTCTTGGTTATGATCTTTTAATCGTGGAAGCACTTCAAAAGTAATTCCGTAGTTGATAAGAGTGTGATCGATAAATACTGTACCCAATGTGCCTGGCCCAATTAAGACTTTAATCTGCCCGCCTTGGTTTTTGATGAATCTAGCGATCGATGGGACTGCGGCTTGGGCTATACCTTTAGCGATTACTACACAATTACGTGCAGATAATCTTGCGAATTTTTCATAACCTTGCAGTCCTGACCAAAAAGGACCCGTTACAGTTAAATATTTGTTCGTCTGTACTGCTTGTTTTAGCGCAATAGTTTTAGGCCCGCGGCATTCTACTGCAACCCTTATTTCGTGTAGTGATGTGTCCATTACCGATATGGGAACATTAAACATCTTCTCATCACCTTTTGGACGTAAAAGTACAAATGATCCGGGTAATCCACAACTAAGAGATATGTTAGACGGTACAGCGATATCTAGTATGAAAGCATCATGTTGATTTTTCCCGGTTTTTAGAAATGAAATATTGGTTATCTCCGCGATGAATTGTTCCCGCCTAGGCTTAGCCTTTTTATTTGTTCTCATATACTCAGCATAGATACAAACCCCACTCCAACCACAATCACAACTGTTCTCCCCGCGTAGCATCGAACACGCGATGCATTGCCCTAAAGTAGCGAGTATACAAGGGCAGTAATCCGAGCCGGCATCGAAACAAGGCAAAGATTTTGGTGAAATCATAACTTTCCCCCTTGAACAGGGTATGAATAATCAGTAATCGTGGTCACTCACAGATGTAAAAAGTGATTGGCATAAGAATGGTGTTTTGTTAATGTGTTATTATGAGCATGGGAGTCGATATTGAATCTACAATTAATTCGCTGCAAAATATCTTTAAATGGATGTTGGGGGTGGCTGTGTGGGCGTACAAATGGTGTTTGCTGCCTTTGGTGGCGTAGGGCTGTTTCTTTACGGTATGGCCAAAATGGGTGAAGGGCTGCAAAAGGCTGCGGGCGAGCGTATGCGGCATATTCTTGAGGCCTTGACTGTAAATCGGCTTGCAAGCGTTACCGTGGGAACACTTGTTACAGCGGTAATACAATCATCCGCGGCTACTGCCGTTATGTGCGTAAGTTTTGTAAATACCGGTTTGATGGCTTTAGAACAGGCAATAAGCGTGATAATGGGAGCAAATATTGGAACGACAATTACTGCTCAAATGGTTGCGTTTAATCTTAGTCAAATAGCCCTTCCTGCAATTGCTTTAGGTATGATTATGAAACTATTAGGGAAAAGAAAAGACATTAAAGGTTTTGGCGATTGCTTATTAGGTTTCGGTATGTTGTTCCTTGGGATCACAATTGTGGGTGATTCCCTTGAACCGCTAAAATTTTATAAACCTTTTTTAAATCTAATGAGTTTAGGAACTACAAACCCGCTTTCAGGCATATTAGTTGGAGCGCTATTTACTACCATATTACAATCGTCCTCAGCTGTGACCGGTCTGCTTGTCACAATGGCTTCAAGGGGCATTTTGAATCTAGAGATGGCCTTGCCTATAATTTTGGGGGCCAATATAGGTACTACTTCGACTGCACTGATATCTTCAATAGGAACATCGTTAACCGCTAGGAGAACCGCGCTTGCGCATTTTTTGTTCAATGTCTTTGGAACATTCATATTCATACCGTTCTTAGGACCCTTCGGAAGATTAGCCTCAAAAACAAGTTTCGAAATTTCAAGGCAAATTGCTAACGCTCACTCCCTATTTAACGTATCTGTTACTTTGTTGTTGTTGCCGGTGGTGCCTCAATTTGCTGTCTTAGTTCGTAACCTGTTAAAAGGTGATGAGTCAGTGATTGAGCTAGGCCCCAAATATCTTGACGTAAGGCTGATTTCAACACCTTTTATGGCCGTAATGCAAACCAAAAAAGAAGTAATGAGAATAGCTAACCTGTGTTTAGAAAACCTTGAAACTGCTGTGGCTGTTTTTCGAGGTGATAAAACTAAGGATAAAAGGCGGTTTTATGATATAGAAGATACTATAGATGAAGTAGAAAAAGCAATGAGCTATTAT
Source organism: uncultured Eubacteriales bacterium (assembly GCA_964406505.1). Taxonomy (GTDB): domain Bacteria; phylum Bacillota; class Sulfobacillia; order Fermentithermobacillales; family Fermentithermobacillaceae; genus DTU015. Next base: position 23,474 of record CAYORX010000012.1, read on the forward strand.
GTTGCAAAAGTATCTCAACATGACGTGACTGATCACGAGGCTAGGATACTTACTTCAGCTATAAACGTTTGTGCAAATTTGGAACGTATTGGCGATCATGCGAACTCGATTATTAATCTTGCAGAATATAGTAGTGAAAACAATTTATTTTTTTCGAAAGAGGGTCTTAAAGAACTAGATGAAATGTTCTTTCAAGTAATTGAGTCGGTAACTATTGCCATTGATGCATTAGAAACAGGAGACAAGGTGAAAGCCTCGAAAATTGTGATTATGGATGATGTGCTAGATGATATGGAGAGAAATTTGAGAGCCAAACACATAAAGCGTCTGAACGAGGGGGTGTGTTATCCGGCCTCGGGAGTCGTGTACCTTGATATGCTTAGTCACTTAGAAAGGATAGGTGACCATGCTGTTAACATAGCAGAAGAAGTGATGCTTACCTAAAGATCTGTATCTGTTATCCATTTAAATCGCTCAAATTGGAGATGTGATCGCTATGAATTGGTTTAAGGCTGCTGTGTTAGGTATAATTCAAGGGTTGACAGAGTTTTTACCTGTATCGAGCTCAGGCCACTTAGTAATAGGTTCAAAGATTTTAGGATTGCCAAGCCCCGGGTTATCGTTTAGTATATGGGTCCATGTTGGAACAGCTTTAGCCACCCTTATTATGCTTAATAAAGAGATTAGATGGCTCGTTAATAACCTTTTTACTCCTGATACTATTGGGGAACGTCGTCGGGCGATCATTCTTATTGGCTATATAGCCATGGCATCGATACCTGCCGCGATCGTGGGACTATTTTTAAAAGATATTGTAGAGGTAACCTTTTCTTCGATCACAATTGCGTCCATTGGGTTAATCGTCACAGGTTTTATACTGCAATCTTCGAAAAAACATGCCGAAGTACATTTTAATCCTCATCAATCTTGGCGCCAATCTATTATGACGACTATTACGCTTCCCAAAGCGTTTTTGGTAGGTGTGTTTCAAGCCATTGCAATTGTGCCAGGGGTATCTAGATCCGGTTTGACGATAACATCAGGTATTGTATCGGGCATGTCACGGGAAGATGCAGCTAAATTCTCTTTTTTGCTGTCATTACCCGCCATATTTGGTTCAGCTTTGTTAGACATAAAATCTGCTCTAGATGCTCAGATACGAATCGTTACTTTAAACAGTTTAATCGGTGCAGCGACTTCTTTTATAATGGGGATGTTTGCACTTGTCTTCGTTTTCAAAATGGTTTGTCGAGGTGAGTTGTGGAAGTTTTCCTATTATTGCTGGGCCATCGGGATTATAGGTTTAGCGCTCAACTTATTTTGATGATCATTCGTTATCTCGCGTTATTAGTTTTTGCTGTGTGTAACAATATAATGCTAATGTCGCATAGCATGGAGGGAGCAAGAACCGAACAGCTAAAATAGGTATATGTGGGGGAGAACTATGTACCGACCGCAAACTTGGTCATATGCTCCTGATTTAGGGCGAATAGTTGTAGACATACCTACCAGGGCGCTAACATTTTATTATTCTGGGCGTATCTATGGGCCGTATCCGTTGGGATTAGGCAAACCTTCAACACCGACACCTGCGGGAAATTGGCGAATTGTGGAAAAGGATCCTGATCCTTGGTGGGAAGTTTTGGGTTCGCGTTGGATGGGCTTAGATGTCTCATGGGGTAATTATGGTATACATGGAACTAATGCTCCATGGAGTATAGGACACTACGTTTCAAATGGTTGTATTAGAATGCATAATATCGATGTTGAGAACATATATCCCCTTGTAGTGCTTGGCACTCCTGTGGATATACAAGGCAGTTACAGTTATGGATATTAGTTAAATGTTCATAAACAAAATATTTGAATAAACTACTAGCCGCAAATTATTTACCAAACCGCTTATCTAGGATATTTATGGTCTAGGTCGCGTATTCTCACCTTCTCTTAACAATGCTATACTTGGCATTAGGGAGGAGAAGATTTGAAAAGAATAGTAATGTTTTTTCTTGTAGCTATTATGGTACTAGGCTCTATAGCAGGAATATTCATTAACGCCGGTACAAGTGGTGATGATGTCGAAAATCTTTTCGATAATATTCCTGAACCTGTAATTCAGTCCAATAGGTTTATGGATCTTAGGAATGCAGATGTTTCTACTCTCGATTTTAATGATGAAACAGATATTTTTTATACATTCACTTTCGATACTTTGACCAAGTGGCCTGATGCTGAAAACTTGCCTAATGCAGATTCTCCCGAGGAGTTACTTCATGAATGTCAGTACTTGGGTCTTGGATTGAACTTTCTTGCTCAAAATGGGATAACCGGCAATGGGGTTTCGGTTGCTGTGATCGATAGTCCTATTTTGGCAGAACATCAAGCTTTTGATAATAATTTTAACTATATTGAACCGGTGTATGAAGAGACTGCCTCTCATGGCCTTTCACTCCGCGGTATTGCTATCGCGAGCCAAATTGCCGGGAAAAAAGGAGTAGCACCCGAATCTTCCCTTCATTATTTCGCTGTACCTGGCGAAAAGAAAGCATATGATTTGTATGTTGAAGCTATTGAACGGATGCTGCAGTTCAATAGCGAACTCCCTAGCCAATGCAAAATCCGTATCGCTCTTATTGGTTTAGAAATAGAAAATGTTGACGCCACAGAAGAGCACCCTGCGTTGCTTGAAGCTGTTGAAAGAGTAAGAAAACAGAATATTATCGTTATTTACCCGGGTATGTCTGCTTTGCCTATGACAGGTGCTGGGTGTCCTCCAAGCAAGGATCGTGACCAACATGAGAATTATGAAATATGGTCATGGAATCGTGCATCACAACAAATCGCTTCAAATCTTAAGGCGAAGTCGATTACTACATGGGATGATGCCGTGAATGTGCTTAAACAATTGCTTGTCAGCGAAAAGGATCTTGATTGGATTTTGGCGGAAGTGATAGATACGTTTTTATATATTGCTTATATATACAAAGACTACATTAGTTTTGGCGATTGGCTAACTATGACCCTTGGAGATCATGAAAACATGTTAGCGGTACCCATAGATTATATTACGGTTCCAAACATAAACGGGGTTAAAGAATACACATATCATGGCTTGGGCGACGTCGCTTGGTCTACAGGCTACATTACTGGTTTAGCAGCACTTGGTCTTCAGGTAAAACCTAACGCAGAAGAGCATGAGATTTTGAATCTGCTATGGAAAACGGCAGTTCCTTTTGTAAATGGTGATAGATTGGTGAATCCTATAGGATTCATCAATGCTTTGGGAAATTAATGCATCCGGTGTTATTTTGCCATTTTATCAGCTGGTAGTTCTTTAGTATTTTCATCTTGTGGTTCTTCAAAATCCCCATCCGGGTTTTCGATCTTACGTAGATATTCAGCCATAGATATTCTGACTTCCCTAGGTTTTGAACCCTCGTAAGGACCAATATAACCTTTCAGTTCCATAGCATCGATTAGCCTTGCGGCCCTAGAATACCCTATGGGAAGCCTTCTTTGTAGTAATGAAACAGACGCTTGCTTTGCTTCGATGACAAGCCTTAAAGCTTGTGGAAATAATGGGTCGTCTTGCATTTTCGGTATTTCTGGTGTGGGGTCGGGAACTGATAAAACTCCTTGAGCAAATTGGGGTTCAGCTTGACTTGATACAAACGATACTAACTCGTCGATCTCCCGTTCAGACACATACGAGCCTTGGGCTCGCAAGGGTCTGGTTGCTCCTACAGGGAAAAACAGCATGTCACCACGTCCTAGAAGTTTCTCCGCACCGCCCATGTCTAGTATAGTTCTTGAATCTGTTTGTGATGATACTGCAAAAGCAATACGTGAAGAAATGTTTGCTTTAATAGTTCCTGTAATAACATCTACCGATGGGCGTTGGGTAGCAACTACTAGATGAATCCCGGCAGCTCTAGCCATTTGAGCTAAACGGAAAATTGAATCTTCCACTTCAGCAGGTGAAACTACCATTAAATCTGAAAGTTCATCGATAATTACTACTATATACGGTAAGGCGGGCTTGTGACTTCCAGGCGGTGTTGCTATTTCGTTGTACCGTTCGATATCTCTTGTTCCCACTTTTGTGAATTTTTCATACCGGGATTCCATTTCTTTGATTGTCCACCTCAAGGCAGATGATGCTTTTTTAGGATCCGTAGCGACAGGTGCAATAAGGTGGGGGATTTTTGACCAAGTAGAAAGTTCTACACGTTTAGGATCGATAAGCAAAAGTTTAGCTTGATCTGGGCTAGATTTAAACAAAATACTTGTAATGATTGAGTTAATACAAACACTTTTTCCAGTACCGGTGGCACCTGCTATGAGTAAATGTACACATCTGTCTAAACTAGTGACCACAGGTTTTCCAGAAATATCGATACCCAAGGCTACAGTCAGGGCCGAAGAACTGTTTCTGAATTCCTTTGATTCAAATATATCTCTTATACGTACTACAGAAATGTCTTGATTTGGAACTTCGATGCCCACAGCAGACTTACCTGGAATTGGTGCTTCGATTCTTACATCATGCGCGGCTAATGCAAGGGCTATATCTTGAGAAAGATTAACAATACTGGAAATTTTTACGCCGGGTCCAGGCTGTAATTCGAAACGAGTAGCTGCCGGCCCGCTAGTAATATGTATGACCTTTGCGGCTACTCCAAAAGAAAGCAACGTTTTTTCGATCGTCCGAGCTTTTCCATCATGCAATCGAGAATCACTTAGGCGTTTTTTCGGATGCGATTTTTCAAGTATATCTAAAGAAGGTATTTGATAAGCTATTTCGCCGTCAGTAGATAGTATTTTCATTTCAGTTGGTGCTCTTTCCACGGGTTCATTTTGAACGGTGTCTGATTTGGCTAACTGTTTTTGTATTTGTGAAACAGTTGTCACAAATGAGCTTTCTTCAGCCTTTTCCAAAGACCCATTGTCTATCATATTGTTTTGGTGTAACCCGTGCGGGGCTAGGGCTTCATATTCTATATCTTCTTCTGCAGGGCCTTGTGCTTTAAACAATTGTTTAAAAAAGTTCTCAACATTACGCCATAAGGTTAACCACAATAGCCAAAGTAGTCTAAACGGTGTATAGCCGGATTTGTCCATTACCATACATAATCCAGACCAAAACCCTACAACGATCGCCACTAAGGCACCAAAATGGCCAAAAAGTATCCTTGCAAACCAATATAAAGATGCACCTACAAGGCCTCCACCTGTCCCCATTTTTGCCATAACAAAGGTATTATCCCAAGGAACCTTAATGCGATGCCAAAATGCTGAGCCTGTCAGCAAAATGAACCAAAGTCCTTTAACAGACCGAGGAACGGCATCGCCGGGTTTTACGATTTTTATTAGCGAAGTTAGAATAATTAAGAAACATAGGTACATGGTAAGATCCCCTGCTATAGAAGCTATGCGTCTAGCTGCCCATAGAATAAGTGTTAGCATCCATCCTTTGCCCGAAGGTTTCGAAGTGGAAATACCAATAGCCGTTACAAATAAAATAGCGAGGAGAAGGGTGCTTATCCACGGCCATATTGTAGGTTTTGAATTTTTTCGCAAACTTTTGCCACGCGAAGCGGTTTTCTGTCTTTTTGCCAATGACAACCCTCCAGCAAGTTATGCCAATACTTTCATATAAAAACGATGGGCGTTCGGTGTGTATCTCTAGTTTACAATATTGAAGATAACTATCAAATGGTCAAGAAGGAGATTATTGGTTACTTGCAGAAATAACTAAAGCCGGGAGGTGGTAAAATTGTCAGATGCGGGCAAAGGCCTCATTATGGTATATACAGGAAACGGAAAAGGCAAGACTACTGCAGCCCTCGGATTGGCCCTCAGACAGGTAGGCTGGGACAGGAAGGTGTTTTTTATCCAATTTATGAAAGGCAAAGGTAATGTTTACGGCGAAAGGGTTGCTGCGGAAAAATATTTGCCGCTTTTAGAAATAAGGCAAACTGGGCGAGATGAATTTGTCAACCTTTCCGATCCTGATCCCATTGACAAACAGTTAGCACAAGAAGCTTTCGCTGACGCTGCTAAAGCACTTAAGTCTGGCGAATATGGGCTTGTTGTCCTTGACGAGATTTGCGTTGCAATGGCAAGTGGCTTAATTCCTACTGATTGGGTGTTGAGGCTCATGGATGATATACCTAAGAACACGGATTTAGTTCTTACAGGAAGATATTGTCCTAAACAAATCACAGATGCGGCAGATATGGTTTCAGAAATTAAAGAAATAAAACATCATTACGTTAAAGGGATAATGGCAAGGGAAGGCATAGAGTTTTAACTGGTACTCACTACTGTGTACGATATTGAGGCCAAATGCAACAAAGAATTTCGTTATGGTCCAGTTAGTTGTTTGATTTTGGTATTAAGTGTTTCCAGGCGATAACTTAGTTTTTTCAATTGTTGTTCTGCCAGTTTTATGTAGAACTTTATCTCTTCTTGCTTGTCGGGTACGCTATCATTTAGCATGTTTTTGCATTCACGATATATATCCAAAGATCTGTTCATTTCTTGTTTGAGTTTAAAAATCTCTTCCTCGGCGGCTTCAGCAGCGTTCTTCACATATGAAACATTGGGAAGGAGTACTTCCTGATACCATTCCGCGTTTTCGGCATTGTCGAAATCGAGTCTGACACAAATCTGTGAACGGCTTTTGCTAACTGCTTGTACAAACGATATTGGGTTGGGCATGGAAATGCCGCCCGTAGTAGCCCTAAACGGTTCGGTTGGCCACAATGCCAAACTTCTTACACATAACTGTAAAGATATCTCAGCGCCCGTTAAATCGTTGACAAAATGTACGCGGTCTACTTGACCCGCTAGAAAACCCATCAGATAGCTTAACAAAGGATTTTTGATTACAACCAAGCTAAATTTGTACAGAACTTCGAGTTTCTTTTCTTTTGTTACCAAACCTCGTGTCACCTCCTAATTATTGTACCCTATTTTCTATGGCAGGTTATTTTAAGATTGCCTTTTTGTGTTTAAAGAAGCTCCAAGAAAAACGACAGGCTTGCCGTATTTATTGCGCAACATGTCTAATGAACGGGACACATTATCCCATTGGATATCCGGTTGCTTAAACAGCGAGATTTGCCCTGTATTTTCAAGTATCAGCGATTTAGCAACCACCCCAAGCAATCTAACTGGTTTTCGGGGAGAAACTTTTTCTAACAATCGCTTAGCTTGGCCGAATATTTCCGCGTCTGATGATATAGATTTAGGCATTGTAAATTCCCTCGTGATGGTCGAAAAATCATTATAGCGAATCTTGATTCCTAATGTTTTGCATTTAAATTGTGCTTTTCGAACCCTAAAAGCTACATTTTGCGACAATACAGCTAATTGAGTTTTTAATGTATCGATATCGATGATATCATGTCTAAATGTGGTTTCTTCACTTATAGATTTTACCTGCCTTGAAGGTACCACTGGTTCATCGTCTTCGCCGTTGGCCATATGATAGAATCGGGTGGCGTTTTTTCCAAACATTTTATAAAACCAATTGCGAGGCATTTTCCGTAGGCTTTTTATGTTGGTGATTCCCTGGGCGTTTAATTTCGCAAGTGTTTTTGGGCCAATGCCAGGTAAACAAGAAACGGAACGATCATCAAGGAAATCTAGGGCTTCATTTTTGCTGATGCACATGAGTCCGTCAGGCTTACAAGAGTCAGACGCAAGTTTGGCAAGAAATTTACAATAAGAAACACCTGCTGAAACAGTTATGCCTAACTTCCTCTTCACGTGTTTGCGAATAGAAGTTGCTACTTCCGCGCTATTTTCTCCTGAGGTATCGATAAAGGCTTCGTCAATAGACAGTTTTTCAACTATGGGAGAATATTTGTTAAAGATCCTAAACATGTCTTGAGAAACCTCTTCATACCTTTTCATGCGCGGTTTTACAAAAACTCCGTTTGGGCATAGTCGATAGGCTCTAAAAGCAGGCATGGCGGAATGTACTCCGTATGCGCGTGCTTCATATGAACAAGTAGATACTATACCTCTGCTTTTAGGATCATGACCTATAATCACGGGTTTCCCCTTTAATTCGGGATTATCATTTTGTTCCACCGATGCATAAAAAGCATCTGCATCAATATGAACTATGTCTTCATTATAAGATTTGGCGATAGTCAATATGATCAGTCCCCAAAAAAGAAATGCTTGTCTTTTAAGTTCATTATAATATTGATGCTAGCATAAGCAATAACGTAATATGTGTATACCTTCTCTTTATTAGGATATACATCAATCAAGGGCGTTTTAAAAACAAAGGTTGACAGTGTTTCTTTGTTGTGTTAAACATTAACATACACAATTAAATAATATCTGGTCCTTATCCAGAGCAGGGAAGGGAATTGGCCCAATGACCCTGCGGCAACCCGCACAAAGTGCGAAGGTGCCAACTCCAACAGAACTCATTAAATTATGAGTCTGGCAGATAAGGGAATGTAAATATGCCTCTCTTACTGTCAGAGAGGCTTTTTATTTCGCGCGGAGGTGTACTTTTTTAATGATATCAATTAAAGGTTTGAATAAAACATTTCACACAGTGTCAGGTCCGGTACACGCTCTTAAAGATGTGTCGTTTTCAGTTAAAGCGGGAGAAGTTCTTGGCATATATGGGCCATCCGGTGCAGGTAAAACCACTCTTTTACGATGTTTAGCTTTGCTTGAAAGGCCCGACTCAGGCGAGATTATCGTTGATGGCCAAGATGTTTTATCAGTAGCTGGAAATGAGTTACGCCATACGAGAATGAAAATAGGTGTAGTTTTTCAGGGTTATAACTTGTTGTTTTCAAGAAATGCCCTTAGGAATGTAATGCTTCCATTGGAAATACAAGGACTTGATCAAAACGCCGCATCTAGCAAAGCTTCCGCTACTCTTGATATGGTTGAACTTTCTCACCGCAAGAAATTTATGCCATCGTTTCTGTCCGGAGGCGAGAAACAAAGGGTAGCTATTGCGCGGGCTTTGGTAACTTTACCGGAAGTATTGATTTTAGACGAACCAACCTCTGCTTTGGATAAACGGACTGCTAGCGCGATTCTACAACTCATCCAAGATATTAACCGGCGTACTGGTATTACTGTTCTTATCGTTACACACCAAACTGAGCTCGTGGGCGCTATCTGCAATAGATATATTTCAATAAATCATGGGGCTTTGGCATCCTCAGGGAGTCAAAATAATTTGCCTGAACCTAAAGTGTCTATTACCCCAATTTTGGAGAGATAATTAAATGCTAAACTGGACATCAAATGCAATGTTTTCACAAATTATGATGAAGATTTTGTTGGTAGCCACCTACGAAACGCTAGCAATGGTTTTCGTATCGCTAGTATTTGCTGAATTGATAGGAACCCCTTTAGGTATTTGCCTCATTTTGACCGGGCCTAGAGGGATTGCAAAGAACGACAAATTATATTCAGTTTTAAGTGGTATTGTAAACGTTGGCAGGTCGATTCCATTTGTGATTCTCATGGTATCTATTACCCCTTTTACGAGGTTTATCACCGGTACTGCAATAGGAACTACTGCTGCTATGGTACCACTTACTATTTCAGCAATTCCGTTTGTTGCAAGAGTTACTGAGTCTGCCATGATGACTATTGAACCAGGTGTCATAGATGCTTGCGTATCTATGGGTGCCTCATGGCATCAGGTGGTTCGGTATGTACTAGTACCTGAGAGTTTGTCATCGTTGATTTCGGGCGCAGCAATAACAGCAGTCAACCTGGTAGGCTATTCAGCTATGGCGGGGGCAATTGGAGGAGGTGGTCTCGGAAATTTAGCTATTAGATATGGCTACCAGCGTTGGGAAGCAGGTGTCATGATGCTCTGTGTAGTCGTGTTGGTAGGTATGGTTGAAAGCATTCAGCATGTAGGCAATAGGGCAGCTAGTCGTTTTATATGGAAATAGTCAATGTATAATCTGTTCGTAGAGCAGCAATTTGAAAAATCGGTTACACAGACAAAAGCTATTCGGAGGTGCGAAATTTTGACTAGAAAGATTTATACAGTAACTTTTATTTTGGCTGCATTAATAATATTAAACATGGTAGGTATCAGCGGATGTACTAAACCAGAAGTTTCTTCCGAGATCCTTACTATAGGAGCTACGGAGGTGCCCCACGCAGAGATATTGGAATTTGCTAAACCGCTATTGGAAGAGGAAGGGATTGACCTCAAAATAATAGCGTTTTCAGATTACGTTCAACCAAATTTGCAGCTTGCTGACAAACAGTTAGATGCTAACTATTTTCAACATATTCCTTATTTGGAAGATATGGCAGAACAAAAACAACTTGACCTTGCATGGGTGGCTAAAATCCACATCGAACCGATAGGCGCTTATTCGGAAAAAATTGACTCCTTGTCGGAACTTAAAGACGGGGGCAATGTGGGTATCCCAAATGATGAAACAAACGGTGGCAGGGCTTTATTGCTTCTCGAGAAAGCTGGATTAATATCGTTGGATGAAGAGGCGGGACTTTCGGCAACTATCCATCACATTACAGAAAATCCTAAACAGTTACAATTTCATGAACTTGATGCAGCAATGTTGCCTAGATCTTTGCCTGACCTTGATATTGCTGTAATCAATGGGAATTTTGCGCTACAAGCAGGGTTGTCGCCGACCGAAGATTCTTTGATTTTGGAAAGTGGGGATTCCCCCTACGCAAATGTGGTGGTTGTACGAAGCGAAGATAAAGATAATCCCAATATCAACAAACTTATTGAAGTCTTGACAAGTTCTGAGGTCAAACAATTTATAGAAGAAACTTACGGTGGTGGAGTTATTCCCGTGTTTTGACATACTTGGGATAACTGAACAGACCGATTCCGAATTATATTATGATGCAAGCAAAACTTCGGCAGGCCGAGATTTATTCCGGCCTGCTTTCTCAAATTTTAGCAGGTACCATATTGGTGTAGGACTATCTTAGTTTGATTGATGTTTGCCCTTACATATTTTCAAAGATATAATTTTCTTAATTAGACACAGCTAAACTGGGACTATGTGAGTGTTTTAAAAGAACGTAGTTTCCGGTACTGGAGGTACATATTCCATGCGTTTAAGCAAATCTTTCGGAAAAACGTTGCGGGAGCAACCCGCTGAAGTAGAAATGGCATCACATTCCCTTTCCTTAAGGGCTGGGCTTATTTCAAGGCTCGCTTCGGGTATTTACAGTTATTTACCCTTTGCTTGGAAAAGCGTTCGAAAAATCGAAGCAATATTACGAAAAGAGATTGAGGCAGTTGGCGGCCAAGAATTAAATATGCCGGTTGTCAATCCGGGAGACATCTGGAAAGAATCTGGCCGGTGGGATGAAATAGGTCCTGAAATGGCAAGATTTAAAGACAGATCCGGAAGGGATATGTGTTTGGCAATGACCCATGAGGAGCCAGTAACCGATCTTGCACGACGTTTTATAGATTCTTATAAACAACTTCCTTGTGTGGTATACCATATACAAACTAAATTTCGAGATGAACCAAGATCTAGAGGTGGACTAGTACGGGTGAGAGAATTCATAATGAAAGATGCGTACAGTTTTCACGCGGATCAGAGTGATTTAAACGAGTATTACCCGAAGATGTGTCGTGTTTATGAAAAGGTTTGCAGTCAATGCGGGGTTCCTGTAGCGAAAGTTCTTTCGGATGTTGGCATGATGGGTGGAAGCATGGCACACGAATTTATGTATATAACAAACGCTGGTGAGGATACTTTGATAACTTGTTCAGAATGTGGATACGCCGCAAATCGTGAAGTTGCGGTGTTTAATAAAGATGCTGAAAATAAACTTGAATCAGACAATCCTACTATTTTAAGCTTAACCAAGGTGCATACTCCGGGGAAAGATACCATTTCATCTGTAACGGAGTATTTAGGGATTAATGCTACTTTAAGCATTAAAACCATGGCTTATTTTACGCAAGATAGCGAGCAAGCAGTTATTGTTTTAATTAGGGGTGATCTTGACATAAACGAGCGCAAATTGGCAAATTTCCTGCACACTCCTGAGGTTAGGTTAGCTTCCCCCGAAGAATTGGAATCACTAGGCTTAGTGCAAGGATTCATGTCTCCCATAGGCATCGAAGGGATAAAAGTAGTGGCTGATGATAGTATTGTGCTAGACCATTCCTATATAGCTGGTGCTAATCAACAGGATTACCATTTCATAAATGTAATTCCTAGTAGAGACTTTTCGATTTGTTCGATTTTAGATATCGCCGAGGCACGCGAGGGAGATCGTTGTGTTCATTGCAATGCTCCTCTTATTGAGGCTAGGGGTATTGAAATAGGTAACACGTTTATGCTAGGAGTAAGATATTCGAAAGCGATGAAAGCGAACTTTCAAGATAAGTGTGGCGGTCTTAAACCATTGGTAATGGGTTGCTACGGAATGGGAGTTGGACGGCTTTTAGCTTGTGTGCTTGAAGAAAACCGTGATGAAAAAGGAATAGTTTGGCCGATAACTGTGGCGCCCTATCACATTCATCTCGTAAGTTTAGGCTCTGATGATCAAGTTCAAGAAATATCTGAAAAGACATACACTCGACTTAAAAGAAACGGATTTGAGATATTGTATGATGATAGAGACGAGTCGGCCGGAGTTAAGTTTAATGATGCTGATCTACTAGGAATGCCTATCCGGGTGACAATATCAAATCGAAGTCTCAAAGCAGGCGGCGCTGAGGTAAAACTTAGAAGAGAAAACAATGCTGTTGTTGTGCCCCTAAAGAATTTGGAAGATAAACTAGCAGAACTTAAAACACGAGAATTCTCTCTTTTCGATTCTGAATAAATTTTGATAAGTGTTTATGTTGATGATGCAACTATGAGGAGGATCATTTCATGGAGAAGCTTGGAAAATATTTTCAAGCGGCTGAAATTCGTAAGCTGTTTTTAGAATACTTTGAAGGCTTAGGGCACGAGATCGTTAGCAGTTCCTCTTTGATACCTCACGGCGATCCTACGCTTTTATTTACAAATGCGGGAATGGTACAGTTTAAAGAGGTGTTTTTGGGTCTTGAAAAAAGAAACTACTCAAGGGCAGTTACTTCGCAAAAATGCGTTAGGGCGGGAGGTAAACATAACGATCTTGATAATGTAGGCTTCACTGGGCGTCATCATACATTTTTTGAAATGCTTGGGAACTTTTCATTCGGAGATTATTTTAAACAAGATGCTATTGAATATGCTTGGGATTTTCTTAAAGATGTTTTGCAATTGCCGAAGAGCCGTTTATGGATAACGGTATTTAAAGAAGACGATGAAGCAGCAAATTTGTGGAGGAAGATTTCAGGAATTCCTCAGTCAAGAATAATTAAAATGGATGAAAAGGATAATTTTTGGGCAATGGGCGATATCGGGCCATGTGGTCCTTGCTCTGAAATCATTATCGATCGCGGAGAGGCTGCGAGTTGTGGTTCTGACTGCGTTTTAGGTAAATGCGATTGTGATAGGTGGCTTGAAATTTGGAACCTTGTGTTTATGCAATATTTGCGCGATGAACAAGGTTGTCTGCTTGCTTTGCCTAAACCTAGCATAGATACGGGTATGGGGTTAGAGAGAATTGCATCTGTACTCCAAGGTGTGAGTACAAACTTTGGCATCGATCTTTTTGTACCAATCATTGAAAAAGTCGGCTACATTACGAAAAGAAAAATAAAGGAACAAAATGACGTGTTTGCGTCTAGAGTTATAGCAGATCATATGAGAGCATGTACCTTTTTGGTAGGAGATGGAGTACATCCCTCGAACGAAGGCCGAGGGTATGTAATGAGGCGTATCATCCGTCGAGCTATAAGGTTTGGAAGGATGCTTGGCATTAAACGTCCATTTTTAGCCCGGTTGGTGCCAACGGTAGTTGATACAATGAAAGACGGTTACCCAGAATTATTGCATAAAACAACCTTTATACAAGAGATAGTTGAAAAAGAAGAATTATCTTTTCTTAAAACGCTTGAGGATGGCCAATCTCGTGCAGTTCAAATGATCGATGCCGTTAAACGCAAAGGCAGTAACATTTTATCTGGCAAAGATGCATTTTTACTGTACGATACCTTTGGATTTCCTATAGATTTGACAAAAGATATAGCGCGAGAGCAAGGCATTAAAGTGAATGAAAAAGAGTTCGGTTTTGCGCTTGAAGAACAAAGGCAAAGAAGTCGAAAAGCGCGTAAAATTATGATGGGTGACGAATTGGAAATATGTGGGCTCATAAACGAAGTAGAACCGACTATATTTTCAGGATATAAAGCTTTGGAAAATGTAGCTGAAGTGGTAGCTATTATCTCCGGTGAATCTAGAGAAACCGAAGTTGAGCCAGGCTCACATGCTATTATAGCACTAAACAAGACGCCGTTTTACGCAACAAGCGGCGGACAAGAAAATGATAAGGGAATTCTTTTGAGTTCTGATGGGCGTGAAATTTTAGGTCGGATTACGCAAGTATCAAAAACCCAGCATGGGGTGATCCTTCATTCTTTTGAAGCATCGCCGGGAAGTTCGGGTATTGTAATCGGGCAGTCACTCTTGGCAAGGGTTGATTCTGATCGACGAGATGGCCTTACGAAACACCACACGGCTACTCATTTATTACATGCGGCGTTGAAAACCATATTAGGAGATGCCGTTCAACAGGCTGGATCCCTTGTTGAGCAGCATTATCTTAGATTCGATTTTAATTACGGTGAGGGCTTGTCGGCAAATGAGATCAAAGATGTTCAAGTATTGGTAAACCAAATGATTATGCAAGATTTACCGGTGATCCCTTACGAAACCACGCTTGAAAATGCCCGACGCAAAGGGGCGATTGCCTTATTTGATGAAAGATACGGTGATGTTGTAAGAGTGGTGGAAATACCTGGGGTTTCATCTGAATTGTGTGGGGGAACTCACGTGTCCCGCACCGGCCAAATAGGAAGTTTCATTATTGAAAGCGAATCTTCAGTAGCTGCAGGTATCCGCCGAATAGAAGCTATCACGGGTTTCAGTGCGATCGATAAAATCTTCGAAACGATGCAAAATTTGAAACACATCACCAATAGTTTGGGTAGTACTGAAAGTGATGCATTGAAAAAGATATCAGAACTTCAAAACAGGATCAAAATTTTAGAAAGGGAAATTGGAATTCTTAAAGGTGAGAAAAATCAAAGTCTGGCTATGAAAATTATGATGGACGAATCAGCAGTTGTACAAGTAGGTAATAACAAGATCGTTGCTTCACGCCAAGATGATATGAGTGTAGATGAACTTCGTAATCTTGGCGATCTTCTTAAGGGCCATGGAGCCTCTGTTGTCATTTTAGGATCGGGCAAAGGCCCCAGGGGATATTTAGCGGTTATGGTTAACCAAGACAAAGCTTTGTCTGTTGATGCTGTAGTTATAGCTAGAAAAGGTGCACAGCTTCTCGATGGTTCAGGAGGAGGCAGGAAATATTTTGCTCAGGCTGGGGGTAAAAATTATTTACAAATCGATAAAGCTTTAGAAACAGCAGTATCTGAAGCTAGGCGAGCACTGAGTCTTGGTAGCTAAATTCGTGTATTTAAAAGGATATATCACCTGGAAGGAGAATCTATTTAACTGATTGGAGGATTTGGTTATGAATGAATTTGAAAAAACCAGATTTTTTAAGGTTAAGGCCGAAAAAGAAAATAAGACACGACAAATAATATTGAGCGTTTACAGCGCGCTTAAACAAAAGGGGCACAACCCGGTAAGTCAAATCGCTGGCTATCTATTATCTGGAGATCCTACATATATTACTAGTTATGATAATGCTCGCAGTTTAGTAAGAAAAGTTGAGCGCGATGAGATCTTGGAGGAATTAATTCGTGTCTATGTAGGGCGATATGATTAAAGGTAATTAATAAATTTGTATATAAATGATCAGTAATTGTCTTATGGGAAGGAATTTTACATGATACCCATTAGGGATACCCAGAGAGCACATAGACCACCGATAGCCAATTGGGCAATAATAGTGGTCAATATTTTTGTTTTTGGGTTCCAACTTACGCTTTCAGAAAGTGCATTGCAATCCT
Organism: uncultured Eubacteriales bacterium; assembly: GCA_964406505.1. Lineage (GTDB taxonomy): Bacteria > Bacillota > Sulfobacillia > Fermentithermobacillales > Fermentithermobacillaceae > DTU015. The sequence goes on from CAYORX010000012.1 coordinate 39,564, forward strand.
TTATAATTCAATGGGGCATTATTCCAGGAGTAATAACCAATCCCGGTAAATATCCGACCTCTATTTTGGCCCAAACTTCGGGCCCAGTTGGTATCGTTACATCGCTTTTCATCCATGTTGGCTGGGTTCACTTAATTGGAAACATGCTTTATCTTTTTATTTTTGGAGACAATGTTGAAGATATTTTAGGGCATGGCAAATACGTGCTGTTTTATTTATCTTGTGGTATCGCCGCATCTTTTGCACATGTCATATCTAATCCAACTTCGCATATTCCTACTGTAGGTGCTAGCGGTGCAGTTGCTGGTGTGTTAGGGGCGTATTTTGTTAATTTTCCACGCTCTAGAGTTCTTGCATTAATCCCAATAGGGGTCTTTTTACCTGTGGTTGAAGTTCCATCAATCATATTCCTTTTTCTTTGGTTTGTTACTAATCTTTTATCCGGTATGGCTTCTTTAGGGGTGCAGGCCCAAGGAGGCGTAGCTTGGTGGGCTCATATTGGCGGGTTCGTAGTTGGAATGATGCTTTCTGTTTTTTGGCGGCGAACGCGTAGGTGAGGCACGACAATTTGGTTGGTGTTCTCACTCAATGATTATAATGACACTTAAATAATCAAGGAGGAATAAACGTATCGAAAGTCAAATTAACAATAGTGTGTTTCATTATTTAGTCGGAGGGATTCTAATTGTCTAAAATAACGCTTTCTGTAATTAAAGCAGATGTTGGCGGCTTTGTCGGACACTCGTGTGTTCACCCAGAACTTTTAGCTACTGCCGATGAATATCTGGAGGATAAGGGAAGGAACTTGCTTGCTGACTATTATGTCACTAACGTAGGCGATGATTTGCAGTTAATCATGACTCATAAACAAGGAGTTGACAGCGAAGAGATTCATGAGTTAGCGTGGAATACTTTTATGCAAGCTACTATAACTGCCCGAAAACTTAAGCTTTATGGTGCAGGGCAAGATTTATTAGCCGATTCTTTTTCAGGAAACCTTAAAGGAATGGGTCCTGGTGTAGCCGAGATGGAATTTGTAGAAAGGCGCTCGGAACCTATTATAATTTTTATGGCCGATAAGACTGATCCCGGAGCATGGAACTTGCCCCTTTATAAAATTTTCGCAGACCCATTTAACACGGCCGGGTTAATAATCGATCCAAACATGCACAAAGGATTTGACTTCGAAGTACATGATCTTATTGAAAACAAAAAAATTGTTTTTCACTGTCCTGAAGAACTTTACGATTTGCTGGTGTTTATAGGTGCAACCGGGCGTTATTGTATAAAATCGATTTACTCTAGAACGCTAAATGAAATAGCAGCCACTTCTTCTACCGAACGACTTAATCTTATGGCAGGCCGATATGTAGGGAAAGACGATCCCGTCTGTATCGTAAGATGTCAGAGCGGAATGCCTGCAGTAGGCGAGGTTTTAGAACCATTCGCACGACCGCACTTAGTATCAGGTTGGATGCGCGGCTCACATTGCGGTCCACTAATGCCTTGTAGTCAAGAAACCAGCACCCCAACTAGGTTTGACGGTCCGCCCAGAGTTATAGGACTAGGGTTCCAGTTATCTAATGGTGAGTTAATAGGGCCCCAGGACTTTTTCGCTGATCCAGCCTATGATGAAGCAAGACGATTAGCTAGTAATGTTGCGGATTATTTGCGTGCACACGGCCCTTTTGAGCCCCATAGGTTAGGACTTGATGATCTTGAGTACACCACTATGCCCGAAGTTATGAAGAAACTTTCGGGCAGATTTGAATCTTTGTAATAGATAATATGTTGAGTATAACGCGGGAACTCTTGTGATGAGGGGTTCCCGCCAATTTTATAACAGATGTTTTTATTTTGGGTTGATGTATCAAACGGCGGTGAGTAGTTGTCGTGCTAAAGGACAAAAACATATATGAACGGCGCTTAATTGGCATAGATCTTGGGCTTAAACGTGTCGGGTTGTCAATTAGCGATGAATTGGGTAGTTTTGCCCATCCGCTTGCAACTATAAATTATAAAAATTGGCGCCAAGTTATAAGTGAGATTCTCACATTTGCTGCAGCACATAAAGTAGCAGGATTTGTAATTGGGCTTCCCAAGAACATGAATGGAACTTTAGGCGAATCAGCGAGAAGATCTATGCGATTTGCGCGAAGACTCCAAACTAGGAGCAATTTGCCAGTAATTCTTTGGGACGAAAGGTTGACCACTTCACAGGCGGAGCGCCAGATGATAACCTTAGGAATGTCGAGAAAAAAACGCAAATTATCTATCGATGAAACAGCTTCCGTGTTGATTTTAGAGAATTATCTGCGAAGTATATCAAAACCGTCCGTTGAGTAGAAAGGCAGTGAAAGCATGAGTTCGGAAAACGAGCACACCGATAAAAATGAAGAATCAATTTATGATGATACAATTATTTTAGGTGACGATGAAGGAAATGAAAGAGAATTTAGGATTCTTAGGAACGATTTGTTTGTGCAGGAAAAGCAATACGTGGTTTTATTGTCCGTAGAAACTGAAGATTGTAATGAGTCTGAAATAGTGATTTTGCGCGTTGACGGATTAGAACAGGATGAGGTTACATTGTCAACTATTGATGATGAAGATGAATGGAACGAAGTAATTAATGTGTTCGAGGAGATGGATATGGATGATGTTTTTGAAGAGTAACTCGACAGGTTTGGAAATCAGACTTCATTCGACTACTGCGAATTATGCAGGAGTATGGCTAATTCCATGAAAACTGAAGGAAGTGGGCATAAAATCAGCCGGAATGTAAAAGGTATCGTGATTAAAACAGCGATATTATTTTTTGTTGTGATAATTTCTTTCTTGATATTTTGGAGTTCGTGTCCGCTTCCTGCGAAGTCGCCCCCTAGCACCGTACTTATAGAGCAAGGTTCATCAACAAGAGACATCGCCAATATTTTGATGAAATCAGGAATTATCAGAAGTCCATTTTTATTTCGTGTTTTGGCGAAGTTAATCAAGGCAGATGGTAAAATGCAAGCAGGAGAATTTAGTTTTGAGTCAGGTTTGTACCTATGGGACATAATATCTAACTTGATAGAAGGCAAAGGAATGGTATATCGCACTCTTACAATAAAAGAAGGAAAATGTGTAGAAGAGATAGCTACACTTATAGACGAAAAAGGTTATGGAGATAGAGCGAGGTTTTTGGAAATAGCTAAAGATCCTACACTTGTATCTTTGTGGGTAGAACCGGATCAGGTATCAGATATGGTATATCCTGTTGAAGGTTATTTGTTCCCTGACACTTACAATATACAAAGTGGCATGTCGGAAGAGCAGCTTGTTTTTATGATGATTAATCGTTTTTCCGAAATATATACAAAGGATTTGGAGGAGAAAACCAATCAGTTGGGACTAACTGTACATCAAGTTTCTACACTTGCATCCATAGTGGAAAAAGAAGCTGTGGTCGATGAGGAACGCTCTATTATCGCCGCAGTGTTTTTAAACAGAGTAAAAATAGGAATGACATTAGGCGCGGATCCCACTGTCCTTTATGCATTGGGCAGATTTAACGGGACATTGTTGCTCAAAGAACTCGATATTGATTCCCCTTACAATACATATAAGAACGTTGGCTTACCTCCCGGACCTATATCAAATTTTGGCAAGGCTTCATTAGAAGCTGTGTTAAATCCTGCTGATGTAGATTATCTCTACTTCGTTTCCAAAAATGACGGAACACATGCTTTTTCGCACACATTGTTGGAACATAACCGCAACGTGAAACTTTATCAGTAAAAACACCTACGCTCTCCTGAATAATTTCTGTACGCTTGTAGGAATTCTAAGACAAATAACCTAGGCGTTTATTAGGGAGAGATGGTCATGTCTAAAGCTAAACTATTTCTGTCTGTTTCATTAATGAGTGTGCTAGTTTGCTGTTTACATCTGAAAACTGACATTTCTGGATGCTTTGCCGCGCCACAGACTTCCTGGGATGAAGTGAATCTCATCTCCAGGCTAATCGTGGGTGAGGCTTCAGGCGAACCTTTAGCAGGTCAGGTAGGCATTGGTGCAGTGATCCTCAACAGAGTACGCAGTCCGGAATTTCCCAACACTGTTGCAGGCGTTGTGTATGATCCATGGGCATTTGAATCTGTAGAAAATGGGTCTATATGGACTAGAGAACCGACAGCTGTAGAAATTCGAGCGGCGGAGCTGGCGCTTAATGGTTGGGACCCAACTTATGGGGCTTTATATTTCTGGAATCCGGCAAAACCTGTTGTACCTTGGATCTGGTCGCGATCGATCATTGCTCAGATAGGATCTCATGTTTTTGGCAGGTAGTTTTGTTGAACATTACAATTAAGGGTGAGCATTCGTGAGATTAAATCGGGAAAAGTTAATGATGTGGATGTTTGCTGTGATCGCGATCCTATCTATCGCTTTTGGAACTAGTCAATTTAAATATGTTCAGCAGTCTAGAATCCACGACGAAATCGTTAAACAGCGAGCGTTGTTTAACCTGATTTCCCATGTGGAGAATATGGAAGGAAACCTTGCAAAAACAAGAGTTTCATCCACCCCAGCCCAGCAAAGCAGTTTTCTAACAACTTGTTGGGGTCATTCTCAAGCAGCTCAAGAGAATATTTCTCTAATTGGAATGACCACGGTAGACCTTTCCGCAATGCAAAAGTTTTTAGCGCAGGTAGGAGATTATTCTATGATGCTATCGCAAAAGCTAGCGAGAGAGGATGCAGTGACCCAGGAAGAATGGGAAACGCTAGGGGATTGTGAAATCCAAGTAGCAGATCTAGCACAAGCATTGGTCAAGACTGGAGCAATTATTTTGCAAGGCGGAAACACAGGTGATAAATCAAGATCAATTTCTTTCAACAAAACCGGGCTTAGGATTTCTGAAGATGAGACATGGTTTAGAGGATTTTCCGAAATAGATAATTTGGTTCAAAGTGCTCCCACCATAGCATATGATGGTCCGTTTTCTGATCGGGTTTTAGCTTCAAAATCACTTGCGAATCCTGGACCTGAAATTTCCGCGAACAAAGCTAAAACCATAGGTTTGGAATTTATGAATTGTGGAACTAAATTCAAAAATGTGAATATTGAAAACATCGAAGGGACTATCCCGGCATTTATGGTGTCGGCAAATACAGATGAGAAAAATGAAGTTTTTGTTGCTGTTGCGCGGGATGGGGGCGCGGTATTGTGGGGTATAGAACAGGGCAGTCGGCAAGGGGCAAAAATTGACTTAGAAGGTGCAAGGCAAGCAGCAGAAGAGTTTCTAAATCAAAGAAACTTCAGCGACTTAATCGAAATAGGTTGGCGCAAACCCAAAGAACAGGCTGGAGAGATGGTTTTTGCTTTTGCAAAAACTGCAGTCATTACAAATAATTCGAGGACTACGTCCGTAGTGCTTTATCCACAAATGGTCAAAGTTGAAGTAGCATTAGATACTAGCCGCGTGATTGGATACGACGCTACCGCATATTTGACAAACGATGTATCAGAACAACTCAAAGTTCCTTTAGTTTCAGCCAAAGAAGCGAGAACAATGCTTAGTCCCGAACTAGACATTGTAAAACAACCGAGATTGACTGTTATTCCCCTAGTCTCGGGACGGTCGATTATGGCTTGGGAATTTGAGTCATCTCATCAGAAAGATACTTATTTAATTTATGTAAATGCCATGACTGGAAAAGAGGAAATTGTACTTCGGATGATTACTGGCGAAACAGGTGAACTTACTACATAAATTACGCAGTTGGGAATAGTGTGAAGTTCTTAGAGGAATCATATTTAGGAGATCTAAAAGGAGGTGGTGGTTTTGGGGCTTACACAAGTCGAAAGTCGATATCTTGTTGAATCTATTAAGAATGAAACTTTGATGTGTCAAAAGTTTGCCAACTACCTTAATCAAGTGCAAGATCCGGAGTTACGAAGGCTAGTTGGTTCTTTGAAAAAAACTAGTCAACAGCACGTTGACATGCTTACCAACCACATTACTCTGTCCTAAAGGAGGGAAGAGGCTGTATGTCCCAGATGTTTGAACCAGGCCATGGAACGAGTGGGTTATCCGACAAGGAAATCGCTGAAGATATCCTGACAGGTAAGAAATATATATCAAACTACTATTATGCTCCTGCTGTATTAGAATCGATGAATTCTGAACTTAGGAGCACTTTCCAACAGATTAACAATAATACCCAGTCCCAGGCTAAGGAGGTATTTGATTATCTCAATTCAAAAGGTTGGTATAAACCAAGGCAAGCTGATGCCGAATCTCTTAACGAATTAAAAAACACAGCGCAAGAATCTAAACGGATTTTGTCATCAGGTGCCACGGAAAATTCAAACTTAGGAGGCAAAAGCATAGTGATCGGAAGTCAAAGTAGCGGATGGCAATCTCATTCATCTTTTCAACCCCAACAAACAAATATGGGGTGGCAGACTCATCCATCATCACAACAGCATCAACAAACCGGAAGTTCTTATCATCAATCTCAAACTCATCAAGGGCAGGCTGGTACAAGCGGGCATCTAACCCCTAGTGGCTCATCCCAATGGTCACATTGGGGTGGGCAGCCAGGTCAATCTCAGCAAAGTACTCAAGGTCATTCTGGCGTTTTCGGTAGCCATTGGACTTCGGGAAGCCAAAGCAGTCCTATCGGGCATAGCGGTTATGGTTGGCATATGCAGGGTGGACCGTTGCAGCATTCTCAGGTTGGAACCGGCTGGCAACCTAGTTTTAGCCAAACCCCACAATGGACCGGGACACAAACGGGAGAAGGTCAAAGCGGCATGGGCCCAAGCAGTCTTGCTCAATGGGCGCATTGGGGTGGGCAACCAAGTCTAATGCAGCAAGGAACTGGTGGACACGCAAGCAGTTTTGGAAGCCAAGGAAATGTGGGCAGTCATAGTGGTTATGGTACCCACGGAGGATATGGTTCTATAACTGATGGAACATCCCATTCATCACAATTAGGTACAGGCTGGCAACCTACTTATAGCCAAACACCTCAATGGACTGGAACACAAAGTGGAGAAGGTCAAAGCGGCATGGGCCCAAGCAGTTTAGCCCAGTGGTCACATTGGGGTGGGCAACCAAGTTGGTCCCAATCGCATTCAGGAACTCAGCAAGGGCAATGGAGATAATTATTTAGAAAACTTGCAGATAACTAACGGCACGAGGGGCATTAATGCCCCTCGTGTCGTGAAATTTTGCTCATTGCCATATTCTTTGAGTGTGTGATGGATGTATAACAATTGACCAACTTTGCGCAACTGTGTTCCAATGAAAACTTGTCGGAGTTTACCAATGCGTTACGTTTCATTCTAGATAGTAGTTCCCGGTTATTAAGCAAGATTAAAGTTTTATCTGCAATATCTTCAGGATCGTTTTCGCACAAAAACCCATCGACTTTATTCTCAACCATATCTTTAACTCCAAGTGCCCCTATTGCCACGCATGGTACTCCAGCAGATTTCGCTTCTACAATCACCAATCCTTGGGTATCAATAACTGATGAAAATAAAAAAATATCGGAACTAGCATACATATGGGGCATAATATGCGGAGGTACTTTTCCTGTAAAAATTATTCTGTGATCTATATTTAAATCTTTAGCAAGCTGGTTAAGGGTTTTGCGCATAGGACCATCTCCTACCATTACAAGAAAGCAATCTTTGCGTTTTTGAGCAAGGGAAAATGATTTAAGCAAGGTTTCCGGATTCTTTTCTTGGTTAAGCCTACCGACGCTCAACAAAATCGGAAGTTGCGCTGGAATATTGAACGTGTTTTGAATGTATTGCGGGTTACCGTGGCGGAATCGATCAACATCTACGCCAGTGGGTATCACAAAAATCTGCGTTTCAATATTTTGTTCTAGCAGATAATCACGAATTGCGGTTGAAGGAGCGATTAGTGCATCGACACGTCTTGCAGTTATCAAGGCTCTGCTCTCAATAAGTTCAGAAGTCATATGACCTATTATAGGAATGTAATGAGAAAACATATTATACAAAGAATGGTATGTAAATACTACAGGTATATCTAGAAGCGTTCCCATGCGTAATCCCATTTTGCCAAGGTTAAAAGGTGAATGAATATGGATTATCTCTGGTGAAATTTCGTTTAATGTAATTAAATGCTTTGGATTGGTTGGGATCGCTACGTAAAAATCAGGTTTTGTTGGGGCCTTAATCGATTGAAAACGGTAAACTCCTTCCTCATAGGTAGCATCTGGGTAAGAAGGGCAAAATACGGAAACATCATGATTCATACTGCTCAGTGTTTGTTTAGTCGTTGCAACTGAACGTGTAACTCCTGATATGTAAGGGTAGTAACTGTCCGTCCACATTGATATGCGCACATTATCACCATACTTATTATGTTCTGTTTTTGTTCAGAAAACAAGATAAGCCGCTTTCTAGTTAGCCGACATTTGCATAAAATTTTAAATTCGAAGGCAAAACATATTAAAGACTGATAACCTTGTGAAAAATTCTGTCGATACGAAACTTTGGAGGTCGTTATGAAAAAAAGTAGGGTAAATGGGAATATCAAGGTCAATTTTCAAATTAAAGTTCATAGAGTGAAAAAAATATTTTACTTGTTTAGTTGTGTTTTATTGTTCTTTTTGGGATTGCTGATACGCTACCAAATCGTCGATTCTATTTGTGGCGCAAAGTATACAAAGCCAGCAGTACTTCAGAGAAGAGAATATGTTCCAGTGTCTATAGCAAGAGGAAAAATATTAGACAGAAACGGGATTCCTCTTCACAATCCGTATTGGCATGCGGCTTTAGCGGTTTTTCCATCTCAAATAGATGATCATGCATCTTTTGCAAGTGAAGTAGCCCCTTTGACCGATCTGAGTGAGAATTATATTAAAGAAGTATTGCTGACTGAAACTGCCCCCTTCAAACTCTTGAGGGAAATACCACTAACCCGGGCCAAAGAAATTATTCTTCGTTCTATACCCGGTCTTATAGTAATTCCTGAGGAAATCAGATACGGCCCGTATTCACTTGCTAGGCACGTCGTTGGTCACATAAGACCCAATGCATACTTTAATGCTAAAGATAATGTAGGTGAATCTGGCCTAGAAAGTTGGTTCCAAACTGAACTATCCGGAGGCGAGTCGGCTTGGGTTGGTACTCTAGTTACAGGGGAGGGTCGCCCCATTCCTGGTTCTAGCGTAAGAATAGGTTCAATACGCGGACCCCAAACCAACCTCTTAACAACTATAGATATAAACATTCAACAGAAAGTTGAACAGGTGTTAGATAACAATACAATCAGTAAAGGCGCGGTAGTTGTATTAGATGTGGGTAGCGGTGACATTATGGCAATGGCATCTAGACCGCAATACGACCAAAACCACCCGGAGAATTATTTCCAATTGTTAAACTCCCCTTTTGTGAATAGATGTATTACCGACTTTACTCCCGGTTCGATTTGGAAAACTGTTGTATTGGCGCTAGCGTTAGAGAAGGGTTATGTATCTCCTGACGAGATATTTGAATGCAAAGGACAAATCTTATTAGGTTCAACTGCAGTAAATTGTGGCACTTCCAATGAAGGACATGGTCCTATTACTCTAAAAGAAGCATTAGCCCAGTCGTGTAACTGTGCTCTTATCCAAGTCGGATTAAGAATTTCGCCTGAAGAACTTGTAAATTGGGCCCAGGAGTGTTTCTTCGGAAATAAATTGCGTACTCCATTATCCCAGGAATCCAGTGGTAAACTTCCCGAACTACATGCGATGATGCCGGGCGATGTAGCTAATTATACAATAGGTCAAGGCTATCTAACTGTCACCCCGTTACAAATCGCATGTTTTTATCGCTCTATTGTTTGTGATGGTAAATGGGTAAGTCCAACTCTTATACCAGATTCTGTAACCATGGAAAAAACATTATTTTCGAAATCCACTGCAAAATTTCTACAAGAAGCATTACTCCTTTCGACGCAAAACGGCACTGGCGGTTCGGCATGGATATCTGGTTTCGGCAGCGCAGGTAAAACCGGAACGGCTGAAATAAGTGATGAATATTCTTCAGATCATGCCTGGTTTGTAGGGTGGACGCCAGTGTTAGCGCCTGAATATGTGATTTGCGTGTTTTGTGAGCGAACCGGTAGTGGGCCTTCGTTAGCTGCCCCTTTGTTTAAGCAAATCGGTGAGCAATTACTTGAAGGTTAAAAATCACCTTATGGACTGCTTAGATTTGGTATGATACCATTTGTGAGAAATGGGTTAATTGAAAGGAGTCCTTCCTAATGGGTTCAGCAATAATCTATTATTTCTGGTTTCTTGACATTTTAGGAATGAAATCCATCGCATCGAAAGGCTTTGCTAAATGGGCAAAATCTTGGCATCATCCCTATGTAGTATACTCTGCTGCTAAACAGCTTATCCGCGATCATAAAACATCGGAGTCCGAAAAATTGCTAACAGATGCTTTGCAAAAAAGACCATCTTTAAGATGCGGACGTCTTTTAATTCATATACTTATTAACAACAATCAATATCAAAAAGCGGTTGATATTGCACTGCATCTATCAGCGCTTGAGCCCGACAACCCGTGGCCCTATCTTTTGGTGGGTGACATACAGTATTTCTTTTTAGGGGATATCGAAGGATCTTTTAATTCATTCCGTAAAGCATTAGACATATGCAAAAAATCCAACCAAAAAAATCCGCTCAAGGTTGCATATAAACGCATATGCCGTCTTTTAGAAGAAAAGGATATGAGAAAAGAATTAATAGACCATTTAGGTGAGTTTATCAAATTGGAATCGTCTAATTTTCACGATCACGAGTTTCACCTTTTAACTGAAGGTTTGATAGAGAGAAATCAATTAGACGATGCCAAAACTGTCCTGTCTTTGGGCATTAAAGCATATCCTAGAAGTTTGTTGTTAAGGCAGGCGTGGGAAAATTTCGGGTTCGGTAAACAAAATGATTTACCTAAAATCCCCACCATAGGTAACCCGCCGCCAGAAAATGTAGAACTTATACCGATTGAAACAAGATTGTTTGTGGAAGATGACGATCCAGTAAAGGCGATGAAACAGTATATTTGTGATCCCAGACCAGATGATATAGCAACGCTTTCTTCCTGTGTAGCAGGTCTTATGGAGGGACGCATTTTCATGGAAGGTGCGGTCGAGCCGGGCTTGCTGGCAAAAACTCTTTCTAAATTCGTTGATCAAAAAGATGTACCATTTGGAGGGGCAGCACCCATGGCCAATCCTTTATCAATGCAAGTGCTTTTAGAAGAGATTGGGACATTGCGGACTTTGATTGCAGCGGCTGCAGGTGCTGTAGGTAAGATGTTAGGCATAAAAGGTTGGTTTTATATTGTTGGGGGTCAAGATGCAGGTCAAATCGATGATGTTTTAGGCAGTTTGCCTCCATATGACTACTATGTAATTATGGGCCCGGAGAATCCTCAAAAATTATCGGAGCAAATTTCCTATGAGTTAGGCTGTGAAGCTTCAATTGTTGATGCAAACGATCTTGGCGTAGCGTGGGCCGTTGGTTATTCGAGCGGAGTTGATCCTACTTGGTTAGAAAAGGTTATGTCTAGCAATCCCGCGGGTAATCAGGAACAACAGACGCCTGTAGTATTGGTAAGAAAGCTATGTGCAACGACTTTGGAAAAGTCTGAGATTAACTAATAATTCCTTCCGGACACGCACAAATATTAGCAAAGTTGAATATCTTATAGGTGTGTTCAAGTCGGCCTAAACTTTTTTCGGAGGGAACATTAGATTGCATAATTTGCTTTTAGGCATTGCGGTTATTTTCTTAAAGATTTTTCAAAGTTGTTACGGATATCTTGCCGGTAATCACTTTCCACAGCCACTTTCTAAATCAGACGAAAAATATTATTTGGATAAGCTTAAAAATGGGGATGTTGATAGCAGAAATGTGCTAATCGAACATAATTTGAGATTAGTAGCTCATATTGTAAAAAAGTTTGATCCTGTTTCTCAAGATATTGGAGATTATATATCAATTGGCAGTATAGGGCTTGTAAAAGCCATCGATACCTATCGTCAGGATAAGGGCACTAGATTGGCTACCTATGCTTCTAAGTGTATCGAAAACGAAATTCTTATGCATTTGCGGGCGGCAAAAAAGACAAGGCGTGAAATTCACTTGTTTGAGCCTTTGGTCGTAGATTCTGACAATGGGGAAGTATCGTACTTTGACATAGCAAGAGATCAAGAACCTGATATTGCTGACGTAGTAACAACTAAGGTGCAAGCCGAAAGTGTTCTTGCTCAATTTGATATTTTGGATGATAAAGAAAGAGAAGTATTGCGATTTCGATATGGGCTTGATGGTAACTTTCGAAAAACTCAGCGGGAAATCGCTAAAAACCTGGGAATTTCCCGTTCTTATGTCAGTCGAATAGAGAAGAGGGCGCTAAATAAGCTTGCTAAAGTATGCAAATATTATGCTACGTAGTTTTTGGGTTAATCATGTCCGGTTTGCTTGATTTATATTTCTCCCTATGGTATCCCTTACTAAACACGATTAACGATTAAATGGGGTTGACAAAACAGGAGGGGGTGTTTATCTCACGTGCTAAATAGTATAATATGTAAACCTAGATCAATTAGACAGGTTTTAGCCCCATCCTTACGGTTAGAAAAAATTTACGATCTATCTTTCAAGTGGTTAAAGGACCGGGCAATTACATCAGTTGTAACGGATCTTGACAACACTCTTGTGCCGTGGAGGGATTATACAGTAGGTGATGATTTAGTCGAGTGGTTTAACTCGTTGCATGCGCACAATTTTAAAACTTTAATCCTTACGAATGCTAGACCGGCACCGACTATAGTTGAACTGTCACGTGTTTTAAATACTAAATTGGTAATTGGGGCAAAGAAACCAGTTTCACGCAGTTTTAGACGGGCCCTTGAGCTCCTCGGTTCTGAACCCCATGAAACTTGTGTTATCGGAGATCAAATTTTTACAGACGTACTTGGAGGCAATCTAATAGGATGTCATACGATTTTGGTTGAACGTATTGCTCGCAAAGAGTTTGCAGGTACCAAAATCATAAGATTATTTGAAAAGATAGCGAAAAAATATATAGGTATGAAAATTCAAAACTAAGAACGTTTTGTACTAGTCTTATCTTACCGCGATTATTTTCGATAACTAAGATAAGACTTTTTTTGGGGGCATTTCATGCTTAATATTTTAATCGCGGTAGAAAAACCTTTATTATGTAAGGGATTCAAAGCTCTATTTCACGACAATAAAGATATACGTTTGTGGTATGCAGATTCAATCGACTCAAAACCTCAATTAGGTAATCCATCTAGTTATGATGTCATTGTATTTTCCGGCAGCAATGTAGATAGGCGTTCTATACACGAAAAAATTGCGACTTTAAAAGAAAAGCATTCTGAATCCAACTTTGTATTAATTGGCGGAAATTTACGATTTTCTAGCGTTGTTGAATTATGCAAGGTGGGGGTATTAGCCTTTGTTGATGAGCATGCAACTAATGAACAAATTTCTAGCGCCGTTTTAGCCGCATCGCGAAATGACCTATATTTATCATCATCAATGGTCGGGCGATTAAGGTCTTCGGACTCATTGAGTTTGGATGCCATGCTTAAAGACATTGATGTCACGTTTTCAGATATAAATCGGCTTAGTGAAAGAGAGTTGGAGATAATAAAACTGGTTGCTCGCGGAATGTCAAACAGGGCTATCGCGGAAAATCTTTTTATCAGTGAAAAAACCGTGAAGAATCATCTTTATAATGTCTTTCCGAAGTTAGGTGTTCGTGACAGAACACAAGCGGTTATGGCAGTTGTTAAAGGCCTTTTGTCATACGAATATGAGGCTTTTGGTTCTACATAATGGTTGACTTGATCACGATAACAATAGTGATACGAAAAAGTTGCC
>CAYORX010000013.1:0-49824 GCA_964406505.1 uncultured Eubacteriales bacterium
CAACCTACAGATCCGTAGTCTGTCGCTCTATCCAATTGAGCTACAGGCGCATCTTGACTTGATGGCGGAGAGGGAGGGATTCGAACCCTCGAAGGGGTGTGCCCCCTTAACGGTTTAGCAAACCGTCGCCCTCGGCCTCTAGGCGACCTCTCCGCATTAGCAGCAATAAGATTATTGCATTGATATAATACCATGCCTTTACAGTTAACGCCAGTGGCGGAGGGGGTGGGATTCGAACCCACGGAAGGCTATGAACCCTCAGCGGTTTTCAAGACCGCCGCATTCAACCGCTCTGCCACCCCTCCATCGAATGCAAATATTATCATATTTTTTACTTGAAATCAACGACAACGGAACCCAGTCGCTCCAGATATTTGGGTCTTCGCCAATCGGCAATTAAGAAGTTAACACCGATCTTGCGGCAACAACTCCCGAAGCAGATGCTTGCGCTAAGCTTCTCGTTATACCTGCACCATCTCCTACGGCAAATAGCCCTTCAATTTCTGTACCCATGCCATGCGATACTTTCACTCTTGCCGAATAGAATTTCACTTCTACACCGTATAGCAAGGTATGTTTTGCCCATATTCCGGGCATAAGACTGTTTAATGCTTCCAACATTTCAAGAATATTTTGTATATGTCTGTACGGCAACACAAGGGTAAGATCACCCGGAGTTGCATCTTTCAACGTCGGTTCAACCATGCCTTTGCTAAGCCGTTTTTCGGTTGAACGCCTACCGTTCCAAAGATCACCAAGCCTCTGAACAATTACACCTCCACTTAGCATATTGGCAAGGCTAGCGATATACCTACCATAGGCGATTGGTTCATTAAAGGGCTGGGTAAAAGTTTTGGAGACCAATAAAGCGAAGTTCGTATTATCGGTGGTAAAATCGCTCCAAGAATGCCCGTTTACGGTGATCACACCTCCGGTGTTTTCTATCACAACTTCGCCCCTTGGACATACGCAAAATGTTCTAATCAAATCATCAAAAGCACGCGAATAATAGTGAATTTTGGGTTCCCATACTTTTTGAGTTATCTCATCGGCAATTACCGCAGGAATCTCTACCCTAACACCTATATCTACCGGGTTGGTTTGTCTTGCAAGACCAAGACGCTCAGCTTGATTTGCAAACCATGATGAGCCCTCGCGACCTGGTGCTGCTATTAAATATCGACAGCGCTCTTCTTCCCCGTCAGACATCATCACACCCCGTACTTTGTTTTGATGGACAATAATGTTTTCTACTTCTGCTAACATCCTTATGGCAACACGTTTGTTTAGATACTCGTGCATATTTTTAAGAATTTTAGGGCTGTTGTCGCTACCTAAATGTCTAATAGGAGCAGGGATCATTTCAAGCCCTGTAGTCGCAGCTTTGCGCACAAGATCGGATATTTCCGATTCTTCAGTGCCAAATATGCGATTTGTAGCGCCAAATTCCAGCCAAATATTATCTATATACTTAATCAGATCCATGAGCGCAGTTTTAGAAAGATATTCATGCAAAAAACCACCGAATCTGTTTGTTAGGGTTAGCTTCCCATCGCTAAAAGCACCGGCGCCTCCCCAACCAGAGGATATAGAACATATATCGCAATTAAGGCATCCTCCAATGATACCGCGCCCAGGGCATTTTCTTTTTTCTAAACTACGACCTTTGTCTAAAATTAAAATGGACAACTCCGGAGCGTTTTTAGTTAATTCTAAAGCTGCGAAAATTCCTGCCGGACCTGCACCCACTATAATTACATCCCATACTTTCAACGACAAACCCCCTAAAATGCAGATAACTATAGCGTAGATTAACTTACGTGTCCGACGCGCCGGTCGCGCCTGGAGCATGTATTACATCGAGATCGCCAAATCGGCAAACTTCCCTGGAGAAGAATAATTTTATCGAACCGGTAGGACCATTTCGCTGCTTTGCAATATTGAGTTCAATGGAATTGCTCTGCTCAAGTTCCGGATCGGTGTATAAAAACATCACTACATCTGCGTCTTGCTCTATGGCTCCTGATTCCCTCAGATCTGATAACATAGGTCTTCTATCTTGCCGCTGCTCAACCGCCCTTGATAATTGAGACATAGCAAGCACCGGCACGTTCAGTTCCCGTGCAAGCCCTTTTAACGACCTAGATATCTCTGATATCTCCTGTTGCCTATTTTCTTGCTTTCTACCTCTCATTAACTGTAAATAATCAACAACCACAAGCCCAAGCCCATGTTCAGCCTTCACGCGGCGGGCTTTTGCTCTAAGTTCCATAATTGAAATCCCCGGGGTGTCATCGATAAATATCTTCGATTCACCGAGCCTACCCAAAGCTATAGAAAGCCTTCTCCACTCGTCGTCGCTAGTTATAAACCCGCTGCGAAGCTTTTGGCTATCTATAGCTGATTCACAGCACAAAAGCCTTTGTGCAACCTGTTCCCTAGACATTTCCAAACTAAATATGATTACCGGACAACCTTCCCTTATCGCCGCATTTCTCGCCATATTCAATCCAAGGGAAGTTTTTCCTACCGACGGTCTGGCAGCTAGTATTATTAAATCAGATGGTTGAAAACCCAGTGTAAGGCTGTCTAAATCACCTAGTCCGCTTGAAAGCCCGATTACATCACCTTTGTGTGATGCAAGATATTCTAATTTTTCCATTGTTTCCACTAGAACATCTTTAAGCTGTACATAGCTTTCTTTTGCCCGTCCTTGAGAAATTCGAAAGATAGTTTCTTCTGCTTTATCTAAGATTTCATCGGTTTCAAACTGAGAACTATAAGCTGTCGCTGCGATCTGTGTCGCAGCACCGATCAACCGTCTCAAAATCGCTTTTTCCGAAACGATTTTTGCGTAATACTCAACGTTAGCTGCTGTAGGTACAAAATTAGCTAATCTCGCAAGTTCTGCCGCGCCGCCTATTTTATCTAATACACCATCTGCTCTAAGCGAATCGGATACTGTCACTAGATCGACTGGTTTTAATTTTTCTGCGATCTGAACCATATGCTTAAATATTATTCGGTTGTTTTCTTTATAAAAATCATCGACCGTGAGTATCTCCATGGTAGAGATCACAGCATCTTGCTCTATCAACATAGAGCCAATAACTGCTTCTTCCGCCTCAATATTTTGGGGAGGCACCCTTTGGAGCGTTTGAGGCAAATTGATTCCCCCTCACCTTAGGCACAAGTATAAATTTTTCTCCAACCAGGACATGTGTGATCAAGCGCTTCTTTAAGAGTTTTTGCATAAATCACATCTATACCCCCAACTTCTTTAAGTCCTGGACTGTTGTCGTAGGGAATGATGATTGACTTCATACCTGCTTGTTTTGCTCCATAAATCTTTTCGTATACTCCTCCCACAGGTTTAACGTAGCCTGTTAAGGAAACTTCACCGGTAACAGCAACATCTTGGCGAACTGGCACGCCAGATATAGCTGAAAAAATCGCTAGCGTAAGGGCTAATCCAGCTGAAGGTCCTTGTATTTTAGCCCCTCCGATTATATTTACATGTATATCCCAATTGTATAGATCGATGTCGAAAGTTTTTCGTAAAACAGAGCTTGCATTAAACAATGAATCTTTTACCATTGAACCCGCAGTCTCATTCATACGCAAGGTTCCTTTACCACGTTTATGGGCAGGAAATGTTACGGTTTCAATTTCGATGATTGAACCAAGGTACCCTAGTACGCCTAAGCCAAACACTTTGCCTACTTCGCCTGTGCTTTTAGCTTTTACCGATGTACTGGGCTCCATCCTGCCAGATTCGACAGCTGATTTTACATCACTAACCGAAATTGCAAGGAAACCGCGTTCGGGATATTCGCCCGCATTGTGTAATGCTATAGCGTAAGCATCTGCTAACAAGCTAACTGCTTTCCTTGCCTCTATCGTATGATCTGCGATGATTCCACAGGCCTTTGCACTAAGTTTAGCTTTTAGTCGCCTTGCAGCTCCTCTTACTATCTGCACAATATGTTCAGGTGTAAGTGCATCAAAAAATACTTCCGCACATCTTGAACGAAACGCAGGGCTGATCTCGTCCGGTTCCCTAGTAGTTGCGCCAATAAGCACGAAATCAGCAGGTGCTCCTTGGCTAAACAAGCGTTTCACATATTCAGGCACTCTAGGATCGTCTGCATCGTAGTATGATGAATCAAAAAATACCCTTTTGTCTTCAAGCACTTTAAGTAATTTGTTTTGAAGCAAGGGATCCATTTCCCCTATTTCATCTATAAAAAGTACTCCGCCTGTAGCCTCGGTGACCAAACCTAACTTCGGTTCGGGAACGCCACCATCCGCAAAATCCCTTTTAGCTCCTTGATATATAGGATCATGCACTGAACCCAACAACGGATTTGTTATGTCTCTTGGATCCCAACGCAATGTAGAACCGTTTGTTTCTACAAATGGTGAATTACGTTTGAATGGGGAAAACGGCATTTTCTTCGATTCTTGAAGCACAAGCCTAGCAGCAGAAGTCTTACCTATTCCCGGAGGGCCGTAAAGAATTACGTGCTGTGGATAGGGACTCGCTATTTTCGCCAAAAGCGCTTCTATGGCTCTATCTTGGCCTATTATGTGCTTAAGCGATTTTGGCCTGAGAATAGTCAGCGCAGAACGGGAAAGAGAACGTTTTTCTAGCTTAAGAAGACTTTTTAACTTTTTCTGTGTGTGCTCAGTTTCGGGATCGCAGTTTTCTAACAAAATCTCCCTTTTGATATCCATTAGATATTCTTCGTGTTTTTCTTGCATCTTTTTGGAAACCAAGTCCTCAATTTGCTGTTCAACAGAATGACGCGCGATATTCTCTGCGATTTCTTCCTGGCAATCTTCTAAAATCCCGGGAATTTCATCGATCGAAAAAGAAACTCCTATTGTTGGGTCTTCATAAACCACCTTTTGCAATGCAACTATCTGTTGAAGAACATCTTGGGATTTCATTTCTTTAAGGGCACCCAATTTACCGGCCTTAAGCACAAGACTTTCAGAACCATAAACGGATGCAAGAAAACTGAACATAGCACCGATACGCCTTTTAAGCGATTCTTCCCCACCAGCTACGGAAAAATCCGCAGTTTTGCGAGTCACCCTATTGTCCCCCTTCCGGTTGGATGTTAACGGTAATTTCAACCCTCACTTCAGTATGAAGTTGAATCTCTACTGTATGTGTACCTAGTTCTTTTAAGTTTTCGGAAAGATGTACATTTCTTTTTTCTACCGGTATTTTTAGCGTGGATTTAATTTTATTAGCGATGTTCTGCGAAGTTATCGAACCGAAAATTCGCCCGTTTCCGGTTTTAGCATAAAAAGTAAAGGTTTTGTCTCGAAGCTTTTCGGCATATTCTTGGGCTTCTGTTAGTAGCCTTTGATCTCTTTGCTCTTGAGCTTCTTTTAAACTCTTTCGCTGTTGCAAAACACTTTTAGTAGCTAACACCGCTAAGCCCCTTGGAATAAGATAATTACGTGCATATCCACCTTTAACCGATACTAAATCCCCTGCCTTACCTAAACCTTCAACGTCTTTCTTGAGAACAATATCCATCTTTGTTCCCCCTCTCCATGGTTCAGTTTAAAGTATATCTACCCATCCGTATCTCAACCGGCGAAAATCAAAGAGTATATCTATAATGCCAAAAAGCATTGCTAACATGCTTAAGACAGGTGTGGTCAAAATTAAAACCACTGCTAAAACCGAAAACAATTTCGGAATACGCCGTTGGGTCAGATAGTATGAAATTACTGATGAAGTTTCTATCAACAATAATATCGACATCGTCATGAAAACGTTTTGACTGATTTGTTCAACGATTGCAATATTGTAATACATTCCTAACACTAATGACAAATAGGCGACAACCGCTAGATGGGCAACATATTCTGGTAAAATCCATCTTGAAAATGGTGGAAGAGGTTCAAGAACATGCCCAAGCCGGCTTAAAACCCGCCTTAGCACCTCGAAATTTATATATGACTGCAACAGGGCTGACAAAAGCACGCCGGCAGGCATCATGCGTAAAATTTGTGTTTTTAGTACTTCAGGTTCTTTATAGATATCTATAGCTCGATTTGGACCTAGCAGTTTCTCACTAATTCCTGCCGAAACCTGCATAGCGCTTATCCATTCGTCTATAATCTGCATTGGCGTAATCGCGCTAAGAACATAAACCGATAAGAATGCGGTAAAAACACCGATTAAAAATGCACCGCTTGTAATGGTGATGATAACAGCAGGTGAAAATTCTTTAGTTACTGCATATCCAAAAGTTAGCCCCGTGAGCCCAAAAAGTACCCATAGTCCTAAGGCAGTTATCCAGTTCATAAATAATGTTAATGACAGTGCCGTTACGACCGATGCCATAATCCCCCACCGCAATCCGTGCCGAAGCACTACCAAAGCGGAAGGAAGGGGCCATAAAAACAATGCTACCATGCCAATAACCGGCACGTACTGTCCTAACAGAACTAGTATTGTTCCAAGAACAGATAATAGCGCGCTTTCGACAAGGGCTCTGGTATTGTGTTGATTCACGTAACGTCCTCCAAAGGTACAGTTAAGTGCCAGGCTGAAGAAAATGCATCTCGAAACCTCAGCCTGGCACTCATGATTATTCGATATTATATGGCATTAATGCCATCACTCTTGCTTTTTTGATCGCTTTCGTGAGCATACGCTGATGTTTCGCACAATTACCAGTTATCCTTCTCGGCAATATCTTTCCGCGATCTGTAATGTATCTGTGCATTCTGCTCGTATCTTTGTAATCTATACGTGTTACACCATCTACGCAGAAATTACATACTCGCCTACGTGATCTGCGCCTTTCTCTTCGCAATCATAGACCCCCTTGTAGCAATATATTTTAAACCACCACAATCATTCTGTGAATGTCGGCGGTTCATTATCACGACTTTGCCCTCTGTCGTAATCTGTTTGGGTTCCGGCTTGGTTTCTGTCCAAAAATTGTATTGAATCGGCAAGAACCTCCCAAACTCTACGCCGCTGACCATCTTTAGTTTCGTAAGTGCGGCTTTGGAGCCTACCTTCGATAGCTACTAAACGTCCTTTGTCCATATACTTGCATGTGACTTCAGCTAATCTTCCGAAAAGCACCACATCGATAAAATCAACGTCTTTTTGACCACTTTGAGTTGGCCTACGGTCAACTGCAAGCGTAATCGTAGTAACAGATACTCCACTGGGAGTTATCCGTAATTCAGGTTGTCTAGTTAATCGTCCTATTAACACTATCCGGTTGAGCATTGTCTCCCCTCCAATTGGTTTTCGATTCGATTAGATTTTAATTTTCGCTTGTTTTCGGCTTTGTAACATCATCTTGCACGACAGCAGGTTCCTGGTTTGCCGAACCAGCCTTAGTGTCTCGCACGATTCTTTCAGGCTGGGTGCGGGTTTTTTGTCGGCTAGGTTTGCGTTCCCGTTCTGAAGACGAAATGTGGTCGATGCGAGAAATCATGTGTCTGAAGATTTCTTGATCGATTTTCATCCTGCGATCCAGTTCATCAGCCAAACTTGCGGCCCCTTCAAAGATAATGATAATGTAAATTCCTTCTCTTACACCCTCAATCTCATAAGCAAGCCTCCGCTTGGCCCACTGTTCTGCGATGGATACTGTTCCTTGGTGCTCGGTGATTACATCTTTATACCTGGCGATAACAGAAGCAACTTGCTCATTATCGTAATCCGGGCGCACAATTAACAGGATTTCATACGTACGCGCCATTTTATACCTCCTCCCATGGACTTTTGCGGCCCCTTAAAGGGCGGGAGTAGTCGGAGATTTCCCCCGCGTCGCTCAACCGGCGCAAAGATAATTATAATCATCTACATCTTCAAACTCAAGTCTCAATGGTCCTATTTATTGGTCTGCGGTTTTAATACGTTTTTTGAATCTCGCCGAAAATTTTGTTCTGTCAATAAAAATCACTCTGCCGCATTGTGTACATTTGAGCCTCACGTCTGCCCCTGCAAACAATACTTCCCACAATTCATTACCGCAGGCATGTCGTTTTTTAAGTTCTATCAAGTCTCCTGCACGTAGCGGTGGACTTAGCATCACCGTATTTAACCCCCTATACTTATCGTAGCGAATTTATCTGCAACAGCGCAGTAGGAATAATCACTTTGTATATATTCAATAAAACCTCGATGAGATACGACGAATAGATCGCCAACCGGTAGGAATCGAATAATTTAAGCGCTATCAACGGATAGGCTGCCCCTATAAAAAGGGAAAGCCATATTCCGCTGAGACACAACTGTAGGAAACCGCCCAAAACCCTTTGAGGAAAAGACAATGCAGTAGTCAATGACAATGCCCTGGAAAATATAGACCAAAGCATACGAAGCAACATCAATAGCCCGACGAACATAATGCCTGATAACATAATTTGGGACATCAACGAAGATAAAATTTCACACCATGTTGCAGTTGCGCCTGCCCGAACCTCTACTTCTAAAAAAGAATCTTTAATAAGTGCTGAGATTGGGCGAAGCCATGGCGCAGAATCAATTCCTGCGAAGAAATCAGCTACCGCATTAGGATCATAACTAGTGGAATGACCAGGGATCAGTACAAATACATTTTCCCACCATTTAGAAAGAGAAGTGACGTAGCCATAAGATTGTTCTACATAGTTTACAGCGGGGCTTGTTAAAAAATAAGCACCGATAAAACTCACAAGAGTTCCGGCAAGACCAAACAATGATACCCATAAACCTGATATAAAACCCTTTACAAAGGCAAGTGTCAGTAATAAACCTATTGCAACATCTACGTAGTTCAGATCCAACCGCATAACACCTCCGCCAATATCAATAGTTTTGAGATGACAATGCATTTACAACTGCTAATACCACTGCAGGGATGGCAGGTCCACCGTGTTTACCTGTATAAAGCGAAATTTGAAGGTCTGCATACCATGCTAACACAGCTAGTCCGAAACATATAAGTAGTGCAGAAAAAAGATCTTCTAGATATCCCGAAGGATAAGCCGTACCACGTTGTAAGCAGAGTTTACCCACAGTGTAAACGATCAAAAATACGCTTATATACCAAAACATTCTAGGAAGTTTGATTAGGATTTTTTCTGCTGCAAACGCAGCTAAGAAAGTTATGGCCAAGCCGCGTATCTTATTAAACATCACCGAAAAATCACCTTATATAGTCTCAATTTCCGAGTTTTACAATCGAAAGATCCGTTCCTTCGACTATAAGAATAACATTTTCCATACATGTTATGGGGTTTCCGGTTACTTTGTAAGTAAATAAAGTACTTCCGGTAGACAAATTCAAACAAGAGATTTTTTTAGGCTGCATAATCGTTAGAATATTTTCCCGCAGATATAACTTAGTGTTTAAATGCTGGCATTTCCTGCTCCATACCATATTTCCTGCAGAATTCAATGTAATGATTTGTCCACCACCCAAAATCTTGCTTATAGATTTATTTTCTCGATTGGATGTTGATAAAGCCAAAATATCATTGCCCGCCGCGGCAGATATTATTGCCCCGTGTGGAATATAGCGCCAACGAATTTCACCATCTGACGAAAGACGCGCAGCCCCAGAATCTAATACCACTATAATGTCATTGTTTCCGCACACTGCCAAAGACCGCCAAGTGCCCGAACCAAGATGCGTCTGCCATAATTTTTGGCCCGTATGCTTTGAAAAACATTTCAACCAAGCATCTCCGCCGGCACAAATGTCTACTTCAGCTATAACTAGTTTTTCGTCATCACACGCTCCTATAAACGGAACGTATGATGAGAATCTTTCCCACATCACCGCACCTGTGTCTGAAATCGTTCGAATATACCACGGCTCACCGTATTTGTCTGGATTTTTTTGCCGAAACGCCACTAATATATCACCTTGGACCAAGGGAAGCAGTTTTTCATTAGGAAGCAAAGATACGGAAATCGTAGGATGGGATAGCAAATCCGGATTTATCGCATGGGCCAAATGACCCTCTACGACGATCACTTGTTGTCCTGAACACATAATTTCTGCAGATTCGCTAAGACCATCTAGTTTTGAAGATAAGCCTTGGTAGTTTATGAATTTTATGTTTTCGTCTTTTGCAACTACAAATCCCAATGGGTAGCTAGCTAATAATTCCACATCAGTAAACCTTGATACTACCTGCACACTCATTTGTTTGCGCCTAATTATAAAAGCGAAGCATAGCAAAGATATCAAAAGGACCAAAACGAAAACTGAAATTATCAACCTTGTGCATCTGTATTTACCATCTGAGTGAGTAGGTTTTCGAAACCTTTTCACGGTCCGAGATCTTTGCTTTCGAACTGTCGGATGGCGTAGACTCATTAAACTATCATCAACCTCCAAATTAATGTTGATACCTCACAAACAGATTTGTAAGGTGGTAATCATAAGTAAAATCAAAAATAACCCTGCGATAAAGAACTTTATTATATTAAGAGTTCGTTTCAGTCGAGTATAATCGAGATGAGAAAGCAATGACTGCTCAAAATTTCCTAAAGCGCTATAAGCAATGCCAAGGTTGAATCTGGGTTCAAGCGCCCATGGGTTAAGTTTGATCGCTTCTTTATATAACTTTAAAGCTGTTTCTGCATTAGTTTCTAATAAAGCCACATTGCCTAGGTTGTTTAATACCCGAGCATCTATATGCCCTTTTAAACAGATTTCTTGAAGCAAAGTTTTGGCACTTTGGATTTGGTTGGATTTTATTTTGCAAATAGCTAAAAGATTTTGGCGTTGCGCAAGTCGGCTCCCGCTTACATCCATGTTTTCGGCAAGTGCACGAGCTGCATTATCTACATCTCCCCGTTTTAGCATCCTTGCAACCCGCGCTTCAAGTTTGAAACACATGAAAGTCACTCCAGTCCATACGGCTGATAATTCTAGATAGGTAATTACAGTTCCTGCTAAATCCGACTGGCAATCTGTTATAGATAACCTACTTGAATATACTGCGGGAAAGGCCCGGAAGATCTCGGATCTTCATGTATTATAGAATGCTTTGGAGTTTACCTATAGGGGTTTTATTTTTGTAATCGGCTCGGATACACAATTGACAGCGGTTTTATAGCGTGTTGGACGCCCTGGGAAATATAACGCGCCATTTTCATTACCAACTTTAGCCTGGTATTTTGAAGAACTAAATGCTCCATGAACCCACCTACGTTTACTACACCGGCAATGTGCAAATCGCCTATTGATGGAAGTTGCTTTCTGACCCCCAGCCCCGGCCTAAGCGGTCCGGCACTTACTATCACCGTACCGACTTCTGCGGGGGTTCCTAAACACGCATCGATCCCTAACACAGGTGCGTTTTCGGCCTCAAGTTTTAGCAAAATTTTTTGCAAATTGCCCGCATGCACTGGCCGATCTAAAGTTCCCAGTACTTTTCCGGGAAAGCCATCCCATTTAAGCATACTTCCGACCAGTGGTCCTAAGCTATCACCGGTAGCACGGTCACTACCGATACAGACCACGAGCATGTCAGCGTCAGGAACTAGGTTGATATCGTAAAGAACCGTTTCCAAGGCCGACGCAATTCTTTGTACCGGATTAGCGGATTTTATACTAACAGATGCGTAATTTTTTGGCATATGTATCCCCATTAGGAGAATATGCACAGAAATAGTGAAAATAATACTTAGGCAGATTATTGTCTGGAAAATGTGGTTAGAATCTCTGTCACGGTGTGATCATCCACTTGATCAAACCTTTCGTACCACTGGCCCACAGCATAAAATGGAAAAGGTATTAAGGGACAGACTATTCGATCAACGAACCGACTGAGCCAATTATAGGTTTCTTGAGGTGCAACGGGTATTGCTAAAGTTAATCTACCCGGCTTATGCCGGCGTAAGTATTTAATAGCTGCAAACGCAGTAAGACCTGTAGCTAATCCATCATCCACTACAACAACATCCCTGTTTTGAATCGCCACAGGCTTTAAGTTTTGCCTATAAGAAGCAAGTTTTTCAGATATTTCTTCAGATATTATGCGTGACTGTTTCTGGATATACTCAGATTGCGTGCCTGTATGAGTATCTTGCGAAAATGTGACGTACCCATCAACGTCCACCGCAGCAATAGCGTATTCCGGATTCATAGGGGAACTTATTTTTTTAGTCATCACCACATCAAAATCAGCATTAAGTTCTAATGCAATTTGTTTTCCCACTACTACGCCGCCGCGAGGTATAGCAAGCACTAATGGGTCGTCAAAGTTAAGCGACTTCAAGTGTTTGGAAAGTTTTTCGCCAGCCTGCCTTCTATCCTCGTACATTAGTCTTTACCTTGAAGCGCGATGACCGGTTTTGTTTTAGTGTCCTTAGCAGAACTCATAGATGACGTACCGAAAAACAAGGCGCCTTCAGAAATTACTAAACTACCTACAGTTACATCTCCAGTGAGTTTGCCTGATGGGAGAATTTCTAGTCTTCCTTCACAATCTATATCACCGCTTACCTCACCTGCAATGGTGATATTTACAGCCTTTATGTTAGCTTTGATAGATGCATTTTGGCCGATCATAATCTCACAATCAGATCTAACTTTACCATCTACTTTTCCATCTATTCTTAAGCTGCCCTCTGAATATAGCGTCCCTTCAATTTTGAGACCCTCGCCTAATACACTTTCGAAAGTGCCCGGGCGCGTAGAAGATTTTGTCGCTCTAAACACAAATAAGCGCCTCCTAAATCTTAATCCGGTAGATAATCCATTGGATCTTGTAGATTTCCATGTTTGCGAATTTCATAATGCAAGTGGGGGCCTGTAGAAACCCCTGATGAACCAACTTCTCCTATAATATCGCCGCGTCGAACTTGTTGGCCCTGAACTACATGAGCTGCATTACAATGGCTATACGCGGTTTCCATCCCATAGCCGTGACGTATTGTTATGGTGAGCCCATATCCCGCCCTATAGCTTACAGATTGAATTTGCCCATCAGCGACAGCTTTTATTGGCGTTCGATACTGTGCGCCAATATCTACTCCCTCGTGGAAATGCTGTCTATGCGTGATCGGGTGAGTCCGCCACCCATAACTAGAGGTAATATTACCGCGCACGGGCCATATAGAAGGTTGTGCTCTAGCATAATCTATCAATTCATCAGTTTTAACTTGAAGATCCACAAGGTTATCTTCTAGCGAACACACTCTATCTTCTAACTCGTTTCCTACTTGACTTAATGAATCTAACACCGAAATCATATCCATTAGAGCGATCCCGCGTCTTACAGGCCTACTTGAACGTGAAACGGCACTTGCAGTCACCTGTCTAGATGAGATAACAGTCCTAGAATCAAAAGTGCCTTCTTCAAGCAGGCCTTCATCCATAAGTCTTTGTCTGGTTTCATTCTCCGAGATTTCAGTTTTACGCAATCTCTCAGATAGATCGTATAGATGTTGTTGAAGATCTTGTATCTGTTTCTCTTGGATGCCAGCAACATCATTGAGGTAATGGAGATCTTTATTCTCTTGGGTAGCTTGCATGTAGGAATTCACGAAAAACCCGAAACTTACTAACATGAAACATATCGCTGTCGCTACCGACAACAACGTAGTCAAACTAAAACTTAAAGTACGGGTCTTACCGTGGGAATAAACCAATAAAAAACTAAACCTGCGCTGTCGAGTAGTTACGGGCTTTCTTCTATTTTGAATTCCGTTCTTCTTAAAAAAACGAGTCAAAAACAAGCGTGAATCGCCCCTAAATGTCCTTGGCAAATTCCAAGTTTTTAGCTATTCCTTAGAAATATAAGTTATGTGCCTCAAATTCGACACGAGTCTCAATAATCCTTCTACCCGTTTTACGATCAGCATCCCCACGTTTAGCTTTCAACGTACACCCGCGGTACCCTGGCTGAAATTCCTGTTAAGATTTCAGGCACTGCAGTATCAACCATTTCGGCGATTTCGTACACTGTTATAGATTGATCACCATCAGTACCGATTAAGGTTACTAAATCACCCACCTTGATATCAGTGTTGCCTTTTAAATCGATCATGCATTGGTCCATACAAATAAGGCCAGCTACAGGATATTTTTTACCGTTAATAAGTACTGAAACCTTTCCTGACAGCTTTCTAGGATAACCATCTGCAAAGCCAAGCGGCAATGTGGCAATTATTGTATCCTCTGCTGCTTTATACGTTCTGCTGTAACCAATGTAAGCGCCTGCTTTAACTTCCTTGATATATGAAATTCGAGCCTTTAATGACAGTACCGGATAGAGTTTTGCCTTCTCTTCCACTCCTGGGGCCGGGTAATAACCATACATCATACTGCCCGGCCTTACTAAATCAAAGTGCGCCTGAGGAAAGTTATATACAGCAGCGGAATTTGAGAGGTGCTTATACCGCGGCCGAATATTGGCATCATCAAGTTTTGCTAGCGCTTTTTTAAATTGACCTATTTGATATTCGGTATACTCTACACTTACATCAGAAGAGGAAAAGTGTGAAAATACACCTTCAACGTCGATATTGCTGCAAGATAAGATTAGATCTAACACTTCATCAAACGTTGAATCTGGCTGAAACCCGATCCTTCCCATCCCGGTATCTATCTTAATGTGAATTTTGGCCTTTTTGTTCATAACTTTACCTGCGTTGTCTGCATTTTTGATGCCATCTATAGAAGTAACAGTCATAGAGACCCCTAAATCCGCTAGTACATTGGACGCTTCGGCGGTTACCGGGCCAAGAACCAAAGTCATACCGTTTATACCAGACTCTCGTAATTTTACAGCCTCATCCGGTGTGGCTACAGCCACACCAAGTACACCCGGTACCTGAAGGGCAGCTTTGGAACATTCTACTGCGCCAGCACCATAACTATCAGCTTTTACAATGGCAAGTATTCCTGTATCAGGCGATGTTAACATTTTAACTGCCTCTAGGTTCTTTTTCAGATTACCCAGATCTATTTCCGCCCACACAGGCCTTAGGTTTTTTTGCATTATCGTAATCCCTCCAAGTTATGTAGAATACTCGCTAATGTTTCACGTGAAACATTGTTTAAATCCTAATACTAAGCCCCGTCGTCACTAATAAGTTCAACTAATCGTTCTAAATCTTCTAAGCCGAAAAATGCAATGTTGATGGTGCCCTTGGAACCAGTTTTTTTTACTACCACTGGGCTTCCCAATGCAGCCGAAAGTATCTCCTCAGCTTCTTTTACACGTACAGTCGAAACAGATTCTTTTTTCCTACGTTGTTTACGACCCTTAGTAGACACAGACTGCTCGGTAGCCCTAACTGACAGCCCATCCTCAACTATAGTGTTAGCAAGTCTTATTTGTTCTCTGCGTGGAAGCCCAACTAGGGCTCGTCCATGCCCTCCAGACATTTTACCACTATTTATAAGTTGTTTCACTTCCGGCTCTAACCTAAGCAATCTTAAAGTGTTCGCTACATCAGACCTGCTTTTACCAACTCTCTGAGATATCTCTTCCTGCGTAAGACCAAACTCTTCCGAGAGTCTTTTGTAAGCTTCAGCCTCCTCAAGGGCTCCTAAGTCTTGCCTTTGTAAGTTTTCAACTAAGGATATTTCCATAGTTTCACGATCGCTCAAACTTTTAACTACAACAGGGATTTTAGTGAGTCCGGCATGTATAGCGGCCCTTAAACGTCGTTCCCCTGCCACCAATTGAAACGACGCCCCGTCACGCCTAACGATTAAAGGCTGGATAACACCATGCTCGATCATAGATGCAGCTAACTCCGCTATTTTTTGCTCATCGAATATTTGCCTGGGCTGGTACGGGTTATTTTTTATGCTACCTGGTTCAACTTGCAGAATTTCCTCGCCGCTTTCTTCCAAAACAATCGGAATTAAAGCATCGATTCCTTTGCCTAACCCCCGCCTAGCCACGTCGCAACACCTCCTCAGCAAGTTCTCTATAAACTTGGGCTCCTCGTGACCTATTGTCGTAAATCGTAATGGGCTTGCCGTGAGAAGGAGCTTCGGACAATCTAACGTTTCTTGGAATAATCGTTTGAAACACTTGATCGCGAAAATATTTTTTCACTTCATCGGTCACTTGAAGAGAAAGATTAGTACGACCATCAAACATCGTAAGCAATACCCCTTCCAAAGCCAGCGTAGAATTAAGTCTGCCTCTTACAAGTTTAACAGTGTTTAAAAGTTGAGTGAGCCCTTCCAAAGCGTAATATTCGCACTGTATAGGTATGAGCACAGAATCCGCTGCGGCAAGCGCATTAACCGTTAGCAACCCCAGGGAAGGTGGGCAATCAATGAAAGTGAAATCATAATTATCTCTGATCTGTCCGATCACTTTCCTTAACCTGTGCTCTCTTTGGGCCATCGGCACTAATTCAATCTCTGCACCGGCAAGATCTAACGACGAGGGCAGTACCCACACCCCCGCGTACTCGGTGGCTCGAAGTGCGTCTAGCGGTTGTACATTTCTTACTAGGCAATCGTACAAGGAATAAGTAAGACTGCTTCTATCGATGCCCAAACCGCTAGTTGCATTGCCTTGTGGATCCGCATCTACTATTAGCACAGAGCGGCCTAGTTCACCAAGACATGCACCGAGGTTGATAGCGGTAGTAGTTTTACCGACTCCGCCTTTTTGATTGGCAATTGCGACGACTTTCGACATGATTAAGTTCTTACCAACACCTTAAACTCCCAAGATTTTTCCTCCACCACTTCTTTGTACACTACATCAAGTCCTGCCTTTTTCATTTCAACCGCCACTTTTCGCAAAGTGTTTTGAAAGATTCTAGGATCTTTGTAGATAATTCTCCGTTTATTTGCCCGCAATAACGATTTGTTAAGTGGCTCTTTCACAGTAACCCTACATAAACCCTCCATTTGCTCGGCGGTTAACCTCATTTTAACACAACGACGAAACAGTTCTAGCTGTTTATTAAGTTGTGTTACCCTTAAAAGGGCTCTCGCCTGCCTTTCGCCAATCTCACCGTTCCTTAAACCATCCAAAACCGCCTTAGGTAACCGCAATAATCTAAGTTTGTTCGAAATCGTACACTGTTTCCGCCCTGTTCGAATAGCGATCTCCTGATGGCTTATTCCATGCTCATGTACTAGTTCATATATGATTTCAGCTTCTTCAACCGGATTTATATCTTTACGCTTGGCACCTTCCGAAATTCGGGTTATTATCGCGGTAACCTCATCCATTTTTTTTATCCAGCAGATGATAGTAGATTCGCCCTTGTGACGCGCAACCCAATAATCTAGATCTCCGGCTACCAACTCATACCGTGTACCTAAGGGTCTAACTAGAATGGGTTGCCTAGAACCTTTAACCAATTCGGCTATAATTGCTTGTGAAATCGCACGTTTTCCCCCGGGTAAACGTGCCCCGGGCCTTAAATCAATTCTTGTTATAACTACCCGCTCTATCTGAAAACTTTCCCCGATATTTTCATCCATAAAAAAGCCACCTCCACGGTGACATTTCTTTGCAATACCAATATTTACCTGCATATTTTTGTTAAATAAGGGGATTTCTGCTTATCGTGGCGTACCGTCTCGGATACTTCGCTTTTAGCTTGTTAGTTTTCAGATAAACAGCTAATACTCTTTTACCCATACCATAAGGCAAATTATAGGGTATTTCTTTTTTTAGCATCAGGCCTACAGACGATAATGAAGACCTGTTTTTTGGCACAATCTGTTCGGGTCCTAGCCATAACAAAGCTTTCCCACCAACGGACAATAAACCGGAGCACATCTCTAAAGCGATTCCGGGCGCAGCCATCGCCCTAGTTACGACAAGAACATATTTTTCTCTAAGCTCATTATTACGACCTGCTTCTTCCGCCCTTTCATGTATCACATTAAAATGAGGTAAATCGTTTAGATGAATAAATGTGTTTAGAAAATCACATGCGCCTAGTCTCGAATCTAATAGACTTAGGCGTTTACATAAGCCAAGTGCGCTTAACGCTAAACCCGGCCATCCATTACCACTGCCCAAATCCATAGCACCGCCTTCACAGCTAGACTTTTCTGCATAGGAGACCGCAAACGAATCAGCCAATAGCTTTACCGCCAACTGTTCAGCGGTTTCAAAGCCAGTAACACGCCTCCCTTTCCAACTATTGAAGAATTCAACCCATTTTTCGATCAATACCCGACCTGAATCGGGTAATTGTATTTGCATATAACCTACCGCTTTATTGAAATGGGCCATAACTTCGCCAACATAACTAGAAGGCGAATGGGAAATCGATTTTTCCACTGATAATCTCCTTAACTGGTTTTGTGAACAATAATATTACCGAATTTCGCCCTCAATCGTTTGAAGTTTACCGCTTCTCAACATCGCCAATATTACATGAGCATCGGCAGGCGAAACACCTATAGTTAGTGCCTGCCCGATAGTCTTGGGCCTGTAGCGAACAAGTTTATCTATCGCTTCCCTAGACAAACTTTTTACATTATTCCATGCGATGTGAGTTGGCAGTTTTCTTCGCGAATGCTTTTCTAACCTTTTTGCTTCGCGAGTCTGTCTTTCAATGAATCCCGAATATTTAGCTTCTGTTTCGATTTCTACAAGCACTTCGTCAGGCAGTGCCGCCAATTGTTCATCATTTTTCACGAAATCTGTTATGCGTTTATCTGGGTGTCTAAGCAGATCTTTTATGATACCCCCGGAAACCTTCCTGTCTAACAAAGCCCTTCCGATATGAATGAATCGTGACTTTCTCATAAATACTCGCCATCTCTCATCAGAAACAAGCCCGACTCTCCTTCCAATCGGGGTTAATCTCATATCAGCATTAGAATGCCTTAAAAATAATCTATGTTCGGCCCTCGATGTAAGCATTCTGTAAGGTTCTTCGATCACCGTACTAATAAGATCGTCCAACAGCACACCGATATAAGCCTGTTTTCTTCCTAAAATTAACGGTTCTTTTCCCTTAATCTTCATCGAAGCGTTAATCCCAGCTAAAAGTCCCTGTGCAGCAGCCTCTTCGTAGCCTGATGTGGCGTTAATTTGACCTGCTGTAAACAGGCCCGAAATTTCTTTAATTTCGAAATTCGGATGAATTTGCGAAGGCACCAAGTAATCATATTCAATAGCATATCCCGGACGCGTAATCTTTGCTTGCGAGAGCCCGGGAATTGTGTAGAGCATCTCATATTGAATAGGTTTGGGAAAGCTTGTCGAAAGCCCTAAAATATATACATCATCGCTCATATCAGATTCAATTTCAAAATATAACTTGTGCCTTTTTCTATCTGGGAATCTCATCACTTTGTCTTCTATAGCTGGACAATACCTTGGTCCTACCCCTTTTATGGTGCCGTCGTAAAGCGGAGCTTGTTCAATATTAGTTCGAATTACTTCGTGGGTGTTCTCATTTGTATACGAAGAATAGCAAACATCCTCCGTCCATAATTTGGGCTTAGATAAAAAAGAAAATGCCACAGGCCTATCAATAGCTTTTTCAAGTTCAAGTTGTTTCCAATCGATGCTATTCTTGAGTAGTCTAGGGGAAGTTCCCGTCTTGAACCTACCTAACTCAAATCCTAAATCTGACAGAGACGACGAAAGACCATGAGCACTCGCTTCACCTATAGGGCCAGATACGATCACTTCCGAACCTATGACGATCCTGCTTTCAAGATACACACCAGTACAAAGAATCACTGCCCTAGCATTAATTAAACTACCATCGTCGAGTTTTACACCGCATACCTTTTGTGATCTGACGAGCACTTCTTGAACCATGCCCTTGATTAACTTTATACCTGCTGCCTGAATTTGTTTGTTCATATATGCAGAATACGCGTATTTGTCTACTTGGGCTCTTAAGGATTGTACGGCAGGACCCTTTGAAGCATTTAAAAGCCTCATCTCGGTAGTTGCGAAGTCAGTAGCAAGGGCCATTCCACCGCCTAATGCATCGATTTCGGCAACTATCTGCGCTTTCCCCGGTCCGCCAATCGACGGATTACAAGGCATGCCTGCAATGTTGCTTGTATCCATTGTTACCATACATGTTTTCATTTGAAGTTTTGCCGAAGCTAAGGCAGCCTCACACCCCGCATGGCCGCCGCCGACAACGACAATATCAAAATCAAAAGAGTGTCGCAAGGCTTTATTTGGCCTCCTTTGATATTTCACCAAAACATCAGTTCATTTACCTACACAAAATCGAGAAAATATACGATCCAAAGTTTCGCTACTCACTTTTTTTCCGGTAAGCTCCATTAAAGCGTTAGCTGCCTGTTCCAGCGCTAATACAACTATCTCATCAGTCCAACCTGCGTTTAAATATTCAAGCGCATCGGTAATCCCGCTATATGCACGTTCTAAACAATTCACTTGCCTCGCAGAGCCAGGTGCCAAAACTTCTGGATTACCTAAACCGACAAACATCCTTTGAACTTTTTTCTTAAGATCTTCTGTACCAAATCCGGTAGTTCCCGAAACTTTTACCCATCTGCCCGGACAAATCTGATCTAGTTGCTTCAAGTTCACTTGCCGCTCACCTAAATCTACCTTAGTAACTACGGCAAGACATTTTCTATCTTGCCACCGGTTTAACCATTGCTCGTCTTCGAAGGTGATAGGTTGGGTATCATCAAGCACATATAGTATCACATGCGATTCAGCAGCAGCGGTTTGTGCACGTTCTACCCCCAAGGCTTCGACCACTTCACCAGTTTGCCGTAGGCCTGCCGTGTCAAGCAGTGCTACAGGCAAGCCATACCATTGAGTAAGTTCTTTAAGCACATCTCGGGTTGTCCCGGGGATATCGGTTACTATAGCTCTATCTTTTGTAAGCAGTGCGTTAAATAACGATGACTTTCCCACATTAGGGCGACCTATAAGACAAACCTCCACGCCTTGCGAAAGCGCAAGGCCTAGCGGGGCCTGTTCTAACACCTGCTGAATATCTTTACCCAAGGCCGAAAGCAAATCTAAAATCTGTTGCCTATCCATATCGATTGTTTCTGGAAAATCAATAGCTCCTTGCAGCATTGCTAACAAATCTACTATCTGCATTTCACATTTTTCCACTACTGAGCCAAGTTCTCCCTTGAGTCGCCGACCAGCTTGCTGAAGTGACTCTTCTGACGACGCAGTGACTATTTCCATCACTGCCTCGGCTTCATCTAAAGTTATACGTCCGTTGATGAAAGCACGTTTTGTAAACTCACCAGGTGCTGCAAGTCTGGCACCCGATTTAAGCACCAAATCTAAAATCTTTTCTGCAATCAGCAATCCTCCGTGGCATTGAATTTCAACCACGTCTTCCCCTGTATAAGATCTTGGCTTTTTCATCACAAGTATAATGCTTTCGTCGATTACGCAGCCCGCGTCAAAATCAATGACATCTGCCAAAGCTATTGACCACGTGTCCAACGCGTCTATATCGATGTTTCTTTTAAGTTTGATCATATTAGAAGATATTTTAAGTGCCTCGGCACCGCTTAACCTAACGATGGCAATTCCGCCCACTCCAATCGGACTAGCTATTGCTGCTATGGTATCGGCATTAGCCAAACTAAAATTTTTTTGAGTGCGATCCAACTCGTCCCCTCCGTCGGAGAATACTAACATTTAAGCGCTTAAAGTATATCTTATATCATTTAGTTTACGCATAAAAAAGGCTCTGTTTTCCAGAGCCATGTATTTTATAAATCATTTTATTTTCGCTTATACTACTTATTTCTTGAAGATTGACTCCCGGTTCTGCGAGGGGAAACAACAACCCTTCTGTATGGCTCATCTCCCTCGCTATGGGTCGTCACCCTTCCTGTCTTTTGTAAAGCCATGTGAATAACTCGACGATCACGAGCATCCATCGGTCGCAGAAAAGTGCTTCTACCTGTTCTTTGAACCTTCCTGGCCGCATTTCGAGCCATGTCTTCTAACGATTTTTCCCTTTTTCTCCTATATCCGCCCACATCGACAAACACTCTTTTTACACTACCTATACCTCTATAAGACACAACATTTGTCAAAAATTCAAGATGCCGCAAAGTTCTCCCATGACGACCTATTAAAATACCAAGATCGCTCCCATTTATCTCCAGGCGCCTAGTATCCTTTTGTATTCGAGTTTCAACCACCGCATCAACATCCATACGTTCGAGTAATCCAGTTAAAAATTCGTGAGCCATTTCAACCCTGCTCTTTTTCAGGGTAACTTTTAGTTTGGCATCTTTACTTCCCAGTATGCCCAGAAATCCTCGACTGGGCTCATCGATTACTTTAACAATCACATCTTTTTCTGATACGCCAAGTTCACTGAGAGCATTTTGTAAAGCTTCTTCTATGGTTCGTCCTGTTTTTTCAATACTCGTCACTTAGACCGAGCTCCCTCCCCGGTAGTTTCACCTCGTTGCGTCACAAACCGCTCCAATAATCCAAATAAATTGGCGGTTATAATGTAAACAGAAACCGCTGTCGCGAATTTTACTGAAAAATAGCCCATCATCGCTAACATCCCGTACATCATCATGTTTTGGCTTTTCTGTTGGGGGCCGGAAGCCATAGACGGAGATAACCGCATGGCTATAAATGTACTAGCCACGGTAAGAATTATCACAGCTATACCGTAAGAAGCATCCTGTTTCATAGCTGGTTCACCCAGCGTAATCCCAAGAAACATGGCATTTTTCATCTCTACGTGAGCATCGAGCGCCCTAATCATCGCCCATAATACGGGCAATTGAATAAAAGGCAAAAGACAGCTAGAGGCTGGATTGACTTTATTACGTCTGTATAAATCCATAATTTCTAGATTAAGCCTTTCAGGATCATCCTGATACTTCTTTTCAATTTTCTCTCGTTCCGGTTGTAGTTGTGTCATTCGGCGGGCAGAACGACCTTGCATAACGGTCAAAGGCAAGATTATCACCCGAACGAGCACGGTCAAACCGATAATCGTTAACCCCCAATTACCAAACACGCCATAAATCTTATTCATTATGGCCAGCATTACGTTGACTATGTGTGACATCGCTTAAACCTCCCTGGCTCCGATAAAACTTGTTTGGGCACCGGATCATAACCCCCTCGGGAAAAAGGGTTACAGCGTAATATACGCCATACAGCAAACAGAATCCCCTTGAACGGTCCATGAATAATAATTGCTTGTCGGGCATATTCAGAACATGTGGGATAATATTTGCAGATTCGGCCTGTTGCAGGAGATACATACTTTTGGTAACCCGAAATTAATAATAATAAGGCTTTTGAAATCATTCCAACAAATCCATCCTTTTAAGCAGATCCTTCAACGCGCCCAAAATTTCTTGGTAGGAGCACAAGGTTGCTCTTTGCCGGGCAATAACCACAAACTCGCCCTTTGGTTCCAAAAGTGGCACAAGATATCGAAAACTCTCTTTAACAAGGCGTTTCACCCGGTTGCGAACAACAGCTTTGCCAAGCCGCTTAGATGTTACAACTCCGAATCTCATGGGCAGTGGGTCTTCCCTATAATACAGTACCAAATATTTATTAGCTATGGAACGGCCTTCTTCGTATACTCTACGATAAAAAGGTATTGGTATCCTTCCCGATTCCACCCAAACGCCCCGCCTTCCGTCATGTTCACTTGAAAGTATCGTCACACCGGGTGTTTACATCATACTGACAGACGTTTTCTGCCCCTTGCACGTCGCCTGGCAATAATTCTGCGCCCGCTTTTGGTTTTCATTCTAGCCCTAAAGCCATGGGTTCTACGTCTCTTTCTACGCTTCGGTTGATATGTTCGCTTCATTTCGAATTGTTCCTCCTAGAGGTACTTTTGGAACTAAAATCGTTGAATTCAAGGAATTATATCTTAGCATTAGCAAAAGTGTCAATAAATGCAGGTTTTACAGCAAGTTTAATGTAGTAATTGTTATTTTTCCACAGCCGAAAACTAATTTAAGAACAGTTATTCACATTGCCACGTTACAAATGCCTTGGTATAGTCTTAATAAGGCACACTTGTGGTTGTTTAAGCCATATTTCTGCCTCTTATGATTTTATCCACACCTGTGGATAACTATGTGGATAATCTGTGAGCTGATTATACGCAAGCTACAGATACAAACGTTCGGTTTTAAAGGATTTATTGCGAATAAAAGCATCATAAATACCAAAGTGAGCCTTATTCATCACTGTATATAACCTAAATAACAAAGTATATGCTCCCGCCGATGATAAATATTTTTAATATCAGGCGCGGTCAGTAGTTGTTTAATTAATCTCATATATAGAAATGGTGGTCTCCATTATGCTCAAAAACCTTGAAGATATCTGGAATGATGTGCTGTCCAGAGCTTCGATGCGATTTTCGAACCCGGGAATTATTCAAAACTGGCTTAAAGACACAAAACCCGTAGCACTTGAAGGCAAAGTGTTAAATGTAGCTGTTCCTAACGAATTTGCTAAAACATGGATTGAAACTAGGTATAAAGAAGAACTTACAAAAGTGTGGCATGAAATATATGGCAATCAATGTGAACTTGTATTTTTAGTCAGCCAACCTGAAAAATTGCTACCGAAATCACCGGCTTTATTCCCTCAAGATGTCCAGACGATTATGCCCAAGAAAAAGCGCCATTCTGAAGATAAAATTGATCAACTAAGGGTTTTAAATGCTAGATATGTGTTCGATAACTTTGTTGTCGGTGCATGTAACAGATTTGCCCATGCAGCTTCTCTTGCTGTAGCAGAAAGCCCTTCCAAAGCGTACAACCCTCTTTTTATATATGGCGGCGTTGGGCTAGGTAAAACTCATTTGATGCAAGCAATCGCACATTATGTATTTGCAAATTATCGGCGTCTAAAAGTATCTTATGTATCCTCAGAAAGGTTCACTAACGAACTTATCACTGCAATTCAAGACGGTAATACTCCGCAATTTAGAAATCGTTACCGAAGCGCAGATGTGTTACTTGTAGACGACATTCAATTTGTAGCGGGCAAAGACGCCACACAAGAAGAATTTTTCCACACTTTCGACGCACTTCACCAAGCTTCGAAACAAATTGTAATTTCGTCAGATAGACCGCCAAAAGATATAGCAACGCTTGAGGAAAGACTTAGAACTAGATTCGAATGGGGTTTAATATGCGACATTCAGCCACCAGATATAGAAACACGTATTGCAATTTTGCGCAAAAAAGCTGAGTTAGAAAGACGAGATGTACCTTTTGAAGTTTGTCAATACATAGCTGAACGAATTCAAACCAATATCCGTGAACTAGAAGGGGCTTTAATAAGAGTGCTTGCATTTACGGCTTTACAGCAAAAAGAAATCACGCTCGAAATCACTCAACAAGTACTTAGAGATTTGTTGCCAGACAAAAAAACCGTTCCTATAACTAATGATACGATCCAGCAAGTTGTGTCAAACTACTATGATATTCCGCTTAGTGCTTTTGCAGCCAGGCGGCGTACTCGTAATATAGCTTTTCCAAGACAAATAGCTATGTATTTATGTCGTATGCTTACCGATGCTTCACTGCCACAAATAGGCAAGAACTTTGGGGGCAGAGATCACACTACCGTGCTCCATGCATGTTCAAAAATTGAATCTGAAAGAAAAACAAATGCTGAACTCAACCAGGTAATAGAGGAGTTAACTGAGCGGATTAAAAAAGGATAATATTTATTTGTGAAGAATTTTGTGGACAGGCCGTGGATTGCTTGTTGAGGATATGTGAATAACTTTACTTATCTGACCGGATGTTAAACTTATACACATTTACCCACATATCTTCCACAACCCACTCCACATATCGAAAAGGGCTTTATCCTGGATGAAAAGGAGTTTTACACAAATTCACAGCACCTACTATTACTACTGATTTTTAATATACACAGTCTAAATAGATAAGGAATAGGTTTTCACATAAACATTTTGCGTGAAGTTTCAATGTTAAGGAGGAGTTTAATATGCACCTATCTATACCAACACAAGATCTTGCATGGCTAATACAAACAGCTTCCCGTCCGATCCCTGCACGCAGTACATTACCTGCTATTCAAGGTTGTCTCATCGAAGCATTATCAGACAAGGTAATTTTTTCAGGTACGGATTTAGACTGGGGTGTGAGGGTGTCTGCTACAGCTAAAATATCTTCCTCAGGCTCTTTGGTAGTATCAGCTAAGTTATTATCGGATATTGTAAGAACCCTGCCAGCAGGAGAAACTATATTATCTTTAGATGAATCAGCATGGGGATTACACGTCAAATCCGGAAATTCGGAAATGGTATTAAACGCAGTTCCTGCTGATGATTTTCCAAAATGGCCAGAACCATCAGAAGGGCAAAAAATCGATATGCCCATCCATGCATTCCGAGAATTGGTCAATATAGGTGCAACTAGTGCGGTATCAAATCCGGCAAGACCGTTATGGGGTGCATGCTTGATTGACTTAATTGATTCTGAACTGGTTTTAGTGAGTACAGATCAGTTTGCATTGTCAAAAGGCAGTACAAAAATGGAATCTTTTGAAGCGCGCGCTATAGTTCCTGCTAATGTTTTACAAAATATCGCACGATTAAAAGATAGCGAAGAAAACGAAAAAATTAGTCTTGAATTATGTGATAACCATTTGTATTTCTTTTCGAAAAACATATCTTGCTTTACACGGTTAATCGAAGGACAATACTACGCATATCAGCAAGTAATCCCTAAAAGCTGTTCTTCCAGAGCTGTAATTGATACTGAGTCGATGATTAGTGCGTCTACTAGAGCATCCATTGTAGCGAGTGAGGAAGATAGGGCTATGCGAATTAGTTTAGACAGCAAAAAACAATCTTTAGTGATAAAAGCTGATTCGGCGGAA
This sequence comes from uncultured Eubacteriales bacterium, assembly GCA_964406505.1. Lineage (GTDB taxonomy): Bacteria > Bacillota > Sulfobacillia > Fermentithermobacillales > Fermentithermobacillaceae > DTU015. The sequence continues at coordinate 26,842 of CAYORX010000013.1, forward strand.
AAAGGCAAAATGGAAGAAATTATACCTGCTCAGGTAGAAGGTGAAGATATCGAAATCTGGGTGCAACATAGATATGTGCTTCAAGCCCTTCGTAAGATAGAAACACCACAAACACAATTTGGGGTAACCGGGCAAGTGAGCCCTATGCTTGTTGAACCCATTTATGAAGATTCCGATGTTCCTGGTAAACACGGTGTAAACTCGACGTTTGTTATTATGCCAATGAGTCCCAAGGGAGCATTTTAGCACGTGCGATTTTCTCTCGTCATGTTAAGGAATTTTCGCAATTATCCGTATCTAGAAATCGAAATACCTTCTGGGGCATCCTTGTTTATGGGAGCAAACGCACAAGGTAAAACTAACTTGCTAGAAGCGTGTTATTATATTTCTTCTTTAACTTCGCCAAGGGCAGAACGGGAATCCGATCTTGCTCGCTGGCGTCATCAGTCATTTTCTTTGGCAGCCAAGTTAGAAGATTCTGATCGGATTATAACGGTCAAAATTCTTACAACAGTTTTACCTTCGGTTAGAAGAAAACTTGAAATTAACGATACACAAGTAACCAGACAAGAACTTTTGTCCTTGTTTCCATGTGTTTATTTTTCGCCCGACGATTTAAATATAGTGAAAGGGAGTTCAGGAGTTAGGCGCAGATTCATAGATACTATTTTATCGCGCCAGGATCCTATTTATGCTAGATTGTTGTCACGATACAATGACGCGATTTTTCGTCGGAACGCGGCGCTTAAAAGAGCACAGTATCACATGTCATGGACAAAGACGCTTGAGACCTTAGATGGATTGGTCGCAGATATCGGATCTAAACTGCTTTTCAAGCGGCTTGAATTCGTAGAAAAACTAGCTATATTTACGCAATCTACCTATAGATTTATTACAAACAGCGATTGTTATGTAAACTATTCATCTAATTTAGGGCAAATCACGCCTGATATTGAAAATATTAAATTTCATTTTAAAGATGAATTATGTAGCGTTAGATCAGATGAACTTGCAAGAGGTATAACGCTTAAAGGGCCGCATCGGGATGATTTGGAGATTTCTTACAAAGGTAAGAGCTTCAGATATTTCGGGTCTCAAGGACAGCAGCGAAGCGTCGTGTTAGCATTGAAAATGGCTGAGGCGCAGTGCCTTGAGCAAAGTTTCAAAACCAAACCTGTGCTTTTGCTCGATGATGTGTTTTCTGAACTGGATGCTAAAAAAAGAACTAAAGTGTTATCACTTTGCGATTTTGGATATCAAGTGCTGATAACTTCTACTGAACTGCCCGAACGAACCGGCCCAAAATTTTCATTATTTCAAGTACAAAACGATAATGTTAGCCGTTGGATGATAGATGCGTGAAATACGGTAGGAGAGGATTATGACGTATCCTGAAAATATAGGTAATATTTTGCAAAAATCTCTTAGCCAGTGTGGTATGCTGCTAAAAGCTCGTAGATTTCAAGTGTTTTATATGTGGGAAAAGGTGGTAGGGGATATTGCAAGGAACGCAAAACCCAGGCGGTTTGATGGAAATGTCTTATACGTAACTACCGCTTCGTCGGCGTGGGCCCAGGAATTAACTCTGATGTCAAGAAACATCATTTCGCGAATAAATAACTGCCTTGGCGGCAATTATATTAAAGAAATCCGATTTTCGGAACATCTTTGGTCATCTACAAAAGGTTGTCCGGATGCTTATGAAACACTAGATAAACAATACGAGGAGTTTTTATCCGAAGACGTTCTTACACAAAATGAAAAATGGCAAATAACTTCTTTAGCTGAATTTAGTGAAGATCCTCACCTTTCTTTAACTTTCCGAAGGTATGCTGTTACAATGAAGAAGCGGGTTAAATATTTGCTTACAAAGGGATTTGAAAAATGTAACACTTGTGGGTACCTTTATAAATCCAAGTCTCAATGCCCCAATTGTGAAATAAAAAAACAATTTGGCGATTATAATTGCATAACTGTTGTTCTCGAAAAATATCCTGAGACATCAGATGCTACCTTATCTGTAATGACAGGTGTAAGGCAAAAGCAAATATTTGCAAAAGCTCGGCAAACCTTGGATTCTAGGTGGTCTCAGGTTATAAAGCGAGCATATTTTAAAAAATCTGATAAAAAGTTATCTGCCATGGAACAAGATCAATTGCGTCAACTGATCTTTAAAATCGTAAGTTTACGTACGGGCAAAGCTGAAGATCAGTTGACGCAAGAAGATATTGAAAAGTCCCTTGGGAAAAAATACTCGGCATTGGTAAGAAAGCGGCGCAGTACGAAATAACTGCTGGAACGCGCCTCTACTAAAACACAACACCGAACATAGATTCGCTATGTGAGTTATGCTAAAATTCTGTCATAAGGGGGTTGGAATTTGAAAGGACTTGACGCAGAAAAACAACTATATACCGCTAAACAGATACAAGTACTTGAAGGGCTTGAGGCGGTTCGTAAACGGCCGGGAATGTATATTGGATCCACATCAGAACGAGGGCTTCATCATATTTTGTTTGAAGTGGTAGATAATAGCGTGGATGAATCACTTAATGGATTTTGCGATCGCATCGATGTAATTTTGAAAAAGGATGGTTCTGCATCGTGCGAAGACAATGGACGGGGCATACCTGTTGGCATCCAACCTGAATTAGGCATTCCGGCTGTCGAAGTTGCGCTTACCAGACTACATGCAGGCTCTAAATTTGGCAGGGGCGGCTACAAAGTTTCCGGTGGTCTTCATGGTGTTGGGGTTGCTGTAGTTAACGCGCTGTCAGAATGGCTTGAGGTTAAGGTTAGTCAAAAAAATGGACTTCATTACATTAAATTCGAGCGCGGTAAAACCGTTGTACCTTTGAAACGTATGGGAACATCTAAAAAAACCGGCACATATGTAAGATTTAAACCTGATCCGGAAATTTTTGAAACAACAGAATTTGATTTCCATAAAATCTCCCAAAGATTAAGGGAACTGGCATATTTAAATAGCGGGCTTGAAATTAACTTATACGATGAGCGCTCAGGCCGGCAAATACAATACAAATTTGACGGCGGACTCATTGAATTTGTGAAAACTTTAAATAGGGCTAAAGATGTTCTGCACCCCGAACCTGTTTACGGCAAAACTTTAAAAGATGACATAGAAATCGAGTTTGCTTTTCAATATAACGACAGCTATATTGAAAATCTTCTGTCTTTCGCTAACACAATCAGAACGCAAGAAGGTGGAACCCACGAATCGGGTTTTAAAACTTCGCTTACGCGAATCGTTAACGAATTGGCAAGGCAAGAAGGAATTCTAAAAGAAAATGATTCTAATCTCGCGGGCGAGGATATACGTGAAGGTATAGTAGCTGTCCTTCACATTAAAATACAAGATCCACAGTTTGAAGGGCAAACTAAAACCAAATTGGGAAATTCAGAAGTTGCGGGTGCAGTTCAAAGTGCTGTGACCGAAATTTTAGCAGAGTATTTTGCACACAACGTCAACGTTACTAAAATCATTGCTCAAAAAGCTATTGTAGCTGCAAGGGCGAGGGAAGCTGCCCGTCAAGCGAGGGAACTTACTAAAAGAAAAGGTGCCCTAGATATTACTTCGCTTCCCGGAAAATTAACCGATTGTTCTTCCCGTGATCCTTCAGAGTGTGAACTGTTTTTGGTTGAAGGCGATTCGGCAGGAGGTTCAGCAAGGCAAGCACGGGATAGCCGTTTTCAAGCTATATTGCCGCTTAGAGGAAAGATACTCAACGTTGAAAAAGCGAGGCCTGATAGAGCCCTTGCACATGAAGAAATCAGATCGCTTATTACTGCAATTGGAACAAGTTTCAGTGACGATTTCAATATAGATAAGGCTAGGTATCAGCGAATAATCATAATGACTGACGCAGACGTTGACGGGAGCCACATCAGGACGCTTTTACTTACTTTTTTCTTCAGGTATATGCCAGATCTTATAGAACAAGGTTATCTTTATATTGCTGAACCGCCTTTGTATTTGCTCAAGCGGGGTCGGGCAGAGCAATACTTTTACTCAGACGAAGAACTTGAAGCACATTTAAAGGAAATAAAAGGGTCTAACTATAGTATCCAAAGATATAAGGGGTTAGGTGAAATGAATGCTTATCAACTCTGGGATACAACGATGGATCCTGAAACCAGAACGTTAAGAAAAGTCAAAATAGTCGACGGAATGATGGCTGATGAAATTTTTACTATCCTGATGGGTAGCAAAGTACAGCCCAGGCGGGAATTTATCGAAGAAAACGCTCATCTGGTCACTAATCTTGACACAGTAGGATAATGTAAGGAGGGTTTACGTATGGCAGACGTGGCTCGAAAACTCGTAATCACACCTATTGAGGAAGAAATGAAACGATCGTACATTGACTATTCTATGAGCGTCATCGTTTCACGTGCCTTACCGGATGTGCGTGATGGGCTTAAGCCAGTTCAACGAAGAATTATTCATTCTATGGATGAATTGGGTACGAGATACAATAGACCTCACAAAAAATGTGCGCGGCTTGTAGGCGAAGCGATGGGAAAGTATCATCCCCACGGGGACTCGGCAATATACGATGCCCTTGCTAGAATGGCTCAACCCTTCAATATGCGCTATCCTTTAGTGGATGGACACGGCAATTTTGGTTCAATAGATGGAGATTCGCCGGCAGCTATGAGATATACAGAAGCCAGGCTTACGGCAATTGCTGAAGAGTTGCTTAAAGACATAGGTAAAGAGACTGTTGATTTTACGCCCAGTTTTGATGAAACATTGAAAGAACCGACTGTTCTACCGTCGAGGATCCCAAACTTGATGATAAACGGGTCATCGGGAATTGCCGTGGGTATGGCTACAAACATTCCGCCTCATAACCTCGCTGAAACAGTAGACGCGTTAATTGCGCTGATAGATAACCCTGATCTTAGTTCTTTAGATCTTATGGAATATGTAAAGGGCCCTGATTTTCCTACAGGCGGTGTTATAGTGGGTAGTGGTCCAGTGAAGTCTTTTTACACTACCGGGCGTGGTGTAATGAAGGTTAGAGCAAGAGCCAAAGTGGAAAAAGAAAAAAACGGTGCGCAGCATATTGTCATAGATGAACTTCCGTATCAGGTTAATAAATCCAGGTTGATAAAGAATATCGCTGAACTAGTTAGAGAAAGAAGAGTTAGAGGTGTAACTGATTTACGAGATGAGAGTGACAAAAGCGGGCTAAAAATAGTTATAGACGTCAGAAAAGATGTGCAAGCTAAAGTGGTCCTCAATCAGCTTTACAAATACACCGCGTTAGAAACAAGTTTTGGCGGCATAATGCTTGCACTGGTTAACGGACGGCCGAAGGTACTCAATCTAAAAGGGGTACTTTCAAATTATGTTATGCATCGTGAAGAAGTGATTACGAGAAGAACCCAGTACGAACTCAGGAAGGCTGAAGAAAGGGCACATATTCTTGCGGGGTTAGAAATTGCTTTAGATAATCTCGACGAAGTGATCGCTATAATACGAGGTTCAAGCAGCGGCGCAGAAGCGGGAAATAGGCTAATGAGTAGATTTGCGTTAGATGAGGTTCAAGCAAAGGCGATACTTGACATGAGGCTGGAACGTCTCACTCGCCTCGAAAGAGACAAGATTATAGAAGAACGTCGCGCTTTACTTAAAGAAATTGAATACTTACGAGCAGTTCTTAGTTCGGAGAAAATGATTTTGGGAATCGTTAAAAAAGAACTTGAAGATGTAAAAGGGACCTATGCAGATCCTAGACGCACTAAAATATTAGCCCAAGCTGTGGAGATTTCTGATGAAGAACTTATAATAGAGCAAGAAGTTTCGGTTATTCTTACGCGCATGGGCTATATCAAGAGGATGCCCCTTAATACGTATAGAAGCCAAAGAAGAGGCGGTTTAGGCGCGATAGCCATGCAAATGAGAGATGAGGATTGGGTAGAAAAAGTTGTTTCTGCTACCACCAGAGATCATTTAGTTTTGTTCACTACCCATGGTAAAGCATATTGGCTTCGAGTCTTTGATATACCCGAGGCTGGAAAACAAGCGAAAGGACATTTGATATCTAGGTTGGTTGAACTTGAAAAAGATGAGAGGGTTACCGCGTTGATTCCTGCCCCAGAAAACCCGGAAAAGGCCGGAGATCTCTTTTTTATGACAAAACGCGGAATGTGCAAACGAACTCCGTTTACTGAATATTTAACTCGAAGAAGAAAGGGCCTTAGGGCTATTAATCTTCGGAAGGATGATTCATTAATACTCGCCCGGCTTGCACAAGATGGTGATCAAATTTTGGTGGCTACTCGATTTGGCAAAGGACTAAGGATGAAGGTAGATGATGTAAGACCCATGGGTCGAACTGCCACTGGAGTAATAGCTATAAGGCTTGATAAGGATGATTATGTTATCGGGGCCGACCCTGTTTCTGCTAAATCTAAGGTGTTACTAGTTAGTGAATTTGGATACGGGAAGAGGACTAAGGCGAGTGATTTTCCCTTACAGGGAAGAGGCGGTAGGGGAGTTATTGCGTTAAGAAAATCGAGGAAAAGCGGAGATCTTGCGATAATGAGGCTAGTTACTTCTCAAGATGAAGAAGCCATATTAATAACTGCAGAGGGTACTGCTATTAGAATAAACTTGTCAGAGGTGAAGGTAGCTCGAAGAACAACGTTGGGCGTTCGGTTAATGAAAATTGAAGAACCTGATAGGTTGTCAGCTTGCAGCATGATTGAAGGAGAATAAATATGCAGAAGGGATTTCAGATTGTAGATCACATTGCAGACGTAAGGGTGAGAGCATGGGGCAGTAACTTTGAAACTGTATTTTCCGAGATTTCTAACGGCATGTGGTCTGTAATGTTAGGTGCAGACGAGATCCCTGTTTTACGTAATTGGCTTATTGAGATATCTGGTATCGATATGGATGATCTTTTAGTAAACTTTCTCAACGAACAGTTAGCTTTATTTGACATAGATGGCTTGGTAGTTTCGCAAATAAAGCATATCGAGTTTGGACATGATTGCAGCGCAGATGATATTTGTGTTAAAGCAACGTTGTGCGGGTGCCATATATCTGATTTTGATGGATGTATCAATGTCGAAATTAAAGCTGCTACATTTCATGAATTACATCTGACTTCCACCGAAGCCTGGGTTACTTTTGATGTATGAAAAAGTGTAAATAAAGCGGGAATGGCTAATTATGGGGGGAATAAATTAAGTGGGTAAAGATTTAAAAAAAGTAACGGGCCGGGATTGTCATTGGATAATGCCTAAGACAGAAGGCATGAAAGTAGACGGTATTGTGTTTGGTACTGAGGAGATTATAGCTGACTTAGAAGGAACAAAAGCTATTGAACAGGTAAGAAACGTAGCTTACTTGCCCGGCATTTTGCAAGCTTCCCTTGCAATGCCAGATATTCATGAAGGCTACGGGTTTCCCATTGGAGGTGTTGCAGCTACCGATCTTAATAGCGGTGTAATCAGCCCGGGGGGAATCGGTTACGACATCAATTGCGGCGTAAGGATTATGGTGTCCAAACTTACCCGTGCCGACGTGAAAGATAATATTGAACGGTTGGTGAACGATTTATTTTCAAGTATTCCGGCCGGGGTTGGTAAAAAAGGTTCTATTCGCCTTTCTAAAAAAGAACTAGAGAAGGTTTTGGTAATGGGCGCTATCTGGGCGGTCGACAAAGGTTACGGCTGGAAATCTGACCTTGACTATTGTGAAGAAGGAGGGTCCATGAAAGGTGTAGATCCTTCCCATGTATCCCAAAGGGCTTTTAGGCGTGGCAGTGATGGGCTAGGTACTTTGGGTTCCGGTAACCATTTCGTAGAGGTTAGTTTTGTGGATGAAATTTTTGATGAAGAAGCTGCCAAAGTATTTGGGCTTTTTAAGGATCAAGTGGTATTTTGGATTCATACAGGTTCTAGAGGTTTTGGCCATCAAGTTTGTACAGATTATCTGCGTTTAATGAGAAGAGCTGTTTCAAAATATGGTATTTCTTTACCGGATAGACAGTTAGATTGTGCTCCAACAATGTCTGATGAGGGAAAAAGATATTTTGCGGCTATGGCAAGTGCAGCTAATTATGCATGGGCAAACAGACAGGTTTTGACTCACTATGTAAGACAATCGGTAGCGGATACATTTGGGGAAAGTCCTGAAAACCTTGGAATGCACTTACTCTATGATGTAGCGCATAACATTGGCAAGATCGAAGAGCATTTAATCGACGATACAAAACAAGAAGTGTTAATACACAGGAAAGGTGCTACCCGTGCTTTCGGACCAGGGCATAAAGATGTTCCCGAAAAGTATCGTGAAGTAGGACAACCCGTTTTAATTCCCGGTGACATGGGTCGCTCGTCATATATTTTAAAAGGTGTTGAAAGTTCTATGACACTTTCATTTGGCTCTGCGTGTCATGGCGCCGGTCGAGCGCTTTCAAGGACTCAAGCAAGAAAGACGATATCTGCCAACGAGTTAAGGAACGAATTATCGGATAAAGGGATATTCGTAAGATCGGCAACCATCAGAGGACTTGTAGAAGAAGCCCCTGATGCATACAAAGATGTGGGTCATGTAGTTGATGCTACTTCACGTGCCGGATTGGCAGACAAAGTCGTAAGGGTAAGACCTTTGGGTGTTATTAAAGGATAATGGTCAAGATGCTCGGTCGGAATACATGAAATGCTATTTCAAAACCGACCTGAAAAGGGGATGCAGGTATGATTGATATCGGTAAAAAGGTCGAAATTGCTGTAATAGGCGGTACAGGCTTTTATGAATTTTTTAGTGATGCAACCGAGATAACTGTAAATACCCCGTACGGTTTTACTTCAGATGCAATTTCGGTTGGTATGATATCGGGAAGGAAGATTGCTTTTTTACCTAGGCACGGAAAACAACATCAGTACCCTCCCCATATGGTAAATTACAGGGCAAACATTTGGGCTTTAAAGCAGCTTGGTGCATCAAGGGTATTAGGACCTTGTGCTGTAGGCAGTCTTGAGCCTAACGTGCAACCCGGTGACTTTGTGTTTTGCGATCAATTTGTCGATAGGACAATTGGCAGGAAAGATACCTTTTACGATGGACCGAAAACTGTACATCTGAGTTCTGCTGATCCTTATTGTAACGAATTGCGAGAAATTGGTATTAATGTCGCCCACGAACAAGGGTTACGGTATCACTCACGCGGCACCATGGTAGTGATTCAAGGACCGAGGTTTTCGACTAGGGCAGAGTCGAAGTGGTTTTCTTCAATGGGTTGGAAGGTCGTTAACATGACAGGGTATCCTGAGGTGATGCTTGCCCGTGAACTCGGCATGTGTTATCTGAATGTATCGCTTATAACTGATTATGATGTTGGGCTTGAAGGGAACGAAGATGTAAAACCTGTAACTGCTCATGAAGTTACAGAAACTTTCATGAAACATAATGAAAAATTAAAAAAACTTATGGAATGTATAATACAAAAAATTCCCGAAAAAGCTCAATGTTCGTGTCACGATGAGCTAACTAAAGTTTTGACCTAAGAGGTGGCGCAAACATGGTCGAAGCCATAAAATGGGATAAAGGTGTGCTGTTACTGTTAGATCAACGGTTGCTGCCCAATGAAGTAAAATATGTTGCATGTACGGATTTTAGACAAACGGCTGATGCGATTGCAAATATGGTTGTTCGAGGGGCACCAGCGATTGGTATAAGTGGGGGATATGGAGTAACGCAAGCGGCAATAGAAGCTAAGCGGAAATATGGTGATGCTCAGATAGGACAAACTGATTTGGCAAAAGTTGAAGAATTTCTTAAATGTGCGTCGATGCATCTTGAGGCTGCAAGACCTACTGCGGTGAACCTATCCTGGGCTGTCCGGCGTGTATTATTGAAAACAATTTCCCAACTTAAAAAAGAGGGCTTGGCTAGCGCGGTAAAAACTGCCCAATTAGTAGCACGAAACATAGAAATCGAAGATGTTGAGATAAATCGTAAAATAGGTTTAAACGGATCTGTTCTTATTGAACGCAATTCGAACATTATGACCCATTGCAATGCAGGAGCCTTAGCTACTGGCGGATGGGGAACCGCGCTTGGAGTTATACGGCAAGCGTGGCTCGACGGTAAAGTTTCGATGGTGTATGCAAATGAGACTCGGCCGTTTCTTCAAGGGGCAAGGCTTACCGCCTGGGAGCTTTTGCAAGATGATATAAATGTTACTTTATTGGTTGACAGTGCTGCAGGCTATCTCATGTCGCTGGGCAAAATTGATGTGGTTGTCGTGGGGGCAGACAGAATAGCTGCCAACGGGGATGTAGCTAACAAAATAGGTACATATGCTATTGCCTGTTTATGTAAGCATCATAGAATTCCATTTTACGTTGCAGCACCGATATCTACATTTGACTTAACTTTGTCTGATGGCAATAAAATACATGTGGAAGAACGCTCGGAAATGGAGGTTCTTGAATTTTCGGGTAGAACTGTTGCACCGGACGGTGTTAGGGCTTTTAATCCCTCTTTTGATATTACGCCAAAAGATTTAATTACGGGTATTATTACCGAAAAAGGCACTATCTTTTCTCCTAGCGAGGAAAATGTAAGTAAAGTGCTGAAATTTAAAACTAATTCGAAATAAACTGCCTGAGTCGGAGGAAATAATCATGGAAACTGAAAAACGCTTTATCGATTCAGGATGGCGGGTTACGATTCCAAAAACTATGCGTGAGAGACTTGGATGGCATATCGACACTATAGTGTGTGTTCATTGGGATGGATTTGAACTGACGATATGCAATCCAAGAGCAGGGTGTGTTAAGTGTCCGGATATCACTCGAATTGGCGCTCTTGGTAAAGTTGTAATTCCACCTGAAGTACGAGAAGAAGCAAGGCTATACCCTGGACAAATACTATCTTTATCTCTTCAAGGTAAAAAGATCATTGTAATGCCAGAAGATAAGCAGCTGCGATGCAGTGCTTGCGGTTCTGAATTCGACGTCAAAAAGATTCTTGACAACGTACATCTATGCAGAACCTGTAGGGAAGATCTTGAAAAGGTAGTTTTAAGAAAAACACATGAATCGCAAAACAATACGGCATACAGAAATAATGAAAACCTGGGGTGAAATTACTTTTGAAAGCTGTAATACCTGAAAAGCGACATGTACGAACGCTCACCACTGGATGGAGATTTACATTGCCTGCACAGATCAGAAAAGAGCGCGGTTGGAAAGCTGGTACTTCGCTTGAAGCTAAGATAGTGAACAATAGTGTTATATTATCTGAATCTCGCGAGAAGCGAAATGGCATAAATAACCATGAAAATACACCGCCTACGTCATGTTATTTGGGTTCAGGTGGTAAAATAGTAATACCGGTTGAAATACGAAACGCAATGCCTTGGGTTTTAGGAGAACGATTGGCTATCAAAGATGAACCCGTTGGTGTTGTGCTGACTGCTTGTTGCCAGAAAAATCGGTGTCGATCGTGCGGTGCATTGTATGGGGTTCAGGAAGTAATTGAAAATTTATTTTTGTGCGCAAAATGTCGAAAACAATACTTGCGCAATGCTGTTGCCGCAAGCGCTAAATAAATTAAAAGCAGACATGTTATCATCATCTAGGCAAACTACTCTTGAAAATCTTGCGTAATGACTATCAGCAATATATAATGATGTGCGACGAGCGAGAGTAGTTTAGTGGTAGAACATCGGCTTCCCAAGCCGAGGGCCGCGGGTTCGAATCCCGTCTCTCGCTCCATTACTTTAGAGCCGGCGTAGCTCAACGGCAGAGCAACGGTTTCGTAAACCGTAGGCTAAGGGTTCGATTCCCTTCGCCGGCTCCATATCTACGTGCTAATGTCCATTAAAATACTCAACCCAACTTATGCCTTCTTGACTCTAAAAGGTTAGTTTGTTAACGTATTCACGATAAAGACATATAATTTGTTCAACTCCAAATAATAAGTATTTACCTTTCAAAGGAGGCAGGGCCCGTGACAAATCTTCTTGAGATTCGTTGGCACGCCAGGGGTGGACAAGGAGCTAAGACAGCTTCCGCCTTACTTGCTGAATCCGCCATGGGTGCTGGGAAACACGTCCAAGGTTTTCCGGAGTTTGGTCCAGAACGTATGGGGGCTCCCATTAGGGCTTATAACCGAATAGGAGATGCACCTGTTACGATTCATTCCAACGTGGAAAATCCCGACGTAGTTATTGTTTTAGATCCGTCGTTGATAGGCCCGGTTAACGTTACTGAAGGTTTGAAACCAGGTGGAATTATTTTTGTTAACAGTACTTTGTCGCCCGAAGAAGTCAAGAAGCAAATAGGAGTCGATGATATTAGAGTTGCTACACTTGATGCGAGCAAAATTTCTTTAGATTGTATAGGGCGTGATATCCCCAACACCCCTATGATGGGGGCACTTCTTAAACTCGTTGAAATTCTTCCTTTTGATTATTTCGTAGAAAGTATGACAGAGGATCTTTCGAAAAGATTCAAAGGCCGGGATGAAATAGTAGAAGGTAATATTAAAGCTATCCAACGTGCCTTTGAGGAGGTGAGTGTAGCATGAGCAGTTTGAAAGGCTACAAAGACATTCCTATCGGAGGCAAAATTACTAAACCGGGTAATTCGGTGGAATACAAAACGGGTGACTGGCGAAGTATAAAGCCTGTTTGGAATGAAGAGGAGTGCATCCATTGTCTGTTTTGTTGGGTTTTTTGCCCCGATGATGCAATATCGGTGAAAGATGGTAAAATGATAGGTATCAATTACGATTATTGCAAAGGTTGCGGAATTTGTGTCCGGGAATGCCCGAAAAAAGGAAAAGCTTTGTGTATGGTGGAGGAGGCATAAAAGTGGCTGATGAGCACAAAAGAACTGCTATGACCGGCGATGATGCAGTTGCGCATGGTATGTACCAGATAGATCCTGATGTTGTTGCCGCCTATCCTATAACACCCCAGACTGAAATTGTTCAATCTTTTTCAACTTTCGTTTCGAATGGTGCAGTTAAAACCGAATTAGTTACAGTCGAGAGCGAGCACTCAGCGATGTCTGCAACTATCGGGGCAGCTGCGGCCGGGGCTAGATCAATGACGGCAACCTCTTCACAGGGGCTTGCTTTGATGTGGGAAATGCTGCACATTGCATCAGGATACAGGCTTCCTATAGTTATGCCCGTAGTTAACAGAGCATTGTCATCGCCTATCAACATACACTGCGATCATTCAGATACCATGGGGTCCTTAACAACGGGATGGCTTCAGATTTATTCAGAAAGCGCTCAAGAGGTTTATGATAACCTCATACAAGCTGTAAGGATCGCCGAACATCCTGATGTACTTTTGCCGATAATGGTTTGCCAAGACGGATTTATTACCAGTCATGGAATAGAAAATATAGAATTGTTGCCTGATCATAAAGTGAAATCGTTTGTCGGGGATTATAAACCATCTCAGTACTTGCTAAACATCAAAGAGCCTATCACCGTTGGCCCTTTGCAGTTGCAAGATTACTATACTGAGACTAAGGCACAACAATCCCAAGCGATGGAACATTCTAAACAGGTTATTCTTGATATAGCTGATGAGTACGAAAAAATATCTGGTCGCAAATATGGATTCTTCGAAGAATATAAACTTGATGATGCTGAAAGGGTAATCGTTGTTCTTAGTTCTGCTGCTGGCACTACAAAAGCTGTGGTAGACAAACTTAGAACAAAAGGTGAAAAGGTTGGACTTTTGAAACCCCGCGTGATTAGGCCGTTTCCGGCCAAAGAATTAGTTGATGCTTTGTCCTCTGCAAAAGCAATAGCAATCATGGATAGGGCTGAAACGTTCTCAACCGCCGGGGGTCAACTATTCGTCGAATTGCGTTCGGCTTTTTACGAATCGACAAAACGTCCGCTTATGAGCAACTATATATTTGGTCTAGGTGGCAGAGATACCACAACCCGGGAAATCGACAAGGTATTTTCAGATCTTGCGGATGTTCTCGACAAAGGCCAGGTTGAAAACCTCATTACGCATCTGGACGTCAGAGAATAGGAGGAGTTATTGTGGCTACTTTAAAGGAACTCTCTTACGTTCCGGAAGCGCTAGCTTCGGGTCATCGAATGTGTGCCGGATGTGGTGCGCCGATTATCGTGAGGCAAATGTTGCGTGGAGCTAAGGCACCTGTGGTAGTTTGCAATGCAACGGGTTGTCTTGAGGTTTCTACCACTATTTATCCCTATACTTCCTGGAACGTTCCTTTCATTCACACAGCGTTTGAAAATGCCGCGGCAAGCCTTTCTGGTGTTGAAGCCGCGTACAAATCTTTGAAGCGTCAAGGAAAAGTGACAGATGACATTAAGTTCATTGCGTTTGGTGGAGATGGCGGTACGTATGATATTGGTTTGCAGAGTTTGTCGGGGGCGATGGAACGGGGTCACAACATGATATATGTTTGCTATGACAACGGTGCCTATATGAATACAGGTATCCAAAGGTCATCTGCTACACCTCTAGGCGCTGCAACTACAACAAGTCCCGCGGGGGAAGTTTTGGCAGGTAAACAAGCCCATCGAAAAGATCTTACAAGAATTATGATAGCTCACGACATTCCTTATGCTGCCCAGATATCACCGGCTCATTGGAGAGACTTGTATCGAAAGAGCGAAAAGGCTTTTGAAGTGGACGGCCCTGTTTTCATAAATGCATTGTCACCGTGTCCAAGGGGATGGCCTCACGATCCTGCAGATACTATTGAAATGTGCAGGCTTGCAGTCGATACGTGTTATTGGCCTTTGTACGAAGCAGTTGACGGCAAAATCAGGGTAACTTATAAGCCTAGAAACAAACGACCCATCGTCGATTTTCTGAAGCCGCAAGGCAGATTCCGTCATTTGTTCCAACCGCAAAATGAACATCTACTTGAAAAGATACAAAATGAAATAGACAGAAAATGGGAAGAACTTTTAGCGTTGGAACGTATGGGTAACGAGTAATTAGGTTAGTGTATAATGAGAACGCGTTGTATAATCGGTATGATATAGGATTTTAATTAACGATAAAGGGCGGGCATTTGTCTCGCCCTTTTAGACATACAAAAAGCAATGTTAATGGAATACGAGGTGTTGTTGGGTGAGTGAGATGCGTGTGAGATTTGCTCCTTCTCCTACAGGGTATCTTCACGTGGGCGGGGCAAGGACAGCCCTTTTTAACTATCTATTCACAAGAAGAAATTGCGGTAAATTTGTGTTGCGCATTGAAGATACAGATACGGAGCGCACTATTGAAGATTCGACTGAAAAGATGATGGAAAGTTTTAAATGGCTAGGATTAATTTGGGATGAAGGACCTATCGTCGGCGGCCCTGCAAGTCCATACCAACAGTCAAAGCGCAAGAAATTATACGAAAAATATGCGCAAATTTTGATGGATAAGGGTATGGCATACAAGTGTTATTGCACACCTGAGGAACTTGCAGCAGAAAGGGAACAAGCAAGAGAAGCGAGGAAAGCACCGAGATATAGCGGGAGATGTAGAAATCTTACCCCTGAGCAGGTTAGCGAGTTTGAAGATCAAGGTAGAAAACCAGCTATAAGATTTCGTACTCCAGGTCAGGGTAAAACCATTGTTGATGATCTCATTCACGGTGAAGTCGTTTTTGAAAACATGGAAATCGCAGACTTTATTATTATGAAATCCGATGGGCTTCCCACATATAATTTTGCCTGCGTTATTGATGATTGGCTTATGGGTATCACACATGTATTGAGGGCTGACGAACATCTTTCAAACACCCCTAGGCAGATGATGATTTATCGCGCTTTACCTGCCCCAATGCCAAAATTCGGGCATGTACCTATGATTCTGTCGCCGGATAGGTCTAAATTATCTAAAAGGCACGGTGCCCAAACGGTAGAAGAATTCCAAGAGAAGGGATATTTGCCGGAAGCCATCATAAATTATATAGCTTTACTGGGATGGACACATCCTGATCCCGCTAAAGAGATTATGTCACTTGAAGAGATGATAGAAGCATTTGATCTCACCAGGGTTTCATCAACGGCTAGTGTTTACGATGTCCAAAAATTGACTTGGATGAATGGGCAGTATATCCGGCAATTGAATACCGATGTGTTGACGCAAAAACTAATCCCTTTTATTGAGTCGGCAGGATTGGCTTCCAAAGATGAGTTAAATCGTAGAATTGTTTGGCTGACTGAAGCTGTGGCGACTATGCAGGATCGCGCAAGAACGCTTGAAGATTTAGCTAAGTCTATGGATTATTATTTTGAGCCACCTAAAGTTTATGAGCAAAAAGGCGTAAAAAAACATTTTTCGAAACCTGGGGTAGCAAGATTGCTGAAAAAATGCGTGGAAACACTTTCGGTGATGTCTGACTGGACGCTCCAAAATTGTGAACAAGCATATACAGATCTTGCAAAAGAAGAAGATATTGGGCGTGGGCGATTAATTCATCCCACACGATTGGCATTAAGCGGAAAAACCTTTGGGCCGGGTTTATTCGATATTATGTATATACTTGGCAAAGAAGAGACAATTTCAAGGCTTAATGCTGCAATCAAATTCATAAATGAATCGCTGTAACATTCGCCGACGAAAATTTATTTGAATAAAGAGGTGATTTAATCGTGGATGTTATTGCTGCGATTAAGAAAAGGCGTAGCATCAGAAAATTCGAAAAGAAGTCGATACCAAATGATGTTCTTCAGCAAGTAATGGAATGTGCTGTACTTGCACCGAGTGCTGGGAATAGGCAGCCGTGGATCTTTCATGTAGTCAAAGACCAAGGCATAAAACAAAAGTTGGTTAAGGCAGCGGGTGGGCAAACTTTTTTAGGTGATGCTCCGGTAGTGGTTGTAATTAGTGGTGATCCCGAAGTTTCGGCGAAACGATACGGTGACAGAGGTAGAAGTTTGTATTATATTCAAGATACTGCTGCTGCGGTTACAAACATTATTTTAGCTGCAACGTCATTTGAGCTGGGAACTTGTTGGGTAGGTGCTTTCCGGGAAACTTTAGTTAGTCAAGCGCTTGGACTACCGGAAAATCTGCGACCATTGGCTATGGTGCCCATGGGCTATCCTGCTGAAAAGCGTGAACCTAGAGGCTTAAGACCCTTTGCTGAGATTGTGTTAGAAAGATAATTTGTCTGGTGTTTTGCTAAATGGTATAATCGTATCTGCCATTAATCAATGGGGGATCGGCTAGTGGTAGGCCAACAGACTCTGGATCTGTCAGCGGAGGTTCGAATCCTCCTCCCCCAGCCAATATGCGGCCCCATCGTCTAGTGGCCTAGGACACCGCCCTCTCACGGCGGAGACACGGGTTCGAGTCCCGTTGGGGCTGCCAAAGATAACCAAGCTTGCTGTACAGCAGGCTGTTTTGTTCACAATAATGCATCTTCTTTGGGTAATTGTTTGGACAAACTTTTTATATCTAGTGAATAGTTAAGAGCATTTTGCCGTGTAATTAGCCGTTTTTGGAACAGTTTAAGAATACTCCTATCCATGGTAATCATCTCTTCGGCACGGCTCGTTTGAATAATTGTGTTTATTAAAGGAGTTTTATTTTCTCGTATCAAATTTCTTACTGCATCGTTAACCTTCAAAATTTCAAATGCCGGAACCATGCCAAGCTTTGGAGAAGGGATTAACTGCTGTGAAACAACAGATTGGAGAACTGTCGAAAGCTGAACCCTGATTTGATGCTGTTGACTTGGTGGGAAAACGTCTATAATTCTATCTATAGTTTTCGCAGCGCCTATAGTATGTAAGGTAGAAAATACAAGTTGCCCTGTTTCGGCAGCTGTCAAGGCGATGGATGTAGTTTCGAGATCTCGCATTTCGCCAAGCAGTATCACATCAGGAGATTCTCTCATGGCGGCTTTTAAGGCTCTGGCATAATCTAAAGCATCTATGCCTATTTCTCGTTGATTAACGATACTTTTCTTGTGCGCGTGAAGATATTCAATAGGATCTTCCAAAGTGAGTATATGACGCTGCTGATTTTCATTAATCAAATCGATAATCGCTGCAAGGGTGGTAGATTTACCGCTACCCGATGGCCCCGTTACCAAGACAAGCCCATGTGTCAGATTGCCAAGGTTTTGTACCGACTGGGTTATACCTAATTCGCTAGGCTTCGGAAGATGAAAAGGTACAACTCTTATTACGGCTGCTAAAGATCCACGTTGCTTGAAAGCGTTAACTCGAAATCTGCTAATTCCCGGTAGTGAAAACGAAAAATCTTTATCGCCCTCAATTTCGAATTCTTTATACAGGGTTTCATTCGGAAACAAACTTTTTACAAGTTGTGCAGTATTGTTTGGCGTTAACACTTTGCTATCTAGCCTTACGAATTTGCTTCCAATCTTTATGGTAGGTGGTATTCCAACTGTGATGTGAAGGTCCGATGCATTTTGCTCAACAGCTTCTTTTAATAATTTATGGATGGTAGGTGTAGTGGTTTTCAAAGATTTCATCTCCTAGAGAACTTCTTGCTAATTTCATCGCCACCAACTCGGTGGATCTTCGTACTCAAAAGGTTCGCGGTAGTGCTCCCACTTAAGTATTCGGAGTTCGGGAGTGTCTAACTTAACATCTTTTAAAAGCACCTGAATTTCTAGAAGTAAATTTTGCCGTATGTCATCATGGTCCTTTGACAAATTTATCTTTAAAACAATATAGTCATCACCTGATTCTATTTTAACCTCAGTTACAGTCGCTTCAAAGGATAGTGTTTTTTTACCGTAACTTGTATAATCTTTTATCGAATCTGAAAGAGACAAAACAAGCTGATCGCGATAGGACGTGTTTGATAAAAGCTGTTGGGCGCGAGTCAAAGTTATGATTTTAAATATAGTATCGGTTAAGACCTCGCCGCTAGCATCTAGCAAGTAGCAAGTTTTGAACCACAAAGTGCTTCTTTGGGCAAGTTTTAGATTCGTTTGCGTTGAGGTTAACGTCAATGTTCCAAGGGTAACAATAAAAAGCATTAGCAAAACGACAAGCACAGAAGAACCGCCGCCTGCCAACTTACTCAAGCTTCTGCTTCTCATCGCGGTGTTCCTTTTGGATAAGGATTTTGCGCATAATACTTGTAAGTTTCCATGGCTGTAATTTCAATGTTTCTGTGGTTTTCAAATATGTAAGGTTTTAACCGTAATACACGCACTTGGATTTTATACGCATTATCGGTATCGGCTTCGGGATGGGTGAGAGGTGAGGTTTGCGTTTCAATTAAGTAATGTGCTTTAACATCTTGTGTTTTTATAGGAACCCAATTTTGGTCATAGTACATCTTTAATATGATTTGGTTTTCTTTTGGGATAAGGCTTGTTTCCGGATTAAAAATTTGATCTGATAAAAATCGAGGATGTTTTAAATTCTTAATCGTTTCGATTATATTGATAGCGTGAGATGTTGCTTGTAAAAGATCGTGGGCCTTGATGTTATTGGTGTTTCCGCAAATGAATAGGTGCACTGTAAATCCGGCCAATACAATAAGCACAGTTACCGAAAGTACCATTTCAGCTATGGCAAAAGTGCCTCCAAATTGCGTTTTAGTGACAGACATTGTGTCAAATCTCCCTCCTATCAATAAGGACTGTTTTTAAACAAGAATTTGCGATCGTTACACGTTAGATGCTCGTAAGCTTAAAATCAAAGTTAGATTTTGCTGTTTGCCGAAATATCTATGTTGTATATTGATTGTTAGTTTTTTTAACCTTCCGAATTTTTCTTCAAACGAAACATCGAAACCCTCGATCTTTGCAATAGGGAAAGACATTTCTTCAATAGCTTTGCTTCCTTTAGGAACAAATGATTCTCTCAGTTCGTTGTTTTTTGCGAAAACCCAAGTTTCGTAAACTGTAGAATTTAGGACTTCGCTAATTACAATAGCTTGTCCCTCACCGGCAGGACTCGTTTTAATATGAATTGCATTTTGGCAATCATTTTGGCGTATTTTCATATTGAGATAAGATAGAGCTATCATCGTTTCGCAGATATTGTTCATATCCGAGTCGATATTGTGAAACGCATTTGATGCAAAAAGGGCAAGCGTGAGCGAAGATACACCGAACAAAAAAAGCAGTAATATTTTAGATATTAAACCAAACATGTTTTCTCTAAGCTTTGGGTCATTCATTTGAAGATTTCCTCTCGAAAACATTGATCTGAGGTTTAACGTTTGAGGAAAAAACAAGATATTCACAATGATATTTAGTTTTATCAATTTTAATCCCATAGTTGACTTCTAAGTACTTTAAATTTGGCGGATAATAGCCTTCGAGTGCATAGCATTGAACGGCAGCCTTTTCAATAGAATATTTTATAGATTCAGTTTGAGATGTATCAAAATTATTCTTGAAGATATTTACACTCAAATGTGAAGTTGCAAGGTATACCGTTATAAGCGCAATGAATCCCATTTTTAAGATTTGGAGCCATTTGTATTCGTTCCGCAATTTATCCATGTCTCCTTTCATTTCATCGAAAGCATCAAACGCATTAAGGGAAGCATTACAGCAATCAGAACCATGCCAATTACAACAGACAGTATGGCTGCTAGAATAGGTTCAATGCTCGATACTATACGGTGAAGGATTCTATCAACCTGTTTTTGATATAAAGCAGATGCTTTTTGAGCTAGTCCTGAAAGGTCGCCTGTTTTATGGCCTATTTTAAGCATCTTTATAAATTGTGCTGGAAACACATCTATTGAATCAAAACTATCTGATATGTCAGTACCTTCTTGAATTGTTTGCCTTACGGTTAGGATAGATTTTGCCATATATTTGTTGTGGACAACTTCAGATGTCATTTCTAAGGCAATATCGATATCTAGACCGCTTTTGAGCACGTACCACATTGCGGTGCATATTTGAGCCATATACATTTTTAAAAATATTCCACCAAATAGTTTCGTTTGAACTTTAAATTTTGCGATGTTCATTTTGCCGGTCGGGGTAGATTTCCAAAAGCAAAATATTAACAATGCCGCGAGAATACTGATAAACAGGTTAAGCAAATTGTTCGAAACAAATAAACCTGCTCGCATCAACACTTTAGCAATTACGGGCATTTCAGAGCCGGCCGAACCTAGAATTTGGTTGAAGATCGGCAAAATTTTGGATGTTACAAGTAGAATTATGAAGCTAACTATACAGATTAATATAAGGGGATACATTAGCGCGTCTTTTATTTCGTAACGAAGGTTGTCATCTCTTTCATAATAAGCTGCTAAAGCGTCCATTACTTTATCAAGAGTGCCACTTTTTTCACCTATTTTTATCATACTAATAAAATACCCGGGAAATAAGTTTTGATCCATAAGGGCTTTATGCAGGTTTGTACCCATTTCAACTTGTTCAGCTATACTTACTAAAGACTTTTTTTGGCGGTTATCGTTTTCCGCTGCTAAATATAGACACTCACTTATAGATAAGCCTGCTTTGAGTGATGTGGCAAATTGGTAACTGAACCATGCCAACCAAGATGATGACGGGTCGGCATTTTTTAACCGATTAACTCCACTAAGTATTTTTATTGTTCTAAACATATTGCCGGCTCCTTTTGCGTTTGTCTATTTCATTTATCTAATACTCAAGCTTTTTTATGTAGTTGTCATCATCATTCATAAACTGTGATTGTTTATGAGAGTTTCTTGTACCTGCTGCAAAAGTTGTATCTACTCGTAGCCAGCCAGCACCTTCTTTGTAAGTAGAGTAGAATTGGTTTATGCGAACCCAGCCTGTACCTTCGATATAGACCTCGTTCCATGCATGGTAAAGATAATCAGGGGCAACATATCCTGTTACTAATTTAGCTGGGATGTTTAAAGATCTTAACATTACCGCGAAGAGAGAAGCATAATCAAAACATATGCCTTTTCCGGATTCAATAATCCGATCGCAATCGGGAAGATAGCCTGGTTCAACGGTATCAGCCTTTTGATAATCATAGGCGATGTTGTTTACAATATATTGGCACACAGCTTCTATTTTTTCTTTGTCGGTTTCAACTTTTTGGGTAATTTCTGAAGCTAAACTAACCGCACGCGAATTTTCATCGTATCTAACTATCTGGTGCGATGAAAGGAAAGGTGCTTTGTCGTTGGCTAAAGTCAAATCAAAAGAAGTTCCAAATATAACCGCATATCTGTTATCGATGACATTTTCGAGTACTTTGACCGAATACTTACCGTTTCCCATTTGAAGAGGGTAGGGCTCGAAGTTGCCGTTAGAATTAAGATCGTATGTATATCGTTCTTTATCTTTCTCAATTATAGTTTTTAACTTGTGCTGATTTTCGTTTTGCACGACTTTAACTTTGATTATGCCGTGACATAAATCGGAAATATCAATAAATGTTCTATTGTCATCTATCATTTTAGTGTTTTCGAGTTCGTTTGAGTGGTCAAAAGAACTACTGTGTTGCGCGGTAGATACACTTTCGAAAACTAATAAAAGAAACACAATAACAATAAATATTTGTTTGTACATTTTAGTTTTTTGATGCAAAGAAAATCTCCTCCTATCGGCCGGATTGTCATAGGTAGAAGTATATATCTTAGATCCGATTATCTAATGTTAGGCAGTCTCTTAGTTTTATCTTCGGAATTTAAGCTGTGTGAAGTAAGCAAAATTAATTTTAAGTTTCAACAGATAATAATGGTGACATTTTCTCAGTCCCCTTACAGGGTGACAATATCACTGTCCGGTAACACAGACCTACAAATAATCTTGCATATGTTTTTGCCGCATGATAGTATAGCAAGTGCTCCGTACGAGTTAACACTCACAAACATTTAGTTTGTGGCTCATAATTTAACTGTTATGAAGAAACACTCGTTAGGATATTGACAAAACCGATGCGGCCAGGTAAGATAGTGCCTGTTCGCTTTGGTCCTTGAAAACTGAACAGCGTAAAAGACTTTGAGTTTAGTAAACAGGTGTAAT
>CAYORX010000014.1:0-33358 GCA_964406505.1 uncultured Eubacteriales bacterium
GCCTTATGGCTGATTCCACATTGGGGAATATCCTGATGACGCGCTTTCGTCTTCTGATTTCCTGATTAAGTCTTTCCATCATGTTGGTGGTGCGAAGTTTCCTACGATAGCGCTTCGGTAGTGCTAACACAGCCACCGCATCATCAAATCCATTCTCCAAAGTTTCCATGGCTTTTGGTACCTGGTCTTCATAAGACTCCAAGGTAGCATTTAAGAGGATTCGTGCGGTTTCTAAATCAGATGCCGTGAATATTGACCTAAGACGACTATGTATCTCTGGCTGCAAATGCTTGGGCACAGCACTAAGAATATTTCGCGTGAGGTGTGTCTGGCACCTTTGCCAAGATGCCCCCTGAAACTGCTCCTGTATTGCCCTTACAAGCCCCGAGTGGCAATCAGACACAACCAAATCTACCCCTCGAATACCCCTTGACTTGAGCCATGAGCAGTACTCATGCCAACCTTCGTAGGTTTCACTATTCCCAATCTTGATGCCGAGAAACTCCCTGTGACCATCGGGGTTGATCCCAACAGAGAGCATAATGCTTTGGCTCCTGACCCGACCCAGTTTGCGAACCTTAATTACGATTGCATCCATGAGAACGAAGGGGAACTCCCCTAAGGCCGCTCGCTTTAATCCTGCCCAATTGGATCTAAACCCTTACTCAGTTTTGAAAAAGAAGTCCCACACAACTGCTCAGTTATCCTGGTCACCTTTCTTGTGGATACCCCGTTTACGACCATTTCCATCATGGCGATCAAAAGTGCCATCTCAGAACGCTGGTAGTGTTCCCACATCTGGGTTGAGAGTGTCCCTTTACGAAATTGCGGGACAGACAAACTCAACGTTCCCATTCTAGTATGAAGAGGCTTGTCCCGGTGGCCGTTTCGATGGCCAAGGCGCCTGGATGTTCGCTCATAAGGTAGAGCACCTATGGCCTCGGTAGCCTAGGCTTGCAAAACCTGATTCAGCACCTTTTCAACCAATCGAGCCAACCCCTCACATTTGAGAAAAAGTCCGTGTAAATCTTCCTGTGATAGCGTAATGTTGTATTGGGTCGCTGCTTTTGTCTCTGACTTTTGTTTTTTACCTGAAACTTAGTCAATCAAAAAGCGATGGTCCCCTCGGATCCCCATTGGCACTGATCCGCTTTTACATCACTATATGGACTCTATTTGCACATTTTCGCCTTTCCAACTTACTTTCGCCCGGAACAGCAAGATTTATTTGGTAAGATTCATCTATCTAATTGATACTGCACGATAGAAAATGTCATATTCCGACTTTACATTCAAATTTCGGGTGCTGATTGTTTTGCATTTACCTATTTAGCCTATCTTTTAAGAGGGGAATTTGGGGGGATATATGATAGTCGATGTCAGTGGCTCAAATTGCTTTAGATTCCTGCAAAATTGATACGGGGATATTTTAATAGAATCCCCGTATGATTTTGCTTTTGTTTTGTAGCCAGCTATTTGTAAAGAGCAGCGTCATCTCTAAAATTACCGGCAAGAGATGTACCAATGACGAAATGTCTGTATACTTCAAGATAATCCTTGCCTGTATACTCAACTGTACTTTCGCCAAGGCGTTTGGTTTTTGGGGCCCCCATTGCTAGTCGTGCTTGAGATTCTGCGGAGTAACGGACTTCAATTTTAGGATTTTTACCTGCATCCATCGGTTTAATACCATCCGCTTTATAGTTTTCCAAAGCCATTTTTACTGTATTACTTATCATTTTTGATGTGACCTTTGGATGCAGACAGATAGCACTACCGTTACCGATACATTCTTTTGTTTGCACCGTGTAGATTCCTGGTATGGTGGTTTTTGCGTCTGCAGTAACAATGTCATCTCCAGACAAAAAGATCACAGGAGTGTCAAAATAACCGCATACGTAGCCAATAAGTTCATATTCCGAAATAATTTTTCCGTTTAATTTCATTTCAACCATGGAACCGTACGCATAGCTGTGACTGATAACACCTTTAGAACCTTTTCTTGCGTGATATCCAATAAGAAGTGCCACATCAAATTTTAGTTCAGCGCCTTGCGCCATTGTTAGTGGCCGGTCTTTGCCCGAGCAAAGTTTAATTCTTGGGTCGAGCTGATCTATAATAAGATTGTCACCGTTGTTATGTGCATCATTTACAAAAAATTCAGTTGCGCCTCCTCTAAAAGCCCCATCGGCTGCAGCATTAACATCGCTAGCCATCAATCTTCTTGCCTTTTCGAATTCTTTATTAGTCGACATCACTTGGGACAATTTATAGATTCCAGATATTCCTTCTGCGTCCATCGAAACATAGACCCTCATATTGTCAGTACTCCTTTCTTATTTAATGCACAAGATAAAAGACAAATTGAGTTGCGTTAGCTGTTGTTTTCCATGTAAAACTCCGATTTTCCTGCATAAGGTCAAAAGCCTGTGATAGAATTCGACAAATTAAACGAAAATATGAGCGGAACTTTAAACTTTTTCTTCTTTTTCATGTTAACTAACAAACAAAACGGAAGGATTTTGACATATTAGCCTCGAACAATAAAATCGTGCGAGCATTCGCTTAAATCTGATTAGTCGAACCCAAATCTTCAGTGCTCGTCAAAGGTAAAAAGAGGTGAAAATAAACATGGCGGACATGCGTCAAAATGCTGGGTTTGTATATAGTGTTGTTAATACAATAGCTCGTATGCGAAATAATATTGTATACCATATTTGTTTGTGGATTTTTGGGTTTTTTACGATGACAGCGGTGCTTATTAGTCATAGGTTCAATGATTATTCAAATTTAATCCAGAAGAGAAAACGGGAAATCTTGAAGATGATTAGGAATTCCGAAACTGCCGACGCTCTACGCGAGGAAATTCGTTCGGAAATCGAATGCAAGGATAATTTTTTTGGAACGTTTCGGACTGAGTTTGAAATAGAACAAGATGTTGAGCGGGAATTTGAGATTACTATTCAGGAGTTGGCACTTGAGCATATACAACAGGATCGGGTTTTCGGCGGGGTTGAAAGTGGGTTTAATAATACGTTGAAAAAATTGTTAAATAACAAATTGTTTTTAATATTCTCATTAATATTTTCGTTACCTATGTACATATTAATTGGTATCTACAACAATGCATATGTCAAATATGTTTTCGAACGATTGTTTATGATGATATTTGTTCTGCTTGGAGTAACTATCGTTGTTTTTACAATAATTTACATTTCCCCTACCGATCCCGCTGCGAGTGTTCTTGGCCCCGATGCACCTGCTCAAACAGTTGAAAATTTTCGTAAAGCCTATGGGCTAACTGATCCATATTTGAAACAATTATGGAGCACCTTTCGAAGGGTCGTGACGTTTGATCTTGGGTCTTCGTATATAGGTAATGAGAACATTGCTAAGGCAATTGCTCGAAAATTCCCCATTACTTTTAACGTGGGCCTGGCCTCACTTGGAGTTGCGCTTTTGATTGCCATGCCTGCCGGTATTATTTCTGCGATGAAACAGTATTCCGGTTTCGATTACTTATTAATGTTTGTTGCGTTACTTGGACTATCTGTGCCGAATTTCTGGTTAGGATTAATACTAATACTTCAGTTTTCAATAAAACGGAATTGGTTACCTGCAATGTTTCAGGTAGGTAATCTTTTAACTATTATTATGCCAGCAATAGTAGTTGGAACTGGCATGTCTGCTTCCTTGGCAAGAATGACTCGTTCCTCTATGCTAGAAGTTGCAAGACAGGATTATGTTACCATGGCAAGGGCTAAGGGGCTAAGCGAAAGCAAAGTGGTGCTTCGCCATATTCTTAAAAATGCTCTCCTACCGATAATCACAATTATTGGCATGCAATTTGCGGCTGTATTAAGTGGAGCGGCTACGACAGAAAAAGTGTTTAATATTAAAGGTATGTGCGAGTATATTTCAAGCCGGACCCTCCTTCCTGATACCCCGGTGGTGATAGGTGGTGTTATTTACATAGCCACAGCCATATCCATATCTAATCTAATTGTCGATATTATTTATACTTTTATTGATCCTAGAATTAAAACGCGGTTGGATAACTACTAAGAAGGATGGTGTCAGCAAATGGGTGTTACTACCTCCATGGGTGTGGGTCAAGCCAACTGTAATTCTGAATTTCGCAAACGATTGAATAAGCATCGACTTAATTCTTTTATCGAATATCGTGTGCTTTCTTTTTCAATAGGGGCCACATGTGTTCTTACTTTTGTATTTGCCCTTAACATTTATGATCTTTTGACGAAATCCCTAAGCCTGTTTTTCCTTAAAGTTACAACAGTTTATCTTGCTAGTTTGCTTTTATTGTTGTTTTTACGTCGTCGTATGGTATCCGAAATTTTACAGACGAACGAATTTAGTGTAACTACTAGATTGTGCGGTGTTTTACTTTTGCCGTTTGTTTTGGTAGGTAATGTATTCTCGTTTGTTGCAGGGTGTATCTTGTTTTCCAAAGATCCTACAATAGAATATCAAATTAGCGTTTACATGGTGCTTACTAATATTTGCATTATTATTGTATCATTGCTTAACCTATTTAAAGACTTTGTGGCAAGTACATTTTGGTTGGGCCAGTGTTTGTTGCTTGTATCGCTTGTTGCATCTTTGATAATATCTATTCTCGTGTCAAGATATATAACTCAGAAGGCTATAGACAAAAGAATGGTTTGGTTGTGTGGCCCTTTGGTGCTCATCAGTATTTCTGGCAACTTATTTGCGTTAGCCCTTGCCGTGATTATCTACAAGCGCTTTAAACAAAAAAATGTCGAAGTATCAATTAAATGGGTCGATATTTTGCGGCGTTTATTTAAGAATCAAATGGCTGCTATTGGAACATTTGTCGTAGTATTTTTAATATCTTTATCTGTATGCAGTACATTGACCTTTGATGAGTCAATGGCTATCGACAACAACTACTCTGCTTTACTGCTCGAACCCTGTATAGAATATCCTTTTGGCACTGATGATTTTGGCCGGTGTGTCTTTTCGCGAATTGTCTACGGAGCGAAAATCTCATTGATTATAGGTCTTGCTTCTATCACATACCCAATGGTGCTAGGAGGGATTCTTGGTGCTCTAGCAGGTTATTATGGTGGCCGGATCGATGACGTGATTATGAGAGTGCTCGATGTAGTTTACGCAATTCCTGGAATATTGCTTTCTATGGTTATTATTGCATCATTTGGTGCAAATATGATTACGCTAATTTTTGCCTTGGGCATTCATAGTATTGCTTCTTATGCAAGGGTAACTCGTGCTAGTGTTCTTACAATGGTTAATTCCGAATTCGTCGAGGCCGCGAAAGCCTGTGGGGCCGATGATAGGGTGATTATATTTAAACATATACTTATTAACTCAACCGCCCCGATTATTGTAAATGCGACCATAGGAATAGGTGGTGTTGTACTTTCCACAAGTGCCTTGTCTTATTTGGGAATCGGGATTCCTTCCCATATTCCTGAATGGGGTAATGTGCTTCGGGCAGGTAGTGCATATTTGGAGACTAAACCATATCTTGCAATCTTTCCGGGACTAGCGATCATGATTATTGTATTAGCTTATAACTTTTTAGGGGATGGACTACGTGATGCGCTTGATCCAAAGCTGAAATAGGAGTGTTTTCTATGAATGCACCATTACTCAAAATTAAAGATTTACATGTTCAATATATCACTGATGATAATATAATTAAGGCCGTAAATGGACTAGACCTAAACATTTCGGCAGGTGAAAGCCTAGGACTAGTAGGTGAAACCGGCGCCGGTAAGACTACCACTGCACTAACCGTGATGCGGCTGCTCCCTCAACCTGCTGGCATTGTAACAAAAGGCCAAGTGTTGTTTCAGGGAAAAAATGTGCTTCAAAAAACTCAAAAACAAATGTCGCGAATTCGGGGGAATGGGGTTTCTATGGTTTTTCAGGACCCATTAACTGCACTCAACCCGACAATGCGAGTAGGACAACAAATGCTAGAAGTTCTTGAAGCCCATAGACGGGTGTCTCGAAAAGAGGCTGTAGATATATGTGTTAATATGCTTGAACAGGTCGGAATAAATAGAGAGAGATTTGATGATTATCCCCATCAACTTTCTGGTGGTATGAAGCAACGTGTTGTAATCGCGATGGCTTTATTATGTAGACCCAAATTGCTTATTGCCGACGAGCCAACGACGGCCCTGGATGTGACCATTCAAGCACAGATTCTAGAAATTATCAGTCGTTTAATTCAGGAATTCAAAATGTCGATGCTTTTGATAACTCATGACCTGGGAATAGTTGCGGAAACTTGCGATCGTATTCTTGTTATGTATGCTGGTACCATTGTCGAATCTGGAACAGTGCTTGATGTTTATAAAAATCCAAAACATCCGTATACGAGGGGGTTGTTTAGTTCTATCCCCAAATTAGACGAAAATAGTACGAGACTCAAACCTATTAAAGGCTCTACTCCGAATCCAGCAAACTTGCCTTTAGGGTGTTTGTTTCATCCTCGATGCAGATATCGCCAAAACGTTTGTTGTACGCAGACTCCAGACTTTAGGGGTTTGGGGCATATATATAAATGCCATTTTGACTTAACTCAGGGGGATGACTATGCATAGGAAGGCGATTTTAGAGGTAAAAAACCTTAAAAAGTATTTTGATGTTTCTAGGGGGAAACTTCATGCGGTTGATGATATTAGCTTCAAAATTTCTGTAGGTGAGACGCTCGGAATTGTAGGTGAATCAGGTTGCGGAAAAAGTACCCTTGGACGCGTCATACTTAGGTTACATGAGCCGACCGGCGGTAAAGTTCTTTATGATGGAATGAATATCACTAGATTTAACAGAAAAGAAATGCAACGGATGCGACGCTATATGCAGATAATATTTCAGGATCCTTTTTCATCCCTTAACCCTCGCTATACTGTGGCCCAGATTATAGAGGAACCATTAATTCTTAACAATCTTTATACTAACAGTTTAGAAAGACGCAAATATATTGAGGAACTTATGAACATGGTTGGCTTATCGAAAAGAATGTATAATTCGTACCCACATGAATTTGACGGGGGGCGTAGACAAAGGATAGTTATTGCAAGGGCTTTATCTGTTAAACCGAAACTCATAATTTGTGATGAGCCAGTTTCTGCCTTGGACATGTCAATTCAAGCGCAAATTCTTAATTTATTGATTGATTTGCAAAAAAATCTTGGTTTGACCTACATGTTTATTTCACATGATCTTAGCGTGGTAAAACACATTTCTACTGATGTGGGCGTAATGTATCTTGGGCAATTGGTTGAAAAGGCTCCGACCACAGGACTTTATTCCAATCCGCTTCACCCTTACACTATTGCACTTTTATCGGCTATTCCTGTGCCTGATCCTTTTTCTAATCGAAGAAAAATTATTCTTCAAGGTGAAATAGCGTCCCCGATAAACCCTAGTCCAGGCTGTCGTTTCTCCGTTCGCTGCCCATTTGCTATTGATCTTTGTCGAACTGAAACACCTGTATTGCGTATGGTCGAGAATGAACATTTTGTCGCTTGTCATAGAGTTGAGGAGGTGTTAAACAAAAAAATATTTTATTAATTCTAGCAGTTTATTTGGTTATTGAATCATTATTTATGAAGGATCTAGCAGAGTACTATTTTAGGAGGCATGATTTTGAAAAAACGGATAATAGCAGTAATACTGCTGGGGATGCTTTTAGTTAGTGGTTGCACGCCAAAGGAACCTGTTACTGTGGATGATGAGCCTATAAAGCTTTCCTTGCTTGCGTTGTCTGCAGATGAAAAAGCGGCTAATATTGCCCGAGATCAACTTAAGAAAGCGGGGTTTGAAATTGAAGTAAAAATTTATCCTGACAATGGTACCATGGTTGCTGCGGCGGAGACAGGGAAGTACGATATGATGATTCGCTCATATTCTGGCTGTGGTTCACCCGATGCAAATGTAAGGGGACCGTTTCATAGCGAAGGTACATGGAATGTGTCGCAATATCGTGATTCTGAAGTTGATGAACTGATTGATAACGCGGCTTCGCAATCCGGAGACGTAGCAGATGAATTGTATAAAGAATTGGAGCAGATTCTTGTTGTAGATAAGGCCTATACTGTACCTTTATACAATGGAAGGAAAACTTATGCGGTTAATAAAAATATTGTTGCCCCAGAATCCATTGAAACAAGCGTAGGGGGAGCCCGATGGTTATGGTCTACTGATTATATTGACAAATCCCT
Source organism: uncultured Eubacteriales bacterium (assembly GCA_964406505.1). Taxonomy (GTDB): domain Bacteria; phylum Bacillota; class Sulfobacillia; order Fermentithermobacillales; family Fermentithermobacillaceae; genus DTU015. The sequence goes on from CAYORX010000014.1 coordinate 8,241, forward strand.
TAGAGATAGCAGACCGTACAACATGGGCATTCCATGGCCGAACCCGAACAATTTTGACTGCCTCCAGGGAAGAGATGGTAGCACGTACTATCAGCGTACCAACATAAATGTGCCTTTGATCCAGTGTGTTATGGGTGGCGATATAATTACCCGTGGTTCTTTAACAAAAACTTATGCTATTGGGGAAGGTAATTTGGATCTTTATTTTCTTTTGAGAACTGATGTCAACTTTGGTACTGTTAAAGATGGTGAAGCAATTGATACTGGAATGCTGGTCTCGGCTGAAGATGTTAAATTTACTTACGATCGAGCAATAGAAAACATAACTCCAAACGCCTTAGGTGCAAGTTACCTTTCTTTTGTTGACGAAGTAATTATCTTGGATGACATTGAGTTGTTAAAAACCGTCGCTACTTCAGGGTCAGACAAATCAATTTTTGACACACTTAACACAGGATTGGACAAACCATTTACTGCTCTTGCTTCTGGGAGAAATGATGTGAATGCCGATGCCGGAAAATATCAAGTTGTGCATATAAAACTGAAAGAACCATATCCCCAACAATTGGTGACCCTTGCGGCGGGTCAAGTTAGCATAGTACCTAAGGAGATTATTGAACCGTTTAATGCCGGGATTACAGTAGACAACTATGATCCAACTACTGATATTTTATATGGTGATCCAACTACTTTAACTAAAGGCACTGATCATGGTATGTATTTTAGTGGTCAATATGTTTTGTTATATGTTGATGATTATGGCTCATATCTAGAGCGTAATCCGGGATTTGCACCCGAGTCTGAGGATGCAGCCTTGATTAAAAACGTTAATATGCTTGCAATTGCGGATAATGCTACCCAAACTGCTGCCCTACGTAACGGGGAAATAGATGAAGGGGCACCAACTGGCGAAAACATTAAACTTGCCGAGCAGGATGAAAACATTACGGTCGTGAAAACGCCCTCAGTGGCTGTTACATCTATTTATTGTGTTATGTTTGGTGAGAGCAAAATGGTTGATGAAAATCTTAGGAAAGCTGTTTTTAGTGCTATAAATATGGATGAAGTAATAGCTGTTATAGGATCAGATATGGCGGTTCCCACTGGTTCAAATCTGTGCATGTTGGATACTGGATTTGTACCAAAGCAGGATCTGGCTAAATCTGCTGAGTATCTTGCTGCGTATCGCGAATCTCGAAAAAACTAGGCTTTGTTGTGGGTGCGCTGACTGTAATACGATAAAATGAAGTGGATCGGTATTATTGTATTATTATTTCAGGCATTGCCTTTATTATAGTTAGAGGCTGAAGGTCTTGTGTTCGAAATTATGTAAAGTCAGCTTAAATTTCTTAATAATTTTATGACAACAGGTTTAGAAAATGTAAAACTTAGTTTCAAGTCTATAGGGCGGCATGTGGTTTGATATCAATGTTCTCCAATATATTGCTTGATTTGAGTAAACTATAAACCTAATCGCATGCCGCCCTTTTAGGCTAATTGTAAAAGCAAATTTACTGATTCCGGCGTACACCGCTCGTTAAGGTTATCTCGTCTATGTAAAATCATCAAGTGAACTTCCTTTTGGTATCATTCGCTTGATTGCTACGTGTGATTCTTCTACCCTAGGCTGTTGCCAATAAGTTTGGTGAAGATTGTTGAAAATTTTAATATATCCTTCCAGGCGATAATTGAAATATACGATACATTTCACCTGGCGCTGGCGCTTCTTACGCTTTTTGTACCGGATCTTGCATGGAATATCTATGTTTCTGAAGGAAAAGTATTTCTGATCGGTGCATGTATAATAGGTGTAAAGAGTTTTAATTTTGAGTGATAACTTATCCATACGATTACCGCGAATGTGATGAAGCGATTGTTCATTTTTTATGAGAGGGTTCAAGAGAAGATTAGTCTCGTGTCGACTTTATTTTCATTTAGATTTTTTCAATTGCAAAATTGAAGTGCACTTCTTTGGATGTGGTGCTTGGCACCTTGCCCATCTTTGTTCTCCCATCCTTAACCCTTAAAATGCGTTTTTGTCCGTTTTTCCATATTTTTGATTTGTTTTCGCCTGCTTAGGTTTAGAACTTCTACATTTAAAAACTAAAAACTAATGTATTGGCACAATATATGTTAAAGCATGTTTTTCAAATATGTTAAACGCATTGTCATATCCGAGGGCAAGAAATCGAAATAGCTTTTGAAAACATACTTAGTGAAGTTCGGTTGAGGAAGGTGGAAGTTCTATGAGTAATCAAGAAACCGCCCAAGTTTCGGGGGATTCCGGGTATACCTGGAAGGGTGCATGGAAACGATGGGTAGCAGTGCTTGGACCTACTTCGCTTGTTGCTTCTGTCGCAATGGGGCCTGGAACTACTGGTGATATGATCGCTTCCGGGGCTAGTTTTGGATATAAAATAGGCTGGTTTATCGTACTTACCGCCTTTTGGGCAGTTCTTGGTACTTATTTAGTTGGTAGGGTAACCTGTGTAACCGGATTGTCTGCCATAGAACTTGCCGAAAAATACTTTGGCAGGTGGGCGGGGTGGGCCGTGTTTATTTTAATGACTTTAATCATTCTTCCAATTGAAGCTTTTACCGGGCAGGTTGTGGGGGAAACTTTTCACTTTATGTTTCCATTCTTGTCGTCTAACGTATGGCTTGTAGTTTGGCTTGTGATAATTCTCTATCTATATGTTTATAAGGGTAGCAAAGAGTTTATATCGACGGTTTCTACATATTTGGTAGCAATAATGACCCTAGCCTTTCTTATTAACTTCATATGGGTAGGACCCGACTGGAAACAGTTAGGTAGCGGGCTTGTAGTACCTTGGGTACCGAGTGGCTCTGAAGGTATGATGATGTTTGTAGGTGTTCTTGGTGGCAGCGTAGGGATTATAAACTTGATGGTCTACGGGTACACAGTCAAATCTACAGGTTGGAGGGTCAAAGATATCCCCGTAATGGCAGTAGATAACACAGTGTTCATGGGAATACTGTTCGCGCTATTTAGTCTAGGGATTTATTGGTCAGGTGCCAGTGTTTTACCAGGAAAAGCTGTAGGTTCGCCTCTTGATGCCGCTGCCGCTCTTGAGCCAATTGCCGGTGCTTTCTCCAAATGGTTGTTCTCCATTGGGTATTTTGCCGCATCTCTAACTAGCGGCGCTGGGGCATGTTTTATCGTCGCTTGGATGCTTCGTGATTTAGTTAAATGGGAGGTTAAGGGAGATGTAATGCGAGATAGGCGGTTCAAGATACTGTCTGGTCTTGTATTAGGTATGTGGTTGTTTGGGCCAGTTGTGGGATCATTTCTACCGCCCATCACTCTAATGATTTTTGGCATGCAATTATTTGCTGTCGGTACACCGCCTATTGTGCTTTTATATTTGCTCGTCTGTCGAAGACGAGATATTATGGGTGATTTTATTACCGGTTGGTTTACAGTAATTGCGGTAACGATTATGTTTTTAGCCTCATCTTATTTAGCTTATCAAGCGATCGTTACAAATATCATACCAATGCTTACTGGTGGCGGAGCTTAAAAAGCGACCTGAATTTACGAGGGAGGTAGTTTGAACGTGCCAGGGAAATATGGTGTTTCGAAGGTTTCGTATGAATGGGATAACAGGGTTCGGTGGTTAGATATGCCATTTCCCATAGAAGAGTATAAAGAAAGAATTCAACGTCTGAGAAAGGCAATGGTCGAAGAAGGTTTAGACGGTTTACTTTTGTATTCATGCCCCAATGATAAAAGTGCAGTGAGGTGGGTAGGAAACTTTGATAGTTTCTTTGGTAATACAATCATAGTGTTGCCCCTTGAAGGGGAACTTGTCCTATGTACCGATTCTGTAATGCACAGCGAACCAATGCATACCCAGATTTGGACATCCTGGATCGAAGATGTACGTTGGGCACATCATCCGGCAACTGTTCGCACAGCTGAAAATATGACGGATTATGTGCGTGATGCTGTACGGGAACTTGGGATATTTGGCGGTAAACTAGGGCTTGTCGGAGATAGGTGGATGCCGTATCAAGTGATGTCTGATTTGATAAGTGGGTTAGAAGGTTCAGAAATAATTCCGGCCACAGATCTATTTGTTTATACAAAACGGGTTAGGAGCCCTAGGGAAATTGAAATGATTAAGATAGCAGCTTTGCAAGCATCACGGGGACACGAAGCTATTTTAAACATAATCAAGCCTGGCATGAGCGAATATGAACTTGCCGCCGAATCAAGCCGGGCTATGCTTTTACATGGGGCTCACGAATTTTCTTTCCCTTTAGCTTTGACTACAGGCCCCCGTGCAGGATTGAAGCATGGGTACCCATCGGCTCGCAGAGTTAAAGAAGGGGATTTCATTTTTGTAGACTTAGGTACTTCGTATCATGGTTATCTAAGTGATGTGGGCCGGACATTTGTGCTTGGAAAACCAGATGATATGCAGCTCAGAATGCAACAAACTGCATTGGCAATGAATCTGAGTGTACTTGAAACAACCAAACCTGGTGTGCGAATTTGCGACGTACAGTCCGCTTGTGAAAAAATAGCTAATGATGCTAACTTAGGCGAATATTATTTTCCTACAGGTTTCGGTCATGGTATTGCCACGGCTTTTGCAGAGATGCCAGTACTATTTCCGGATAATGAAGCTATATTTGAAGCTGGAATGACTTTTGCATCAGAGCCCATGATCGTCGTAGAAGGCGTCGGTACAGCATGTTATGAGGATATAATGTTAGTGACAGAAAAGGGATGCGTATCCCTTTCCGATGCTCGTAGGCTCATTTACATAGATATATTATAAAGGGATGAAAGGTAAATAAAAAGGGGTGCTTAAAGCACTCCTTATAAATTCGCTGGGCAATAGGGGGTGGTCAAATGTTAGAACTATTAATTTCAGGTGGCATTGTATTTGATGGAAGCGGTAGTGCCGGTCAAAGGCTAGATATCGGTATTTCACAGAATCGGCTTAAACTTTTTGCTACCGGTTCTGCACCTAAGGCGGCAAAGACTTTAGATGCAACAAATTTAGTCATTGCCCCAGGTTTTATAGATGTTCATTCTCATTCGGATCTGTCGCTATTAGCACTTCCTACACTTTACGACAAGATTATGCAAGGTGTAACTACTGAAATAATAGGTAATTGCGGATTATCGCCATATCCTTTAACGAATATGATTTGCGGAAATGAAAAAGAAGTTTCACGAGACAGGTCCGCTAACCAACAAATACAAAACGAGCGGTTAACTATGATTGCCCATGATCTTATGCGATTAGTTGCACCTTTCGATTGGACTCCCGAATGGAGAACATGTTCAGAATATTTAAAGACAGTTAAAAAAGTTGGTAGTGATACAAACATTGTCACCTTGGTAGGCCACAGTACTTTAAGGGCCGCGGTTATGGGAATTGCTGATCGGTCTGCCACTAATCATGAATTACAGCAAATGGAACGTCTTTTGGAACAGTGTTTAGACCAAGGGTCTGCCGGAATGTCCTTAGGGCTGCTTTATGCACCAGGATGTTATGCCGACTTACGCGAACTATCCTCGCTAGCAACAGTTGTTGCGTCAAGGGGTGGCGTTGTTGCCTCGCATATGAGAAATTATGGAGGTGATATCACTAACTCTCTGGAAGAAATGTTGGAAATGGCTAAATTAAGCGGTGTCAAATTACAGATATCTCATATGATGGCACCCAACGCACAAACAGCGAATAAAGCGCTGAAGCTATTAGCGGCGGCGCGAAATAATAATATCCATGTGTGGTACGATCAATACCCTTATACCCGTGCTATGACATCCGCGTTAACTTTGTTGCCACCTTGGGCTTTAGCAGGCGGACGTGAGCAAACCGTTGAAAGATTAGCAGATGAGGATTCAAGAAATCGAATTGCTTGCGATATTCAAAATGGTATATCGGGATGGGAAAATATTGTCGCTTCAGTAGGTTGGAGCAATATCGTGATAATAGAGCCGTCTGAGCACCAATGGGCTAAGATGAATTTGACACATGTTCACGAACATACAGGACAGCCGCCTTTAAAATGTTATCTAAAGTTTTTGCAAGAAACTGAGGCGATGGGAACGATTACCGTAGCTTTAACTGACGAGCAAGCCCTAGAAATTTTTATGAAAGATACATATCAGTGTTTCGGAAGCGATGGAATGCCGAGAGTAGGACTTACTCATCCCCGGACGTATGGTACATACCCTCGCATAATCGGCACTTATTGCCGAGACAAAAATGTATTGGAACTTGAGGAAGCTATTCAAAAATGCACATCTATTCCAGCCCAAAGGTTTGGAATTACAGATAGGGGGTTGGTCGTAGACGATGCTTATGCCGATTTAGTAGTTTTTAGCTTAAAAGATATTGATGATCGGGGTTCATATACCAGGGTATCTGAGCCCTCCGGCATAGTTTACGTTTTGGTAAACGGTCAGATAGTAGTGGACGAAGGTAAACCTACAGGCATTAAGCCTGGTGAACTCCTGTTAGGTTCTGGCTTCTGAAACAGGAATAAAACACTGTTTGCTATTAATCAAAACTATTTGAATATTTCCCTGTTTTGCTTCATTATGTAAGAGGATTTAATTAACATTCGCGCTTTTATTGATATGAAAGATGTAAATTAAGATCTCTCGTTGCGAAAATAAAGTTATGAGCGAAATTCAGTATGAATATGAAAGGTCGTCCAAGTTCCATAAATAAATCTACTGTGTCGAACCGTGTTTGTTTTGGCAGGTCCTGTGAAAGGTGAATTCGGTGATTCACGTTACAAATCTTAGCAAGATTTATCATAATGGCAAAGGCATTTTCGACGTAAACTTCTCCATTGCAAAAGGAGAAGCATTTGGTTTTTTGGGTCCTAACGGTGCCGGTAAAACCACTACTATTCGGGTTTTGTTAGGATTTACTACCCCTACTAAAGGATCGTGTACCATCAACGGGCTTGATTGCAGAACCCAAACGGCGAAAATACAACAATGGTTGGGTTACGTACCTGGAGAAATCGCATTTCCTGCTGGCATGACGGGTGGTCAATTTTTACAATTTATGGGTGATATGCGTGGTATCAAAGAAATGGATATGCGAGATGATCTTATTCAGCGTTTCGAGTTAGATACTGACCTTCTCATTCATAAAATGTCTAAAGGAACTAGGCAAAAACTTGCTTTGATCGCCGCGTTTATGCACGATCCTAGTGTACTCATCCTCGATGAACCTACAAGCGGACTAGATCCACTTATGCAAAGGCGTTTTGTTGAGTTAATTCTTGCTGAAAAGGGCCGAGGCAAAACAATCCTAATGTCGTCGCATCAGTTCCATGAAATTGAAACCACATGCACTCGGGCAGCCATAATCGCTGAAGGTAAAATTGCTGCGGTGGAAGATATTATCACCTTAAAAACTTCCAGTCGAAAAAGCTATTTGGTTACGGTGGCAAGTCAACGAGATGTGTGCAGAATAATGGCAAGTGGCCTAGAGTGTTCATTAATTACCCACAATCAAGTTGAAATATTTATTACTCATGATTACACGAAAATGTTATCTACCCTTGCTAAATGTCAGGTGAGCGCATTGGAAGCACCAACTCAGACATTGGAACAAACATTTATAAGATACTATGGGAAAGGAACTACGCAAAATGACATGGGCGCTATTTAAAGCGAATATCAAAAGTGCACGTACGATTTGGCTAATCATGGCGCTGGTGTTTGTACTATATTTCGCCATTATACTGTCTATGTATGACCCGGAAAGCACTGAAAAACTAAATCAAATGCTTGAAATGTTTCCTGATGCTTTAATTAAGGCGCTTGGACTCGAACAAGTTGATGAAACGCTGCTGTCTTTTGTAACTACATATATGTACGGCGTACAACTTTTGCTTTACCCCATGGCAGTTTCCATGGTAGTTAATCATCGGTTAGTTGCAGCGCATGTAGATAAAGGCAGTATGGCATATTTCTTATCTACCCCTAACAGCAGAAGTAAAATTGTTGTCACACAAGCAGCTTTTAGTTTAGTATCTATGGCTACTTTTTTTACAACAGTGACTGTTTGCAGTTTGGCGCTTTCAGAGATTATGTATCCTGGCGCTATGGATGTAGGCGGATTCATTTTGTTGAATATCTATGCTATGTTCATGTATTTTGCAATTGGTGGAATTGGCTTTTTGGCCTCGTGTATTGCTCATGACAGCGGAATTAGTTTAGGAATAGGAATCGGTATACCCCTTGGTTTTTTGGTTTTCCAAATGGTAGGTGACGCAGGTGTTAAATTTGCATGGCTTAGTAAGCTATCTTTATACAGTTTGTATCAACCAGATAAAATTATAGTTGGTGACACAGTCGGTTATTTTGGTATGTTAGCGTTTTTGGTAATTTCCGCACTGTTATACGGCACAGGTGTGTGGATTTTTAATCGGCGGGATTTTCACGTATGAACTGCGCGATTTTAGTTACACCGATCTAACGCCGATCTAACCGAAGGATCAGCCCCGATATACGATAGTTGTAGGCAGACGTGTAATTTTTGCAAATAATTAACTTCAAACTGTTAAACGATCGATTTATGTCATGTTGAAACCTTTTTTTGAAAACTACGTCGAACTAAGACAAACGCTCTATGGTTAAAATTATTAAAAAAGGAAGCCGGGGTGAACCTTTTGAATCTAATTCCAGACGACGAAAGATTTAGCATAAATTTTGGAAAATGGCGGCGGACATGCCAAAGATACGGCAAAATTTTACTAACTTCGATTATTGCTATGTGCATCAGCTTTGTAGGTACTCATTTTACCTCGGCGTCAGAGAGTAAAACCTTCACAGAACTTGTACCCCCTAACTTCAAAGGATTTAGTGCGACAGTTGTTGGAGATGTATGCTACATACGTAAGGGCCCATCTACTGACACATCGAGTCTTGGTACTGTAACAGAAGGCACTAAATTGACGGTGGAAGATTACCGAAATAATTGGGCTAAGGTGAAATCGGATAAACTTGATGGATGGATTGCCGGTTGGCTGATCGATGTAAATCTAAAAGAACAAAACGTGCAAGCGGTTATTACTCGTACAGATGTTAACGTAAGGCAAGGCCCAGGGCTTTCTAACAAGGTTTTGTCAATGACACAACAAGGAACTGTTTTCCCAGCCGAAGCAAAAAGAGGCGAATGGATTTGCGTAAGATTATCAACTGGCGGGGTAGCATGGATTTTCGAGACCCTTTTGAAACTCGAATGGCAAAGCGATGGGAAAGGTGGTAAAAGTAGCAGCGGAAATGTCGAGAGCGATAAGGAGCAAAATCGCTCCACAGTGGAGGTTGTTCGTACTGACGTTAATTTTAGAAGTGGTCCCAGCACTAATTATTCTGTCATCGGATCGCTCAATCGAGGCGACGTGCTAGATGTTTTGGGAAAAGACGGCGGATGGATAAATGCTATATCGCCGCTAGGAATTAAAGGTTGGGTCGCTTCATATCTTACAGATGATGCTCAAGGCTCTATTGGTAATCCAGCAGACGGGTTTCAAACTTCGTCTGAACTTGCAGGCAAATTAATCGTAGTTGACCCTGGACACGGTGGTCTAGATCCTGGTGTTATATCGAGTAATGGTACGAGAGAAAAAGATATCACATTAGCTGTATCGCTCAAAACTAGAACGTATCTCGAACGCCTTGGCGCTAAAGTTATCATGACGAGATCAGGAGATTATACGCCGGGCAGTGATTGGGGTAGTCACCTTGGGGATTTAGATTCGCGAATATATCTTGCCAATTCTAATAATGCTGATGCATTTGTAAGCATTCACGTGAATTCTTTTCCATCGGACAGGCAGGTGTCAGGTTTACTTGGTATCCATTGCCCCGGGTCATCGCAATCTAAACGTTTAACTTCCTGTATAACAAGTAACGTGTCCCGAACTACGGGTGTGCATCATAGAGGTAACCGTTCAGAAAATTTTCGCGTAGTTCTGCGCACTACTATGCCTGCGACGCTAATAGAACTTGGATTTATGACAAATCCCGGTGATGCTTCATTGTTAATACAGGATACTTACCAAGATTTGGCCGCACAAGGGATCGCAAAGGGTGTTGCGGAATTTTTTAGCAGGTAAAATAAAGCGTTATTTAAAAGTTTTATGCGTTTAGCGCCTGAATTACAAATTTTAATTTGACACCCTTTTAAATTTTGTGGTATATAAGATTAACATTCAAATACATATAGGTAATGATGGGGAGAAGTAATCCGAGATTTTCGCACAGAGAGCTTGGGGTTGGTGTAACCAAGCCGAAAACTCAGACGAAATACACCTCTGAACCTCCGGCTGAACCCGTATATTATCGAAACATAAGTTTCATCTAGCAATTGGCGGCAGTAGGCTCAGGCGGAACTTCCACCGTTAAAAGGAAGGAGGCATCGGACCTCTTTAGGGGGAACTGTGCTTTACTTGAGTGGGTTACAACCAATTAGGGTGGTACCACGGGCAATCATCCCGTCCCTTGCAGGACGGGTTTTTGATTTTGAGGCCACAAAGGAAAAGCCGACCCCGTTTATAGTCCGGATAGGATAATTTCGAAGGAGGAAAATATTATGGATAGGCTTCTTTCCATGTGGTTTTTAACAATCTTTTTAGCAGTTAACCTGACGGCGATGAAAAAGGCGCAAAACGGAGGAAATATTCCTATTCGCCGGCTTCAAGGCTTAGATGCAATTCAAGAAGCTGTGGGCAGGGCTACCGAGATGGGACGCACATCATTATTTATAATCCCCGGTGGTCCCTTCGATGCCCAGGCTTTTGCAGCATTTGATCTTTTAGGTTATGTCGCGTCGCAAACTGCAAAGTATGATACCAAACTTTTAGTAGTAAACGCTTTGGCTGAGGCACACGCCATTTCTGAAGATATTGTGACGCAGGCTTACAAAGCACAAAACAAAGAGGAATCTTTAGATAATGCATCCCTCAGATTTTTGGCATCGGGATTTACAGCCGGAGTGCTTGGTATATACGAAAGACACGAAATTGGTGCAAATTTTCTTTTTGGGTCTTTTTATTTCGAAAGCCTTACTTTGGCAGAAGCAGGTCAAAGGACCGGCGCGATTCAGGTGTCTGGCACGGCAAACACACATCAGATTCCCTTTTTAGTTGCTGCGTGCGATTACTCGCTCATAGGTGAGGAAATTTACGCTGCAGGCACTTACCTATCCGGTAATCCTGCCCAAATTGGCAGTCTTGTGGCTCAAGAACTGGGTAAATATGTAGGAATAGTCTTGATCGCGGCGCTTAGTATTTGGCGCACGGCATCAGTTCTATTCAAATCGTAGGGGGGTCTGGACAATGAAACGCACAGTTCCTTTAATAGTAGGATTTACATCGGGGCTTTTGGTAATCTTACGCTATTTTAGCCATAGCTCGCTATTGAATGCGCTGGGCGCTAAAGTGTCTGGTTGGAGGGTGACTGTTGCCGCATTTGCTTTAGGCTTAGGTGCAGTAAATTTACTTAAAATTCACGGACATACTGTAATTAAAAAGGAACCAGACCGTGTTTCTAGCGCTTTGCTTCTTATATCTCTTGTAGCATTCACTACATTAGGTTTAATTTTTGGAACAAATTCCCCAATATACAAGTGGTTTTGGGACAATGTTTACCAACCTGTATACAGTGGAGTGGCATCGCTTTTAGCCTTCATGATAGTGTCGGCGTCGTATAGGGCATTCAAAATTAGAAATTGGCAGTCCCTCGTTCTTATGGGCGCCGCGATCATAGTGATGCTTGGTCAAATTGGAATTGGAAGCCCATATCTGCCTTCCATGTCACAATGGCTTATGTCCGTGCCTAATACCGCTGGAATGCGTGGGATAAGCATTGGCGGTGCTTTAGGTGCGATAGCTCTTAGTATTAGGGTGCTTTTGGGTTTTGAACGTTCATACATGGGAGGCGGACACTGATGAAATTTATGAGCAAAGGGTTCTGGGCGCAAAAGATTCAAACCATCGATAATAAAATACTTTACGTACTGCTATTTGCTATGTTGATTATACCTTTGGTTAAGCCATTTGGTTTTCCAATTCAGATTTCGCCTAACACACGGAAGGCTTTTGAAATAATAGAAAAGTTGCCGGCCGGGGCTTTAGTATTCCATTCAGTTGGATTCGATCCATCGGGTGATGCAGAGCTTTGGCCGCAAATGCAGGCGCTCGCTAAACACTTTATGTCGCACAAATTAAAAGTTGTATTTTTTCCTACCTCGGTTGGAGGAGATAGGTATGCACAAGCAGTGCATGATGAGATCGCTTCGGATTTCGGATACGAATACGGCTCAGATTATGCCATATTGCCATTTAAAGCAGGGGGCGAACCTACCATAGCAGCAATGGAAGATTTCTATAATTTGTATCAAGCAGATGTGTACGGTACTTTCTTAAAGCATTTGCCCATCTTTGAGAACTTTGCGGGCATGGAAGACGTTGCTTTAATTACGACAAGTAGCACTGGTGATGATGCTTTATTTTTAGTAAGACATGTTGAATCGAAATTTCATACTCCTATTGTTGTAGGTGGATCGGGTACTTTGCTTCCTGTAGTAGGGCCTTACGTTGCATCAGGGCAGATAAAGGCTATAATCACAGGTTTGTCTGGTGCTGCTGAATATGAAAGATTGACTGATATACCCGGAAGTGCTACAGGAGCGATGGATGCTCAGACTGTCGGTCATCTGTTTATTGTAGGTCTTATTATATTAGGAAACGCAGGGTTTTTTATGCAAAATGGAATACTTCGTAAAAAAGAAGGTGTTGAGCATGGCTGATACTGTTGGGGTTTTCATATCGGGTTTGCTTCTTGTAGCGGTATATTCGTACCTGTTTAAAGACAGCCAATTATACAGGCATACAGAGCATATTTATGTTGGATTTGCGGCTGCTCATGCTATAGTAATGGGATGGGAAAATATTAAAGAAGAAGCGGGCAACTTATTTATTGATGGTGACTATCTCGCCGCTATCCCATTGATTTTAGGGTTGTTGCTTTATACCAGATTTAATGACAAAATTTCATATCTTGGTAGAACATCTTTGGCTTTTATGATGGGCGTTGCCGCTGGGGTGACTATAACCGGCTGTGTAGAAGCGTCTTTTGTAAAACAGATACGGGCGACTATTTTGCCACTTAACAGTTTAAACAATATTGTGATGGTAGTTGGCACAATCTCTACGCTAAGTTATTTTCTTTTCATACCTTTCAAAAGGGATAGGCGTGGCAAATTAGCTTTCGATGGGGAGAGTGCAATTGCATCTAGAGGTGCGCTTTTTCCTACCCTAAGTATTTTGGGGCGGACAACGATGATGGTAGCTTTCGGCTCATCATTTGGGTTTGTAGTGATGGCACGTCTTTCATATCTCGTTGGAAGGCTTCAGTTTCTGTTTAGTAAATGTATTCCGATTATAAAGTGACAATTTTTAATCTGCTGCTGTCTTTAAAAGAAACGAATAATATAACGGCACGGCAAAGTCAAAATTTCGTTATGTGGGAAACTATGTAACATTTTGAATCATATATATGTGAGCACGTGCCGTAACGTTTCTTTTCATCTCACAATATATAATGCTGTAATAAATTCGTATTTTTAATCGTGATAGTTTTGGAATCAAATTCTATAAGCCCATCTCGGCGCATTTTATTTAATTCCCGACTAAGTGATGTTCTTTGAACTCCAAATCTTTTAGCCAGTTCTTTTTTGGTAATATTAAGCCTAATCGTGTTGCTCTTTTGAATGTAGCGTTGGTAGACCAAAAAATCACTGATTTGCTCTCGGATTGTTTTAAACGACAAGGTATCGATTTTGTCTGTTAAAATTAGAGTTTTATTAGATACTGTTTTTAACAGTGCAGTGGTAAAAGAAGTACTTGTACAGCTCAAATCTAGAATTAGTTGTTTATAAATATGAAGGACAACCGAATCTAACTCAGCCACGACAGTCATTGGATAAGCATTGTGATCTGCGAACAACAAATTGGCACCCAAAATATCGCTACCGATAAATTCCGTCACTTTTAACACATTTCCGCTCCGGTCTATTTTTTGGATGGACAGTTTACCATCTAAAACCATATCCATGGATTTGCAGATCTCGTTTTCCATATGAATGATTTGTCCTTTGTTGTATTGTGCTATTTTATGATTAAAATGATCGAACAATTGTTTTAGGCGATCACAACTAAATTCTTTGAACATTTCTGTATTTAGTATAGCATCCATGTAATTTTGTAAATTCACTCGGTCATTAGTTACCATAGTTACTCCTTTCTTTTACGCTCTACATTATACTTGAAAAAGTCGTAAAACGAAAATTTTCCTAAAATAGGAGTATAGAAGTAGCGGGGGTGCATTTATGGACATATTCACTGTTGTTTTTTGGCTCATTTCTTTGGCTTGGTTTTTGTGGTCCATCATAAAAGACAAGAAAAGAACTATTAGTGCCATCAGGATGTCGAGTGGCATGATGAAGCATATGGCAGGAGAGATTATGGCGATTCTATTTTTAATTGGCATAATTTTGACATTTATTCCCCCTGAGATAATAAAGCAATATGCCGGCCAATCAAATTATCTCATAACAACTGTTGTGTTTGCGTTAATAGGTAGTATCACTTTGATTCCCGCTTTCGTTGCTTTTCCTTTAGCAGGTTCTTTAGTAACTGCAGGAGCGAGCATTGTTCCCGTGGTAGCATTTTTGACTACGTTGACAATGGTAGGCGTGGTTACGTTTCCTTTGGAAAAACAGGAGTTTGGCGCGAAGTTTACGTTAATTAGAAACTCATTAAGTTTTGTGTTTGCCATAATTATTGCGTTGGCGATGGGGGTTTTGCTATGAATGCTATTATCAAAATGGTACAGAAAAACAAGTTCCTCGCATTAGTGATACTAGTTTATATTGCGCTGTTTGTTTTGCAGTCAGACAAGGCGGTACTTGCTTTCCAAAATAGTCTTTACTACGTGCGAGAGATGTTAACGATTATGCCGGTTATTCTATTGCTGACAGCTTTAATAAATACTTGGGTGCCCCAAGATGCGATTCGGCGAAATTTGGGGCGGGATGCAGGTACGAAAGGTGCTATATTTTCATTTTTGTTAGGTAGTTTTTCCGCCGGTCCAATTTATGCTGCATTTCCTGTGTCAAAAACTTTATTGAGGAAAGGTGCCAGTATTTCCAACATTGTCATATTGCTAAGCACATGGGCAGTTGTTAAGGTTCCTATGTTGCTGAACGAAGCTAAATTTTTGGGCCCCAAATTTATGTTCGCGAGGTGGGTACTCACTACAGTTTCTATTTTCATTATCGGATTTATTACGTCAAAACTTGTAAGTGAAGCAGACCTTCCTTTAGATGAAGCCCGAGAGATTATGATAAACGATGAAATTTGTCTGGACGAAAATTATTGTATTGGGTGTGGTATTTGTGCTCAATTAGCACCTACTTACTTTAAAATTAAGAACAACAAGGCATCGGTGGTTAAACAAATTGTTGCACAAACAGATACAGATACTGTAAACAAAGCTATAGAAAAATGCCCGGCAAATATCATTGCGTTAAAGTGAACTCAGCGTTTAAATGTTAACGAGCTAAGTAACATAAAGTTCATGTCTTGATCTGCCGCTTGATATAGAATAGATTTCGATGAAACCATTTTTATCCGACCGTTTCAAAAAACCGCACAGATAATCAAAAGAGGCGTTTAAGTGAAAAGAGCGGCATTTACAATAATGATCATAACGATAATATCTAAGCTTTTTGGCTTTTTGCGGGAGATGGTTCTTTCGTATATATACGGAGTGTCAAGTATTACTGACGCCTACCTTATATCTGGTACTATTCCGAGCGTGATATTTTCTTTAATTTGTGCTGGTGTTTCTACAGGGTTTATTCCTATGTATAGTCGAATTTTAAAAAGCGAAGGAAAACAATGTGCCGACGAATATACTAACAATTTAAATAATGCGCTAATGTTGGTGTCAACACTTGTCGTGGTCGTCGTTTTAGCCTTTACCGAACCTCTTGTAAAATTATTTGCCATCGGTTTCACCGGAGACACTTTGAAAACGGCTGTGCTTTTCACTAAAATCAGTGTTTTTGGGGTATATTTCACCGCACTTTCCAGTATTTATGGTGGTTATTTAAGGATACACAAAAACTATGTTGCACCTGCTAGCATTGGTTTTCCTCTGAATTCAGTCACTATTATGTTTTTAATTTTAAGCACTAAAACTAATCCTTATGTTTTAGTTTTAGGGAGCGTGCTTGCTTCAGCATCGCAACTTGTATTTCTGATTCCATTTGTCCAAAGGATCGGGTTTAAATACATGCCGATATTGCGGTTAGATGATGAGCATTTAAAAACCATGGTATATATTGCCTTTCCTATCATATTAGGTGGGTCGGTAAATCGTATTAATACCTTAGTTGATAGAACTTTGGCTTCTAAATTGGCTGTGGGAGGTATTTCCGCCCTAAGTTATGCAAGCCGCCTTGAAAGTTTTGTAAGCGCGCTTTTTGTAGGATCTATTACCACTGCTATTTATCCCATAATCTCAAACATGGCTGCAGAAGGCGATATGAAAAGGCTTAAATCTTCTGTTTCTGAAGCTATCGTTATCGTAGGGCTTTTGGTGGTTCCAGCGACCGTTGGTGCTATGATTTTCCCTAAGGAAATAGTGAAATTACTTTTTGGTAGAGGGGCTTTTACGCCGGAAGCTATCGAAATGACTGCTACCGCTTTGTTCTTTTATTCTATAGGAATGATCGGGCTGGTAAAATCTATTCTTACAAGAACTTTTTACGCCTTGCAAGACACTAAGACCCCTATGATCAATTCGGTTATAGCGGTGGTTATAAATATCGTTTTGAATTTTATTCTATCTAGGTTTTTAGGAATAGGAGGACTGGCTTTAGCTACAAGTACCGCCGCTATTGTAAGTGCATTGCTTATGTTCATCACTTTGAGAAAAAAGATCGGCGGTTTTGGACTTAGGGATATCAGCAAGACTTTTGTGAAAATTTGCATTGCGTCTTCGGTGATGGCTCCAATAGCTTTGGGAAGTTTTGATCTATTCGCAAAGTACTTAAGGGAAAATGTTGCTCTACTTTGTGCGATCGCAGCAGGGACCCTAGTTTACGCTATTTTGATTTATTTTATGAAAGTGCCGGAGGTAGAGAGGGTTTTAGTTACATTAAGGAAAAAGTTCAAACTTAAAGAATGAGCATAACTAAAAATCTGAGCCCCAAGATGTAATTCAGGCTTGACACTGGTTATAATTGGAAATGGCGTTTGGCGCAAAATCTGTGATCAAACTCAAAACGAAATGGAAAGGAAGACTTATTGGCACTGGTTTTAAGCGAATCGGTGAAAAAACTTAAAAATGATATTTAGATCTAGATGTTTATGCTAGGTGTATCTATATCTTGGCCGTAGTTAGTCGCTTACCGGATATGTTGTGGAATGTGTTTGTCGTAGGATGCATTTAAAGAACAAATCATTTCCGATGAACTTGTTTAAGATAAAAGTTTTGTAGATCTTCCCGCGTGTTTAAAGATGGGTCGGTCAAGACGAGTTCCACCATGTTGTTTAGCATATTGCCCAAGTCAGGGCCAGTGCTCATACCCCATTTAATAAGGTCATTGCCGTTTATCGCCAAGTCCTTAACGTTGAGGGGTTGTTTTTCGTTTAGCACTTTATCAACAGCTTTTTTTAGTCGGGCCAATTTGGAAAAATCAAAAGGTGGTGCAGATGCCTTAATATCTGCTTCTTGCAGCATGAGCAAATCATTCAAATTATCTTTTCCCACACGGTTTATAAGCTGCTTTACGCCTTTTAACTTTTTGCCCGGTTCATTGAATCTGCTCATGTGTTCTTGAACAAGAATTGTTACCGTTTCAACGGTGTTTTTGTCGAAGCGTAGGCGGGACAATATTTCTTGTGTGATTTCCGCACTTTTTTTATCATGACCGTGAAAACTACTTTCGCCCGGCTTAGCACCTTTAACACGAGTTAATGGTTTGCCGATGTCATGCATTAAAGACGCAAGCCGAAGCGTACTTTTTGGCGGCACTAGATCTATTGTTGCTAAAAGATGTTCAAACACGTCTTTGTCGTGGTATTTATTGTCTTGATCAAATCCAGCGCATCGATCTAGTTCAGGCATGATATGCTTTAGAAGTCCGGTTTGCTGCATAAGTCGTATGCTTTGGCTCGGTCGGGAGCAAAGTACGATTTTACTGAATTCGTCGCGGATCCGTTCTTTTCCTATATTTCGGATTAGTTTTGCATGTCTTTTTATAGCGTTTAAAGTATGAGATTCGATAGAAAAATTCAATTGACAGGTAAGGCGGATCGCCCGCATTAACCTTAAAGCATCCTCGCTGAACCTTTCGCAAGGGTCCCCAATGGCTCTTATGGTTCGTAGCTTAAGGTCGGAAAGGCCCCCAACATGGTCTTGAACTTCGCCTTTTGCATCCATAGCAAGGCCGTTCACCGTAAAATCTCGCCTTGCCGTATCTGTTTCCAACGAGCCGGAAAATTCAATTTCGTCTGGATGTCGTTGGTTTCGATAGGAACTTTCTTGCCGAAATGTTGTTACTTCAACGTTGACACTTCCCAAGACGGTAACAGTGCCGTATTTAATTCCAGTCGGCGCAGTCTTATGGAACAAATCTATCACTTGATCCGGCAATGCATCAGTAGCTACATCCCAGTCCGACGGGGTTTTTTTAAGAAGAAGATCTCTCACGCACCCTCCTATGAGATACGCCTTAAAATCATTTTCCGAAAGCACTTTAATTATTTTATGCACATTGTCAGGTATCATCGATATCATCAGTATCACCAGCATTATCGAAGTTATCGGTATCTGCATAAACTTAAGGTTATCGTATGTAAGATTGTACCTTTGATACGTATAGGTCACAACCACTTAAAGCTTTATCACGCCGTTTCGGCACCATGGAGATGCTCTAATGTGCTGTTCTGGCACCATGGGTCTGTTCCATACTGTCGTTTCGGCACCATGGGCTTGCTTCTTTGTGTTGTTTCGGCACCATACCCAGGCTCTATCCCGTCGTTTTGGCAC
The DNA here is from genome assembly GCA_964406505.1 of uncultured Eubacteriales bacterium. Classification (GTDB taxonomy): domain Bacteria; phylum Bacillota; class Sulfobacillia; order Fermentithermobacillales; family Fermentithermobacillaceae; genus DTU015. The sequence goes on from CAYORX010000014.1 coordinate 27,376, forward strand.
CATGCCTGGGTTCCGTTCGGTTGTTGTGGTACCAGACCTAAGTACCGTTTTGAGGAATGGCCCTAATCCATACCGTTCCATCAGAGCTGGTCACGCCGGTTCTAACAACTGTTTCTCCGTCTTCAGCATACAAAGTAAATTCTACCCCCCCAAGAGGCTCCTCATTTTCATCGATTTTAATGATTTTAGTGATATGAATAGATCCATTTCTTTGAAACGAAGCGCCAGTAAGAGCGCTGGTTATTTCAAAACTTTTTAGTCGTCCTCTTGTGTTTCATCTCCCCCAAGTAAAACCACCTTGTTGGAAACTTCGCTTGGATTACCCGTAACATCAGTAACGTATGTGGAACGATAACCCTTTTCGCAATCAGGAATTTCAAATCTGAGAATCCGCGTATCTATATCGTAAGAAACTATAGCTTCGACGTTCAGTTCTTGATTCTCATCCTCACTGTAACCGCCGTCCAGATTAAGTTCTATTTGTACAACGGTTATATTATCGTCGACTAGTCGATTAGAAGTTCACCCATTGCATCCGTCCGAAGTTCAATACCTCCAGGTATCCGGTTTTCTATTCTAGTGCTGAGCTGCTGCATTTCATACCCATGATAATCGATAGCCCAAAGGATTTCTTTTGCATCAGATTTTTCGACTACGCCGAGATCCTTCTCCAAAATCGTGTTTTCGATGATAACATTTTGTTCGCACTTAATGCCTTTGCTTCATTTTTCTGCCATAAGTGTAAGCGTGTTTGTTACTGTGGTGCAGCTATTTTCGCAAAATATCCTTTACAAATGTCATCGATTGGACCAGATTTTAACAATATAACATAAGGAGTTTTAAGTTCTTGGAAAGTAAATGTAGCTTTGCGACTCTCGAACTGGGCTTCAAACCCGTTAACATCATCAAGCGGGTCACCCGTTGCTTTGACATTTCCGCTAGTATCCTTTTTACCTGCGAAGATTAAATATTTTTGTCTCCCGTGATGTTTTGTGCTCCCTTCCTTCAGGAAGTATATATTCCACGGTTGCCTTGCCCAAACGTTTACCTTTTGTATTTGTGGTTGAAGGCAGATCCAAACTTTCGGCATTGATGCTTAGTCTAAAAATTACTGATTTATCCACGTAATCGAATCCTTGTAATCGAATCCTTCCGTGGATTCAGTTGTTATGTCGTTGGGAACGGATTTAGGGTCAGACCCCGCCTTTAGCATTTCCTTTGACAGCATGTTGCTGACATAATTTCTTTCGCCTAATGCTTGATTAAACAAAAGGTTCTTGCTGAAAAGACTTGCTATGTTACGTACCTTAGAGATTTTATTGCCGCAAATATACCAGAGTTTAATATAGTAGTATTGAAACTGAAAGTTGTTTTAGTCTAGGTAGCCCTGTGATTTGCAGCAGGTCTGCTATTCTTTCTTCGTTTTGCTTTATTTCATAAACTTTCATACTTACAGACGTGTCGCTATTGGCGTTGTTTAAAAGTATTTCCCGTATATTTTTGATCATAATGTGGAGATAAATCTTCCCGATTTAAACCCTCTGAGAATCCGGTAACCTTTGATAGATCAAACTCGATATCTCCTGATCCATAAACTAACAAATCTTAAACTCTTAAGTTTAGGATATTTTGACCTTTGGGATCTACGATAACTCCCCAGGTGATCTGGCGGTTTTGCAGAACCATTTTCGTCGATTTTTTAGAAATGAGGTTGTAGCCCACCCCAACAACTTTATCCCCAGATCCTACATTTCCGCCGAAATTATCCCAGGCGATGATGGCGGAGTTGCGGTAAGTTGTAGTTTCAGATGTGAAACCTTCATCAGGTACTTTACATGTGATTTTAAAAACTATTTTTGAAGAGATGTCGCCTAAATTGTATTTATTGTCGATAGGATGTATAGATTTAGAAAAACCCGGTTCAAACCATTTGCTGTTTCCCCGTCCCACTCTAATTAGTACCATTCTGCTGATTCAAAGGCTAGCCCTTGGGGAATGAGATCTTGGATTACTACATTCTTAAGATTAGATCCGTATGGTTTTGCGTTTATTGTCCAAGCGATGGTTCTATTTTTAGAGTTGTAGTATCCGGTGTTATCATGTGAGTATTTGCTCTCAACTACGCCTTTTTCTATCCATTCAGGAGTAAGACGGACGATTTCCTTATCTTACCCTTCGCGATTGTTTTATTCAAAACGTCCAAAGCGTTCAAAAATTCCGTTTCGTTGGTTATTGATTCATTATCTGCGGAATAGTACAAGCCGTCTGGAATACTCGTCTTAAAACTTAAGGTTTGGGGACTTTTTGTATCTGATGGAAACTTGAAAGCTAAAATATTAACGTAAGTAGCCGTCGTAACGGTGTTTCCCCCATCTCTAACGAATCGTAAACATAATCACCAACAGAGGAGAGGTCGTCTTTAAATGTATAACCGTTGATATTTATGTGTTGACCTTTTAATTTGGCAAAGAATTTGACTTTCCATTTAACTTTCTGAGATTTCAAGTCAGCTTCCCGGATTTTTCTTAGGAATATTTGGGATGTACCGCAGGAACAAGCACGGTAACGGTAAATGTTTTTTCCAAAATCTCAATCAGATATTCTCCTGGTTTTTCAGCATTGCCCATCCTTTACATAACTTAACTCGTCTTCAAGCCATGCTGTTATTCCGCTAAACTCGCCGTCAAAAACATCATCTTCGCCGTCGAATGTGACTCCTGCTTTTAACATTGGATCATCTTGGATAAATTCTACGCACCCCATCCGTGTTCCGCTATACTCTAATTCCATTGGCTCTTCATCTAACAACAAGTTGAAAATGTTTGTCAACTCAAAGATTGCAATATCGTCTTTTTTAACGTATTTATCTTCGACGGCATCCAGATCATCACCTAAAACGGGCACCTCGAAAGAATTTTTACGGTGATAGATTGTTCACTGTCGATGGTTATCCCTGGGCAGATTTCTTTGTTTCCTCGCTTTACCTCGACCTCTACGTTCTTCAAAATATTCTTAACGTCATTACCTTTACCGTTAGCCAAGACCGGACTGATAAGGCTGGAGAAGATTGAGTACCATCATGGTTAAAACCGTTAAAGCGATCAGGAACCTTTTTCGATGTTTCTCATTTGATGTGTCTCACTTATTTAAACTTCTTTCTACGTTTTAAAAGTGTTTATGTAGTAAACAAAATTATAGTGGACCTATTATAATGGACCTATTAATACTGCTTAGCGATCAAAAATAAAGACCCCGACATTCAAGAATATCTATTTACCGGTTACCGGTCGGGATATATATTACCGATGTAGCATTGATGTGGTACTGTATGAAAACGCTAGTGACCCACAACAAACGTTATGTATAAAAGAATTATTACGCAATTCAGATGTTTGCCTTAATGAATAATCATTTTTACCTTTTTAATAGAATGAGAAAAAATGCGGTGTTTTCTACGTGCTGCGTATTTATGAAAAAGAAGGTGACTTGGCACTACCATCTTTAGTTTGCTTTGACTTTGCTATGTGATGGGGTTATGACATCTTAACCATGCTTTTTAATAGTTAGGTTGTCGAGAAAATTATTCAAAATGTTTACAATTTCTTTGCCGTCAATATCATGATCCGAGGATCCGAGTTACTTATAGGATTTTCATATTTTCATGTAGGATTTCATGGCTTTGATTCCAGGAAAAAAACAGGCTTTATATTCCCTCATCTTCTGGCGGCATAACCGGGTTCATCCGGTGAATCGAAGACCACCGGTGATTCAAAAACCAAATGTTGATTCATAACTACTTTTTAGTATTCGCCTGGTGTCATTCCGAACTGGTTTTGAAAAATTTGTGAAATGCATTTGCGCTACTAAAACCCACTTCTTTAGATATCTGTTCGATAGTTTTAGCCCCGATAAGCAATAGATCCGCGGCCTTTTGCAATCTTAAGCGATTTAGAAATGTGGTAAATGACATTCCTAATTTGTCGCGAATGAATCGAGATAGATAATGGTAAGTAACGTGTTCCCTAGCACTGATTTGTTTAAGCGTTATTTTTTCGTGAAAATTTTCAGATATATAACCGATGATCCTTTTCAATCTTTTTAAATCTTCTTCGCCAGTCATATTTTTTATGTCATCAATTTTATAAAATGAATAGTTGAACAAAAGTCCAGCTAGCAAAAATAGATTACTACCGATTCTAGCGCGGTATCCCGCTTTCTGGGTAAAAACATCTAGGGCAATTTGCACCAAGTTTTCGTTTGTTTTATTTCCGTGCTTCATTAAAGTTTTGTTTTTTAAAAAGGATTTACATTTGAAATGAAGTTTACTTAAGTCGAAATAAATTCCGCTGTAAAATGCGAGAACAATCTGTACGCGTAGCGGTTGACAAGGTCTTAAGTCTTTGCGCACATTATGGACTTCATAACTATCGATGAAGAGAAAACCGCCTGCTCACAGTTCATTTGTCTTTGTATCAATCATTACAGTAGCGCGGCCTTCCAATATTAACAAAGACTCAACTTGTGGATGGCAGTGAACACCAGTTTCTAAAGTGTTATGAAGAAGTGTTCTAACCGGCAACTCATCTTCGGCTTTTATGGATTTGAAGTGATACCTCAGTGCATTGGATCCTTTTACAAATTCTTCAAAAATACCATTTATGCTACTAAGGCTAATTTACGAACTTGCCTAATACTTTGTGCCTGTTTGGTAAAATTCTTGATTGGTTTAAAAGATTCCTTTACCTTATTTAATTCTTTACGTCAGACGAACTTTTACATCAGCGACGCCTATTTGAGGACGCGGCAAGGATTTATTTGAAACTTGCAGAACAGTATATTGGAAAGAGTTTTGTTTTGGATTGGTTGGATTGCTTAAAATTTAATTAGGAAAGCGAAATGATACTACTATGAAATGATACAACAGGGGATAGTGGAAAGGTGTTGGATTGAAGGAACGTGTGATTCGGAGGGGAAATATTTTGGATCCGAATAATTATTGTAGTGGCACAAAGGGGAGCCAATTTTGTATCCGAACTTGGGTGAATCGAGAACCTAGAGAATTTGCGGATATGATTTTGACGTCATCGCCTTTTATAATAGCTTCAAGCAAGCCCGAAGGCCATATCGAGTGGCTGTCACCACTTGTGGAAGATGACTACAAAGAGTATCGCGATGATTTTCTCACACCTTTGGGGCTTGATAAATACAATAGTGATCTTAGAAGTTTCTGGCCTAGACGGGGACCGCAATGGGATTGTTTGGGTTGGATTCGTCAAAATCAAAATGATGCAGTTCTTTTAATCGAAGCAAAAGCACATACGTCCGAAATGTCTACTCCAAGTGGCGCAAAAGATATAGAAAGTGTGAAACTCATTCGCGAATCGTTAACACGTGTTCAGCGGTTTATGGGGATTAAGCCCCATGATTGGATGTTTTCTGATTTTTATCAGTTTGCTAATCGGTTGGCGTTTTTGTATTTTCTTAACCAGGTGGTTAATGTGCCTGCCTATTTAGCGATGGTAAATTTCGTGAATGATGTTAGTTACAAACCCACATCACTCGCTGAATGGCGGCAACATTATATTGAAGTATTTAGGCGGATGGGTATTAATCAAAAATGCAGGATGCTTGACCGCCTCATCATGTTATTTCTTCCCGCAAGTCCTTTCGAATAAGTGGCGGCAAACCAGGAACAAGGTAAAACTTGATGCTTTTTTAGAATTAGATTTGAACAAAAGAATCAGACTATTTAAGCAGCATAGCCACGCTGCATCCTGCCGATTCAGCAGCACAGCCACGTTGCATCCTGCCGATTCAGCAGCACAGCCACGTTGCATCAGTCCAAAACAGCACTATACGTCAGTTCCATCCCTCCGATACGGCAGCATAGCCACGTCGCATCCTGCCGATTCAGCAGCACAGCCACGTTGCATCCTGCCGATTCAGCAGTATAGCCCCGCTGCATCAGTCCAAAACAGCACTA
>CAYORX010000014.1:33458-48196 GCA_964406505.1 uncultured Eubacteriales bacterium
TCCAAAACAGCACTATACGTCAGTTCCATCCCTCCGATACGGCAGCATAGCCACGCTGCATCCTGCCGATTCAGCAGTACAGCCACGTTGCATCAGTCCAAAACAGCACTATACGTCAGTTCCATCCCTCCGATACGGCAGCATAGCCACGTCGCATCCTGCCGATTTGGCCTCATATTATCTTTCCATCAAAATGCTTAATTTTGCTTAGCTATCTAAAAGCGATAAAAACCAGAAGAAGAAGGATTTTCCATATGGCAAGGAGAATTAGCCATATACAGATTGATGGGTATAGATACAAATTTCTACAAAAAATTACAAATACATGGTTTTGCGGTTAGACATAATGCGAGTTTTTACATACAGGCCGACCTGGTTGCGATAAGGAGGAACAGTCGTGATATTTGGCGTCTTAAGGGACATTAAAGAAGGTGAGTATCGGGTTATCTGTACACCTATGGAAGTGCGGTCATTTGTTGGTGCAGGACACGTCGTTCTCGCGCAAAAGGATTGCGGTAAAGCTGCAAATTTTTCAAACGAGGCCTACCAAGCCGCGGGGGCAGAAATCGTTGAATCAACTGAGGAAATGTATGCAAGATGCGACATGATAGCAAAAGTAAAAGAGTTTGAGAAATGCGAATACGATCTCATTCGAGAAGATCAAATTATTCTCGGATGTATTCATCCTGCGGGTAATCCTGAAGAGGTAGATGCTATCCTTAAAAGCAAATCCATTGCTTTCGCAGCTGAAGACTCCCATAGATATGGCTCTCCTAATTGTGAAGCGGCTGGTAAACAAGGGGCCTTGTTTGGCCTAGAGTCTTTGCTTACCATAAACGGCGGAAAAGGTAAATTCGTAAGCGGTTTTGCCGGCGCACCGGGTATAAACGTGTTAATTTTAGGCGGTGGCATCGTAGGACAAAACGCACTACAAGTGTTGCATGCGTTAGGTGCTAATTGTACAGTTATGGATATAAACATCGGTGTATTGCGACAACTTGGTAGCAAATACCTAGGTGCGATTAATACCATGTTTTCGTCCAAAGAGGCAATTGCTTCGGTGCTGCCACAGATGGATATGGTATTAAATTGTGTCAAGTGGCCTAAACATCGTACTGATTTTCTGATCGACAAAGAAATGCTGAAACTGATGGAACCTGGCTCGGTATTAGTCGACATCAGTAATGATGATCCGGGTGCAATAGAGAGCAGTCGTGAAACCTTTCATGACAACCCTCGTTACGTAGTGAACGGAGTAGTTCATTACTGTGTTAGTAATATTCCTGGAGCAGTTGCACACTCTACTTCAATATCTTATGCCGCGGCGATGCAGCCATTCATTTTAAGTGTCCTTAATGATGGTGTTGTAAAAACTTGCATTAAAGATGGTTATTGGCGGCGTAGTTTGATGGCATATAAAGGATTGCTGACTCATGAAGAAACCAGTGCAATTCAAAATAGGCCTTGGTTACGCCCAGAAGATGCACTAGGCATTGCTGATTTTAAATTGGATCCGGCGCCACCGGCCACAGTCACTCGTTCTACTAATTTTTATCAAGGGCTTGTATAGTTTATCAGTTTATTCATATATTTTAGTGAAGGGGAAAAGTGGGGTAAGTAAAACTGAAATATTCTACAGATTATCGTCTCGAAGAATTCTTGTTGAATACTCGATGGGGCGATTTACCTAAACAAGTGCAAAAACGTGTTCAAGCATGCTTCATAGATCTTATTGGAGCAATAGTGACGGGAAGTCGAAGTCAACAATTCAAGGTTGGCAAGCAAATGGCCTCGTTAGTGTATAATTCAGAAGGTCAAATACCTGTTTTGGGTGCTAATCGCCGCCTAAATGTTATGGGGGCGGCGACAGCAATGGCCCATGCGTCTAACGCTTATGATATCGATGATGGACACAATCTTATTCGGGCGCATCCCGGCACTTCTTTTATTGGTGGACTTTTAGCTGTTGCTTATCACAAAAATGTTACGTACGAAGAGTTTTTGACGACATTGGCAGTTACCTACGAAGCCACGATAAGGTTCGGAAGGGCTGTAATGGATTACTATCAATTTGCACACAGTAGCGGAACTTTTGGCGCTTTCGGAACCGCTGCAGGAACAGGTCGGCTATTCGGTCTTTCCCGTGAGATGTTGAACAATGCTTTATCAGTAGCTGATTTTAACGCACCATTGGCACCGGGTATCCGTTCGGTAAAATATCCGTCCATGAATAAAGACGGAGTACCCTTTGGTGTTATGATAGGCATGTTAGCTGTTGCGGAAACGCTTTGCGGTTTTTCCGGAAACAAACACCTATTAGAAGCGGAACCCTATGCGAAGTATTTAGATGATCTTGGCGTGAACTATGAAATCCTTCAACTCTATTTCAAACCTTATCCTTGTTGCCGCTGGGCGCATGCAGCTATTGATGCCTGCCTCGATGTGATGAGAGAATGGAATATTACACACAATGCTGTTGAGCGCGTGATCGTTTACACTTTTGAACGAGCAACGTTATTATCGAAAATTATCCCCAAAACTACCGATGAAGCACAGTACAATATCGCTTATCCAGTAGCAGCTGCTATAGTTGCGGGCGATTTTGGTTTTGCACAGGTATTTGAGGATAATTTGAATGATCCCCACGTTTTGCAGGTAATGGACAAGTTGGAATTTCGTGTAGATCCGTATTTTGACTCCGAATTTCCCCAAAAACGATTCTGTCGGGTTGAGATGTATCTGAAAAATGGCAAAATGCTTAGATCAAGTGTTCATGAGCCGCGAGGCGAAGCCCATGAAAATATCGGAACAGACTGGATTATCGATAAATTTAAGCGGATTACTGAACCCATCCTTACACGGTCCGGTCAAGAAATATTTATTGCTTGTCTTCACCAAAATTTAAACCAGTCAATGCGTCAATTGATGAATTTATTAAATCAGAAAGAATATTGGCGTGGCAAAACATATTGAAAACTAAGTTTTGTTAACGCGGAAGGTCAATTGGGGACTGGTTCAACCGCAAGTTTTTTCGTAAATCTCAATTTCTAATGTATTGCTATGGTATTTCAATGAGGAGGTTCACATAAATGAAAGTTAAGTGGTATGCAATTAGATGTATTGCGGTTCTAGTTGCAATGGTGATGCTTTTTGGTTGCACTCCGGCAGTAAAAAATGGTGACAATGGTGAAGTCGTAGATCCGGATCCAGTTGCTGCAGAAGACGATCGTTACGGGGGAGAACTCAGAATAGCGACAGATTTAGTAAGTTCGATCATTGATCCACATCTTTCAAACGGATTGATGGCAAGTTATCAGTGGATGCAATATATTTTTGAGACTCCACTAGCCTGGTCAGCAAGCGGGGAATTTTATCCCTTGCTTTGTGATTATGACTATTCAGATGATGGGTTAACTCTTAAACTGACTGTTTTGCCCGACAGATATTTTTCTGACGGTACTCCTGTGACCCTTGAGGATGTCATGGCCTCAATAGAACGTACGGGTAAATATTATGCAGGATTCAAGGATGCCTTTGCCGATCTTTTGGTCAATGTCGAGGTTGTGGACGATAGCGTAATATATACATTAAGTGAATATAATCCAAATACGTTGCTCCGGCTCTCAAATACGGGTGGTCCTTGCTATGTTATGAAAAAAGAACTGTTAGATCAATTAGGAGAGGACGGTCAAGTAACCGATGTTTCCCAGTTGATTGGCACAGGGTGTTACACTTTGGAAAAATATGAACCGGAAACGGAAATCGTTTTAGCAAAGAATCCAGACTACGTTCCACTAGAAAGCGATGGTATTGGACCAGCTGCTCCACGTTATGGTTATTGCGATAAGATTATTCTTTGCGTTAACCTCGACGCCACATCGCGCACAGCGGGACTTCTTGCAGGTGATTATGATTTTGGAAGTGTATTAGCGGACATGCAACCTCAAGCCAAGGAAGCGGGTCTTAAAGTTGCTTATTTACACAATGAATGGGCACCAGCTATCTTCTTTAATCTACACGAATCAAATAAAGATAGTCCCATTAATGATAAGAATCTTCGAAAGGCCATTCGTGCTGCGTTAGATATGGAAGCTATTATGCTAGCGATCAGGGAAGGCGACGAGACTGCGTTTGTTTTAGATCCCAACCCCATGTCGATGCATAGTATTTATCATAATGATGTGATAAAAAATGCGGATTGGAACATCGCCGATGAAGAAAAGGTTCGAGAGTATTTAGAGGCTTCTGATTATGACGGTGAACCTATTCAGTGGCTTTGTGCCCAAAGTGCTTCCTTTTATAGTGCAGCCGTAGTTGGTATCCAAGCACTTCAAGATGTCGGCATTAACGCAGAGATGAAGTTAGTGGATGCAGGTTCTCACAGCGCTATGCGCAATGATCCCGCTACAGGGCATGATATTGGTGCTTGGGAAACTCAAAAAGCGTCTACAGTTCCCACAGCTCAAACGAGTTTTGTAACTGGTGATTCGGGCGGTTGGTGGGAAAACGATGAGAAGTCTCGATTACTTTCAATCTTAGGTAGCGCCGTGATGGGTTCTGAAGAAAGTGTAAATGCCTATTACGAATTTTGTGAGTTAGCAGCCGAGGAAGTACCCTGGATCGTATTTGGTGAATTATATACTATTCGCTACGCTGTTCCCGAGTTAGAGCTTAATTATGATGGTACTCACGCTTATTATTGGAATTCTTATTTCGCTAAATAGTCTTCAAACGGGGAATTAGGTGAGGGGGGAGCCAAACTTTGGTTCCCCTTCGTACACGTTCAGTCAAGGAGGCCCAGCCCATTGCTGTCTTTTGTGGTTAAAAGAATCCTTTCAGCTATACCTGTTGTTTTGATTGTAATGATTCTTATATTTTTTGTGATGCGTATTATTCCGGGCGATCCGGCAACTCTGATTTTAGGCGAGGAAGCATCGCTTGAAGACATTGCGAATTTAAAAGAATTAATGGGTCTAAATGATCCCCTTCCACTCCAATTCATAAACTATGTGCGAGATATTTTCTCAGGCAATTGGGGTAATTCTTATTATAATAGTAAACCCGTATTTCAAAATATTATGGCAAAGTTAGAACCTACTATTCTAATAACTCTATATAGCACCGCTATTTCCGTAATAGTTGGAATATCACTTGGTGTTTTATCGGCTCGGTTTCATAATACCGTCATTGATTATACCTTTACCACAATTTCGGTGTTCGGACTATCAGTACCGATGTTTTGGTTAGGCGTTATGATGTTGTTTGCTTTCGGAGTTAAACTGAGGTGGTTTCCAGTTCAAGGCTATAGGCTTATTAAAAATGTCGGTTTTCTACAATCTTTAAAATATCTTACAATGCCTTCTGTAGCCATTGGTTTACAGCATGTAGCTAGTATTACACGATACACAAGATCAATGATGCTTGAAGTGCTCTCAAACAACTACATTCGTACCGCCCATGCCAAGGGGCTTGCCGAACGAGTGGTGTTTTACAAGCATGCACTGAAAAATGCCTTATCACCCGTGGTTACTACCATTGGGTTTTCCATGGCATCTATGTTGGGCGGCACTGTGGTAGTAGAAATGGTGTTCAACATTCCAGGCATGGGTAAACTGGCCTATGATTCTCTTATGCGCCGCGACTATTCACAGGAACAAGCTATAATTTTGTTTATGGCGATTATTTTTGTTTTTGTAAATATTCTAATGGATATTATCTACAAATGGCTTGATCCACGCATCGAGCTAGACTAGGGGCAATGACCATGAAAGAAAAACCTATGAAACCAGGTGCGTTTGTAAGAAGGTATGGGCGTATCATTGCTGCAGGAACCGTACTTATAATTATCTGTCTTATCGCAATTTTCGCTTCTCAAATAGCTACTCACAATCCCTATACTATTGACATGTATAACATAAAATTACTTCCTGATGATGAGCATTTAATGGGAACCGATGTTTACGGTCGTGATCTCTTTTCGCGTTTGATTTACGGTACTCGCGTGTCGCTCATAGTTTCTATTTCGGTCAACGTGCTTGCGATCGTTATCGGCACTATTATCGGGCTCTTTGCGGGCTATTACAGGAAAATTGATTTAGTGGTTATGCGTATCATGGAAGGTATAAACGCGATCCCTATGCTACTTTTAGCTATTGTACTGGTATCTGTGTTAGGTCCCGGCTTTGACAAGATTATAGCTTGTTTGACTATCGTGAATCTGCCCGGTATCGCACGATTGGTTCGTAGCCAAGTGTTAGCCATTAAAGAACAAGAACATGTTGAAAGTGCGAAGGCTTTAGGTGCTTCAGATTTTCGAATAATTTTTAAATATATTTTACCTTTATGTTTTTCACCCATCATTATTCGATTTACCGGAGGACTTGCGAGCACAACGCTTACCCAAGCGTCATTAAGTTTTTTAGGAGTCGGCTTAGATCCTACAATCCCTAGTTGGGGGGGAATTATTAGCGAGGGAAAATCATCCATTATGACCCATCCATTTTTATGTGCCTATCCAGGCTTCGCTATTGTTATCTTGGTACTAGCATTTACGGTATTTGGCGATGGGGTCAGGGATGTACTTGATCCTTCTTTAAGATAATATGCTGATGAATATTGAGAATAATGGACATAACGATGTGGTTTTGAGTATATCTGATCTAAAACTGAGTTTCGAAAGTGACTACGGTACAACTCAGATTTTAAACGGTATTTCTTTTGATATTCGTAAAGGTGAGACTTTAGGTATCGTTGGAGAATCAGGTTGTGGCAAAAGCATGACAGCACTTTGTGTAATGCGTCTATTAAAAACACCCCCAGCCTGTATAGAGGGTAGCATTCGCTTTTCTGGCAAGGAACTGCTTGGTTTAAGTCGAAAAGAGATGCGCGAAATTCGGGGAAACCAAATGTCCATGATATTTCAAGACCCGATGACCAGCCTTAACCCTGTGTTCACCATAGGTCAACAATTGGACGAAGTGTTCATGTTGCATCAAGGGTTATCTAAATTGGAAGCACGTTTACGTTCGGTAGATATGCTTCGTAAGGTTAACATAGCTTTGCCCGAAAAACGTGTGAATGAATATCCCTTTCAGTTGTCTGGAGGTATGCGGCAGCGTGTTATGATCGCTATGGCTTTAGCATGTAGACCCAAATTACTTATAGCAGACGAACCTACTACCGCATTAGATGTAACCGTACAAGCCCAGGTGCTTGATTTGATGCGTGGCTTACAGATCGAAACAGGTACGGCAATTGCATTTATTACGCATGATTTGGGCGTGATCTCTGAAATGTGTGAACGTGCAATTGTGTTTTATTGTGGAGAAATCATGGAAGAGGCACCTATAGAAACTTTACTTTCTCGCCCGAAGCATCCATATACGCAAGGTTTGCTGGGCGCGCTGCCTAAGTTCGGTCGCAAGTCCAAAAAATTATATGTAATACCTGGGATGGTGCCGCCAGCAGGACAGTTTCCGAAAGGCTGCGTATTCGAACCTAGATGTTCAAAATCGACAGCGCACTGCCGTTTAAATAAGCCCCATGGAATTCAATTAAATGAAAACCATCAAGTGCGGTGTTTTCTTTATCAATGATGAAAGAAATGTTATCAATGGTGAAAGAAAGGAAGTGTAGTAGATATTCAGCAGCGCAATGGTAGCTATCAGGTTCTTGTAAAAGCCAGAAACCTTACAAAATGGTTTCCCGTTAAGAAGTGGTTTTTTCAAAAACAGGCATATGTTCAAGCCGTGGATGAAGTAAGCTTTGATCTTTATCAGGGAGAAACGCTTGGTGTGGTAGGTGAATCAGGTTGCGGAAAATCAACTTTAGCTCGCACACTTTTGCGTCTTATCGAACCAACTAGGGGAACGGTAGAGTATGACCAGAGGGATATTTTAGCAATGAGTAAAAGGGAACTTCGTATGTTGCGGCGAGACGTTCAAATAATATTTCAAGATCCCTACAGTTCATTACACCCTCGTATGAAAATTGGCGATATCATCGCAGAACCGCTTCGTATAAGTAGATTGATGCCCGCCAAGGCGCAACAAGATCAACGCATTTTGGAGCTAACAGCGCTAGTAAGTCTTGACCCATCTTTTATACATCGGTATCCTCATGAACTTTCGGGCGGACAACAGCAGCGCGTAGCAATCGCTCGTGCCTTGGCCACCAACCCTAATTTATTAATTTGTGACGAACCGGTATCCGCGTTAGATGTGTCGGTACGTGCTCAAATTCTCAATTTGTTGGAAGAACTTCAAGAAGAACTTAATCTAACTTATTTATTTATCAGCCACGATCTATCGGTAATTGAACATATTTGTGATAGGGTAATGATAATGTATCTCGGGCAAATAGTGGAATTAGGTACGACCGAGCAGATTTTCAGTAGTTGTTTGCATCCCTATACACAAGCCTTGATGTCAGCAATACCTTTGGTAGGTAGATCTGCACAAAGTGAACGTATTTTGCTCGAAGGTGAAATTCCAAGCCCGGTAAATCCGCCTAAAGGGTGTCGATTTCATACTAGGTGTAGGTTTGCGTCGGACATTTGTTTCACAAAACCTGAACTTCGCAAAGTATGCAAAAAGACAGATAATGTTATCTGGGAAGGTATAAATTCGGATGTAGTCGAAGATATAGAAAAAGTAGAAAAAGTAGATTTAGGTCTGGGTGGTTATGAGGGTGGTAATTCACCCGGGGATCATTTTGTTGCTTGTCATCTAGCAGGTAACCCGTTCTGAAACGAGGAGGATTAGCAAATGAAACATATAAAACAGAAAATTCACGAGAGTGTAAAAGACCAATGTGATCGGTTGTTTGAACTAGCATCTGAAATTTTCGACCGTCCTGAGTACGATTACGAAGAACATTTTGCGGCTCGTTTATTAACAGACTATTTAGAGGAAATTGGGTTTTCTGTAGAACGGGGAATTGCTGATTTGCCAACGGCTTTTCGTGCAGAGTGGGAGAGAGGTAAAGATGGTCCGGTGATCGGCTTTTTAGGTGAATATGATGCTTTAAGAAATTTGGGTCATGCTTGTGGTCATCATCTGCAAACGCCGATTTGCATAGGTGCGGCAGTGGCATTGCGTGAAGTTGTTACCGAAATTCCTTTTAAACTAGTTATTTACGGTACTCCAGCAGAAGAAACTAGTGGTGGCAAGATATTTATGGCCGAAAGTGGTTGTTTCAAAGAATTGGATCTTGCTATGGCCTATCATTCCGGACGGACGGCTGGTGTATCGCGTACCTCTAAAGCGCTGCAATCGGTGGTTGTAGATTTTCAGGGGATTCCTTCTCACGCATCAAGCGCTCCGCATCTTGGACGTAGTGCTCTTGATGCCATGGTACTATCTTTTCATGGTGTAGAATGTTTAAGAGAACACCTAAAAGACGGTTGCCGTCTCCATTATACGGTTAAAGAAGGTACGGGCCCAAGCAACATTATCCATGAAAAAGCATCAGCCGGGTACACGCTTCGGGCACCAGACAGAATTTATCTTGAAGAGGTAGTTCGAAGGTTTAACAAGGTTTTAGATGGCGCAGCGCTAATGACTGAAACAAGTTATACGACCAGCCATAGTCCGGCGTTTTATAATACTATACCTATTCCGGCGTTAGTGGATGTCGCTTTAGCTAACTTAGAGTATTATAATTTGGAAAAAATTGAGCGCATCGAGAGAGGTAGTGGCGGATCAACTGATTTCGGAAATGTGAGTTGGATTGTACCTTCTGTGATGATTTCTACATTTTACTGCGACGCTCCGGCTCACAGTAAAGAATGGCTTGAGGCTGGTAAATCCAGCGCAGCTCGCGATTCGATTGTAGATGGCGCATCAGTGATGGCAGCGACCGCATATGACGTGTTGAGCGATCCGAAATTATTGGCGCTAATTAAACAACAATTTTCAGAAGAAACCAAGAAATCGTGAAGTAGGGCTAGCTGTGTATATATCGGCGACATAAAGTTCATGTATTCAGTAGATTAAAGAACATACCGCGGTACCGTCCCGCAGTTTCGGCATCATGCCGTCGTTCCATCCCGCCGTTTCGGCATCATTCCGCGGTTCCATCCCGCCGTTTCGGCATCATGCCGCGGTTCCATCCCGCCGTTTCGGCATCATTCCGCGGTTCCGTCCCGCCGTTTCGGCACTATGTGGAACTTCCATCCTGTTAATTTGGCACTATACTTAGGCTTTTTCATTATTAGAGTTTAGATTTTGCCTATATTCCATAATAATTCCACAAGCAATCTTTGTCGCAGCGGCGCAAACTCTAGGGCAAACATCTAGGCCTCTGTCTGCATATCACGCGTTCCTATGTTGCTTTAAATTAAAACCATATTCCCGGCCGAAAAATTTGTTTTGAATATCCGCACAGCTTACTGTTTCATACATTGTTCCAAATTTTTTGAACAACTTGCTAGAACAACTTAAAATTTCTTCATAAGCATCGAAGGTTTTCAATTCAGGCGAACCAACTTCTAGTCCGATAACCATCACAGCCCCTGTCAATGTCCCATATATTTTACCCATCCTAGCGACCCCGCCTGATAAAACGACACTCGCCTTGGCACACTGATTAAAAGTCTTTGAATTCCGTATTATCTTAAGATGATCGTTTAAGGCAATCAATATACACCGACTACATCCTTCATAAGTCTTGTTATAATTATTCGCTGATTTGACGACAGCATCGGTGATTTTTTCGGGACTTCCCGGAGATTAACGCGGCTAAGATAGATAGATCGGTTTCGTTATTGCATAAAGTGTTTTCTTCTTTTTTATTGAATGTGGTTCTATTTGAATCCTTATTTCCTAAATATTTGTTCTTATTCAATGTGTAGTCCTACCTTTTTCCCGAGTTTTTGATAACTCTTCTCAAGTTGATATTCCAGCCGCAAGTTATAGTCTATTGGAAACAAAGGTTTATTTGCCTCAATGGTTTTAAGGCCATCGAGCAAATCTTGTGCCTTTTCCCATGGAAGGCTGAATATGAGTTCGTATTCTTGAGCCGCGGCCCTCGCCCTATCGCCCATGCAAGGAATAGTTATGCTGAAATCGCGATTTTGTATCGCCGGCACGATTGCGTAAACACAACCTGCATGTCCCGATAGGATGGATGATACGTCTCTTCCATCAATCCAGTTAACAGCTATCAAGATCTGTGTGAGTTGAGAAGGATCGCAGTAAATGATGATTAAATCCGGATTCATCACTGTTTTTTCTAAAGGGCTAATCACAATTCCAATATATTTGTTTGTACGAAGTCTGGGCATTTGTTTCGCCCATCGACTACCTGCCGCCTTAGTTTTGGCAGTTCCAGGATATCTATTTTCACCATCCAAAAATTCTTCAGGCGGTGGCGCAAAACCAAGACCTATC
The DNA here is from genome assembly GCA_964406505.1 of uncultured Eubacteriales bacterium. Classification (GTDB taxonomy): domain Bacteria; phylum Bacillota; class Sulfobacillia; order Fermentithermobacillales; family Fermentithermobacillaceae; genus DTU015. The sequence continues at coordinate 44,849 of CAYORX010000014.1, forward strand.
ACGGGTTCAAAGCACCAGTTATCCTCTTTCAGCATGGCTAATGTTTGGCCTTGTCTTCTAGCCTGAGCAAAAGATTGACACAAAGCCAACCGTCTTCCAATATTTTTTACAGGCCGCACGGCGTACTCTGGAATTTGTTCTTCATTTCTAATCATTTTAATGGTGATAGGTTTTGTCTTTAAACGTAAGAGTTTTTCAAGGTTATGCGCCATGATTCTGGCTTCATTGTTCATTTTAGTATCACTCCTTAACATTGTTTGATCTTTGGTAACGATGTTTCGTGAAACGTTTAAACAAATTTCCATAATAAAAGTTTGTCGCAAAAAGGGCATCCTTGATTTTAGATGTTGTGATTGTTCTTCTATCCTTTGCATGATTGATCCTTGTTTTTAAATTTTTAAAAAGCAAGGTCTTGGATTGAATAAACCTTTTAAAAACGAAGCACGAAATCTAGGTTTTAAAGGCTTTATTGTGCTGCTCGGGCACTACGCGAGCCTTCCATTGTGTCGTTTTGGCACCTTAGATAGTTCCATCGTGCTGTTTCGGCATTATAGTTAATCCCTAACCTGTCATTAGTGCACTAAGCGTGCGCTTTTTGATGCTATTTTGGCATGATACTTCAGGTGTATCGTGGTGTTTCGGTATCAAACGGGACTTCCATCCTGCTTATTTGGCACTATGCCCTGGCTTTATGCTGTTGCTTTGGTACTATATCCAGGTTTCATTTTGCACTTCCGATATCAAACGAGACTTCCAACTTGCCGTTTAGGCATCTTGAAAGGCTTCATTGCAGTGTTTTGGCGATATAGGCTGGTTATACCCGACTGTGTCGTCAGTCTAAACGCGCTTTATCTGTCTAAAAAAATCTAATGTTTTATGTTTCAAAAAGACTTCGTTTCACGTTCGGATTTTTGGTGCGTTAGTGTAGGATATGGACTATTGACCGAAGAAATTCTTTCCCGGACGGTGAATGAAAATCTTATTTATCGTAAGAAGGTTTGAGCAGATGGAATTCATTGGTTTACTACATATCATAAAAGCTGGCATGCCTGTTTATCCAGGAGATTCTAAAGTTGAATTGGTGCAGATCGGTCATCTAGACGTCGATGGGTTTAACAACCATAGTCAAAGCGCCAGGGCGCATTCGGGGCTCCCACATGCGACAAACCCACGTGAGTACTACGGTTAACAACCATAGTCAAAGCGCTAGGATGCATTCGGGTACGCGCGTGGATTCGCCCAGGCATCTTTTTACACACCGCCAATACATATCCGAGTTTTCACTAGAGTGTTTTGGGGGACGTGGTGGTGTATTACATGTTAGAGGGACAAGTATAATGGGAACGAATCTAGAATTTCCTAATTACATGGAAAATTCCGATGTGGTGCTTTTATATACTAGCCTTGTCGTTCACTACGGTGCAGATAAATATTTTGAAAGCCATCAAGGCCATCCTTGTATAGTTATGAACTTTTGTTAATCACTCATAAAACATAATGTAAAAATGCCAGGCTTAGATACTCCCTCTCCAGGCACATATCCATTTGAAGCTCACAAATTTTTGCTACAGAACTGCGTGATGGTTTTGGAAAATCTTACAAGTCTTGAAAAGCCACTTAATGTATCAAAATTTGAAGTGATAGCTTTTCCCCTAAAAATTTGCGCGGACAGTTTTATAACGCGTGCGGTTGCAAGGGTATTGTGATCTCGTAAAGATTTCTTTTCGATCACTAGGCGACTAGTACGGTGTTGGGTATGATATTTAAACATTTCAATTTAATGAAATGCGCCTTGTATGGTGAATTGTCGCAAACAATGTCTTTCGCACAGGTTGTGTGTCCAATCTATGCAAAATTTACATAGACCGAAAAATTTAGAAAAAATGTTTGCAAGTTCTGTTATTTATCCTTGGGTCGCCAAATTCGTATTTCTAGTAGATGATGTAAAAAGCAAGTTTTGCTTATCATCAGAAAAGTTTTCTAAGTTTCAGTCTAAAATTTGTTTTACTCATTTACCGTAGGTTATTAGTAAAAACAACTTCTGCTAATACATACGTTATATGAATTTATTGTCGAAATTAATGAAACAACACTAACTTGTCTGATAATCATAATACCTACCATAATATGTAAATACATGTTATAATACCTATGAATTGGAAACTTAATATCGAATATGTGCCAAGGAGTTAATATTTTGCATATTCCTGCTTCAGTTTTGAAATATCTTTACGAAGATCAAGATTTGGGATTAGAGGCCAAAGCAATTTTCAACTGTGTGTATCATTTACGACCTTGTAGTCTAACGGAACTCGCGAATAAGGCCGGAGTTGGCAGTCGTAAGGCTTCAAGAATTTGTCGAGAGCTGGTAAGCCTTGGGTGGCTTCGTTTTGCAAGGTATGGCCGAAGGTGCCTACCCGTTTGTTGGATTCCACGGAAATATCAACAACGTTTGGTTAAAAATATAGAGGCGGATTATGCTCTAGCCCCTTTCGGCGGAGAATTTTTATTCGGGCAAATACTCGAATTCGTTGTAGATGTTCCACGTTTTGTCCGGAATGCACGGCCAGATTTTTTAAGACACCCCAAAACTAACCAGCCTTTAGAATTAGATTTTTATGCTCCCAAAGTTTTGGCTGGTGAGTTTAACGGGAATCAACACTATATAGCAACCGAAAAATTTTCAAAGGAGGAAGTAATCGAAATTAAACAGCGTGACTTAATGAAAGAAGCATTATGTGCCCGGATTGGTTTGCCTTTGATTGTTGCTAATAATAAAACCTTGAATATTCAATCCGTTATGAATATGATCCCACGGAATATTCCTAGGCATGCTTTTGATCTTGAAAATCCATATCCTGTGAAATTGAACAACCTATGCGCTTTATATGCACGGAAGGTGGAGAAGATTGTCAAAAAACATTATCGTAAATAAACTATTGTTAGTTTTCGGCAATTCCAGCTAAGTTAGCAAAACAATTACTGTACAAGTTATTCCGTAATTTTCTCAATTATCACAACAAAAATTCCACTTATATACGTGTTTATTTCCTAATCCGCGGTACGCGTGTACGTTTTACCCTACCGTTTTCACTATATTCCGGTTCCATCCCGTCGTTTCGGCATCATGCCGCGGTTCCGTCCCGCAGTTTCGGCATCATACCGCGGTTCTATCCCGTCGTTTCGGCATCATACCGCGGTTCCATCCCGTCGTTTCGGCATCATGCCGCGGTTCCGTCCCGCAGTTTCGGCATCATACCGCGGTTCTATCCCGTCGTTTCGGCATCATACCGCGGTTCCATCCCGTCGTTTCGGCATCATGCCGCGGTTCCGTCCCGCAGTTTCGGC
>CAYORX010000015.1:0-34327 GCA_964406505.1 uncultured Eubacteriales bacterium
TAACAAAATGGTTCCCCCTTAAATTTGATCTAAATCAAAATATTTTGATTTATCGCCTCAATACCTCGCCAGTACGCGACTTAGTAAATTTGCCGTTTTCCATAGCAATAACGCCATTCACAAGCACCCAGTTAAATCCATGAGGATACTGTCTAGGTTCTTCTTCGGTACCTTTGTCTTGAACTTTATTAGGTTCAAATACAACCAAATCTGCCTTTTTGCCCTCAGCAATCAAACCTCGGTCCTTCAGTCCAAGAGTTTCAGCGGGCAAACTTGTCAATCGCCTAATACCTTCTTCTAACCCTAAAAGTCCCAAAGCATACATTTTAATAAATCTCGCCATGCCTCCAAAAGTATTGGGATTCGGTAGAGTATACGGCGGCACTGTAACCTCGTAAGTATGGTCAACAATAAAAGTGTCAATGCCTACCATAGCAAACGGGTGCTCATAGAAAATACGCTTAACCTTATCCCCCTCAGGTCCTTCCACCCACGCGGTGGTTGCTCTTGGATCCTTAGAAACCACATTCATAAGCGCTTCTAGAAAATCTACATCTTCTTGCTCTGCTATCTCAGCAATGGTCTTACCTTGAAATTTTTCTACATCTGAACGACCTACTTTTATACGGCTGGCCCAACCTGGTTGAACTATAGGATTTAACATAAACCATTTACCCGCCATTATATATTTCCGAATTTCCTGCCGCATATCTGGTGCCTTTAAATTATGCGCCAGGCGCTCTAACGAACCCGCTTGCTTAAGCCAAGGTAAAAGCGTAGTAGCAACATATTTCCAATGTATAACACCGCCTGTAAGATGGTTAGGTATTACATCAAATGTCGCATCGATACCCTGTTTGATTGCATCATCAATTACTGCTAAAGTTTCTTCTGCCGCTAAAGCCGTTAATCCAGGCGTTGAACTAGGCGACACTTGATATCCAGGACTAAGATGCGCGATCTGGATTTTTGCTCCGGTTTTGTCGGCGATATCAATTGCTTCTTTTATACCGTTAATAAGTCCCGGATTCCCGAAACCCTTACGAAGCCCCGTACGTCGCCAATGGGTTGAAAACAATCCTCCCTTTTTTGCAACAGCGCCTATTACCTCGTAAGATTCTTCCACGGAACAATAACTGTTAGGCGCATAGTCAACACCATTTGAAATACCGTTAGCACCGGCGTCCATAGCTTCTTCCGCATACCTTTTCATAGCGTTTATCTCATCTGATGTTGCATAGCGCCGATAATCCGAACCCATTACTGCCGCTCTTATGGTGCCATGCCCTACAAGCGGACATATATTTATTCCCGGTCTGCTTTGCTCAACAGTATCCAACCACTGAGCAAAAGAGGACCAGGTTATGCTAAAATCATGTTCTATTGCTGCTTGTTTCGCTTTTTTAAGAGAACCCACCGGTTCGTCATAATACATTCTAGGAGCAACTTTATCCCACCAATTTGCTTCCCACCAACAATAAAGCCAGTGATCATTCAAAGGAGCAGGAGAAAAACCACATTGCCCTCCAACGCTAGTGGTTATGCCCTGCCCTATCGAACTTTCACCGCTAGGATACTTAAGAATCGTTTGATCTGAGTGGGAATGCATATCGATAAAACCCGGAGTAACTACTTGCCCCGACGCATCGACAATTTTCTTTGCGGTAGCAGACGAAAGATCGCCTAGCGCGACGATGCGATCACCCTTAATTCCTATATCTAACCTTCTTCGTTTCCCGCCTGTGCCATCTATTACATCGCCATTTCGTATGATCACATCTAAATCCATCAAATATCTCCCCCGTTTCACCTGTCAATTTTCGCTAACTTCAAAAATTCAAGCAATCACGGTTAATTAAAGTATTTATAGAATAAAGTCCAAAGAAATATTACTTCCACACTTCGTATTCCCAAATTGTGTCTTCTACATAAAAACTAGAAACCCTTGTGTAATGCTTCATCTTCATATGTGGATAGAAAACATGAAAAGTATATTCACTGCGAATATAATGAAAACAAGCAAAAGAATTTTTGATCTCCAAATGTGAAAATGCGGAAAGGTGGTAATCGAATCAATGGCAAAATACTTCATTTATAACGGGCCCATACATACTATGTCTCGGCATGGCACTGTTGAAGCAATGTATGTTGAAGATGGAGAAGTTAAGTTTATAGGTAACTCCGATCATCTTGTACGACAATTACCTTCAAAAACCAAAAAGATCGATCTGCAAGGACGCAGTGTGCTTCCAGGATTCCACGACAGTCACATTCATTTACTAGGATATGCTCTTGGGCTTAACAGAATAAACCTATTCGGTATACCCACGAAAGAGGAAGGACTTAGCATTATTGCAGAAACATTAAAAGAACAAACGAGTGGAAAATGGATCGTGGGTGCAGGTTGGGATAAAAGCCTATGGGGTGAATTCCCCACACGGCAAGATCTAGACAGTGTTACTGAAGGAAGTCCCGTATGTTTATCAAGTAAAGATGTTCATAGTATCTGGGTGAATTCGAAAGCATTAGAGATTTGCGGAATTGATAAGCATACTGGAACACCTGATGGAGGCGCTATTTTAAAAGATTCATCCGGTGAACCCTTAGGCATATTACAAGATACGGCCCAAGATCTAGTTTTACGAAACATTCCAGATACTACGGATGAAGAAGCCTACAATGCCATTTCAAAGGCGATTCCACGTTTATGGAGTATGGGAATTACCTGTGTTCATGCACCAGAAGGATTGAAAGTATTCCGCATTGCCCAAAGAATTCGGCGTGAATCCAACTTGCCTTTTAGAATTGCATTTATGCCACCTGCCGCTTCTTTAGACGCTTTACATGCTTTTGATATTCAACAAGGATACGGAGATAATTGGGTGTGGACAGCCCAAATCAAGACTTTTAAAGACGGCTCATTGGGCTCAAGTACCGCTTTGCTATATGAACCTTACGAGCATTTACCCGATTTTTGCGGTTTAGAGTGTATTACCGATGACGAATTACATAAACTAGTCGCCAGATCGGTAGAAGCCGGGTATGGGGTGGCCATTCACGCTATTGGCGATAAGGCAGTGTCCAGAAGCCTTGATGCCGTCGAAGCCAATATAGAGCAATCTAGGCAAAAGCAAGTAAGGCACAGGATCGAGCACGCGCAAATGGTACATCCAAATGATATAAAGCGATTTAGTCAATTAGGTGTGATCGCATCAATACAACCTGGACATGTAGTAGCTGACCGATACATGGTTGAAAAGGAATGGGGAGAGCGCTCGGTAACGGCTTATCCCTTCGGCCAGCTTCTGCAAGCAAAAACACGGTTCGCGCTTGGCTCTGATGCCCCGGTCGAAGTACCAGATGTAATATATGGCATGCATTGTGCGGCTAACAGATGTCTACCCGGTGAAAGCGATGAGTTTCAATGGCATCCCATGGAAAATCTGCCAATAGAAACTGTGTTGAGAGGGTATACGAAAGATGCTGCGTATGCCGTCGGCAAAGAAGATGTGTTAGGTGCATTGGCCCCAGGCATGTGTGCAGATTTTGTCATTGTATCCCAAGATCTTATGTCAATCCCGACAAACCAAATCGGATATACTGAGGTTGAAGCGGTCTGTGTAAACGGACAATGGGTTATAAAACCCACGTGGTAGTTTGCGAATTTTATTCAGGAATAATGGATTATCTAACCCCTACTACAAAAACTACGTTTAAAAAGCCGGGGCATATCTCCGGCTAAGTATTTATCCATGCGCCCGATGAAAATTAAGACGGGACACAAAAGCCTTCGAACATCATTATTTTAGATCACCGACTATAGGTCTGTGTTCAATTACTGGAGGAACCTTGCACGACACATTTCATATGCTGTATCAAGATATTATAACGAGGAAGGCGATAACATGTCCGAACAACACGCCCAGTGTCCTAAACCCGTAGTAGTCGGCCAATTGATAAGAACGGAGACCCGAATCTCTGTCGAACCAACCATAAATCAGTGTGCACCAAGACTTTACTGTTTGGAGTCTCACGTAAAACCATACCGTGATTGCGATGAAAGACCGAACCCTTTATCGGTTCCGTCAGCGGAATGTACTATGCCACCTAGCAGAAAATGCACTTTTGTGTTAACCCAATTACTCTGCGTGGAAGTACCGATTGAATATGGCATCAACATCGGTCTTGAAGACGAAAAAATTCATTGCGGTAGACCGAGCGTTAAACCCTGTGAATTAAATAGTAAAGATAAATCCCTTCTTGTTGAAGAAAACACATCCCGGAAATAGTTTTAAATAAGGTTCAATTGGACGAACGACCACGTGTTTTATATCAAGTGTTTTATACCTTGATGGATTCACTAATGCCCTAGGAACAAGCCTAGGATGAGTTTTAGCCCGGATATTTATTACATTATCAATTCAGGGTTTATCACAAATCTATGTAACTAATATATAACCTAGCCGCAGCTAGGTTATATATTAGTTAAACTATATTAGTTTGGTTTATTGATCCGGATTAGACTTAGCCCTACTCCCCAGAAGCAGCGCCTTTTCCGGCAATTCGGCCATAGACCAGACATTCGATAAGTGCATTTTTTTGATCTGCGCCCTGCACACCGCCTGTTACCTCGCCAGCAGCATACAATCCGGGAAGCATTTCGTCGGTTTCAGTTAGCACTTGTGCCGAGGTATTTATAGCAACGCCGCCAGTTGTACTATGAACATAAGGTTCAATAACAATCGAAAAAATCTTCTCATCTTTTCCAACTGTTTCACTAAGACCATCAACATCTATTTCTAGTTTTTCGGCCACTTCAGCCACAGAACCTTCATGTAAGGCTCCCATATCTTTAAGAGATGCTACTGCTTTTTCGCCTACTTCATCCAAAATTTCTTGATTAAATACCATATAAGCCTTATGTTCAGACTGCGCTAATATTGCGGCAACCAGCGCGTCACCCTCTTCGTCGCCAGACAAGAATTCCAAACCTTCTTTGTTGACCAAAGATGCACCAGCATCTACCAAACTGTTTGGTGCAGATGCCCAGCCACCCTTGCCTACCCTTACTCCAAACGGGATAAACCTACCAAGTTCCATATCTATTAATTTTGCTCCGACTTCACGCGCCATGATGATTCCGTCACCGGTTGTAACATTTTCAGGATTGTTGGTTTGAATTCCTACGAATTGAGGTGCGTATTCTTCAAAAATATCCTGGTTCCAAGCAAAGCCACCGGTTGCAAGTACCACACCTTTGCTAGCGCGATACGTTATCTCGCTACCATCCTTTTCAGCCAAAACTCCGACTATTCTTCCATCTTCTTGAATTAACTTGGTGGCCTTGGTGTTTAGTTCTATACTCACACCAGCATCTTCAGCGGCTTGAGTAAGCCCTTCAGCAAAACCAAGCCCGCCACCTTCTACCCAATAGATTCGTGGATAGGTAGTCATGTACGATATTACTTCGTCTTTCAACTTAATGCCTTTCGTACGAACCCAGTCAACAGCATCTTTGGCGTTTTCAGTAAGCGTTCTTACTAATTCGGGATTGTTTTTGTGTTTTCCTAGGCGCATCATATCTTCATAATGCACTTCCGGAGAGTCTTCAGTAATACCATGATCTAATTGAATGTCTACTCCTGCAGCACAAAGACCGCCGCCCGAAACCCTAGTAGTTCCGCCTGTAAAATTCATTTTTTCTAAAACTACCACTTCAACTCCCTGATCTCGAGCCTCAAGCGCGGCTGCTAATCCGGCAGCACCTGATCCGATTACGACAACATGAGATTCAATAACAGTGGTTGGATCCTCTTCTACTGCCGGTTCACTAGACAGACACCCGGTAAAAACGATTGCGGCTGCAATCAAAGCAGCAATGACGATTCCAAGCCTTTTCTTCAAGACTTACCACCTCTTATATTATTAATAGTGTTTGTGAAAACAGGGGCTAAGTTCAATGTAACAATGAACAACATCAATGTCAATCGCACTACATCATAAAATCTGCACTATACGCTGTTGAACTGAGCCTTATTTCTATTTCACGTTGCATTAACTTCTGGGTTTACAAGATTTTTCGGCCTTTCACCCATTAATGCATGCGTTAAATTATAAGATGCCATAACCGCCATTTTGGTGCGAGTAGCCACGCTTGCACTCCCAATATGGGGTAAAAGTACAACGTTATCAAGATCCTTCAATGGACTGTTTTCGGATAAAGGTTCTTTATCAAAAACATCTAGACCTGCAGAAAAGATTTTTCGCTTGGCTAAAGCCTGATAAAGATCTTGTTCATTAACAACCTGGCCACGCGAGGTATTTATAAGCACCGCGGTTGGTTTCATCATGTTGAGTTGACGTTCGCCAATCATGCCCCTAGTTTTTTCAGTCAACGGAACGTGGAGCGACACAAAGTCCGAGCTTTTTAGCAGTTTTTCAAGAGTAACCCGCTTTACACCCAAACTTGTTTCAAGATCTGGCCTGGCAGTGTTACTGTTATAAAGCACCTTCATTCCAAATCCTTTAGCCCTTTTGGCAACCGCCTGTCCAATTCTGCCAAATCCCACTATACCTAGGGTAGCACCATAGATATCCACGCCGGTTAATAGCATAGGCGACCATGTACTCCATTTATTATCTCGTAAAAATCGTTCAGCTTCAGTAATACGCCTAGCAGCTGCCATCAACAGGGCAAACGCAAGGTCTGCTGTGGTATCAGTCAGCACCCCGGGGGTATTGCAAACCATAATACCTTTTTTGGTGCATTCTGCCACATCAATATTGTCAAAACCTACAGCCATATTCGAAACTACTTTAAGATGCGCGGCTTTATCTAACAATTTTCCATCAATTTTATCAGTAAGTAAAGTGTAAATTCCGTCAACATCGATAATCTCTTCCTGAAGAACGGCCCGGGGAACTGCCTGACTCTCACTGTCCCAAATCCGATAATCACAATACTTGCTTATGATACTTAAAGCCTCTTTTGGTATAATCCTGGTAATATACACCTTTGGTTTCATAATTCTCGCTCCCACTCTTACTTGTGTATCTTTATCCATCTTTTAAAAACAGATACTTTTGAAATATTTTGTACCGGTAAATAGAACCTCGCTACGGTCTTAAAGATATTCGTTGAACAGTTTACTTAATCTAACATTTTCGGACACTTTTATTTCTATATAGTAACTAAGCAATAGCGGTTGTTATTTCGATTATTAAAGAATTACTTTTCCAGGAAAAGACGAAGTGCGGCAGATTTCCCATAGTCGGCCTATATAATTACGAGTATAGTAACGTTCTAGAAAATGATATAAGATAAAACCTCGCTGCGTGAGGTGAAAAACCGGTTCGGAAACCATAGGATTTCTAGTTTGAGATAAATTGATACTAGATGATGAAGACACTTTTTCAATCAAGCCTAGGCCGTGTGCTAAACGAAATAATTTAGGTAAATTTTTCAATCGACGGGCGTATGGTGAATTTAAATCAATTTCACCTTCGTAACATCTCCAAAACAACCAATACAAAGCTGATTCCTCAGGGGTTAAAAATGAGTAAAGGGCGGTACGTGGCTCGCCGAAAAAGCTGCAATCTATGTATGAAGGAATGTCGAAAGTGTTAATACCAAAATATCCATCCAAATAAGTAGCTGCCCCAGCACCTATTCCTATAAATGCTTCCCGTGTTATGGATGTATAAGTATTTACAGATGGTTTAGTCCAAGTCCAAACAGATGAACGTTGATAATTTTGTACGTCTCCTAGACATGATAAAGCAGACAAAACTTTAATTTGGTCTTTTACAGAGTAAGGTGATGCAAGTGCGGTGAAAGAAAAATCTATAAGAGGATATGCAGAGATCTGACCTACCCCGTAATCAAGTAAATCTTGAAAGTCAACAACGATTTGGTCTAGAGTTTGCCCGGGAATGCATGTAATAAGGTCTACATTTACGGTATCAAATCCCACCTTCATAATAGTTTTAAGAGCATCACGGGCTTTTTGTGAACTATAACCTCTCCCCAAAATATTTAAAACGCTTTGGTTAAAACTTTCGACACCTAAACTGACCATAGTCACGCCAACTTGTTTCAACCAATCTAAGCTTTTAAAATCTATATCATCGGGATGAATTTCAACAGCAATACCCGCCGCAGGCAAAAAATGCGGATACATGATTTTTATTACAGATTCAATAGCCTCTGGCATAGTTAAAGGTGTCCCTCCACCAAAATATAGTGACGACACTTTTGTATCACCTAATGATTCTGATAATTCCTTTAGTTCCATGCAAAGACTATCAAAGTATCTTTGGGCCACTTCAGACGACGAGTAAAGCATTTTTGTATAAGGACAAAATGAACACAATGAACGGCAAAACGGAATGTGAACATAAATTCCTATGTCATCAGGAAGTTCAATTCGATGTTTTACGATTGCATCATGTATTCCGTGAAAAGTGTTATTGAAATCACTATTTGGCGATTCCGATCGGCCAGGATAAAACATAAATCTGCTCGAGTTACCTGTTAAAATTTTAGGTAAAACATTATGCATCGAATTTTCGCTTCCTCTCCATAACAAACTGGTTTTCATCTATACTTCATGTTGAAGTTCCCAAGGTTTTATCTATTTACCTTACCTGCGAATTAGATTTATCATTTCTTACATTGTAGACGAAAACGACAAGTCTATGAAGCAGCGAACAAGCGGTCTTCGGAAATTAAAACCAAGGAGGCATCAAGCGGTTAATCAACCGCTTTGCCTCCCCATACATAACACTTTATGGCTACTGTAGTCGAGCAACAAAATGTTCAGCATCCTGCCCACCGTAGACCACTTTGCCGGCATAAATCACATGGCATATACCTTCAGAAGGCAATACACAAACATTATTCCCGAATCGGCTCTGATCAGATATGGTATCGAAGTTAAAAACCGTTATATCTGCGTCTTTCTCTTCTTGTAGCCTACCTTTTGAAGGCAAGTTTATCATCACAGCCGGGTCAAAGGTGAGCTTTCGTATGGCCGTTACTAGATCGACTAACCCTTCTTCTCTCACCATTTGAAGAAATTTTGCTGTAGTACCCGCACATCTAGGATGTCCACTATATTTTCCTGTAGCAACATCAAACGAAACGCTCCCATCACTACCCACACAAACAAAAGGGTGCTTAAGCGCCTCTTTTACGTCTTCCATAGGCATTGCATTGTGACATGCAACCTTGGTATCCCGCTCTTGTTTTCGTAATTGATTGAATAATTCTTCAGATAACCTTTGACCAGAAAGGGGACCCGCGAGAATCTCACAATCCTCATACGTAAATGTGTATTCCCTGTAATAATTTTCATCAAATATCGTCGATTTAACGCTACCGCCCCACGCATTGTATGGATAAGTATCTGCCTTAACTTTTAGGCCTTGTTCCGACCATCTTTCAATCAAATTAAGGGCTTCTTGAATGTTTCGTTTATTTTGATGCATTTTATAAATGTTAGCAGCTATATGAGAAATTTGGACCCGAACTTTACTTTTCGCAGCAACTTTACCCATTTCCTTGAGACCTTCTAAAGCACTTCTCGGGTAATCGTATCTTAAATGTACAGCTATAAAACCGTTATGTTGGGCAACAATTTTACCCATTTCAATTGCTTCTTTTGTAGAAACTCCCGGTGCATACTGAAGCCCTAAAGAAATCCCAACCGCACCTTCTTGTAACGCAGAGTCGGCCATTTTTTTGAGTTGCTCCAATTCAAAGTCGGTTGCAGCCCTATACTTATCTATCCCTAGCTGCTCCCTTAACGAATTATATCCCGCCAACATAACATAATTGATCGGCAAACGTATTTCATTTACACGAGCAAGATACGAACCTATTGGATATGGGCTTCCTCCACAGTTGCCTCCGACCATGGTTGTTACACCCGCACGCATAAGCGTTTTTGCCGTTTCGATTGGCGCTGAATTGATACCGCCAGAATCTTCATGGCAGTGAATATCTATAAAACCCGGTGCAACTATACATCCCAGGGCATCAACGACCTGTTTTCCTTTCAATTCTTCCCGACTAATGGCTGCAATCTTTCCGTTTTTTACTCCAACGTTAAGAAAATCATCTGTTCCGGTTTCAGGATCAATCACACGACCGTTTGTTATAGTTAGATCAAACTTCAAATTCTTAATCCCCCTTTTTGTTATGCATCATGTGTATACCTAATCTTCCAATCTTGTGATTTTGCGCACTAAGATACAAATACTACATCAACCCAAGCCAATCGCCCAACAATAGTTGCAAAGCCCCGAAATAAATCGCAATGTGGGTAAAAACAGCAGTAGCAAATGTAAGTCCAAAAGTAACTGTCATGTAATATTTACCTACCAAAGCCGATGTTCTTATTACTCCATTTTGGGATGTAGTAAACAAAAAGTAACTTAAAGTCGTCACAACACCTAAGATTAAGAATATGTTATCAACGGAATTTAACGGAAGCACTGTTGCTTCAATTTGCGATAGAATCTGTGCAGACAACAACGCACGTAAGGATACCCCTATCCCTATGCCGATAGGAAGGGCTGTACCGTATCTGGTCAAATATGCATAGTTTTTTGTTAATCCCCCATAAAGGAAAAGCCCTAAGATGATAGGAATTACAATGGAAAAATCGCCTTTGCCAAGTGGGTGGAAAGCTAAATCTTTTACGTTTTTAAAAGCTATGACGATCATATACCCTGCCGCCGCCCCGGTGTAAACCGATTCAGCTACCTTTGAAAACGGACTTTCCTTCCATAAAAAGGAGAATAGGGACAGCATGATAAACGCCATAACCCAAGTTCCAATATCAGTTGAAATGTTCATTACTGTTTCCCCCCTTGAGTTTCACGTTTAAACATTATGCCACCGATATTCCCAAGTACCACCAAAAGCATGAAATAGAAATGTGAAAGCGTTTCGGCAGCCATACCAGCCATACCTGAGCCGGGATCATCAAGCAAGGTTTCGTATTCTGCAGCAAACCTAAAACCCGAGCCCACGCCTACAAACTGACCTGCTTGATAGTATGGCATAGTCGCAGGCATCATTACTTGCGCAACAAGCATAGCTATTGGCTTTTTGTAAGGCACGTAGATCTGACGTACCCAGGCACCCGGGCCGATTCCGCCGGAAGTATTAACTATCACTGCTTTGACACTATTTATAGAAGGTGTTTCATTTATAAGAGACAACTCAGTGATGGGGTTTCCCCGATAGTCTGTTGAAACAGCACTATCAAAACTTTCCGCCATAGCGGTCACCGCAGCCTCAGCACCGGGCACAAACCCTAAGTTCACAACATCTATTCCGTACTCTTTTCCTGACTCGGTATAAATATCAACTAGTTTTTCGGCAAAAACCGCACCTTCAGCACCTAGCGCAATGAATATCGCTTTTGCATCCTTTTGAATCAAGTGTTTGGTCATCGCCACAAATGGCGGATGTTGGTCCCCCATGACTCCGGCGCTGTATTCGACCGACATAAGCACAGTATCACCTGGTGCGAAAGACTCAACCATATCGAAAATTCTTTGATGTGGTTCTGAGATCTCAACTGATAACGGTATAGGCTTAAGAACCGGCGCTACGGTAACGGCAACCAAAACAGTATATATTATCCACCTGGGAATATCATTGAGTTTTGCCCAAATGCTCATGCGCCTACCCCTCCCCCACCGGTATTACCTACAACACGTTCTAATCCAGTTAAAACGCGAACACTGTGAACGAAAGCACCTATAGCAGCACCCAAAATGATGCCCCGCTGACCTGAAACATTTACTACATCCATCAACCAATCAAATATCGATTTTATAAACGGCAAATGTTGTTCTCCAAAAGGTAATTGCGAAACAAGCGCGATCATCGCAACCACAGTCATAATCAATGAACTAGTATTGGTAATACGCAAACACCTAGCGCCAGCAGAAAATATATGAAAACAAAGCACGCTAAACATCGTACATCCTGCTGGACCGATAACAATATCGTAAAGTCGCAAAAATGCCGAACTTTGGGGCCCCATACCAAGGCCTACCACGACAAATATGAGCATAGTTCCCAAAGCAAAGAAACTTGCATACCATGACGGATCTTTGCGCTGGATCGTTTTTACATGTAATGCTAAAAGATTGATAGAACCCACGCCAAGAGCAAAAGCCTCGATAATTATCGCCCATGTCCTTGCATTGCCGGCTACACCTTTGATCATCGGTATATCAAAAAAACCTTCTGCGAGCATCAAAAATCCAGCAGTAGCGGTAAGTAGCAGCGGGCCGGTTTTTGACTTCATCTTCCAAAACCTCCTCAGTTACCGTATTTAGACAATATTTCAATGACGAGATTTATGTTCATCGTTTTAAGAACGCTGCCTATCAGTATGGCAAATATGCTAACCAATTTGATATAGTCTTGACCTTGCAGGCAACCTAAAGATACCGGCTCTTGCGAAAGATAGGCATCTGCAGCGAACATCTCCTCCCCGATCAAGACATAATCACATGCAACTACAAAATATTGCAGCTGATACATATTTACAGTGCCACCGATTTGAATTGCTCCAACTCTCGCCGCTGTCTCCGCAAGCAAAAGCGCTTCAGCAGCAAACCGGCCAATCTGGATATTAGCAGCAATCTTTTCGGAACGCATGAGTTCCATAACACCGGCAGCATATGAAAATTGCATTGGAGAAATAAATCTGACCATATCAGGATTGTAAAGATCCGATTTTCCTGCACTTATGTAGCCTTGTCTCACTATTTCTTGAGAAATAGGAAGCACCAGAGGAATCATCACCGTGTTGATAAGCTCGCTTTCGTATTCTGCACACAAACGCGATGTGTCAGATAAAATTCTAAGTCCGGCTAATGTCTCTGGAGCAGTTTCACCTGTTAAAGGAGCCATGCCCGTAGCGAAATGGAGCGGACGCCCCAACTCGGTCGCCCTACCAACCGCTTCTTTTATCGCCTCAAAGGCTTCTATCGGCCTTACACTAGGGAGCCTCCGTTCAGCTTTTCGTATTGAAAAGAACAAAATAGCGCTCATAACAAGCCCAAAGAAAAGTGTGAAAGATTTGTTTGCTATTAACAAAATATAATTTCCTCCTTCCATTTTGAAAAATAAACGGCCAACATATTGTAGAATGCTATACACTCACGGGAAAACAACGGGTGTTGTGTAAAGAATTTGTTAGGTATGCGGGGTTAGATCAATGATGGGTAAACAGTTTTATTCTCCTTCCTTCTTGTTGACATAGATAATTAGGTGCGAGTAGAATGTTCTAGTACTCCTGTTACAATTTGTGTTGTGTTTATTATTAAATTTCGTGTATTTTAACAACTTATTCCGCACCTTGCAAGCTAATAATTTTCTGATCTGGATATATTCTTAGTAGTATCAATGGCAAAACTAACCCATTATTTATGCAGGAACTCAACGCCTCAACCAGAATAATGAATTTTAAGATGATACTTTTACTACGATATGCACGAAAATTAACATGAATGCTTCGACCTATCAAAAGAAAGGATGAACTTTTTTGAAAAATATAGACGTCAACCGAAATATAGATTCACTGTTTTCTACATGGGATAAACCCGGCTCGCCCGGAGCAGTCGTATTGATCACTCAAAACGGAAAAGTCGTGTTTAAAAAGGGATACGGTTATGCGAATTTAGAATACAATCTTCCCCTAAAGCCGAACACGGTATTTCAAGCGGCTTCCATCTCAAAACAATTTACTGCGATGGGAATCGCTTTACTAAAACGCGATGGAAAATTGTCACTTGGAGATAGGATCGAAAAATATTTGCCTAGTTTCCCCGACCTTGGGCACAAAATTACCATTAGACATCTCATTCACCATGTAAGCGGATTACGGGAGGAAATCGCGCTTTTATCTTTAGCGGGATGGCGCATGGACGATGTAATAACAAATGAACACATCATTAAAATGATAAATCGTCAAAAAAGCCTAAACTTTGAGCCAGGCTCTGATTACGTTTACTGCAACAGCGGATACACATTATTAGCCCAAATCATACAAAAAGTATCAGAACAATCTTTTCCCGAATTCATACAAAATCGGATCCTCACTCCGCTTGAAATGACAAACTCCCAGATAGTCGACGATCATGAGCTAATAATTAAAAACGTGGCCGATTCGTATTCACCTACATCTGATGGACAATTCAAAAAACATACGCTTAATTGGGCAGGGTTCGGCTCAACAAACCTATATACTACTGTAGAAGATCTAGGTAAATGGATGTTAAATTTTGAAACAGGAAAAGTCGGAGGTTTCGAAGTTCTTACCCGTATGCATAAAACTTACACGCTAACCAACGGTAAAACTATTGATTACGCATTTGGAATTAAAATTCAAGATTATAAAGGCTTGAAATTAGTTTGTCACACCGGATCAGATGCTGGTTTTAGAAACTATTGTGCTCGTTTCCCAGATCAGAAACTTGGTTTTGCAATTTTGTCTAACGTAGGTTCTTTTCCCCGTGAAACTATAGCGATGAAAATTGCCGATATATTGCTGGCAAACTCCACAGCTAAAATTCAGCCTACTGTACATATTGATGAAGAAAAAACGAGCGAAAAACAAAAGAGCAAACCTAAATCTAAGTTTGTATCAATTCATGAGGATGTACTGAAGGAGTATACCGGCAAATATTACAGTAAGGAACTGCAAACTTCGTACCGTTTAAAGATAAACGATGGCAAACTCATCGCACAACATCAACGTCACAAAGACATTCAACTGTTGCCAACGGGGCATGATCGTTTTCATGCTGAAACCGGTCCTCTATCCGATATAAGTTTCGTACGCGATAACAAAAAGCAAGTTATAGGTTTCAATCATACAGGCCCGGGAATTGCAAATTTAGCATTTTCTAAAGTCTAATCTCGGTATATAGTTTCCTTCATCACTACATTGTACCTAGATGGCACATTCCTAATCCTGCACATTCATGTTCATTTCCTCGTACCGGTCCACCTATAAAACCATAAAATGCTACTGCTACCCATTGCCCTTTGTTTGTATCACCTACCACCTGTGGACCTCTAACAACAGCGAAACGTAAACCTGCTGTGCGAAGAATGGTTCCCAATGCCATATATCCTCTGCCCACTCCTTGCAATGCATCCAAAATAGAATGATAAAGCGCATGATCTTCGGGATACGCGGTGCGAACGAGTTCCTCTCTGCGCGCAGCGGTTTCTACAGCAGCTATTACTTTTTCTAAACTCATGGTTCCTACACGCCCTACAACAAATTGAAAGCCTGATGCTTTTACCTCAGAATCACAAACATAATCGCGATCAAGCACCAACTGTAGAGCTAATTTTCCTAGCGAATCTATTTTGCCGGTCAAAATTATCACCCCACAGGAGCTATTCTGCTAAATCGAGATCAGATCCTGCCTCATGTAGAACATGATGTAAACTTCCATCGTCGACAAATTTAGACAAAACATCGATATGTCCACTTAAACGCTGATCTGAAGCTATGAAAGGCACTATCTGTCGTATGGCAGAATATAGGGTATGTAATACTTGGCCTAAATGTTGGACTGTTACAAATTCCTTTAATCTTAGATCGATGGCTTGCGACGCCGTTAAGAGCTCAATCGCTGTAATAGCTGCCGCTTTGTCCATCACCTGCATTGCCTTGCTTGCTGCAAAAGTTGCCATGCTAATGTGATCTTCTTGTTCTGCACTGACGGGAATCGAGTGAACGGAGGCTGGAGTTGCTAACACACGACATTCGTTCACGAGAGAAGCCGCGGTGTATTGCGATATCATTAAGCCCGAATTCAGCCCTGGATCTGGAATAAGAAACGCCGGTAGGCCGCTAAGGTGTCCGTCGACAAGTTGATTAACCCGCCTCTCGGACATCGCCATCAAAGAAGTAATCGCAAGCGTAAGGTAGTCCATCACTGTTCCCACCGGCTGCCCATGGAAATTACCTCCGCTTATAACTTCACCGTTTATCACCAATGGGTTATCAGTTGCTGCATTGATCTCTACACCTATAACATCTATAGCATGACGTAAAGCGGTAAGAGCAGCACCGTGTACCTGAGGTATACATCTAAAAGAATATGGATCTTGTACCCTAGCTTTGGGTTTTTCTTTGTCTGCCGGACTACTCGCCAACAGTTTGCGCATATGTTTAGATATTAAACGCGCGCTAAAATGTGGTCTCGCTTCAGTCATACCTTCAACATATGGGGCCGCGGTACCATCAAAACCTAGTAGCGAAAGTCCGGCAGCCGCATTTTGGGCTTCAATAAGCCGTAAAGCCCTATCGCAAACTAAAGCCGCCATAGAAGTCATAAAAGCGGTACCGTTTAAAAGGGCTAATCCCTCCTTAGCCTCCAGCTGCACGGGCTTAATTCCGGCCTTTGCCAAGGCTTTGTCCCCATCCATTAGCATACCTTTAAACCACGCGCGACCTTCACCTAACAGCACAAGAGCAAGATCGGCCAGTGGAGCCAAATCCCCGCTAGCGCCCAAAGAACCAGCAGATCTCACTACCGGGATAATTCCAGAATTAATTGCGGATACCAAGGTTTTTACTATCACCGGCCGCACCCCTGAATATCCTTTACAAAAATTATTTACTCTAAGCACCATGGCCCCACGCACAACTTCGGATGAAAACACTTCACCTGTTCCACTTGCATGGCTGCGTACCAGATTGTATTGAAGTTGATTCAGTTTTTCGGGCTCAATAGAAGTGTTGCATAAAGAACCGAAACCTGTGTTTACGCCGTATACAGGACGATTTTTCTCTAAACACTTTTCAATAATTTCGCGACTGTCAGCTATTCTATCCAAAGCTTCGTCGGATATTTGAATCTTGCAAGCACCTTTTGCCGCCTTTACTACATCTTGTATCGTTAAATTGTCACCGTTAAGTACTAGCATAGAACATAGCCCCTTTCTGAATCTTAATTTTCGCCTAACATTGATTTTGTCACATTAGTGTTCCCTGCTTTTCGGTTTAGTAGATAAACTACAAAATAGAAAAAAGCAACCAACCGGTTGCCCCCTAGTATCTAATATCTTTGAGCACCATATCTTTTTGCCGTTAATAACAAATTCTATATTCGGTATTGAATTCCTGCAATTTTGTTTGAAAACATCATAAAATTGCTAACTAAAAATATCTTAAACTAGAACCCCTATGTTAGCCTCAATTAGTCCAACACAACGAATTCAATCTTTGGTAATTATTGCCGGTACCTCGCCGATATACACTTTTTTCCTATAGATTCTTTTTAAAAATACAATGTTTAGCGATACAGACATAATTTCAGCAATGGGATATGACCACCATACTAGATTAACTTTTCCAAACAATGACAGCCAATAAGCCACAGGTAATAATACCGCCAGTTGTCTTGAAATAGCTGTTATTAAGCTTAGCAACCCATTACCGAATGCCTGATAAACTGAGCTTGCCACAACGCAAAAGCCTGCAAAAACATAACTTAAACTTATGATACGCAAAGCAGGAACGCCAATGCCGAGCATATCTTTTGATGCGTTAAACAAAGACAACAGTTTTACCGGAAAAATCTGTAGCAGTATAATCCCTAAAGCCATAATACCCACAGCATAAATGATGCTCAGTTTAATAGTCTCGGCAACTCGTTTTCGATTTTTAGCCCCATAGTTATAGGCGATTACAGGAACCATGCCATTGTTCAAACCAAATACCGGCATAAACACAAAACTTTGAAGCTTGTAGTAGACCCCTAAGACAGCAGAGGCCGTAGATGAAAACTTAATTAAAATACTGTTTAAACCATAAGTAGTAACAGATGTAATCGATTTCATAACTATTGATGGAATGCCTACAATATAAATGCCCTTAATAATGTCTGCGCTTGGATGAAACCCCTTCGCACTTAAATCGAGTTCTTTATTGACTTTAAAGTTAAAATAGATAGCTAAAATAGCTGCCACGATTTGGCCTGTTACCGTAGCTATAGCCGCTCCCGCTACTCCCATTTTAGGCACTCCGAAATAACCGAATATCAAAATAGGATCAAGAATGATATTGATTATTGCACCAGTACCTTGGGTAATCATGGTGTAGAAGGTCTTTCCAGTAGCTTGCAACAACCGTTCAAAAACAATTTGAGTAAACTTGCCTATCGAGCCGATACAAACAATGCTTAGATAAGAAACACCGTATTCGATGATTTGTGCATCGGTAGTTTGAGATGCAAAATAACTCCGTGAAAACAAAAGACCTACCAACAAAAAAGCGATAAAACTAAGCAATCCCAAAAAAATACTGTTCGTGGCTATATTGTTTGCCTTCTTAAAATCTTTTTCACCAAGAGTTCTAGAAAGAAGAGCGTTAGTTCCCACTCCAGTTCCCACAGCAATGGCAATCATAAGGTTTTGAACCGGAAAAGCTAGGGAAACCGCTGTCAAAGCGCTTTCATTGATTTGAGCTACAAATATACTGTCGACCACATTATATAAGGCTTGTACCAGCATAGATACCATAATAGGTAACGACATACTTATTAGCAGTTTATCTACGGGCATAACCCCTAGCTTATTTTCTTTCATTTGCAAAGGCCTCCTATTTTTCATCTAAAACATAAAAGGTATCTTCATATCATTAAAACGACATATACATTTTAAATAAAGCAAATAGACTGCTTTATTTTAACAATTAATATACGGTCAGAGACTAAAGTGTCCTGCAAGAACAATGACCTAATATGGAATTATACTATCAAAACAAAATTTACACGAATTTTACTTCGAACAATAATTTAGTTTTACATTCGTTGCACCTTATACAGCGAATCTAAATCTAATTTCTTAGTACGCCGGAAGGTGCCGGATTTTGCTGGGGGGCCTCGATGGGCTTGGTGAAAATCTAATAATGGATTTGAATGTTTTACTGATTCTGTTTTACGTTGATAGCGGATATCTCAAAAGTTATTAAAAGAAGATTTATTCTTGAAAGAAGCGAACAAATGATAATTGTCGACCAAAGTCCGATGTTTAATGCCTTTAGGATCTTTTTTATTTATGCTGTAAGCAAATTGCACTGCAGGGCCTATCAAAATAGCTACTAATATCGTGCCCACTCCTGGCATTGAACCCAAGACACACCCGGCAATAACCACACAAACCTCTATTGCCATTCTTGTTTTCCATACTTTTGTCGATAAGCGTTTCGACAAACCAAGCATAAGCCCATCCCTAGGGCCCGCCCCCCATCCGGCATCTAGATAAAAATACGTACCCCAACTACTCAATAACACACCGACGAGCAACATCAACACCCTAGCATACAAGTTTTCGACTAAAGGTATCATTACGATTTTCTCGATCATATCAATGAAATAACCGATGAAGTACATGTTTAGCAAAGTACCGAACCCTGGAAATTGCTTTATGACGATATCGATGATTATTATGGTAGCGCCAACTAATTGCGACGCTTGTCCTAGTGTTAACCGAGTAGTAGCTGCAAGACCAAGTTGAAATGACTCCCACGGGGCTGCCCCTAACCGAGAATGAACCGTCAACAAGATACCCACACTACAAAGAAACAAGCCAAACATTAAGACAATAAATTTTTTAAAAGTGGCAGTATAATTCATATTTCCCTCCAGGGTAAATCCAATAGATTCTCATATGCTATTTATTTTACCACACACAGGATATCTACGATATCGATCACAAAAATTATCCCTAGGTGCCATGAATACCTTGATAGTTCATTTTATTGCTTCTTTTATGAGGGGTTTATCAGGAAGTTTAAGAAGATAATAAAGAATGAACTACATTTGTTACTAAAGAAACTTCCCGTGCCTCGGGTCACAGCATAGAACAAAACTTGGTCAATTCTCAGCTGAATTATACACCATGGTGGGAAACCACAACCGAAGATTTTAAGGTAAGGTCCCCCAAAGAATGAGGACCCGAACAAGAAGTAGATTTGGGAAATTTCAAAGTATACGTCGGCAAGATCGGACGGGATTTTCTTGAAAGTTTTGAAGAAGTCCTCGACGTTCAAAACGCTATAGACCATTTTATATTCTTGGAATTTTGTCATCTTCCAAACGACACAGAACCTAACACACAAATTATCTCTTACGATAGCCAAAAATGGTTTTTATTACGTTATGACCTAAATGCATCGCCGGAAATTTCGCAGGATAGTTCGGGGGAAATATATCCTTCGTCTTCAATTCTAATCGACAAAAACTCAGATAAGTTTCGGGGAAAAGTATATCAGGCTTTCCTGCAAGAAATCGAAAACAGATATATCGAACTTAGAAACAGAAATATACTTGTATGAATGTATCGCATAGACATATAAACAGGCGAGCTAATAAGTTTACTCTAGAAATGATCTCGGCTAAATACGAAAGATGGCCCGACAAGCCGTACAACACCAACCATGTGCAAGTTCTTGAATGGATACAAGATCACATCCCATATCTGGATGCCCGGTTCAACTATAAACCGTAAGCAATATATACAAATAATTCTACTACCCACTCGGAAAAAGGCAGCAAGCGAGTTTTCTTTTTCAGTTGTTGGTGTAAGAAACTACAGATCATAGTCCTTTGTTCCTAATTTTGATATTACCAACAAAACTATAGATATGCCTGCCATTACCGGAAATGACTTTGTCCAAGAATATAGCGCGAATTCTACCCCTGATACCTCAGCAAGTACGCAAATTAAAAAAGTACCAGGAAGCCACAACTTCCCGGTTAAGTTTACATATCTCATATTTTTGTTATGTTCATATATTTCACTATTTCTTTGGGATTTCTGTCTTGATTCCTCGATCATTTCAATCATTTTCTTTTCGTTATTTTCGAGAAAATCAGTGTATTTTTGAGAGTCCGCTGTGTAGATTTTCATCATTACATCTTTATCTTCTCCAAAACCCGCGTATTGTATGGCCCGCTCTGCGTATAAGCTTGGCCACTTCGGAACCAAAAACTTCTCAGCTCTTGCGATAAGGCTCGGCGGTTCACCACTATATAATGAGAATAACGATCTAATTTTCACACCTGTTTCTTCTTCTAATTGTCTAATATGAGTCCAAGTAGTCGGAAAACTAGGGAATTCATAAAACTTTCCTTTTATATATATCCCAAAATTAGAAGCGAAGCGTTGATATTCACCGGTTTTCACGGCTTTGAGTGTGGAATCACGATAAATCATATAAAGATTCCACCAAGCCACATAGTTTTTTGCATCAATATCGATTACCCTGTCGTAATATTCTTTAGCCCTTTCGTAGCCAGCGCTTTCCATATATTGATCTGCGCGGGTGAGCAAGTTTTCAATTTCTGTATCTTTGTCAATTGATACCTTACCTTCGATTTTCACTCGATGCAGATCAACAGCCTTACTTACGACAATCTGACTGCCGCAATAAGAACAAAATCCCGTGCTTTTTGAATCATCAAGTCGAATTTCTCCCCCACAATTGGGACATCTCGCCGCCACCAAGGCCATAGGAACTTCCTCCTTGCGCAATAAAGCAAAACCGTAATTTCATCAATCGCTGTTCGATAGCCCAAGACTAGATTTAGTTACAATGGTCTACGCTTTAAGCAATTTACACCTTTGATTTCGCTGGGCAAATAAACGCTCGATTTCGTGAATAACACGCA
Source organism: uncultured Eubacteriales bacterium (assembly GCA_964406505.1). Classification (GTDB taxonomy): domain Bacteria; phylum Bacillota; class Sulfobacillia; order Fermentithermobacillales; family Fermentithermobacillaceae; genus DTU015. The sequence continues at coordinate 21,727 of CAYORX010000015.1, forward strand.
CACAAGTTTTACAATCGCCAGACTTGGCCCTGTAAACTAATTCATCTGTTTTATCTAATATCGTTTGCTCAAGTGTTTTAAGATTAGGGTGACTGATTGGGTCGCTATATTTAATGATATCCCTTAGTCTCAACAAACCTTTCTTTACGTCTTCGTCTGCAACACCGGTAAACAGATCTTCTACATCTGCAGTCAAAGATTTTATCAAAAATACTTTTTCGCCCGTATCGGTTTCAAGAGTCTGCACCGTTTTACGTGCAGAAAAAGATAGTACCACAAGTAACATATAAAAAGCTAGGATTGCCACCTGTAAAAGATTTGTTATACTTGAGTTGGTTCGGGGAAAAGCCATGGCAATAGTTCCCGTTGTTATTTGAATTAAAAGATAAATAATGCTTATGTATGTAATTGGCAACCCGAAAAACACATCGTCAATAGTTCCATCTCTTTTATGTGCTATAAATAATCCTCCTATTTGAAAAGCAAAAGCTAACATAGTAAAAAAATAAGGCGTCCAAAAAGTTGCATTAGCGCCGAAAAACATTGTAAAAACCATATAGTTATATAATGTTGCCAGTATGATAAAACCACTGATGAAATATTTTTCATGTCCTTCCTTCATAGCTATCCTCCCTTCTTTTGCCACAGTTAGAACAAAACACATCTTTATCAGAGAGTTTTTTTCCACATTGCGAACATAAAGTTTGTCGCTGAATCTTATGACCGCATAAAGAACAGAAATTAGCGTTTTCATCTAGCGGCGCCCCACACTTTGAACAATACCGATTTACATCAGATTTAAAAACGCCTTGAAAGCGCCCTTTTTCATTGCTTTCTGTCTCACAATGTTTTTTAGATTTGGTATCAAAAGTCGTGGGCATATCTGAAAACATATCTTCTAAAAAAGGTTTTGTCTTTTCGCTCAGCATACTGCCTAATGCTAAAGCCATCGGTGTTTGCACCATCATACCGCTTATACTACCGGGAGCACCTACGTTCGCGGCATATTTCTGAGCGACCGTTGCTATTTGTTCATCAATCCAACTGTAGCCCTCAATCCCCCTTCTTGAAACTGCTGACAAAGCCCCTTGCACCTCTTCATAATCTTTTTCTGAGATTTTAATCGTCGAAACGAAGAAGTCGACTAAAGTGACCCCAAATTCTTTTAGATCTTCGTTGAGTTTATCTTGTAAGGCGCTAGAGATATCATCAAGATGAGAATTCACGACCGCAAAGTTGATATTACCCATAATGACATTGAGATAAGTTTTGGTTCTTGTAACGATTCGTTCCCTAAAATATTTAACCAATGTGTCTTTATCAAAAACATTCCTCGTTCCAACGAGTTTTACCAAAAATTTTCTCGAATCCAATATCTGTACACCCATACCGCCGCTTGCACCTACGTGCAGCAAAATTTTGAAATAAGGATCAAGCACCTGAAATTGATTGCGGGTACCCCATTTTAAGTCAAGCGGCATAGTTTTGTTAATGAAGTACACCTCGCAACGAAAAGGCGTCCGGCCCTTTGTTGGTATAGAAAGCAGATTCTTAAGGATAGGAAGATTTCCTGTTTCTAATGTATATCTGCCAGCCTCGAATAAGTCTAAGGCCTGTCCATTACGAAAGAAAATTGCCTCCTGAGATTCGTTTACGATGAGCTGAGTGGTCGTGTCAAAGTTTTCTTCTGGGTGTTTCCATACTAGAGCATCCTTTTCGCCTTCAAACTTAATTACTTTAGCAGAAAGCATCTAACCCACCCCTCGTTATTTATTGTGGCATATACGCGAACAGTTTAGATTAAACCTGTAGATGCATGGTCAGGTTAAGTTCATCATTTTTCCCACATTACCATCCATTCCCATATTCAATATATACAGTTTAGCATACATTTACCACGTAAAATCTATGTATTAGATAAAAGTTAAGCTCACGCAGTCAAAACCCTTGTTTCATTTTCCTTGGGAATCTGTCTTTGATACAAAATATACCAAGTGAACATAAATATTCCCCTAAGTGCTGCCGATACCGTTATGCCCAACCATAAACCGTTAAGGCCTATCCATTGCGCAAACGCCCAGCATAACCACGGACGCAATAAGTTGGCCCCTATGCTACACACGCTAGGCGGGAGTGTTTCACCCATACCTCGGAAAATGCCGGAACAAGTACCTTCCAACGCCATAAACACCTGGCTTAGTGCCAAAATACGCAAATAGTTAGCACCCATATCCAAAATCTCTGGCGGGTCGCTAAGAAATAAAGAAAACAGAAAACGCCCTCCAAACACTAAAACTGCAGTGACTATGACTTCCCAACCCAATAACACAGATAGGGAGATACGGCATCCCCGACGTATACGTTTCCATTGACGGGCACCATAATTTTGTCCGACAAATACTGTAATCGCCGAAGCAAACCCTCCCCCGATAAGCCATGATAGCGACTCAATTTGACTTCCTACGCGTTGTACAGCTACAGCAGTCTCCCCGTACCAGGCCGACACCATGCCAGTTACCACCATAGCTAAACCAGTAAAAGCGGCACTTTCAACTGTAATTGGAACACTCCATCTAAATATTTGGCGTGTTTTCTGCCAATCAATCGGACCAAAAACTTCAAACAACTGAAATGGGCGGTTAGGATGATGTTTTGAAAACCATATAAATAATGCTAAAACTACACCCTGAGCCATTATAGTTGCAACGGCAGCACCCTGAATGCCCCAACCCCACCTTAAAATCATTAACGGATCAAGAATCATGTTAACGACCAAACCAATTGAATTACCTAAAAAAGTGAGCCGTGAATTGCCAGCACCATTAAACGATCCGGTGATACCCGCAGACATAAAGTTTAAAGGAATCCCCAACGCAACAATACGAAGATAGGCACATGCACTGCTGAATACCGCCGGTTCTTTCACTTGCAAAAGCGAAATTAGCTGACCGGCAAACATAAAGAGAAGTAATCCGTACGAAATCCCAAGAATGAGCGCTATCCTAATAGAGTTTTGAGCATATTGCCTAGCGGTATCCACATCGTCCCGTCCCAAATTTTGCGACGTTCCGATCTCAGCGCCCATACGCCCTATCATAAGCAGGGCCATACTAAGCCACATAAACATTCCAGCTAATCCACTTGCCGCAACAGCGGTTACGGATTTTTCCATACGGCCTAACCAAAACATATCCGTTAGGTTATAAGTCATTTGCATAAGCTGGGTTCCCATAATAGGGAAAGCTACTAGTAATAGTTTTTTAAGAATGTCTCCTTGGGTAAGATCATAAGTATTTGTTTCCATCCATTTTCTCCATTATTTATTTAATCCATCTTCTCAACATGTAAACAACCAGCTGCGATTCTCCTCATATACGATTTTAACAGCCGTCTTATCATACACAAACTTTTGTGCTCTGGAAAGATGGCAACGGTGGGTCTACCCAACGGAACGTATTGAAACGAGTCGGCATTTTCGGGCCTATAAAAAATGGCGGCAAACAACTGCCACCATTTAAAAAGTAATCATATGTGTAGTTTAGATAACACTGTTTCAACTTTACCTGATTAATTGAATCCATTCGCCGAAAAGAAATTGCAATCTTCCGGTAAAAAGGCTGATCCTCGACATCACTGTATATCCAAATGCCGCACCAAAGGCCACCATTAACGTCCATTTTCCAATATTAACGCAAGGCTGAAGTACCTTGCTCGCCTTTTTACTAAAAAGAAAACAACTAGTAGCGCAAAATACTAACACAACAAAAATTAGGTCATTGAGACTTTTTACCGGTTTTGTGGTAGCTATTATCTGGTCTATGAAATTGGCTTTAATTGCTCCTGTGACTGCTACTCCAGACACCGTACCCATAATAAACGCAATTGGGATCCTGCTCAAATAAGCAGTCGAGCTAAACCAACGTGTGTACAAAAGCAGCCCCAAAAGAACGGGTGTTATAAGCCACCATGACCCCAAAAGCATTGGTTTGATGGCCATCTCTTTAATATTAAAATATGCAACTACCCCTAAGTGAGCAACACTTATACCAATGTACAGATGCTCTACAAGCCTATACCAAGGATTTTCAACCCATAAAAAACTGTATAAGCCCAACGTAATAAAAGCTGCAACCCATACTCCTGGATCTACGCTCATTGATTATCCCTCCGTTTTGCTACAAGATATCCTGTATTGCCTAAAACAACGAACAAAGTTATAAGTATGTGGCCAAAGGACTGCGCATCCATTGCAGATGCAGCTCTGCCAACAAAATTGGATAATTGCTCATATTCCGCCGCTCCAGACATACCTACTACAAACCCGGACAGCTGTTTCGATTCCCAAAACGGGGTCATAAATGCTCCAGAAGAAGCCACGGTTCCGTTGATAATCGGAATGTCATGAACTTGCCCTACGTGTCTAATCATCCAAATCGCCTGATCTCCCGCACAAAAGCAAATTACTGCTTTTGCGTCGGTTATTGAGTTGATCCGTTCCCAAAGAACCATCCCCTGAAGCCTATCACCATAATAATCCTCAGTATATAAGCTTTTGAGATCCCGACCCAATGCATTATAAGCGCTTTCGTTTCCGGCTTTAAACGGAAGAGAAATTATGTCACACCCATATTCATAGTCAAATTCAGGTGCTGTTTCTTCAACCAGCTGCTTTTGGTACATAAAACCGCCTGGGAGATAAGAAACTAGTACAATTTTAGCTCCAATTTGCATAAAGTCTTTGCTCATTGCGATATATTGCGGCAACAATTCAGGCGCGGAAGACGGATCGAAATCTACATCTATGAATACAATATCATCTTCATAGATGTTTTCATGCACCCATTTATACGATTCTTCAACATCCGAAGTTATGGCTAAGGGCAATCCGAAAGGCCGAATTAAAGGCATCAACACGACAATGAAGATAGCCCCGTAAATGATTCTTCGATCAAGGTCAGCTAATTTTTCAATCACAGCATATCCGCCTTTCTATTTACCTAAACCGCCTAGGTAGTTGCGCTCTAAACCGAGAATTATCCTTATTGAATTGCCCACAAGAGCCATACCGCCGCCAACCGTAACCGCCCTCATACCGGCAGTGTTTGGAATAGCCATAATCCAACTACTTACTGTTTGAAATCCGGGCCAAAGTACTGCCCCGATCCCAACCCTGCCCATAACTAAGAGGGCTGAGATTAACAAAACAGCGGCTTGGGCGTTTTTAACTCTAAATGCCCGGTATGCAGCAGACGTAATGAAAAAAATAGTGGTTGAATACATTGTAGCCTGGGCAGGCAGAAGCATATTATCCCACAGTTGTTTATAGACGCGACCTGTAGTTCCTTGGCTCACTCCGATAATGAACCACACAACCATAGCAAATAGAAGCACAAAACTATATAGGGTCTCCTTGCCTTTCATCCTTAGTTTTTTGCTATGTATGACGAATAAATTTCCCATACCTACGGCTAGGGCAAAGGCTGATATGATCACATTCCAATTGACCATGTTCGAAACTATCAAAGCCCAAGCATCGATTTTCAAGAAATATTGAAGCAATATTAGCATTCCGGTTGCGAAAGCAACCGCTAAAGGAACTTGCCTTTTGGAAAACAATTCCAACATCTCCTTCATCTGCCCAAAAGAACAGCGACAAAATTTGATCCCAAAGAAGAAAACACTGTTCCGACAATAATAAGGGCTAGCCCGATAAGTTTGCACATCTCTTCACCCATCAGCCAGCCTGTTCGCACAGAATCTCGTGTAAGATAAGCGCTTGCGGCAAACATTTCGGCACCAATTAACAAATGATCACATCCAGCAGCTAAAAAAGGAAGTTGATGCGTATTCATTGTTCCGCCTATCTGTATGGCACCGTTTCTCGCGCCTGCCTCGACGAACAATACCGCTTCATAAAAAAGATTTCCTACCAGAACGTTTGCGGCAACCTTTTCCCTTTCTATAGTTCCCAAAACAGCGGCATTGTACGAACCCGAACCAAAATATCTTATGTCGTCAGAACGATAATTTTCAACCTTTCCTGCCGACATAAAACTTTGCCTGACGATTTCTTCCGTCATAGGCTGAACTTCCGGTAAAACATTGGATACAAGAATTTTGCAATCATATTCTGCACACACTTTGGCTAGTTCGCCTAATATGGCAAAGCCTGCAAAGGCTTGAGCCTCTAACCCACCAGAACCGAAAGTGAAATGGACTGGACGACCAAGTTCGGTTGCCCGCCCTACTGCCTCTTTCAATGCGTTAACCGCCGCAAGCGGACGGATCTCCGTTTCTTTAAACTCCTTAAATTTATATGTCGTGTAGTAATACGCGTAGCCGCTAAACAACAACAACAAAGTCAATTGAGATATTCGCCCTGATACTAATAAGTTGTTCACTCATTTACACCTCCAGATATACTGTAGCTGCCAGTACCAGCAAGTGCGCGCAAGTTTGCTGATAATGTCAAATAAAAAATCCCGCCCCGGCAAAAGGGGCGAGATTTTCATTCGCGGTTCCACCCTTATTTGGCAGCGCACCAATCTTCGGCGCACATACCCTTCTATGGATGCTATCGCCATCCAAGCGTTGATGTTATCGCTACAGCGCTTCCATCAAAGGCTCCAAGGTGGTGTTCACTTTAATTTCGGTTGGGGAGGCTCTCAGCCTACGGCCACCCTTCTCTTATAACTAAACATTAAAATTACTGTCCTTTTCATTGCCCATAATCGGAAAATTTCCATGATTATACACGCTGTAGCAAAATAAAGCAAATGGAATTTTCAAAATCGTTAGATTCCTTACTTGTAAAAGTAAATTCCAGTGATCAGCATGAAAGTAGAACTTACTCTTGCAAATACCACCCCATAAATAGTTATGATTAGCTTACCTTCAAATGCAATAGACATTAAAGTACGCTACACGACGTCTTTCGCATCATCTTTCGAGTTTTCACAAAAATACATCCTATAAAACATAGGATCGAAAACACCGCCGCCGTAATATAAACATCATGCATAGCTTTTAACCTTGGAAATACAGTATCATCTGAAAAATAAGCAACTTCACGAAGAGCTAATATGGAGCCGGCTGTGGCAATTCCTAAAACCATACCTACATTACGTGCCGTAGCAAGAACTGCGCCGGCAATCCCTAAATACTCTTTAGAAACGGAACCCATTATGGCGCTGTTATTAGGTGACTGAAACATACCTGTTCCCAAGCCAAACAAGCTTAACCGCCACATTATCTGTGCGGATGTGAAACCTAAGGTAACGGCGGAAAGACTGAACGCACCTAAGCTACACAACACAGCCCCCGTTGAAGAAAGAATGCGGTTGCCGATTTTGTCCGATAAGATCCCGCTTAAAGGCGAAACTAATAACGATGTCAAAGGGAAAGCCGTCACAATCATCCCAGATTTTGAAGGGGACATACCTAATTCCTGCTGAAGCAAAAATGGAGTGATAAACACAACCATATACTGTGTAATAAAATGAAAGACGGCCGCACCATTACCAATTGCAAACGCCTGGCGCCGAAATAATTTTAGGTGAAGCATAGGTTCGTTTGTTTTCCACTCATGCCACACAAACAAAATACCAATTATGAAAGCGGCAAATAGAGACATCATAATGGACTGCGACCACTGATAATACTGGCCGCGGCTGATCGAAAATAAAAATAAAGCTAAACTTGTAAATATAAGACTAGCACCTTGCCAATCGAATCTTTCTACTTTCAACATCTCTTTTTCCGGTAATAATTTGTAACAACATCCGAAGGCAATGAGACTGATTGGCAGGTTTATAAAGAACACGGTACGCCATCCCCAAAATTCGAGAAGCATTCCGCCTAAACTTGGACCTACAGTTAACCCAATAGCTACTGCCATCCCCTGCATTCCCAAAGCTTTTCCTCTCTCATGCGGGGGAAAAGTTGCCGTAATTATGGCTGGTGCTAAAGCGGCAGTTATGCTAGCGCCTACGGCTTGAATGGCCCTGAAAACTATCAGAGTGCCCAAGTTCCAGGAAATTCCGCACAAACCGGAACCACCCGCGAAAATTGCAATGCCTATAAGAAAAACTTGCCTGAAACCGAACATGTCTCCCAGCCGACCGAAACTTAGCAACCCGCTACTAGTAACGAGAAGATAAGACATGCTTACCCAGCCAATAAGGTCTGCTCCGACATTAAAAACCTTCGCTAATAGTGGAAAAGACACGTTGACAACGCTTGAATCGATAGGTGCCATTAGTACGGGTATCAAAACTGCCGCTAGGATGTGCCATTTCGTGGCTCCGGTATCCTTCAAAACACTACACCACCCTCGGGTGAAACAAGATGAAGAAAAGACATTTTTACGCCATACTTATTGATCAACATATTTAGGTCGAACCAAGTTTTGTTTTACGTGTCCAATTTTCGGCGATCCTTATACATAGTTTACCATGCGAAAAATCTTTTTAACTGCCGGCCGATCCTAGTAGTTATGTATTGTCGCCTTTGCATTCCTTACGCATCCCCTGATTTTTTGTTTTATAGCTAAAGCCACTTACAAAACCGCCCAAAGTGCCGTAAGTAACAATTTTAAAAACACCCATGCTCGCACGAAAACCGAAGAGTGATAAGGGATAACTAAACGCAAGCCATGTTTTTTGGCCGAACGTGGCGGGGTTTTGCTAGAAAATAATGTGTTCGACCCGTTTATGCTTACGGCCCGGATCTGTCGGGAACGCAAAAAGATCGTGGTTAATTATGCGGATAAAGGTTTGAAATAGCGCCAAATCTTACTACTTCAATCGAAATCCGATTAAAGTCATGTCATCCCGAGCTTTTTCCTGCCCACGATACTCACGCAGATGATCTTTTATAATATCAATCTGCTTTGGCAATGGCAGTTTACTTATATCGGCGATAAGATCTGCAAAACGTTTTCTGCCAAACATGTACCCTGATGTACCACCTACTTGGTTGATAAGACCATCGGTAAACATGTAAAAGGTGCTTTCGGAATCAAGTGCCAGCGTATGTACTCTAAACGGATCCGTGGGCTGTAAGGTTCGGTAGCCTAGTTGTTGAAGATCTGCCTTAATAAAACAAATTTTTCCACTTTTTACATAAAACAAAGGCAATCCTGCCCCAGAATAAAATAATCTTTTAGAAATGGGATCGAACACGCAGATGGCTGCTTCGAGCCCGTCATCAGAAACTGAATTTGGTTCATCCTGACGAAGCCTTTTGCGTACCGAACGGTCGATTTCCTTAAGGATAACAGCCGGATCTAATGTTTTTTCTTCACGCAAAACAAAATCCAAACTAGCACTCAATATCATCGTAACCAAAGCGCCGGGAACCCCGTGTCCGGTACAATCTGCTATCATAAAAAACAATTTATCCTCTATTTGGTCTATCCAATAATAATCGCCACTCACCATGTCTAAGGGTTCCCACAAAATTGCCAGTTCGGGTACAATCGTCTTCAAGTACTCTTCATCGGGTAGCAAAGATTCTTGGATTATTTGTGCATATTCCATGCTTTCCATAAGCAAAGAGTTAGCAGCCTCAAGTTTAGTATGGGATTCATCTAAATCATACAATGCCCTCTCAAGACGACGATTTGCGGCAGAAACCCAAATTGCAGCTGCACCAGCAACTATTAATAACAGCGTTGATAATAATATGATAGGCCAATATTTTTTTAGGACGTCTATAATATTAAACTCGCCCATCTGTTCATAAGGACCCAATTTAAGTTCACGAAAAAGTTCATGGGCAGCGCTGTAATCTTCAGGAATAGTCCAGCCACCGCTTTGGGCAGCCACGGCAGCGAGCGAGTCTTGTGGCATGGTAAGGAGCGCGATAGACACTTCCTGTGCAACAACACTGTCTGTATGAGCTGCCTTTGCAAATGGCCATTCGGGATAAAGTCTGGTGCTATGAAGAAATGGAAAACCAGGTACATGTTGTTGATTGATTATTTTAATAGAATCGAGTTCGATTTTGCCTGATTGAACCATAGATTCTAGCACATTGGTGCGTACGGCACCTATATCAAATTTTCCTTCAAGCACTGATAAAACAACCAACTCGTGGTTGCCGGTACTCCCAAACTCGGCAAACTGGGAAGGATCAACCCCTTTATTTTTGATTTCCCGAAGCTGCATGAGCCATCCGCCAAAAGATTTTTCGTCAGCAGCTAAAACTTTGTACCCGGGAAAATCAGTTATTTCTGAAATATAATCGCAATCGGCACGTACAAATAACACACCGCCAAACTTAGTGTGAAACGTGTTTGGCCCGGCACTTCGCAAAGTAGCTAGCCGTGAAATTCCACATTCGACTTCTAATTCAATATATTGCCCCGTATTTGTTATGATGAAATCGATGTTACCAGCTTTTAATTCAGGATACAGCTCATCAAATCCCAAAGGCACTAAAATGAACTTGTAACCGGGAATTGAACTTTCTAGGTAATCCATAAGCGGCTGCCAAGTTTCCAACGCCGCCAACTTACCTTTGTTAGCTAGAACGCCAACGTGCCATTTTGAATCTTTTGCCTGGGCCCAAATATGATTTGGTGTCAATAGTATAGCCACAAGTACAAAACCTACAACGAGCAGTGCTTTACCAAGTTTATAGTGGATATTACCTTGCATAAAAGTTTTCCTCCGAATTTTTTGCGCTATACGATGACAACCTGATTACGCCCTTGCCGTTTGGCAACGTACATGGCGCTGTCGGCCCTCACCATAATCTGATGGCTAGATTCCCCTTGCTTTAATTGCGTAAGGCCAATACTTGCAGTAACTTTAATGTCCTTAGCAGGCGGAATAATTTGCCCGCTAGCGATTTTCAAACAGATTCGCTTAGCAACAATATAAGCCTTTTCACTTGGGGTTTCGGGTAATATCACGCCGAACTCTTCACCACCAAGACGACCAATGATGTCTATTTCACGTACGCTTGACGACAAAACCTTAGCGAAATGATTGAGAACGTTATCACCTACAGCATGACCAAAGCGGTCGTTTACGGTTTTGAAATGATCTATATCTAAAACCATTAAACAAAGGGCTTGTTGATTTTTTTTCGCCCTTTCTATCTCTAGCCCTAATAGTTCAATGAACCTTCGTCGGTTATTCACTCCGGTTAACTCATCAGTATTAGCCATTACACGCAATTTTTGTTCCACCTGTTTGCGCATAGCAATTTCTAGTGCCAAATTTGCATTGAGTTGTTCTAAATCCGCGGCCTGTTGTTTCAGACGACGAGTTTTAACCAATAATTTTTCCTTAATCACTCTAAGATGTTCTTGCTGACGATCGCTAATTCTCATCAGGCTCTTTTGTTCTTTACAGCACTGCCTCAAAGCATTTGTAACAGTGATTAGGCATTCTTTTACGCCGTCTAGATCGACTCCTTTTTCGGAAACTAACTGTTGAGCCCTGCGAATTATTTCCCTTTCTTTATAAAATAAGCTAAATTTCATTAGCCTAAACCGACCATTTTAAAAGTTAAGAATTTTAAATTTTCGGAAAAGTCCTCCCCGAATTCTTTCATGGAATAATCGTCCTTTTTATAGCACCAACAAATAGTTACCGAAGTGCCGGCCTTAGCTGCCTCGTCAGCCAGCTGAAATATATTCATCAAAGCTTTAGCACTGCTACTATTAAAATATTCCATCTCGATGTTGAAGACCAGATCCGGATGAGGAGCATTTTGCAAATATGTATCAAACGCAGCAATGATAGGCCCGAAAAAAGACAATGCATTTCCTGGATAAGATTCCCCTTTTATGCTAAAGAATCCATTTGTAAAATCAAAATTGATTTCCGGGGTCCGTTTGGTAAGTGAAATGAATATATTTTCCAGTTTAATCACCACGCTATCATATATAGGATTTAATATAATAGAAAGCCTTGTTATCATCTATCTTTATGAAATCAAATTCTATGGGAGCATTTGAGCGGCGGTAGATCTCAAGGAGGCCCAAATCGGCCCCTTTGCCCAATCTGACATCTCCAAGGGTTTCTTCTTTCAACCGCTTGCGATAACGGGCTCGAAGTTCAGTTTTATCTAGTTTTTGATAAGTTTCCAATCTATTTTGGAGTGCAACTTTGTCCTCGCGAGAAATAACATTGCCACAGCCTACATAAAATTGTTCATCTTTAGCACCAACAATTATAATTCCCGATCCTAACTTGTCAGACACGCCCCGAACTTCATTGAATCCTTCCATCGAGTATCGAATAACATTTTGCACCAATTCGACGAAAACTGAAAATACTCGCTTGACTCTGTTGGGATCGGTTGTCGCTCGTGCTACCTTGGTTTTTAGAACGTCTCCTAAGGCAAATAAAACTTCTTCTGACATAAATCCCGAAAAAGAGAAAATAACACCATCCTGATCACAACTTTGCTTATGATTATAATACTTTTGTGCAAGCATGCAGATCCCCCTTTCGTTTTGCTGAAATACAGCAAAAACTCTCGGTTACAATTTATATTCCGCGTTTTTGTCGAATTTCCTTCGGCTTGGCGGGATAGAACGAGACCAGGGCGCCAAATCGGCAGGATGAAAGCTCGACATCGTGCC
>CAYORX010000015.1:34427-45797 GCA_964406505.1 uncultured Eubacteriales bacterium
TCGACATCGTGCCGAACCGGCGGGATAGATCGAGACCATGGCGCCAAATCGGCAGGATGGAAGCTCGACATCGTGCCGAACCGGCAGGATAGAATGGGACTATGGCTAGAACTGGCCGGGCAAAGTACATCTTTACCCGGCCAATCTATGTTTGATACAATCCTGAAGCGCCTTGTGATTCCGAATGCCCTAAGGCTAAGATATTTATCGATTAATCGTTCTTTTACTCTTCTACATTTGCATATCGCATGAGCATTGTTGCGGCTTCTGCTCTAAGTACAGAATCTTGCGGAGCCAGTATCTTACCGCTTCTACCTTCCACAATTTTTGCACCCACAACCCATTTCATTGCTTCCTCAGCCCATTGAGCTATTTCATCTACATCAACATAATCTTCAAGTTCAACATCTTTTGCCACATCTTTGGCTTGAAGCTTTGCGAAACGATATAGGATTGTTGCAAGTTCTTGGCGGGTTACCTTGTCATGAGTACCAAAAATCTTATGACCATATCCTTCAACTATACCCAGATTTTTCGCCCATATCACTGCGTCTGTGTACCATTGCGCTTCTTCTACATCATCGAAAATAGAGTTTCCTTGTACATCAGCAGACCCGGCGTATCGGTACAAAGTAGTAACAACCATAGCGCGCGTCATGTCATCTAAGGGGCCAAAGTAGCCGTCTTTAATACCGTGCATAAGACCCGATTCAGTAACAAACTTAACCCCGGGATAGTACCAATCAGCTTTGTTTACATCTTCATAGACGGTTACTAAATCCGCTTCACCTTCCAGAGCTGAATAATCAAATTTCACAGTCACGCGGTAGTTATTATTCCTTGTTACCGTTACACCTGTAATCTCAGCATCTCCTACATCGTCCCCTACTTTAGGTAGGTCTCTTATCATATCCTCCGTAAACGGATTAGCATAAAAATAAGCACTGTTACCACCTGGGTAATCATTCGACTGAAGCCTAACTTGAACACTGTAAACTTCCCCCGCTTTGAATTTACCGTCTTCAAGCGTTCCGCTCCACGTAAACAATGGCTCGTTAGTAGCAAAATAAAACAACCCCGGCCTATCTTTTGTGCTTGGTATATATGTTTTTGTAGGTACCTCACCGACTTTCGGATGGGCAATGGTACCCCAATGGAAGCTATCAATAGTATCCCTTAGCACCGACAAAGTGTAACTAGCCGTGCCGGCCTGATATACACCATCTGATTCAACCATAGCGGTAATAATCACATCAGTGCCAAGATTCCAAGGATTAACCTCCCCGCTTTTTTCGTCAACTCTAGCGGCTGAAGTATTCGAACTTGTATAAGTTATGACACCCTTACCCTCATAATTTTTAAGAACATTGGTAAATGGAAAATCAATGTGATACAAAGAAACCGAATCCTGTTCGAACTCAAGGTTCAAAGGTAATAACGCCACGCCCTGTCTTATGGAATATTTACGAAAAGTTTCGTTGTCTAAGGCTACAACAGCGACAAAATCTCCATCTTCAAGGAACCCACTAGTCTTATCTTTTGTATCATTATAATCAGTAACATCGTTAACATCAGCATCAGCAGCGAACAACTTAAACGAAGCATGTCTTGCCTCAAGTCCGTTTAAAAACTCTTCTACTGCAGTCTCACCAAACTTAATAAGTTTTTCATTGGGGCTAATCTCATCATCGGTGACGGTATAGTCGGTTGAAGACACTGTCGCCAAATACAGGTATTTGATATCACTGTTTTTGTCTGCTATAAAAATTTTTCCGGTAAATGCATCATTGTTTGCGACATAAAGTTTGAAATTATCATTTTCCAATAGTTCGTCAGAAAAAACGAGACGATCGCTATCGTTGGCCATTACACTAACGTATGAATAGATCGAAGTTGACTGTCCGGTAAATACTTCAGGCTCAGATATATATCCTATAAACCCATGTCTGTTGTTATAAGTACTATCTTGCTTAGGCATTGCTATAGCAGTATCTTCGCCATCGATCTTGGCCCAAATCTCGTATTCGTGTGGCTCTACTTCCCGAAGATCAGCATTAATACGTTTAACCGGATATTTTCCTAAACCTTCAGCTTTACCCGGCTTCACGATGTATATTGTATTTCGGGTCCACACATTATCAAATTGATCAACTTTATATAACCTGCGCACTTGTTCGTTAGTCGGACTAAGCGCATCGTTAGAGATAAAATATTCAACACCATCTTGCACTGTGAATCCACGAAGAACGATCAGATGTCCGCTAGTTGAACCAGTCGCATTTTCGAGGTAATCATCTGCACCGGGAACGTTGGAATAGCGAACACTGGCGCCAACAGCATAGCCATTTTTGAGATGCCGCTTTATTCCTTCAATACTAGTGTAATCTACATAAGATTTATAGCCATACGATGCAGCAGTGGCCATTGCAAAAGACCAATTGCCGAAGGTGTTATTTCTAAAGTCATAACAACCCATTCCAACTTCCTCGGGTAACAAGTTCAATCCGGAATTTTCCATCTCAGATACGCTATTAAGCAACATAGCAGTACTCGTAGGGTTACATATAACGCTACCTATAACCGGAGCGCGAATACTTTGTGAATACTGAGGTACAGGAACCTCGCACTCATAATCTTTAACATTTCCTAACCCATCTTTGAAGACCTTTTCCGGCACAATTCCAGTAGTACGAGTTGTGCCATGAAGATACCAAAGTACCGGCGATTCAATATCCAAAGCATCCCTGTGAAGAATGACTTTTAGTCTAATCTTTGACGCTGTATCGCCATCATTAGGGTTTCCTCGAACCGTGAGTTCGTCTGAGCTTATATTGATATACGGCAATTCCTCGCTAGAATACGAGGCGTGAGAAGCTCTTTTGATATGTGGACTCCAAACACCCCAAGTAGCATAACCGCTCCACTCTTTAATTTTGTCAAGATAAACGCTACCAGTTACCTCAACCCAAGTTCCTTCGGGCGTATCAGCATTCCATGACATAACCAGGTATTCAAATGACTTATCCATGGTGATATCCTGGGAAGTGTAGACTGCTTCGAGCTCGCCATTCGCAAGTTTGATAGCCCCGCCTCCCAAATTTTTATCTACAATTAATTTTCCTTTGTCCAAATCACCAGTAATCCAGTCGTCGAACGTATCGATCTCAAATTGGTTGCCAAAAGACATAATCGTATGAGTGGATTTTTGGGCGAAAACACTGATCGGAAACATAGTTACAATTAATAGAACCGCAAGAACAAGTGAAACTATGCGCCTTTTCATTTCTGATCTCCTTTCCTTATTATTCAAAACCGAATTGGCGTCTCCCGGTTATTTCTACCCCTGACACTAAAACCCTTCAATTCGCTATACTTTCAACGAAAATTTCGTGCATAATACGAGTCTCAAATCATTTCTGCAATACGTCCTCTAACAACTCTTGCCTACCTTGTTTGAAAAGAAAAATGTGAAAACGGCGAATCGACTTTTGAAAGATAAAGACAAATAAATACAGAAGGCAGCATGACGCCGCCGTTCCGATTCCTTTGATATCGAAGCCCAACTTTATAGGTGTAACTAGTTCTTTTTTTGCCACATTGGAATAATTTCATTCGAGTTAGCGACGATGCCAAAACACCGATCGATCACTTTACATGTAGCTATATGCTCATCATCAGAAGTGCTACCGCAACAGTCTGATACTAAAACGACGAAAAAGTCACGCATGAATCCGTCCCTAGCCGTAGACTCTACACATACATTTGTAGCCACGCCGGTAACAATTAAATTTTGTATTTTTAAAGCGCGTAGTATTTGCTCCAAGTTGGTACCAACAAAACCACTATAACGATGTTTGATGACCACAATCTCGTTCTCTTGGGGCTCTACACCACAAGGTTCGACTCCCCAAGTGCCAGGTACACACAAATAAGTGTCATTTCCGCTTTTAGTGCGGCTGAGCCATACATCCGAACTTGTTTCTGGCGTTTGTTGACTTTGAATATGAATTATTCGCACTCCCGTTTGCCGTGCAGCATCAATTAGTCGGCGCAAACGAGGAATCATTCTCTGAACACGGGGCAATTCACCAACTATCTTTGCTAGGGCACCATTAGGATGGCAATAATCGTTTTGCATATCGATGACTAAAATTGCTGTATTTTGGGGGTCGACTCTTTTTTCCAACATTTCATCAGCCTTCCTTTCACCCAGAATAATGAATATTTCGTTCATCCAACACGAGAAAACCCTAGCACCACTATCATCGCTGTTGACACCAACGACACAGTAGGTTTTTAATTTCCCGAATCATTTTTTCTATCTTAAAGAAGTAGTTGTCAAGGCCTAACCCTGGTAGGTTTTCCATTTTCTACAACCACTTTTCCATTTGGAAGCACATAAATAATTCCAGACGGTAAAGCAAAACAGCCATGACTCCCATGATCCGATATTTTTTCCATGTTAAGAACCACAATATCAGCAATTGCATCATTAACCAACAGACCTCTATTTACCAAATTGAACCGCTCAGCAGGAATTGAAGTGCATTTCTTTACAGCATTTACGAGCCGCAATATCTTTTTATCTCTACTATAAACACCAAGTATCCGTGGATAAATTCCATATGTTCGTGGATATTTAAGCCCCAACACAGAATTCCATCAAACCCAAAGCACTGAATTTCAGCCTTCATAAACGTTGTTAACGCTGACTCATCGGTTAGGCTTATTGAAAGCGCACCAGGGTCTTCCATTTCGCGAACTAATTCGACAAAACACGATACAGTAGGTTTTCCCCTTCGTTCCCCGATTTCAGCCATATTTAAGCCTGCCCACTTATGTCCCTGAGATTCTAATAACTCAACGCTATGCCGCTAACAGAACCGGCCATATTTTCTCATCCGGGTAACCCAGTTTCGATATCATTACAAGTTTTTTTACAAATCTTTTTTCTAATATCAATTTGCTCTATCCGCTGAACAGTCTTTAATCGCCCACTCGCAAGGGCCCACGGTAGAATCAAACTTTGAATGGACGTCATCGCTCTTTTATAAGGACATTGATCATGAAAACCGTCAAAGCCTTCACTTCGTGCTGCATCCAACATTTCTAAGGCTTTTTCTGCCTATTCACCATCGGGTGCCATCATATGAGAAATTTGCAGTTTATCGCCGCTTTTTCTTGCCATATTAAGTATTTCATGCATAGAACCGAAAAGATCAACTACATGGCTTCTCATACGTGTAGCTACGATATCGCCTTAGGTTGCAACTACCGAGGACAATGTAATTAACTCTTCAACATCCGTAAAACAGTTTGAGGTATACAGTAGACGAAGCCATATTCCAACTGCTCCTTCATCCATGCACTGTTTAAGAATGTCTTTCACCTGTTGAGTTCCGTCGTTGAAGGAGATCTGTTCGCCATTCCCATACCAGCTGCCTTTAATATAGCATGTCAAACTAAAGAAACCACGTTTGTGCCCATCCCAGCTTCCTTAATCTTCGCAAAATATCCCGCGGCATCCCCCACTCCGATTCCTTACAAAACGGTGCTATGGAACGCATCAGATCGTACACGGAAGATCGGTCTTTAGTCTTGACAAAAGATTAGTACAGTGCTGATCTTTTACCTGTACCGTGTCAGCGAAGCTATAAGGTTCGTCATCATTTGATTGGGCATCCACCTCTCGCCGATCAACCCAGGTTTTGTTTTGAACAGCCCAATTCTTCAAGCACATCTACTACATAGTCGATCATGTTCTCGGCGCTGCGTACTGTAGCCTGGTGGTGGGCCCGGCGAACATCTTTAATCCAAAAAATCTAGATCTCCGTATGCATCAGTTCACTGTGCATAACTGAATCTGTGCTAAGTACGGGATCATCTTTCAAACCTAAACCTACGATAGTGTTTCTAAAAAAACTTGGGAAATTGGCAACCCATCTTACTGATCCTTCATCGTTAGGTCCTGAGTAAGCTAGCATTACATCAAGGTAACTCTCTGCCATAGCATTACGCAAACGCTTTATCCTATCTTCGTATTCCTCGATCGAAAAAGGAATGTTGAGCCAACGCGAACGATTTTCCCACTCATATGAAACTTAATAACTGAAAAAGTCTGAAACAAGGGGGCAATCAGAGTAACCCAGGGTAAACAATAAAATGAACAGGTATTGAAAATGAATTAATAGTTATTCAACCTTATAGGGAATGTCATCATTTATTTTTCATTAAGTTTTATTCTTTTATACCGGGTTTCGGATCCAACCTTTGTCCTTCCGGCCCTCTTAGCATTTTTGTCAATTTTTTCAAATGAAGCGACAAGTTGTTTTGGTCGGATACCTGATGCCTCACTGACCCTACGTAGGGTTAAATCAACGTACTCTTGGCTGATGTCGTATCCTACGTAGTGTCGGCCAAGGTAACGAGCTGCTTTCAAGGTTTGCCCAGAACCACAAAACGGATCTAAAATAAGATCCTTAGGATACGAATAGAGCGTAATCAACCGCTTAGGAATTTCTTCCGGGAAAGGGCAAGGATGATCTATAGTTCGGGGGGGCACAGGTGCAATGTGCCATACCGTATTAGCTATCTCATTCGTAAACAATCGTTCAGTAGGCACCCTAGATTGCCAATTTTGCTTATCTCTGTTTGTTTCATAAATCTTAGGTCCAGGTTTTCTTAAAATTAAAATGTATTCAGTCATAATATTGGGATAAAAATATCCGGGGTAAGGATTTTGCAAAAACACCCCAGCCCTTTTCACGCCACCCGTAACCTTATGCCAAACTATATCTTGATGAAAATCCCATCCTTGTCTACCCAAAATAGAAACTACATCGAAAGGAACAGGATAGTGCCGTCCATTAAAAAGTATCGTACCTATGATTATTCCGTAATACCCACCCGGTTTTGTAACCCGCAACACCTCTTTGGAAATTCTTCCAAACCACTGTAGGTACTCCTCATAATCCTCATATCCTACAGAATAGTTTCTAGTTCGATAATTTAAATCAGGATTTTTTGAATGCCTATCATAATCGATGGCATTCCAGTAAGGCGGTGAGGTGACTGTCAAACCAACGGAATCATCCGGTAAATCATTCATACATTCTGATGATTTACAGAAAACTTTGTCACAGTAATCCAAAGATTTTGCCGAAACTTTTACTTCGTCCCGCTTGCGATTAAAATCTTTTTTAGGCATATCAGAATCTTCAATCTCACCGCTGTAAAAATTCTTTTCAAAAATTTCAGATGGCATAAAGACACCTCGTATCTAAAAAATCACCAAAGAAAAGAGGAATGTAACGTTTTTACTTTTATCTATTATATAAAAATTACGTTTTTTTGCGATGTTAGATCCTTATACAAAAGTTTTGTTTGATAAAACCTCGGTATGCTACAAAAACGACGGGATAGAACCGACGCATCAAGCCGAAACAGCAACATGAAACCTCGGTATGCTGCGAAAACGGCGGGATAGAACCAGCGCATCAGACCGAAACAGCAGCATAAAACCTCGGCATGCTGCAAAAACGGCGGGATAAATCGATAGCTTTCTTATAATTCTTTATTTAAAAAAATGTCTTTCGATATTAGCATAGAAACAGTGATAATCAACGCGGTGCCTACGGCGAGCATCAAGTTTTTACCGATAGGAGATATGGATTTTAAAAATTCTAGAAACGAAAAGTCGAATTCGGTATCTGCAAACAATCTGACCAAAATGGAAGGGCCTAAAGAAAGTGACAAAATTACAATTGTAAAAATCACCTGCGCCTTTACCACACCATATCGGAATTCAGTCGGCACATAAATGCCAAACAAAACTGCTCCAAGCAACATAACGGTCAAAATCGAGGTTAAATCGACAATATTAGCCATATTGACAAACAACATCGTTACAGTATGTACCGCAATACAATAGGCGAAAATCAAGAAAAATAGAACATACTTTGCATAAACCACAGTTTTTCGTGGATAAGGTGCGGCACACAAAAGTGCCATTGTTTTAGGCTGCTTAGTTTCTTCTTGGGCAATGGCTTGCATAATCATGACTTCCCCTAAAACAACCATGTAAGTTAAAGACGCAAAACCGGGCACGGAAGGCGCAACAAACTGTACAAATAAAGGGATAGCTCCAATCACCAACAAGATTAGCAACAAATTATTTTTAGCAATAAGAATGTCCTTTTTAACCAAATTAGATAATAACATTATCCATCTCCCCTTTCGATATAGGCTAACATCACATCCTCAATTGTAGGTCTTTCCAAAATACTGCCGGGAACAGCGCTTTTTACTTTCGAAATCCTATCAGTAACCCCAACAAATCCATAATCTGTCCGATGAATATTTAAAAACAGTTTTACGTTTTGGCTTGTAAGAAATTTGTTATCACCCTTTACCAAGCGGTGATTGTCCAGCAAAGCATCCTTTCCTAGTTCAAATAAAATCCTACCATTATGGATGAGAACCAATATATCGGCAACTTTATCTAAATCAGATGTAATATGCGTAGAAAATAGCACACATTTCCCACCTTGCTTCATATAATCTTTCATACTATCTAAAAACTGACTGCGAACTAACGGATCCAAACCACTCGTCGGTTCGTCCATGATAAGCAAATCAGCATCATGTGAAAGCGCTAACGCTAAAGCAAATTTCATACGCATGCCTTTAGAGAGGGTTCCAATTTTTTGGCGTGGGTTCAATAAAAACTTATCCATGTACTTGAGATAATCATTCTCTTTCCAATCCGAATAAGCAGGGGCAATCAAACCTTTCATTTCATCCATCGTCAGATTATTATAAAAATAGCCTTCATCTAACACTACGCCGATCCGGTTTTTGATTTTATTCTCATTTGTCGCCATGTCTTCCCCGAAAGCTTCTATTACACCGGAAGATTTTTTTATAAGCCCAAGTATAGCGCGAATGGTAGTGGTTTTTCCTGAACCATTAACACCGATAAACCCCGTAATGCAATCCTTCCTTAAAGTAAAACTCACATTAGTTAACGAAAAATCACCATAGGACTTATTCAGCCCTTTAACTTCTAAGATTTTACTCAAGCCTATTTGTCCTCCTCGTACAAAATTTCCATCATTACAGACAATTCTTTTTTGTTAATACCGAGCATTTTAGCCATTTCTATTACTTCGTGCATTTTTTTCTCTACCATATGCCGTTTAAAATCTCTTAAAATTTCCACGTTGCCTGTCGAAACGAAAGTTCCTATCCCCACTTGGCTAGTAGTAAATCCTTCTTGCTCCAATTCGTCATATACTCTTCGAACGGTCAAAACACTCACTTTTATATCGTTAGCAAAACCTCGAATAGAAGGCAACGGATCTCCCTCGGCCAATTCACCTTTTAAAATAGCCTCAATTATTTGTTCTTTTATTTGCTGATACAGCGGTTTGTTCGCTGTGTTTGAAATAATTATCTTCAACACTTCACCGCCTAAGTGTATATGCTGTCACATCACACAATACACTACATATACTTAATTATCAATTAATATTTTTAAACTGATCAAGATTACAAAAACTAGGCACCCTTTAATACAAACGTAACAGATGTTCTTGCTTGATAAAGGTTTTTTGCAAAGGAAGGCAAGAGGATCAAGTCCATATGAAATCTTTTCCAAGGCTATGTTTGATCATTTGCTACATAATTCGCATATCATATATGTCTAGGGCGAATTCAATGAATGAAATTTCTCGATATCGACAGTTCTGATATCATAACAAAAACGAAAAGTTTTTAACGCTAGAAATTTAAAACATCTTAAAGAACAATAATTTAAGAATCACTCGGTTTTAGTCAATGCATTAGTTAAAGCTACCGAAAAGGGAGGAATATATGAATAACATTCAAAGCATTTGCGTTTTTTGCGGATCAAATTCAGGGCGCAATCCCCTTTATACACGTCGGGCTAAAGACTTAGGCGCATTTTTAGCGAAAAACGATATTACCTTGGTGTTTGGAGGAAGTGGCATTGGATTAATGGGGGTAATAGCTCAAACCGTAATGGACAACTCCGGCTACGCTGTTGGCGTAATCCCTAGGCGAATACACGAAATGGTAAGCCACATACCCTTGTCTGAGGAACATATTGTAGAAAACATGCATCAACGAAAAGCGATGATGTATGATTTAGCCGATGCATTCATTGTTATGCCTGGGGGTCTAGGAACAATGGAGGAGTTTTTTGAAGTGTTTACCTGGAATCAAATCGGCTATCACCTAAAGCCCATTGGAATTTTAGATGTCAATAATTTTTTTGCACCATTGATTAATTTTTTAAATCATATGGCTCTTGAAGGTTTTTGCCGCAAGGAACAATTGGATACGCTAGTTGTTAAGGAAGAACCATCTCTTTTAATTGAGCATCTCAAAAAGATTAAACTAAGACAAATACCTAAACACAACTTTGAGTAATCGTGAAGGTAAGTGGGTTACTTAGCATTTATCATTTTAAGATTTTTCTGCAATCTCTTGTTGCCGGGAGAATACAAAAGGGCCCGGCTACCGCGTTCACGTGCTTTATCTAACATACCCATATAATAAGCCGCTATAGCGCACAAATCATCAGGGGTATGGTCCCAAGAATGGATCATATTTATAAATGTTTTAGACTTTTTCCGAATTTTTAACGCTTCGCGAGCCATAGAATACGTCATATTTTATGTAATGTTCAAGGAGGGATAATTGCCGCTTTAAAAACTGATAACCCAATTCTTCTGGGTTTTCTATAGCTAATTCAGTGGTTTCCTTTGCAAGGATGATAAATATATGGTGTTCTTTTTTATTGCAACAAATTGCCGTTTCCATCCCTCATAGGTAGTCTAAAATATACACGCGCAAAACAACGCACATTGTTGAAAGATTGTTTCCATCCCTCATAGGTAGTCTAAAATCCTGCTGGGACAGCCCGGCTTTCCCTCTGAGGACCTGTTTCCATCCCTCATAGGTAGTCTAAAATCCCAAACTTGCAATCCAGGGTGAGTTTTTCGCGCTAGTTTCCATCCCTCATAGGTAGTCTAAAATTTAGACGTTCCTGCGGCGGGTGAACAGGGTATCGCTGTTTCCATCCCTCATAGGTAGTCTAAAATCCGACTTGCGGCCACTCACCGAACATCCCTTGACACTGTTTCCATCCCTCATAGGTAGTCTAAAATGGCGCAGGTCAGCGGTTTCCATGTACTGCTGTTCTTGTTTCCATCCCTCATAGGTAGTCTAAAATGCGCTTTGCGACGGTTCGGTGCCCGAGTGCAGTATCGTTTCCATCCCTCATAGGTAGTCTAAAATCCTGTTACCGTGTTGTCGCTACTAGATGAATATAGGGTTTCCATCCCT
>CAYORX010000016.1:0-42700 GCA_964406505.1 uncultured Eubacteriales bacterium
AAAACCAAGGATTTTGGGATTGGGGTTTCTCAACCCACAAACAGTTGACTCAGTCCGTTAAATGTAATCATTTAACATTTTCCCTTCCTAAATATATAATCGTGTTATAGTGAGAAGTTATATGGTTTAACGCTGAATCTTCATCAGAAAGAACGGGGAACCCAATCTTGGGGCTAATCGCAACATGCGTAGGGTTACAACCTTTTCGACCCGAGCCCGTCAGCTAACCTCGTAAGCGTGGAAAAGGGAGGCTCTCACAATAAAACACTTAATGTACCAACCGTTATTAATTCAACCGTTTCGGCCTCCACGATGACCCATCATCTCTCACATTCTAATTCAAAGGTATGAAAACAGCGGCCCAAATTCCATTCGAATCGAAATCATTTTATTCCTAGCTTTGTTGCCTAAAAAGGCCCACTGAGGAGATTTATACCTTTCACCAAGACAAAAATCACCATGTTAGTCTTGGATTTTACACACGATTACCATTTTGTAGAGGGGGAGTTGGATGGCAGAAAGAATACTGTTTTCCGAATTATTGCCCGATTCGACTATCGCTGTCATAGGCGCAGGTAACGGTGGGCAAGCTATGGCAGGATTTTTAGCGCTCAAAGGATTCGGAGTAAACCTTTGGAATAGATCCGAAGATAAGATACAAACACTTAATAAAAAAGGTGGTATCTTTCTAGAAGGAAAAATTGGTGGTTTTGCTAAGCCAAATCTTGTCACATCACATATTGGAGAAACTGTGCGCGAGGCAAAAATTATAATGGTCGCCGTGCCAGCTTCAGGGCATAAGGAAGTGGCTGCACAAATGGCACCATGGCTTTCGAACGGACAAATCATCGTCCTAAACCCAGGCCGAACAGGCGGCGCTTTAGAGTTTAGACAGGCTTTGTATCAAAACGGATGTAAATGCGATGTGACTATCGCAGAAGCAGGAACTTTCATATATGCGAGCAGGACTGTAGCACCAGGTGTATCCCGAATATACGGCATTAAAAACCGGGTGCCTGTTGCGGCCCTTCCATCCTCAAGAACAATAAAGGTTATAAAAGTATTGAGAAATGCGTATCCGCAATTTGTTCCTGCAGAAAACGTGTTGTTTACGAGTTTCGATAATATCGGCGCAGTATTTCATCCGTTACCTGTAATTTTAAACACAGGAAGGATCGAATGCAGTTTAGCCTATGAACACTACAAAGAAGGTATCACACCATCTGTTGCTAAGACTTTGAAAGCTTTGGACAATGAAAGACTATCGATAGCAAGGGCTTTTGGAGTCCGAGCACGTTCTACTTTAACCTGGATGCGGCATACCTACGGCATTAAAGATGATTGCCTGTATCAAGCCGTACAACGAAACCCTGGATATAAAGGAATAAACGCACCTGCATCGGTCGATCATCGGTACATAACCGAAGATGTTCCGTTCAGCCTGGTTCCCCTTGCCGCATTTGCAAAAATCGCAAACGTAGAAGTACCCATAATAAATGCAGTCATAACATTGGCAAGTGCAATCCACGAAGTTAATTTTCGAAACGTTGGAAGAACTATTCGTTCAATGGGAATTTCAAATATGAGCGTAAGTGACATCATCAATCTTGTTTCGAACTAGGGAGTGTATCAAAATATGAAACCAATTATGATAGCAGCGGCATCCATAGGAGATTGCGCACATGTGGCCGGTATTTTAAATTTTTTAAAATTGGCTGAGTCCATAGGTTATCAAACAAAATTTATAGGTTCAGCTCAATCTCCCGAAAATATCGCATTGTGGTCGAAAAAACATAAACCCGATATTTTGGCGATAGGCTACAGGCTCGCCCCAACTGCAATAAAAAGCCTAGCTAAACGTTTAGTTAATGCTCTAAATCAAACTCATACGCGACATATTCCGAAATTAATATTCGGGGGAACACCACCTGTGGCCACGGAAGCTAAGAAATTGGGGATCTTTGACAAAACTTTTTCGGGTGCTGAAAGTATCTCTGAAATAACTATGTATCTTAAAGGAAAAGTAAAGTCATCCGAGAAAACCCTTTATCCGGATACGCTGGCAGAACGAATTCGTTGGAAACATCCTTATCCCCTTCTTAGGCACCATTTCGGTCAGCTTACCGTGGAATCCACTCGCGATGGCATTAAAAAATATCTGATGCACAAGTGCTTGATATCATTTCGTTAGGTCCTGACCAAAATGCTCAAGAAAATTTTTTTCATCCCGAAAAAATGGATCCAGAACAAGATGGAGCTGGAGGCGTTCCGGTAAGAAATGCTTCAGATTTTGAAGCGCTATATGCGGCATCGCGCTCGGGTAATTATCCATTAATGAGATGTTACAGCGGAACTCAAAACGTGATCGAGTTTGGTAAAATGCTTCTTGAAACAATTCATAATGCGTGGACCGCTATACCTTTGTGCTGGTACAATGTGCTTGACAGACGCGGCCCTAGAACTATTGAACAATCTATGAACGAAGCTAAAAAGGCAATGGCATGGCACGCAAAGAGAAACGTTCCTGTAGAAGTCAACGAATCTCATCATTGGAGCCTGCGTCATGCCCCAGATGTTATAGCCGTGGCTACTGCCTATCTAGCTGCACTTAATGCAAAGCATGTGGGGGTTAAAGATTACATCGCTCAATATATGTTCAACACCCCTGCAGCAACTTCCGCAGCCATGGATCTAGGCAAAATGCTGGCTAAAGTTACGCTTATCGAATCCCTTGCCGATGATGACTTTCGGGTATGGCGCCAAGTAAGGGCAGGATTGGATAGTTTTCCAATCGATCTAGATATGGCGAAAGGGCAATTGGCTACCTCGACTTTAGTAAGCATGAATTTAAAACCTCACATTGTACATGTAGTAGCCTTTTGCGAAAGCGATCACGTAGCAACACCTAATAACATCATTGAAAGTTGTAAAATCGTACAAGGTGTCATAGAGAATTGTATATCGGGTATGCCCGATATGACACTGTCTCGAGAAGTCCAAGATAGGAAAACTCAACTTATAAAAGAAGCCCAAATGTTGTTAGAATCTATTGCCCAGCTGCCGGACTTAATACCGGAACTAGGAAATGATGATGCTTCTTCGCAACCGCTTACACAACCAAAAGTGTTAGCCCATGCTATTAAAATAGGACTATTGGATGCACCTCACCTCATAGGAAACCCGGCCGCATGCGGACAGATTCAGACCGATATAGTTAACGGTGCTTGCGTTACTATTGATTCGGAAACGGGCCGCGTATTGCCGGAAAAAGAACGTGTAGACGCAATAATAAGTTCAGTTAAAAGTAAAGGCTAAATCAATACCTAGTAATAGGTTTTATCTTAGGGAGCATTTACGTCCGTAAATATGCTCCCTCATTTATTTTCACGTAAATATTTTTTTATCCGGCCGGCAATTACTTCAATCCAATAGCTCACAGGCCCAAGCAATGTAAATAAAAACCATACGCAGATCTTAGGTATTCTGTGGTAAGTTTTGCGTTTTAATGCTTTTATCCATTCAGTCATAGGTATCACTGCTCTAAAAGTATGCTTACCAAACGGTTCTACGCGACCTGCTAAAATAGCTTCTTTAATTAAGTTGTGGCTATTCCTTATGCAAACGCCGTTTTTGGAGTCGATTAAAGGTTGCTCTTTTCTGGGGTCATATGATAAATCTACTACCGTATAAGCCCTTCCTATCTCCCAAGGCAAGTGGGAATCACTACCCCCCAGAGATGGTAAATTATATTTTTCAGCACATCTTTTGGCAAAAACGTTAGCTCTAGGATTGGCTCTTGTACCTGCCCGGGAATTAAAGCCTTCAACAGCATCAACGCTGATATCCCCCTTGAAAATATGTTCTGGTAAATGAGTAGTGGATTGATATGGATGTGCAAGTACAGCGATGCCATTTTGTGCGCGAATAGCTTTTATTATATATTTAAAATCAAATATAGGACTCAGCATTTTCCTCCGTTCAGCGGCATCACCATTGTTTTCGTCGATCTTAAAAATTTCTTCCTTAATAAACAATCCAACTACATGTCCATATTCGGTTGCGTACTCAGCAGCAGGTATTACTACAAAATTTGGATCTTCATTTATTTCAAAACCTTTCAAACCACCCCCGACAGTGTTGTGATCAGCAATGGCTACCCCATCCAAACCTCTTTGCTTTGCTAATTCAATGATCTTTTTTGGCTCAGTAGAAGAATCCGGAGAATAACAAGAATGAATATGTAGATCCAGGCGCATTTTCACAAGATCACCTCATTAAATAAAGGTAAATTGATATACGCGAAATACCGAAAAAGTATTAGAATTTTAATTAGTCAAACAATTTCGCGGCCAAAAGTACACCCAGGCTACTTTTAGCATCTTCGAAAACAGGTTGACCACTTTGCACCGACTGGTGTACTTGATTGAATGGTAAGCGCAAAACTTCTATATAGCCTTCGTCACCTTTAAGAGGGGACAATTTAAGCCCTGTGCCAACGAAAATAATCATTTTTTCAGTACAATAACCTACGGCAGGCCAAAAAGTATATATAGGGGTGAGAGTTTTGCAATCGTAACCAGTTTCCTCTCTTAATTCCCGTCTAGCGGCTTCTTCAGGTGTTTCACCTGGATCTACGGAACCTGCGGGTATCTCTAAAATACATTTACCAACTGCGTACCTATATTGCTTCACTAGCAATATATTGTGCTCATCATCTATTGCTACAACCGATACAGTATCGGGCTTATCGATAATTTCCCTAGTGGTTTCGCAACCCTTTTGAGTCGACACGGTATCGACTCGTACCGAGAATATACGCCCTTCAAAAATTGATCGCCTCGAAATAGGTGTTTCCACACGGGCTACCCCCATTTATTCGTTTTCCTTAACATCAGTATATAAACAAGTCAAAAATAAACAAACTACGATGTAGTCATATATAATACTAAACTAGCATCTGTGCGCTATTTAGAGGTGCCAGAATAATCAATGTAGAATCAACCAATGCAATCATTAAGTTAGGCGGTTAAGTTTTTATCAGAATGTAGAAGGAGGAATATGTTTGTTCGGTCTAAATTTACGCGATTACACAAAACTTTTTTCTAGATATACTGAACTAAGATTGCAAGAAAATCGGGTAGTGCGCATTGCTTTTGTCAAGGGAAATAACACCTTAAATTCACGTTCGATAACAAGCGGCATTTCCGCTAGGGTAAACAGCAATGGTTCTTGGGGTTTTGCATCTAACCCAGAAATCTCACATCAAACAACGAAATCTGTAATTAAAACCGCTACCGACAATGCAATATTCTTAGATTCAAGAGAGCAAAAAGCAAAAAAGGAACTACCGGATTCACCTTTTTTCTCCGAAAACGATTTTTCCACCAAAAAAACACGTTTAAAACAAAAACAACTTGTTGAGTTCATTAAACAGCTGGATGACAACATAAATTCCAAATATCCGAATTTACTTAGCAGAACGGTATCCCTTAATCTTTTAGACATGGAAAAGAACCTGCTCACATCAGATGGTTCATATTCCTATTCTATGATTCCGAGAAGTACAATCGGAATCAGCATGTCTTTAATAAAAGATGGACAGCCAGTAGAGTTTTCCAAAGCCTATGGCGGTTTGGGGCATTTTGAAGATTTGTTCGAAACACCCGAAGATCTGTACGAAAGAGTAGAAGAACAATACTACCACCTTGAAAACAAGACAAACGGAGTTTTCGCCAAAGCAGGTATAAAAACATGTGTTTTAGATGCAGAACTTGCGGGAATTTTGGCTCACGAAGCCATAGGACACACAACTGAGGCAGATATGGTTATGAGCGGCTCAGTAGCGCGAGGGAAAATCGGGAAACGAGTGGCTAGTCCTCTTGTAACTTTAGTTGATTTTGCCCATACATATAACGGCCAAACGCTTCCCGTCCCAGTGCATGTTGATGACGAAGGCTCCAAAGCGGAAGACACCATAATAATCGAAAAAGGGATTTTAAAAAACTACATGCATAATAAGGAAACCGCTCAACACTTCGGTGTAGCGCCTACCGGTAATGCTCGAGCTTACCAGTTTTCTGACGAACCACTTATACGCATGAGGAATACAGCTATATTGCCGGGTACAAGCAGACTTGAAGACATGATCGAATCCATAGAAGATGGTTATTATCTAATTTACCCAAGCAATGGTCAGGCTGATTCTACTAGCGAATTCATGTTTGGAATCACCTTGGGATACGAAATCAAAAATGGCAAAATCGGTAAGGCAATCAAGGATACTACTATTTCGGGAGTAGCTTTTGACATGCTCAAGACTGTCACAATGATATCTGGTGATATGGAATGGTCAAACTCGGGTATGTGCGGCAAAAAACAACTTATACCTGTAGGAATGGGCGGTCCGGCCATTAAATGCAATGTAAACATAGGAGGCAGATAACATGACATCACCAAAGCAAATCGCCAAATACGGTCTAAATGCATTGCTAAAAGCCGGTGCAGAAAAAGCCCAATGTAGTGTAACGTTCATCAATAAGCATGAAATGAACATAGAACTTGGTGAGTTTACTTTATTTAGAACCACGTTTGACACGCAAATTGGGCTAAGTGCCATAAAACACAATAAAAAGGGTTCAACTATTACAAACAAATCTGACAATCTATCATTGGATAAAGCCGCATCAGAAGCGCTTGCAATTGCGGCTTCATCAGCCCCTGATGAGGCCCATGATATATCGGAAATCCAACCTTCAGCAAAGTTTTCTGTCGGAAGCACGACACCTAAACTAGACAAAATGCACTTAAGGATAAAGCAATTTACTCAACAGGTGAAGCAAAAATATCCCACAGTAATATTAATGCAGGTCTCTGTAGATTTCACCCAAACGACAAATTGCTTTCTGAACTCTAACGGCGTAGATTTTATTACGAACAAAGGCATCTATAATTGTAGTTTTCTGTTTTCATCTGCTGACACAAATAAAGTATCGTCGTTTAATTATACAGGCTTTTCTGTAAAAGATCTTGAACAGCCTTTATTAGAACAGGGTTCTATTGACGCTCTCTTGAAACAATCAACAGAACAGATTAGCACACGTAGCTTAAATCAAAAATTTATCGGTGAAGTTATTATTACGCCAGATTGTATGAGCGATCTGCTATACTTTTTAGCAAGATCCCTAAGTGACGGGCCTATGATCACGAACACCAGCGTTTACAAAGATAAACTTAATCAACAAATCGCGACCCCCCTATTTACTTTGCGCTCACATCCTGTGTCAAATGAAATATGTAACGGATACTTTGTTACTTCAGACGGATATGCGGCTCAGAACAGCACTATAGTTGATTCGGGTGTCCTCAAAACCTTTCTTTTAAGTCTTTATGGATCAAAAAAGACCGGGCTCGACAGAGCACCCAACCAAGGCGGTGCTTTCATCGTAGACTCCGGTGAGACTTCTTATGACGACATGGTAAAGTCAGTAGAAAAAGGTATTCTACTTTCAAGATTCTCTGGCGGATATCCCACAGATAGTGGTGACTTCTCAGGAGTGGCTAAAAATAGTTACCTGATTGAAAATGGTAAAATTAAGTATCCAATAAGCGAATCCATGATCGCAGGTAATTTTGTCGATATGTTAAATCAGATTGTGTCAATATCCAAAGAGCGCGTAAATTACGGAAACAGCATTTTACCCTGGATTCAAGTTAAAGGAATTACGATTTCTGGTAACTGATTAATCAGTAATTAGATTAAGGTTTACTAGGAGATTAATCATTAGATCACTGCGAACATCAAAAGCAAGGAGTTAACTCCTTGCTTTTGTATTTCGTTTTTTCTTTGATCGACATTTATAGTTTAGAACTTACTCCCGGTCTTCATCGCGCTTTTCCATTGAACCTAACTGTTCAAGCCTTTTATTTATTGCATCCAATCTAGCCTGAATAGCCCCGATATCATCACTTAAATATTCCGCTTCTTCAGCGAGTAAATCCCTTTCGTCGACTGGTTCAGCCAATGGTCCCGCATAGGGGTATGCTTGGGGAGCATAATATTCTCCATGATACGGATAGCTGTACCAACCTCTTCCCCAACCAAATCCACCTCGACCAAACCGACCTACTGCCATTCCAAATCCTCTTCCGTAGCGGCCCCTACCGTAAGCCCCACGACCGAAACCACCTCTAGCCCAACCGCCCCTAGGACCCGGATGCACATAACCCGGGGTAGGATAACCCGCACAATAGCCAAAACCTCGACCGGTCATCGGACCGTAACCACCTGGACCAGTTCTATCACCAGCTGGCATTTTATTTCCTCCTTTCAACTTTTAAATTTGTGTTAAATTGCAAATTGATATCGTAACTAATATTGTTACCACTAAGTAATGCAAAAATCATAACTCACCAAATCAGTTATCGATTTATACCCATTACTTATTATAAAGATATTCAGATATATGTCAACATATATGGTAGTTTTTGAAAAAATCATAGATTACCTTTTAAATCTCGCTATTTTACATATTCATAGATGACATATACGAATAGTTTTAGGTAAACTTATGTATGTTACCTATACCTAAGTTGACATAAGTGAGATAATAAAGATCGCGTAATGAAAATTCCTAAACTATAAATTACGAAAACAAAGGTTGCTCACTAAGGAGTCGTGGTCATAATATGGTTTCGAAAACAAAAACAATAGTAGTGCTGTTAGGTTTTAGCTTAATCGTTATCCTGTGCATGGGTGCCGTCGAGAAATATACTATAGAAGATCATTTTCGTAAAACTTCTGCATATCAGGTTAAGCTGAGCGGCGAACACGTTGCTGGCATCGTGGCTGACTTAAATGTGTCGGTCGAAGATCAAGAGACTAGCCAAGAAATAGCTGAATGGGTAAGTTACAATACCGGAATGCGCATACTTGTTACAAATATCGATAACACCATAATTTCTGACTCTTTGGGCGAGGAAAATTTTGTGGGTAAAAGAATTGAATCTGAAACTTTAAAATCTACAATTGAAACTGGAGAGGTACAGTCATTTGATTTGCCCCTATTAGGAAAAGATGAAGTAGCAGTGTCTGTCCCTTGGCAAACCGGGGACGACATTTCGGGTGCGCTATTGATCGTAAGCCCACTAAAGGCCTTCGCACGAGATGCTATGAATCAATTGACACCATTTATAATAAAATCGGGTTTAGGCGCGCTGCTTGTAGCTACTATTATTTCTGTTTTGCTCACAACCAAACTACATTACAGCGATCATACTTCTGTCAACCAATTGGTATCAGTAGAATGTCAAGTATCTGAGCATAAGCCCGAAGAAAATGCTCAAAGCGAAGCAAAAGATCCGACTACAGAACATCATAAAGCAAATGGGGATCAAAAGGAACATGACAGTGTTTGAGTTTTAAACTTAATAATCTAGGCAAAAATTTACGGCAGTGATATGTTTATTAAAGTGCTTGAACTCTAGTTAATCCCGCCTTTTTAGCTAACTTTATAGCCCTTCGGTATTCCCTGTTGGTGATTCTCCTACCAATAACAGGGTGTCCTATTGCCTGGTAGTAGGGACGATATTGTGCCATTATATTTACATAAGTATTCTTCGATATGTTTTCGGCGAGGAAATTCATGATTCGTTCAGTGCCAGCCATATTTCCCGGTAATACTAAATGTCTGACCAATAGTCCACGGGTTGCGATTCCATCCGTTCCTATTTTTAGATCTCCTACTTGTTTATACATTCCCCTGACGATTTCGAAATTTAGCCGAGGATAGTCAGGCGCTAATGAAAACTCCTTCGCTGGCTCTTTATCTGAATATTTCATATCTGGCATATATATATCTACTATTCCATCAAGTAACTTAATCGTTTCAAGGTTATCATATCCTCCGGTATTGTAAACCAATGGAATCTTAAGGCCTTGTTCCGCTGCTAATCTCACGGCAGATACGATGTTAGGAACCACATGGGTAGGCGTCACCAAATTAACGTTGTGGCATCCTATCTGCTGCATTCTTAACATTATCTCGCTGAGACGCTCATCACTTATCTCTTCGCCCCGATTAAAATGTGCAATATCAAAGTTCTGGCAGTAAGAACATTTTAGATTACATCCGGCAAAAAATATCGTGCCGGAACCGCGTCTACCAACCAATGGAGGCTCTTCACCGAAATGGGCACCGTAGCTTGCTACAATAGCTTTATCCGCTGTTTGGCAAAATCCTAAGAATGTGGATCCGGTTTCGGCAGAAGAAGCCACTTTGGTATTCAATTTAAGCCCCTTGCGTATTAAATCTGCAGCCTTATTGACGGACCATAAAGAATCACAATGAGAAACGTGAGCTTTTGTTCTTTTAGCTTTGCATCGTCTTCCACACAAAACACACGGCGAAATGAGTTTTTTACACTCGTTAATCTTCCGTTCCCAATCACTCTGGGAAAGTGAAAGATAAATTGGAAATTTTGGCTTTGGTGTAAATGAATTCATAAAAACTTTACTCCCATCTTTAAAATAGTAAAACAATGCGCCTTTTTGACGGTAGCTATATTATACAACTTGCCGGGGTTACTAGATTTTCTAATCCAAAATCTTTATGATAGCATACGAAATAATTTATAACTGGGGGTAAGACCGTGTGGGAAGAATTTAAAAAGTTCGCGATAAAAGGTAGCGTGATTGATCTAGCGATAGGAATAATTATCGGCGGTGCTTTTGGCAAAATTGTAACTTCGTTTGTCAATGATTTAGTTATGCCAGTAATATCTCAATTAACTGGAAAAATAGATTTTTCCAATAAGTTTCTAGCCCTAGACGGAAATATATATAAAACTTTAGAGGAAGCAAAGAGCGTCGGAGCAATAACACTGAATTACGGAAACTTCATCACAATTGTAGTAGATTTCTTGATCATAGCTTTTGCCCTATTTGCTATGATAAACCAGGTGAACAAGGTAAAAGAGCGCACCGCTTCCACCGCTGCTCCCGAACCACCTAAACCAACTACTAAAACATGTGAATTCTGCCAAAGTCAAATATCTATAAAAGCAATCAAATGTCCGTTTTGCACATCATATATAAATTAAACGATTTGTATGACAAAACCATAAAATCTTTATCATTGATTCTAAGGTTTTGACTGTTAAGGCAAATATTTATAACAATTCAGCGAAATTTCGTATGTAAACCTCAGCCAATGATTTGATTTCTTCTTGATAACTTTTTGAAGATCTATCATAGACACCGTAAACCCGCATTCCAGCCGCTAAAGCACTTTTTACGCCCGGTAGAATATCTTCAAATACGACACAATGTTGGGGTGAAACATTAAGCTTTTGGGCTGCCATTAAATAAATATCCGGATAATTTTTACCTCTGCTAACTTCATCTGTTGACGTAAATGCATCGAACAACCTATAAATTCCATTGTTTTTTAAAGCTGGGGTAGCTAATACTTCAGGAAGAGATGTTGCAGTTCCTAGTTTAATACCGCGCTGTTTAAGCGATTTGAGATACTGTTTAGCGTTTGGCTTAAGGCGAACCTGATTACTATATCTATCTATAGCCATTTCAAACCATTCTCGTGTGATTTGCTCCACAGTCTCATTAAGACCGAAATATTCGATGGTGTATTCCGCCGTCTGTTTGAAGGACATTGACGTAATTTTTGCAACATATTCACTTGGTACGTCAAGCCCGCGTTTTGCTAAAAAATCCACGTCAATTTGATGCCATACATCCATAGATTCAAGCAAAGTTCCATCGAGATCAAAAATCGCAGCCTTAAAATCAGCCACTCACATCTCTCCTTTGGTCTACCGTGATAATATTTCCCTATTCACTTCGTACTATAAAACAGTTGTTTTAATTCCCTAGCTTTCTTCGAGATATCTCGTGCCGAAATTAAAGCAGAAACAACCGCAATTCCATTAATTCCTGTATCTGTAAACAATGGTATCGTATTTTCGTTTATTCCGCCAATAACTACCATGGGCAACGATACAGCTTTTCTTATAAGTTTCAGTTTTTCAATAGTCACAAGATCGGCATCCATTTTGGTTGTAGTAGCGAACATAGCGCCCACGCCAAGATAATCAGCACCGGATTCCTCCGCATCAATAGCCTCTTTAACACTTGATACGGAAACCCCAATGATTTTACCGTATCCTAAAATTTTGCGTACAATTGGGGAAGGTAAATCTTTTTGTCCTACATGTACACCATCAGCATTAACTGCCAACGCTATATCTACTCTATCGTTAATAATGAGCGGTATTTTACAACTTTTTGTTATCGCTTTGACTTTCACAGCAGTTTCGAAAAACTTGCGCGAAGAAGCGTGCTTTTCTCTTAATTGTATTATAGTAGCACCGCCATCTATCGCCTGTTCAACCGCTTGTTCTAAAGTTGGTGTGCTCATGAGACTTGAATCTGTAACCAGATACAAACTGTAATCTATATCAAAATTAAACTTCATAAAGTTTCGCCCTTTCTGCAAGGGTCTTTTCGTCGAGCTTGCTTACTGCATCAATGATCGCAGTGCGAAAACTACCGTAACCCATCGTCCCAGCTTTTTCATAAGCTAACTCACCACAAAGACCGGTTACAAGTACACCTGCTGTAGCTGCAATTAAAAAATCGCTAGATTTCGCTACGCCGCAAAACGCTCCTACCAATGATGAGCACATACAACCAGTTCCGGTCACATTAGACAAATGTTTTGTTCCATTTTCTATACAAATTGTGCATTTTCCATCTGATATGATATCCGTTGCTCCAGTTATAGCTACGATACAATCGAGACGACTTGCAAGGTTTTCAGCTATGTCTTTAGCTTCCCCAAGACCAATTTTCTGATCAGCGGCTGATACCTCAACACCTTTAGTATCCGCTTTTAAT
The DNA here is from genome assembly GCA_964406505.1 of uncultured Eubacteriales bacterium. Classification (GTDB taxonomy): domain Bacteria; phylum Bacillota; class Sulfobacillia; order Fermentithermobacillales; family Fermentithermobacillaceae; genus DTU015. The sequence goes on from CAYORX010000016.1 coordinate 12,911, forward strand.
CCCGCTGCAAATCTGATTTCCGACATGTTGCCGCGTAATACACTAATTTTTACTGCATCTAGAATGTCTTGTGTAGTTTTATTTCTTAGATGCGACGCGCCGGCGCCTACGGGATCGAAAATAACAGGTATTCCTAGTTGATTTGCCTTTTTCCCCGAAGCGATCATTGACTTGATAGTTCTACGATTTAAAGTTCCGATGTTAAGCACTAAAGATGACGATATGGAAACAATCTCCTCAACTTCGTCCATGTCGTCGGCCATAATAGGTGACGCACCGATTGCGAGCACGATATTAGCACAATCATTAACAGTTACATAATTAGTAATGTGGTGAACAAGTGGGTTTCCATCATGCACTTGTTTAAGCATTTTGCCGATTTGTTCGACAATCTTTTGTTTCATATTACAATTCTCCCCTGTTCGTAACGCAGCAGGAAAACTCTATTCAGGTTGTAATCTGAAGCAGCTAAACAAATCTGAAAATGCGTAGGGTGCCCCGTCACGGAAGGCACCCCATCAAAAATACGTACTATACACGATTTGCTTCCCTACGACGGTATTAACCAACAGGTTCAAAGGGTCAGGTTTTACCTTCTCAACTCTGCAGAGTTCCCCCGCAAATATTTTGGCTAGCTTTAAACTATCTTGTTCACGCTTGATTGTCAACAATTTGGTAGATTTCATAGCGTGCTAAACAAACGAAAACGCCTACGTTTGTCGTTTTCTCTATGATAATTCAACCTGTCTTATGTGCGTGCCAGCCTTTGGTGCAGAAGCCTTTATCTTTACCTTGTTGCCCCCTTTAGTCGCTTTCACAATCCACTGGCAAAGATGTTTGCTTTGCTGTACGCCACCAAAAGCCCTACCTAAAGTAAGCCTCCCATCTACGTGAGGTAACTCGATTTCTTGGTCACAACCTATTAGGTCACAGTGTTCTTCAAGAATTATTTTGACTTTAACCTTACCGGCGGTCTTGTTCTTCACCGCCTGCTCAGTACCGTTTGTAGGCAAATATCCCATATTTCGGATAACTGCTTTTACGAGATAAATATCCTGGGAAACCGATTTTACTTCAACATCAACCACTTGGAGTTGGGGTAAAGTGTGAGCTAGTTCAACACAGAAAAGAGTGTTTTTACGACATTCTTGTTCCAGAAATTTCGCCGGAGGATTTTGAATTACAAATTTGTGCTTCCAACCGCCTATTTCAACCTCGCCAAGTTGAGGATGATCAAAAAAGCGCCAGTTGATAAATCCTTCGCCATCTAGATGTTCATCATTCCACTTTTGCATTAAAATCTGTTCATCTTCAGTCCAATCCATAAGCGTTTTATATGTGTCCTTACGGCCAATGGCACGATTGGGCATATCCCACAATTCAGTGGAGTAAGCTATTGCGCCACCATGTTCATACATCCATTCCAAAGCAGAACCCCAAATAGGCCGCTTTTTTATGATGTCTTGGGAAAGCGCAAACTCATCATATATTCCAATGCATGGATAGTCAGTAAATTCAGTGCCTATATTTCCCAGTTCCTTATATGCTTTTAAGTCCTTGGGATTCATATCCTTATCTCCCTTTGAAGCGGGAGGCCGCAAAATTGCACCTGTGAAAGTGTGGTAGGATTGAGCTATAACTATGTTTTTATGGTTTTCGAAAAATTCCGCTACAGATCTAGTCTCAGGTTCAGAAAACGGATACGGTCCAGAACCGGGTTGAACATGATGTTGCTGCCAGTTAAATGCAAAATTACGATTAACATCAAGTCCCCAAGGCGAGGGTGCCTGCTTAACTTCTACACCATTAAAATTATGGATCATTCCCTCTCCCATAAGCGTATAGTACGTACCACCTACCTCATTGGGCTTTCTTTTAACCATAACCCTTGGGTCTTTTTCAGATACGCGCCACTGGCCATTTTTATCTTCTATTCTCATTTGAGCAATAATTCCATCCCCATCCACGTCATATGGGTAAAGACCATCTTGTTTTTCATCGTATGGCCACGGTCTTATGGAGGACCTAGGTATGTATGGTTCATTTAAGTACAACTCGGCCCCGTCAGCAGAAAGGCGTGGAACAACATAAAAGGTAGTTTTATCTAAAATATCGGTTATTTTAGAATCACTGCCGTAATTTGAAACCAAATGTTTTATAGTATAAAGTGCCGTCATGCAGCCAGTTACTTCTCCTGCATGAATATTGCCATCAACATAGATCGCAGGCTTTTGTAGCGCATCTCCGGTCTGTTTATTAGTAATTTCTAAACACCAAATATCGCGCTTTTCAAAAGTCTTTCCAATTGAATACAGATTACATAAGTTGGGATGATCTGACTCGACGTCTTTTAAAAATTGAGTAAGTTCGTCGTACTTTAAATACCTATCCCAGGTGAATTGTTTGTACATCGTTTACATACCTCCTGTTTTATTTTTTGTTTATTGTGGTAGTATCGAAACCCATGAACCCAATAAGAACTGTAACCTACCAATCAAATAGGAAAGCCTTGCCATTACAGTAAAACCGTAAGTTGAACCCAAAGCGATCATTATCGTACCTCTGCCTAAATTTGATATCACCCTCCCCACTTCCCCCGGGTTGTCAGTTCTAGTTTTCAATTTCCTTCCAATAGGAATAAACAGGAAAAAAGATAGAGTGCTTACTGTACCTACAACCATAATTACATTGTTAATGCTGTTGAGCGGCAGCATTGTGGCTTCGATTTGTTTAATGAATTGGGCATCTACCACCCCTGTTATAGTTACCCCAGCAGCAACACCCATCATCAATGCCATAGGTATTCTTACAATAAATGCCCATGATTTATTGTACCTAGCATAGAGCATCACCCCTAGCAATAAGGGAACTAAACTCAAGTAGTCACCATTTCCCAACGGCTTCAAGGCAGATTGTTTCACGCTATCATAACCGACTACAATAGCTTGCGCGGCGGCGAATCCAACGTAAAGATGCTCGGTATAAGTAAATATCTTATTTGGTCTAAATAGGTAACTAAAACATGCCAGTAGAAAAAATCCTGAAAGAAATACGCCTAGTTTCTCAGCCATGACTACCACCTCTTCGTCTTTGGGATTTTCTTTCAAATATATAGCCGATATTGCCTAAAACAATCATGGTTATTATAAAGACATGCCCTACTTGTTGTGCATCCATAGCACCTGTAGCCATTCCGGGTAATCCCGCAAGCATTTCATATTCGGCTGCTCCTGACGTTCCAATTATGGCACCCTTAACCTGACCCGAATCAAGATATGGCGCTACATATGGTAATACCGGAGCCGTGCCTGCCGCGATTATTGGCATATCAAATGCGGGCCCTATGTGCCGCACAAAGTACGAGATATCATCACTGCCTGTGTTAACAACACACAATGACAAATCTTGCAAACCTGAAAAATCACTGAGCATTGGGATGTCGTCTACTGGTGTACCATAAACATCGGTCTGAAAAGTCGAATAAAAATCTTTCAACCCTAATACAGCTGATTCTTGGCCGGCTTTATACGGCAAAATTAATAGATCTTCCCCATACTCGTAATCATACAAAGGCGCTATGTCTTCAAGAATTCTTCCTGCGTACATATGTCCTTCTTGTGAGCAACTCCAATAAAGCACTTTTAATCCTTTTTCCATGTAATGACGGGACAAAGAAATCATTTGCGGCCAAAGTTCTGCGTCTGCCGCCGGCAATATAGCAACTGAATGGAACACGTAGGAACCCTCCGGCAAAGAATCTATAATGTCATGAGCCTTCTGGGTATGGCGCGAATATGCTAAAGGCAACTGTAGCGGCTTGAACAAGGGAAAGATCACTACCGCCATCAAAAGAGCATAAATTACTGGTTTAGATATGTTTTGAACCTTAAAATGCCACGATTTATACTCATTATGATTTGACACCATTATTCTACACCCCCCATGTAGCTACGCTCAAGCCCAAGCAGCATTCGAAGACAAACTGCCATAGCTCCTAAAGCCGCACCGATAGTAATACCCCTCATTGCAGCTGTATTAGGTACATCCATAAACCAACCAGCCCATAAAGGCATTGATTTTGAGATTAAAGAACCTAGGCCGATTTGTCCTAACATCACGGTAATCCCCGAGGCCATAAGCAAGGCTGCTTGCCAATCTTTAACTTTAAAAGCCCTGTATGACGCAGAAGTAATCGTAAATGCTAAAAGAGAAGCTATACCTGAATAAACAGGTTGGTATATATAATCGAACCCCCATTTGTAAATAGGTGAAGTAGTTCCCTGCAATATCCCTGCCACGGAGAACACTGCCAAAGAAATAATTAGGAGTATACTGGCGTCCCAATCCTCACGTTTTCGTTTTACCGACTTCACATGCGTCTGAATAAGGTTTACTGTACCTATACCCAATGCAAACGCCGATACGATGTTTCGCCAAGTGATCATATGTGTTCCCAAAGTTTCCGCCACCGGATTAGGCCAAAAATACCTAAGCATCACCAATATTCCTGAAATGAATCCGATTGCAAGAGGTGCACTGCGTCTCATGGCTATCCCTCACTTTCCGCCTAAAAGGCCAAAAACATTCTGAGCCTTCAAAGTGTAATAAAGGCTGCCAATAACGATAGCAGCTATACTTACGTATTTTCCGACCTCTTGCGCAACCAAACTCCCAATTTGTGCTTTATCTCTCGACAGGTAAGTCCCTGCCGCATAAATCTCTTCCCCTATTAAGCTGTAATCGCATGTTGCGACTAAAAACGCTAGCTGATGAGTATTTGCCGTACCCGAAACCTGAATTGCCCCGGTGCTTTGACCTGCTTCGGCAAGAGTTAGGCTTTCGAAAAAGAAAGAACCGAACATAAAATTGGCACCTATTTTCTCACGCTCATATATGCCAAGCACTCCGGCGGTAAAACCCCCTGAAAGAAATCTCATGGTATCATCATTAAACTCGGCGCCTTTGCCTTCAGATACATATGCTTGCCTCACGACCTCAGTTGCAATGGCGTGAGATTCAGGCAGGGCATTTACAACTAAAAGGCGAGTATCATATTTAGCGGTTTGTTTGGCTACATGAGCAAGAATGTCAAATGCAGCAAATGCTTGTGCATCAAAAGGACCACCGGGGATGATGAATAATGAAGTGTTTCCCATTTCAGTGGAGCGGCCGATAGCCTCATCAATAGCATCTAATCCAGCCACTCTCCTAATTTCGATTTCAAAACCATTATTTAGTCTTCTGAATGCAACAAGGCTGACCAAGGTGAAAACAGTTAGAAAAGAAAGAGCAAGCGTATTATACATAACCCTCTATACCTCCTCGTAAATAGTAAATGTTTAAAATATCGTTATTTGCCTTTTTAAACCGATAATTTGTAAGCAAAGCTCAAATCATCTTTATGGCAAAGACTTAAAATATGCATAGCTGTAAAAACACAGTGAATGTTACTAGCAGAAGCCAATGGAGAAGGTTATCGCCGTTATGCTGTTAAAGAGCCTGTATGATAAGCCCCTTGTTTTAATAAGCGACTTTAGAGGGTCCGAATTTATTATTAAAAGGTTGTGGACCTGGATACCCTCCCCCAATGTTCCTTTGTATAAAGGACCACGAGGATATCTACACACATTAATCGAGTTACGGCAATCCCCATTGCTACCACCTCCCTTCAGACACCAACATTAAAACACCCGCGCAGTAAAGATCCTGATTATAAAGAAGGAACTTACCGCACGGGTTTTTTATTCCCACGGTGTACTCTAAACCTTTTAGAGCTAGTACCGCTCGGTCCAGCCTTCAGAATCGAATCTGAACGGAACCCTAGGTACTCTTCCCTGCCTATTTTAGGCATTTAATTATATTAAATTGCATCATATCAGATAATTATTTACCTTGCAACGGTTTTGAACCTTTTTTGCTATAGTGCTAAATTCATGCTCATGAGAACCTTGAATATCGTATTCGCGTTTTAACCATATATAATATAGTTCATTAAATTTTTATTCATATTATCATGCGGTTTTGCAATCAGCTTTTTGCGTAACAGGATCCCGACTTATAAGCGACTTCTCGCGCCAAGCCCCTCGGCAATACCAAACATAGTTAAATGCGGCACCTATAATCCAACTGATAAGAAGTGAGAAAAACAAAGCGTCAGGTGATCCCGCAGGATAGAGCGTGCTTTTAGTATTCCAAGCCCAAAAATAGGCCAATGGCACTCGAATGCCTACAGTGGTGAACATTGAAATCCACATTGATGGCATTGTATCTCCAGCACCGCGCATAATTCCTCCATAAACCTGGGATAGCGCCATAGCTATATATCCAGCGGCAAGTATTCGTATTTGGCGTACACCGAGAAAAATAATTTCCTCTGTGGAAGTAAACATTTGAATTAGGTTTTTGCCGAATATTAGCACTAGCGCCACTAATGCAAAAGATGCTGTTAGGCTAATCTTCAGCATATCTTTAGTGCCTTGAGCCACTCGATCCAGTCTATTGGCACCAACATTTTGACCGACAAAAGTCGAAATCGCCATTCCGAAGGTAAAGTTGGGCAGCATTGCAAAACCGTCAATACGCATAACCGCAGTGGTGCAAGTTACAACTTTATAGCCCATACTATTAGTTAGCGCCTGAACAAACACCATGGACATTGAAAAAATGGCTTGGGTGATACCCGCCGGCAATCCTAAGCTAAACAGCTGAATGGTTAATTCTTTGCTGGGTACCAATGTAGATCGCTTGATCTCAACTTCATCTTTCATTTTAAGCAATTTAACAAGACAAAACACTGCGGAAACAGCCTGGGAAATAATCGTAGCAAGTGCTGCGCCAGCAACCCCCATATCCAGACTAGCAATAAACCAAATATCTAAAACCACGTTAAGAAACGATGCAAATACTAACATCATGAGCGGAAATATAGAATTACCCAATCCACGTAAAACACCTGAAATGATGTTGTAAAAACCAGTAAATATCATGCCGCCCAACATTATCGTTAAATAAGCATAAGCAAGTTCGAAAGTTTCAATTGGGGTATTCATCAGGCGCAAAAGCGGATTGGCCAAATAAATACCTATAACTGTGACCAAAAGCGAAGAAATAAATATCATGGTTATAGCGGTTCCAATTGAACGCGACAAGGTTTTCTTCTGTTTAGCCCCAAAATACTGAGCTACCATGATGCCAGTGCCTGTAGAAATCGCCATGAATACCACCATCAGCAGCCGAATAATTGGTAGCGTAGTACCGATAGAAGACAATGCCTTGTCCCCTACGTATCTTCCGACAATTATAGAATCCACTGTGCTATACATTTGCTGAGCGAAATTGCCGAGTAACAAGGGAATGGAAAAAGCTAGCAAATTCGACATCGGATTACCGCTTGTCATGTCTTGCACGCCAAGCAATTCGTTAAACCTTTTGAGCATACAATAAAACCCACCTTTTACGTTGATAATTCCATCATCTGAATCTTAATAGCAAAGGCGCGCATTACTAGCAGTTGCCATCGTAAAATAATACGAACGTTGGGCTGCATTTCTCATGCATTTACGAGTTTATAATGAGCGTATTGTTCTTAGGATAAAGCATTAAGCAATAGATTCTTCTTACCATGACACTATAACCCAATTTAACATAACAATCTTATTACAGTATATCTGACCCTAAGATATCACTCCATCGATTCTCTTTATACCTTTAGATTTCCCTCTTTATGATAAACATTGCATGATGGGAACAGGTCAGATATTATATATGCTGAACAGATTTTGCACTAACAAAAGTTTACAACCTCCGACACAACACTGAACGCAGATAGAAAAAACCCGGTGATAATATGAGTCCCGGAAAACCCAATATAAAGAAATATACCACAACGGCACTTATATTTATTTTATTCATCCTGTTTTTCGCAACAGTTACCTTTTATCAGAAACTAGTCTCGTGCAAACATACGATACAAAAGCAAACAGATGATATTATCAACCTTCAACTGCAATTGGAAACCGCTTTAGAAAATCTACATAATGTTGAGAAGGAGTTGGAAAAATATATGAGTCTGGTCCAAACTGAGAAAATAGAGCAAAAGTATGGGTTGGTTAAATTGATCGATGTTGATCCTACCTTCATAATAGATCTTAAATATGCTAGCGATGATAATTTTGTAAAGCAACAAGTCTATCCGCAAAACGCAGATGCTTTGTTACGCAAATCTACAGCGATGAAACTTAAATCCGCTCACGAAATATTCAAAAAAGACGGATACAGAATTAAAGTGTTTGATGCATATAGACCCCAACATGTGCAATTTATATTTTGGTATTTTATGCCTGACACTCGCTTCGTAGCAGACCCAATGAAAGGTTCAAAACATAATAGAGGCACAGCGGTAGATATTACTTTGGTTGATGAAGATGGAAAAGAAATAGAAATGGGCACTGAGTTCGATAATTTCACTGAAAGAGCCGCGCATGATCATCCGGAACACACAGAAACAGCGCTCAATAACATGAGATATCTCCGCAACGTAATGGAAGAAGTAGGATTTAAGGGAATATCATCTGAATGGTGGCATTTCGATGATGTTGATTGGCGAGAATACGATTTACTAGATATAAGTTTCGACAAATTCTAACGACAACATATACCCTTTTACCATTAAACTTGAAGCCCTAATCCGATTTTAAAAGTTTTCTTACTTGTCTTGAACCGAGTTTGGTACCAAAATATAGGGTTAACAGTGCTATACCTACCAGGGTGCCATGCACGATAGTTTCAAGATTAGTATCATTTTGTCTTATTGCAGGAAACATCAGCAAAAAACCAAGCACCATTGTTAAACCCATGCCGGCGAACATAGTAAGAATTAGTTTCCCTTTGCCCCCGCCTTTTTTAGACGATCCGATCTCTACCCTTAAATTAAAATTCGGGAAATACACATCAAGCAAAATTTGTAGCGAAGCAACAATGCTCGTGATCGATAAGCCAAGTAGCAGTTCATACCATAAAGGATAATGAGGCAATGGGGTAAATTCGAATATTATGAAAAATGGTATCATAAGCAATATACTTGGAAGTATGGCATAGGTTAATTTAGCCTTAAATAAGTCTGCACTGCTTGTTGGATTAGCTTGTAGTATCCAAAAACCCAAACCCTCTCGACTTAATGAAACACCGCCAGTTTGTGCACCTACGACAGAACCCATAAGACAAACCATCATAATTAAAGTTGATGCAAACACAGTTTGACCTGTGCCAAAAGAACCTTGAACTTGCATATTCCCTTCTCGAGTAGTGTTGTATATGAAAAAACCAAGAGCTATGGAGCTTGTAGCAAAAGTGTACCAAAGAACTGGATCTCTAAATAGCAATTTTATATCTTTCCGCAAAACAGTCCAAAAAGTGCCTTGCATATTGTAAGTGGATTTTGCCCACAATTGACCATCGTCTTTGGATTTTGGGACATTGACGCTCGTTTCAGATATTATGGTTGCCGTGCAATCTTTTTTCTTAAACTTTAACCAAAACTTCTTAACATTTTTCGCCGCATCTTTAAGCGTCAACGAAGAGTTTTCAGACAAGCCGGACCAACCGACAAAATACCACCTGTGCGACATTTCCACCGCAAGCCATGCTAGCGCAACACTAAGGCTCACGAGGGGCACTGCATAATATATAGGGTTCATATTGAATCTTTCAACAGTACCAAGAATCCAATTAACCGCCCATGTGGTAGGAAGATACCATGTTCGGGAAAAGTTGGCGTTACCTATTTGTGTCATCATCTCCATAGGATCTGTAACTTGAGAAAACTTGGAGCTCAATACTTGACTAGCGAACACTATTACCAAGCCCAATACAGCTCCCACTGCAACGAACAATCGTTTTAGTCCTGCCCCTGGCAAATATCTCATAGCTAAAAGCAATATAAAGGTAAGTAAAGCATGTATTGTAACAAGCAAAAGCATGAACGAAAGAAAAGTAGTCAAATAAAATGTAAATCCTACCCTATTAACGTAGCCCCATGCAAACCATACAGGCAAACCAAATACGATAGTCATTGGCGCAAGGGTGATGTAAGATGTTATTAACTTAGATGCAAATACCCATTTAGTAGGAACAGGTTGCGAGAGCAAAAACTCGATATCATCTGACTCATAAAGCGTTCTAAATGTAATCTGAAGTCCACTTAAAAACACAAGCACTATTACATATACGGCAAGTCCGTTAAAAATATTTAAAGCTACTGCGTCAGATAAACCAGGTGCTTGGACAAGAACTGCATTGAGATAGTCGAAGAGCTTATACGCGCCATAATATATTCCAATACCTAATCCTGCATACAAAAGCAAGCCAAATATTAGGCGAAGTTTACTTTTAAATCCATCAGAACCTTTGCTGAATAGGGACATAAGATCTGCCTTTAATATCAGCCACACATATTTCACATCAACACCATCTTTCATTGCAGCATTATTTCGCCTGTCTATAAAATGTATCTGAGCAACCGCTACGGATTCTTTGCGCATTCACACGCTAAATTCGAGTTTCCACTTGAATCATATTATTTAAAGTATGTCTGAACGGCGTCTTGTGGCACTAGTCGATAAATGTTTAACCAATTCTTTATATTCTTCTCCGCCAGTAAGTTTGAGAAATAAATCTTCCAATGACACAGCTGCACCTTCTACGTCCGGCAGCACTCGATGCCTTAAATCTTCTACACTACCTTGAGCGATCAGATGTCCATTATGAATAATTCCGATACGATCACACATACGTTCAGCAATTTCAAGGATGTGGGTAGACATAAAGACAGCCCCGCCATTATCTGCTACTTGTCTCAAAACCTCTTTTACCAATTTAGCACTTTTAGGATCTAGACCTACAGTAGGCTCATCCAAGAAAAGCACATTAGGTTCATCCAAAAGCGCGGAGGCAATACATATTTTTTGTCTCATTCCGTGAGAAAAACCGCCAAGAGGTTGGTCTTGTCTATCAATAAGCTCAAACATATGTAAAAGTTCATCCATGCGAACGGCAGCTTTTTGACGATCCATTTTCCTTAAATCAGCTACAAATTGCAATAATTCCCTTGCTGTAAGTTTCTCATACAAATCCGGAGTATCAGGAACATATCCAAGCATGGTTTTAGCTTTTACAGGATCATCTTGCACATCAATGCCACATATTTTAGCGCTTCCGGATGTAGGCGATAACAGACCGCATAACATCTTTATGGTCGTAGTTTTGCCTGAACCGTTCGGGCCCAGAAAGCCAAAAACCTCACCTGATCTTACAGACAGCGTAAGGTCGTCTACGGCTATTAGATCTCCATATTTTTTGGTCAACCCTTGAGCACTTATCAAGTCAGTCTCCCCCTCAGTGCGGGATGTTTGTATTAATTAATTCTAATACCATTTTTGATATATTGCATTCAACATTTCCTGCATAAACTCAACTCAGAAAGTCCATCGATGGCATGTAATTTACCATTTTTCAACTCACGGGTTCTTCATCGTCTCGCTTTTTCGACAAATCATTCGATAACTTTTGTCTAGTATTCAATGCTCGACGCCTTCGTCTTACACATTGTGTGAGCAAATATTCAATTTGTGCATTTATGGAACGAAAATCATCTTTAGCCCATTTAGCCAATTCTTCCCATAACGCAGTTGACATACGAACTAATACCTGTTTCCGTTCACCACCGTTTGTTTTGCCCACGACTTAATACAGACTCCCGCTATTAACCACAGGCTGAGCATCTTTACTACCACAAAGCACGACTAGAAGATTACTCACCATAGCAGCTTTTCTTTCATCGTCAAGATACACCACATCGTTTTCCTTAAGCTTATCAAGCGCCATTTCTACCATCCCCACTGCGCCATCAACTATCATTTTTCTTGCATCGATTATAGCGCTCGCTTGCTGGCGTTGAAGCATAACCGCAGCAATTTCACGGGCATAAGCTAAATGGGTAATCCGTGCTTGCATTATTTCTAGCCCTGCAACCTCAACCCGGGACTGGAGTTCATTTTTAAGTCTTTCCGCGACTTTGATGCTACTCCCACGTAAACTCATTTCCCCATCTTCCGCTACATCATAAGGGTACTCTTTTGCCACATCCCTTAACACCGAATCGCATTGTATAGACAAAAATGCTTTGTAGTTATCTACATTGAATACTGCTTTTGCGGTATTAACTACGCGCCAAATCACCACAAGCCCTATTTCAACGGGATTACCCAATTGGTCGTTAACCTTTTGTTTATCATTATTTAAAGTCATCGCTTTAAGAGAAATGATTTTACTACCCCCAAATTGGACACCAAAACTTTGTGTTTTCGGCCCCGAAGGGTGTTCATCTAAAGTCGCTGTGGCAGCCCCTTTACCTGCTGCGGGATTCACCGAAGAAGAAAACGGATGCACAAAAAAGAATCCCCCACCTTTAATCGTACCGGTGTATCTACCAAACAAAGTAAGCACCAGCGCTTCATGTGGTTTTAATACCCTTAACCCCAAAAACGGAATCCATCCCAGGACTAGATAAACACTTCCTATGATGATTAAAAAAGTTCCAAAAGATGTATGTAACATGGCGCCAACCACAATAGCAGCTACAGCTAACGCTAACATCATAATGCTCAACATCAAAACGCTCATACCATCTTTTGCATGTAACAGAACTTCTTTAGAATACATGTCCTGCGAATTAGTTTGGTTCATCCCTTTACCCCATTTCGTTATAGGTATATTGAAGTTTACCTAATATATATCTGTATGCTATCACCATGATATTTAGATTCTGATAATTGTCAACACATTTGTTAGAGGAACATGCAAAGGCGAAAATTCGTCATAATTCATGGAAAGGTGGTCTTTGAAATGCAGTTTTTCCTCAAAACAAAATTAAGATGTTGTTTAGCATATCTTACAATTTGTATCATAGTGCTGCCTTCACTTTTAATAGGCTGTACTAAACAAGAAACTGAACCTGAATTCGTAGCAGTTTTGGATCCGGTATTGATCAACCAAATTTCGCTAAATGAACAGATTAGTATCTCAAACAAGCAACAAAGTTTATCCCCTGACGGCAAATATCTGTTAGCGGCCGTATGGGGAGACATTTCAGAAAACATGATGGCTTTACCAACTGATGACAAAGGTGAATCTATCTGTTTACATTCAGTAGATGCGGAATGGGTCCGCAATAATCTTGTACAGTGGTATCCTGCAGGTTGGTTGTCTAAAACTAAACCAGTCTTTATCATTCATGGCTGGCAAAGCAAAGGCGATCATAAAGGTGAAAGAGGCACAGCAATCTACATCGGCGATCTTGAAACCCATGAATCAACGCTTTTGGCTTACAAAGAAGCGCCTATCCAAGGCACTTTAATCGAAGATGCTTGGCTTTCTGATTCTTTGGAGAAAGTTCGCTTTCGTGTAGCCGATAAGCTCTGGGAATGCGACATATCGTCAGGCGAGACAAAAATCATATACGATAATTTACCTACTTACTACGGCATCTCTCAGGTTATCATATCGCCAGACGGGGAAAAAATAGTATATAGCGTTTATGACGATCATAAAAGTGGTGTTTTTCTAATAGATGTTAATTCAAAAACAGAAACCCCGCTTCTAATAACGGATGATAGTTTGAGTTTCTTTCCTATGTGGTCACCTGATGGAAAATATATAGCGACATATACTTCGAACCGAATTAACAACCAAAATAGTGGCAACACACCAATATACAGTATGATTCCCGCTGAGGATGGACCTATGCCGGCAGCAGAAGAAATAACCATTGTTGATCTCCATGGGAACGTTGTCAAAACCATAAGTGCCGAAAACGATTTCATTGCAAATGCTGCGTGGCTTAGCGATTCGAATTCATTAATCTATATATCCACTCCTGTGGAGTTTGGCAGATGGGGCGAGGTTTTATCTATGGAATACGATAAAATCTGGATGGAAAATATAGAGTTAAGTGCGGAACCTATAAAAGTCGGAGATGTTTTTGACATTGAACAACACACACATGATACTATCGAATATATTTATCCTGTTGGTTCATTGCCCGACGGGAAAAGCGCACTGCTCAATGTCATTGATAGCAAAGGTTCTTCTACCATATGGCAAGTTTCAACGCAAAATCCCATATCTAAAGTCGCTGATGGATGGTGGGAAACCGGGCGTCTAGTGCCCCAATTTCTTGACAGCATTATGGGCATTGTATCAAGTAAAGGTGAAAGCAAACTTTACCTAATAGGGCCAAACAATGTTGTCCAATTTGGCGAACCTTCATCTACCTGGGCTACTGTTGCTGCATTTAACTCTGATACACTTGCTATTTTAGAAAGTTCTTTTGAAAGTAAAGTATATAAACTTTTCATATACAAGATGATTCAATACGAAGCAAAAGAACTATAATCAGTTGAAAATCGAAATCTACCTTAGTAAAGTTGAAAGTTTTAAGCCTCATGATTTTCCATGAGGCTTTTGATTTGTTTTTAACTTCATGCATCACATTGGATAAATAGATATAAACCATCTAACTCGCTTAAAACTATTTTTCATGCGCACTTTCATAGATGACTTTGATCATGGTATCCCCAACTTCTAATTTGTGAATTACATCCATTCCATCAATTACCCTGCCAAAAACAGCGTAATTGTTGTCAAGTGATAAAGCGTCTTTCCGTAAAATATAGAACTGTGAAGAAGCAGAGTTCGGATCCATAGAACGGGCCATACCTACCGCCCCGGCATTGTGATGGAGTCTTGAATTAATTTCTAAATCAATGGTTACATCAGATCCACCCATTCCCGTCGCAGTAGGATCTCCTGTTTGCACTACCCAATCTTCCACCCTGTGCCATGTAAGCCCATCATAAAATCCAGATTCGGCGAGTTCCCGAAAGTTAGCCACAGTGTTTGGAACCAAAGTGGGGTACACCTTCATTACAAAAGTACCTTTTTCGGTTTCTATGGTAACAGTGTCTGCCGGAACACCTATTAACTTATTTTTTATATGTTTATGCAACATCCAGCCCCCTATTATGACCACTATAACTACTGCTACAGCCCAGTTACGGATTCTAGCCCTTTGCTTATCATGTTTCGCAGAACGAATCTTGGAACCCTTTTTCCGCTTTTTGCTTCTCTTGGCCAACCTTAACCCCCCACGCACTTTTGTTTATTTTACCGGGTTTTTAAGATGGGCTCAATGGAATTGCGGCGTACAAAACTAGATTCGTAGTTATTGATTACGACTGAATCAATTCTTTTAGCACGCTGCAGAAATGAGCGGCGAAGTCAGAAATTGCTTTTCAAGGTTGTAACGAGTATCTCGACAAGCGTTTAATGTCGAGTGTATACTAGATTATGGGAATATCCCCTTGCATGCCAACATATGTGTCCAGACCGAAATCTCTTAGACGGCAAACTTTGCAATTGCTAATAACAGAGAAAGGAAGAGTCTTGCATGAAGATGAACACCGCCTTATTACATGCACATCGAACACATGACCCTTTGTCCGGTTCCCACGTAAGCCCGATTTACCAAACATCCACTTTCGTCCTTCCAGATTTTGACGAGGCTGTACGCCTTAATCAAAACATAGATCAAGGCTTTGTTTACAGCAGATTCGGCAACCCTACCGTACGTGAATTCGAAAACCGACTTGCTTATCTCGAAAACGCAGACGCAGCTCTAGGCGTGGCTAGCGGCCTTGGGGCAATTTCCACGGCTGTGATGAGTATCGTAAGTAAAGGAGACCATGTTATTTTTAGTGATGTTATTTATGGCTGCACATTCGCGCTGTTTACCAAAGTTTTGAACAATCTTGGCATTACATACACCAGGGTAGATACCACTAATGTGGCTGCTATTGAAGAAGCTATTCAAGCCAATACTTCTTTGGTCTATATAGAAACCCCAGCAAACCCAACCCTAAAAGTGAGTGACATTGCCGCAATTAGTCAAGTTGTTCGTGCTCACGACGGAATAACTTTGATTGTAGATAGCACTTTCGCTTCTCCCTATTTGCAAAAGCCCCTTGATCTTGGGGCTGATTTAGTCGTGCATAGCGCAACGAAATATCTCTGCGGCCACGGCACTGTTACAGCA
The DNA here is from genome assembly GCA_964406505.1 of uncultured Eubacteriales bacterium. Classification (GTDB taxonomy): domain Bacteria; phylum Bacillota; class Sulfobacillia; order Fermentithermobacillales; family Fermentithermobacillaceae; genus DTU015. The sequence goes on from CAYORX010000016.1 coordinate 29,058, forward strand.
GGCGTAATTGCCGGCAGCAAAAAACATATTGATCGTTGTATCATGCCATATGTTCAGTGTTTTGGGGCTGTTCTGGATCCATTTGCAGCATGGCAGCTCATGATAGGCATGCAAACACTTGGTATTCGTATGGAGCGTCAATGTAAAAACGCCATGAAAATCGCGGAATTTTTGGCATCACATCCTAAAATTGATCAGGTCTATTATCCTGGATTAAAGACACATCCCACACACACGATTGCGAAAAAGCAAATGCACAATGGCTTTGGCGGTATGATGAGTGTAGATATCAAAGGCGGCATAAATGCTGCCCGTATTGTAATGAATAACGTAAAAATATTCAGTTTAGCTACTAGCCTTGGTACTATTGACTCGCTTATCCAACATTCACCTACCATGAGCCATTTCGATATGACTCCAGAAGAACGTCACGCGGTTAGTGTGTTTGATGGTCAAGTGCGCTTGTCGATTGGCATTGAAGATGTAGATGACTTGATAAATGATTTAGAAAAAGCACTTTCATTAGTCTAAAAACTTTTCAATTACAGACTTTGCCTAAAAGCTGATGTTAGGAAAGAACTATAGTTGATAGTTAGTTGTAAAAGCAATTTCCGGGCATCATGAAATTGAAAAACATTCCGACTGACTTTAATTCCAGATGTAGTATTGTGGCACCTAGATTCTAAAACTAGCCTATAAGGCTGCTTAGTATTTATCGTGTCTTTTAAAAAAGCTGTTCGATAGAAACGTACAATTAACCATTTCCTGATTTTATCTTGCTTGACATAACACAAAAAATCTGTGAATATAGCAGCTAAGATAGTTCGTGAAAATTTGGTGTCACCAAAATTGATGGTAGCTTTTTGCGTTAAAACCCTGTAAACCCTCCTAAAAAGTTCTAACAATAGAGGTGTATTCAATATGACCGATGAGCAGATTAAATCCTACATTTTAGATTCCATACCGTATCCTATTGTATTTGCTGACGCCAACCATATCATTCGGTATCTAAATGCGACCGCGAAACACCATTATTACACCATGCGCGGTTATCAAGATCTTGTCGGTAAACCTTTATTTGATTGTCACGGTGAGGTTCCTGCTCAAAAGATCAAGTCAGCCGTAGAAAAACTTAAAGGTCATGCCAATCAGATGTTTTTGCATGTAACAGTTGATAATTACCGCCTTTATCTCAATCCAGTTCGTAATAAAGGTGGCGAGCTCATCGGTTATTTTGGACGTTACGAAATGAATTTGCAAAAATAGCCCTGTCTCTTAAAAGATCTCCAACGCTATCGGACAATGGTCGGAGCCCATGACTTCATCATGAATAGTTGCCGCTTTTAACTGGTTTTCTAGAACCTTCGAAACACAGAAATAATCTATACGCCAGCCAACGTTGTTATCTCTAGCGTTGAACATGTATGACCACCAGGTATAAGCCTCGGTTTTGTCGGGGTAAAAATATCTAAACGTATCAATAAACCCGCTATTTAAGAGTTCGCTAAATTTTTTTCGTTCCTGGGGGGTAAAACCCGCATTATTTCGATTCGACTCGGGGTTTCTTAAATCGATCTCCCTGTGGGCTACATTTAAATCACCGCAAAAGATAACAGGCTTGTTTTCTTCAAGTTGTTTTAAATGCTTTAAAAAAGCTTCTTCCCACTTCATTCGATAATCTAACCGCGTAAGCCCCCTTTGGGAATTAGGAGTGTAAACCGTCAAAACATAAAATTTCTTAAACTCCGCAGTTATTACTCTACCCTCATTGTCGTGTTCCTCTATGCCCATTCCATAAATTACATCAATCGGTTTCCCTTTTGTAAAAATAGCGGTGCCAGAATACCCCTTCTTCTCAGCAAAGTTCCAATAATGATAATAACCATCGGGCTCAAAAGGAATCTGCTCCTGTTGAATCCTCGTCTCTTGTACACAAAAAATATCGGCATCTATTTCATTAAAAAAATCAATGAAACCCTTTTTTATGCATGCCCGGATGCCGTTAACATTCCACGAAATTAATTTCACTAAAATCCCTCCAAGGTACATCTTTAACTCGATATTTTCTTCCACACAGAAAGATTCAATTCCTTTTCTAAAAAATTACGGTCCCAATGGCAACTAAAATCTGTACGCGACGTCAGTATACAATAGAAATATCCCATGCGATATGCGATAATAGATGCACCATTTAGATAAAACATCTTTTAAAAATGCTAAATTTTAACGTTCAAAGTTTTTTAAAATTAAGGAGCAGTTAAGAAAATGTTTAGTTTACTTTTTAAAAAGCACACTAAACTACAATTGTGTTTCGGCACATGAGAGGGCATGTAATGATTATTAAAATACCGAAAATGTTTTTGTCAACTTTAGTAATAATAATGCTGTTTTCAACCATGGCGATAGGATGTAACTTTGTTTCGTCTAATGATGATTTAAAGGAGAAAGATAAGTCTCCAATCGAGTTAACTGAAAACCCCTTCGATCCTCGCAAAGCAAGCGTTGGAGATACACTGCTCGGGCTTACCATCGAAGATATCAGTGACTTGAAAGAATGGGATTTTAAAGGGCCAGATGGAGATGCCTATTACTCGGCAAAGGTACAGTTTAAAGGTGAGATTACTTTGAGCGGCCAGTACATTTGTTTGCCTATAAGAGACTTTTCTCAACCAGACAACCCGGTACAAAATTCTTCACAGCCCACTTTCTTCGTGTCTGCAGAATCGTTGAAAGATATACCCAAACTCGACGGGGACACACGACCAGTTCATTTCATGATAACTAATGCCACCGATGCCCTAAAACTATTAGGCGCTAAGGGCAGTAAGGTGCAAGCTACCATCGTAGTCGATGACTACCTTATCAACCGTCATCCGTCTAGCGCAGGCATAGATCAAGCTAAACTTGTGCGAGTAATTGAACATCACGAGATCGAAGAAAGTCCAGGCGGACCAAAGGAAAACGCGCTGACTTTGTTTTCTAAATCCTCGGGAAACATTCACGACTACATGCCAAATTTGCTCGCAGGAAATCCAGTGGGCGATTACCACATACTCCCCTGCTTTGAAAATTTTACTCGCTCTACATGGCCTGAAATGGAAAGAGTTTATGGTGGCCCTGATTGGTTTAATGTCCTTTGGAATACTTTACGTGATGCATCTATAAACGATCATACTAGGGAAAACGAAGATCAACTCTTGCGCGATTATTATGTCGGCAAAGCTTTCCTTACATCTGATGGAGCCTATTCTGAAGGTCTGGCGGACATCCTTAAACTACAATGGATTCACAATCCTTATATTTACAGCATCTGCCTAAAAGAGCGTTTTACGGATGAAGATGCAGCGACTTTGAGTTTACGCATTGCTTATTCACTAAACTACTGCGGATCAAATATTTTCGCAACGTTTGTACCTTCTTCTAACCAAAACATTCTATTAGCCCTGTATCCCATAGATTTTCCTTTTGGACATAATCTCATTGAAAATAGCAGGGAAACTTTTCGAGCAGAAAGTTTTGGGCAAGTCACGGTAGTTGAATGTGATGATTTTCAGATTACTTACCTTCACCCAAGCGAAGGTATATATACGGTCATTACAGTTCGCACAAACCAAGAAGGTTCGGCCGCAAACGGCATTGCTATCGGCGAGCCCGAAAAAACTCTTTTAGATTCTTGGCCTCGTGAACTTAAAAAACTAGAAAATATCCATTATGACGATGAAGTTTGGTTTGGCAACAACTATGACAATGCATATGTATACACAGAGGGCGTTCAGAGCATAATCTATATCATAAAAGATGGTTTAGTGAGCGGCATAGGACTTATGAACGGCCTTGACGGACCCACATATTTTATGGATTAGACATGAACATGATTGCCGCAGGGCTCATTATGATAAATTCAATCTTTAATAAGTACATCCTTATTGGAATTACCCATTACTGCTTTAAATAATTCAATAGGAATCGGAAATACAATGGTAGAGTTTTGTTCAACCGCAATCTCTGAAAGCGTCTGTAGAAAGCGCAGCTGTACCGAAATAGGTTGAGTCGCCATCATTCGCGCAGCCTCGGCTAGTTTTTCGGATGCTTGAAGTTCTCCTTCCGACGCGATTATCTTCGCCCGCCTGTCCCTTTCTGCTTCAGCTTGGCGCGCCATGGCTCGTTTCATAGCATCAGGAAGTTCGATAGATTTCACCTCTACCATCGACACAGTAATGCCCCAAGGATCCGTAGCGTCATCCAAAAGCCCCCGGAGTACTTCATTAAGTTCGGCTCGTTTCGTTAAAATATCATCTAATTCGTGCTGCCCAAGGATAGATCTAAGAGTAGTCTGTCCAAGCAAACTTGTACTTTCAACATAGTTAGCTACCTTAGTAACTGCTAACACCGGATCGAACACGTTAAAATAAACAACAGCATCAACTACTACAGGGATATTGTCTTTAGTTATAACTTCCTGTTTAGGTACGTCAATTGTAAACGTTCTTATGTCGACGATGTTAATTTGATCAATATTAAAAGGCATTATTACATTTATTCCTGGACCTAGCAGCCTTTGCAGCCGGCCGAATCTAAAAAATACACCCCGATTATATTCTCTAACTATCCGATATGACATCACCATAATAACGGTAAGTACCAAAGTTAATCCAAAACCTACCGCTTTCGGTAACAGCATCGAGGTACCACCAATTAAAGCCGCTAACCCTCCATATAGCAAAGCAACCGGAGTGTCTTTTTTGGATATCGCCAAAATCAAGGTTACCACCCACACGATCACCGCTATAACACTGACACCACTAGTTACTCCCGAAAACATGCTTGGTGAAGTTTGGGTCAACATATTTGTGACTTCCCCCTTATATACCTAAATTTTATCAATTCCGCGGTTACACACTATATAGATATATATCCCCCAATAAATCTTTTTTGACTGTTATAGTTTTGATTTTTCTTAACTTTCTTTGAATTATGGTACTTATAGATGCCCATGGTACTAATTCAACTGTCATCATACAGTTTACATCTAGCTTGTTTTAGAGTAAAGAAATCAAGGTTATATATCATAAATGAATCTAGGGATTTTACCGCGGAAATAACAAAAAAAGTACCAGGTGTATTCTCGATACAATGATTAACCATGTATAAATATACCGGGGCAAAGATTTTTCGCCTTTTGGTGATTTACCCGCTCTCCCCAGATCCACTAGCAGCCTCATGCGAAAAGCATGGTATAGCACCATAAGATCTACTAGAGGGCATATCCCACGCCAACAAATCTTCATAGGATTGTCTGCGCACAATGAGCTTAGCTCTTCCTTTTGAAAGTGCTACTACCGCCGGCCTTGGAAGCATATTGTACACCGATGCCATGGAATAACAATATGCTCCAGTATCCAATATCGCAACTATATCTCCAGGTAGAACTTTCGGAAGATATGCTTTATGAATAAGAACATCTGACTCGCAACATTTACCTGCCAAACACACTGTTTCGGTTAGATCATCCGTGATTCGATTTGCCGCAACTGCCTTATAAATCGCCTCGTACAATGCAGGTCTGGGGTTATCCGACATACCTCCGTCAAGTGAAACATATTTGCGTATCCCGGGAATATCTTTAATCGCCCCTGCCGTATATAAAGTAATTCCTGCATTGCCAACGATGGATCTGCCAGGTTCTACGTACAAACGAGGAAGTTCTAAGTCTCCATTTTCCGTTTTTATCATATCTAAAACTGTTAAGGCCAATTGTTTTATATATGAGTCAATGGACGGCGGAATCTCGTTTTCATTATAAATTATGCCTAGGCCTCCGCCGAGATTGAGTTCTTCAGTCTGATAGTTAAGCTGTTTTTTGAGTTGAATCATGAATTCAACCATATGTTTCGTTGCCAGCACAGGTCCATCTAAGGCGGTAATTTGGGAACCTATGTGGCAGTGAAGTCCCCGAAGGTTCAAACTTTCAGATTCTATAACGGCTTTTATCGCTTGGAATGCTGCTCCGCTGTTAAGGCCAAAACCGAATTTACAATCTAACTGCCCTGTTTCAATGTAAGCATGGGTATGAGCTTCCACGCCAGGCGCAACCCTAATTAGAACATCAGGTCTTTTTCCCATGCTTTTTGCAAGACTTGTAAGCGTGTTAAGTTCAAGCCAATTATCAACCACAAACCTACCCACATTGGCCTTAAGCCCCATTTTAATTTCATCATAAGATTTGTTGCTTCCGTGAAATACAATCCGTTCCGAAGGAAAGTTTGCTTTAAGCGCAGTATAAAGTTCACCACCAGAAGCTACGTCTAAAAAAAGTTCTTCATCATTGACAACATCACACATCCACATCGGTAAAAACGCTTTTCCGGCATATGCTATGCTCCAATTAGGATAATACGACCCTAACGCGCGTTTGTACTCACGTATATTGGCACGAATCGAATCTTCGTTTACAACGTAAAGAGGCGTTCCGTACTTTTGTGCTAATGCTACTGTGTCGCATCCACCATATTCTAGGCGTCCCCGGGGACTCACAGAGAATCCGCGCCTTTGAGTAAATGTTCCGTTTTGCAATGGATTCCTCTCCCTCCAATAAATACAGCCGTGCATTCGCACGGCCAATCCAGCCATCGATATGCATCTTCCCCCAGGTTGTGAGATAGCGCTTCGCAGCAGACCCCAGGGCAGTCCTGAAGCGACAGTGATGCAGCTATTCGCTGCACCCCCAGCTAAATAGAACCGGCATTCTAATTAGCTTCGGCGATGGCCCCTTTCGTGTTTTTTCATAGCTGCCGTACTCTAAAACCTACTTATGACCGCCGCGCCTCTACCCCACCCTCCATGAGGAACGATGAGGTATCGTATTATTCAATTATTACGAAGATAGCATACTCTAGACGTACAGTCAATATCTTCGAAATTTTATTCCTCAAATTTTAAACACAGTCTTTTAGCGGGCTGCTCACTCAAAAACATTTTGCACAAATAATGAAGCGAGACCTCCAGTATGAATATAGCATGCACCTTCATTAGAGGGAATCATACCTTTTTGAATTAAATCAAGAAATCCGCCAAGGCATTTACTGGTGTACACATCTTCAAGCAAAATGCCTTCCATTCGTGCAGCCTGGAACAGCGTGCGCCGAGAACGCTCGGTCACCTTCGCATATCCTTCGCCCAAGTAGTCATCATAAACCGTCATTACATCTTTATAGCTAATTTTTGGCCGAATACCTTCTGTCCGCTCTATGATTTCTGAAGCACCAGTAATCAGTTCATCAAGCAATCTAGATAATATGGGTTCAGAATATTCGACGCTAATCACATGAACGTGAAAAGGACACCCTAGTAGTGCAGCACCAAGTACAAAACCAGAAGCAGTTCCTCCCATCGCACCCACCATTGCAACGTGTTTAATATCGAGGTTATGGCTTTTTATCTGTTCGCAAAGTTCTAAGGCTGCGCTTACATATCCCATTGCACCCAAAGGGGTGGAAGCCCCGTTGTGGATAATATAAGGAGTACGGCCTTGTTTTTTAATTTTTCTAGCAAGTTCCTCCATCTTTCGGGCTCTTCGTTGTTCATCTACCTTGCCTATAAAAACAGAATCCGCTCCAAAAATATAATTTAAAAGCATATTTCCTTTTAACTTTTGAGGTCTATCATCATTATGTACTAGCACACAGTTTAACCCTGTTTTGCAGCATGCAGCAGCCGTAAGGGAACATAAATTAGACTGAAGGCCGCCGGCGGTCAATACCGTATCAACCCCATTTTCCAAAGCATCTCCTATAAGAAACTCTAGACTGCGAGTTTTGTTACCACCTTGGCCTAACCCGGTAAGATCGTCTCTTTTAATGTAAAGATTTTCATGATTAACCTGTTCGCCTAGTCTGTCCAATTTTTGTAGAGGAGTTGGCCATATTCCTAGATCAGCCTTCGGGAAATTGTCAAGATACCCACGGCGATTTAACAACATTTTGCATACACCCTTTTAAAACATAATCGTTTTGCAAAAAATTTCAAGGACTCCAAAATCTCCAACATAATAAAATAATTTAGTATTTCAGGCAATCTTATTAAAATTTTATTCACCTAGGTAAGTTTGACGCACTTTCTCATTTGCAAGCAAATCTTTGGAATATCCTTTAAGCGCTATACTGCCAGTCTCAAGTACATAAGCGCGAGACGCAGTATTTAGTGCTAAATAAGCGTTTTGCTCTACAAGTAAAATTGTAGCGCCAACCTGGTTAACTTCCTTTATAATGCGAAAAACATCTTTAACTATCATAGGAGCAAGCCCCATGGACGGCTCGTCCATTAACAAAACCTTAGGTCTTGACATAAGAGCCCGTCCCATTGCAAGCATTTGTTGTTCTCCCCCACTTAATGTTCCGGCCCGCTGCCTTTTCCTTTCGCTTAACTTGGGAAATAGCGAAAATACCCAGTCTAGATCCTCTCTCAGCTGTTTTTTACCTTCCCTTCCGCTAGGTTGGCAATATGCACCCAATTCGAGGTTTTCCAAAACTGTCATCTGAGCAAATACCCTTCTGCCCTCAGGTACATGCGAGATACCCATTTTAACAATATCCTCCGGTTTGCTTCGAAATATCGATTTTCCCTCGAATAAAATTTCGCCGGATATTGGGGGCAATAGCCCAGAGATAGTTTTCAATGTTGTAGTTTTTCCTGCACCGTTAGATCCTATTAAAGCTACGATCTCACCTTCGTTTACATTTAGTGAAATGCCTTTTAAAGCTTTGATCGAACCGTACTGAGTCACTACCTCCCTAAGCGATAGCACTAGCATCATCTCCTAAATACGCTTTAATAACATTTGGATCCTTTTGAACTTCTTTTGGGGTTCCTTGTGCAATTTTTACCCCGTGATCTAAAACTGCCACACGATCAGCCGTGCTCATAACCATCTTCATATCATGTTCTATAAGAAAAACCACTTTGCCTGCATCTCTAATCCGTTTTATAAGTGCAGTTATATCCCTAGTTTCCTGAGGATTCATACCCGCCGCGGGCTCATCTAACAGCATAACTTTTGGTTCGGATGCTAATGCCCTTGCAATTTCAAGTTGCCTTCGCTCTCCGTACGAAAGATTCGATGCTTTTTCATAAGGATCGGCGTCAAGCCCAACGAATTTCAAAAGTTCTAAACACCGTTGACGGGTTTCATCTTCTTCTTGCCTGACACCGAAAGACCCAAAAGTAGCGCCAAAGATTCCCGCATTGGTACGGCAATGCCGCCCTATCATAACGTTCTCCAAAATAGTCATGTCACCAAAAAGCCTTATGTTTTGAAATGTACGGGCAAGCCCTATCCGAGTTATTTCATGTGGTTTAAGTTCGGCTAGATCATTCCCGTTAAAAAGTATTTCTCCTGAAGTCGGGCTATATATGCCCGTCACTAAGTTAAACAACGTCGTTTTACCAGCACCGTTAGGACCTATAAGCCCCATGATTTCACCTGCATAAATGGATAAATCGACGTGGCGTACTGCATTAAGCCCACCGAATGACTTGCTCACCTTTTTTATTTCAAGTATCGGCATGTTCGTCTCTCCCCCTTCCATACCCAAGCATCGCCGCAACAAACTGTTTTGCAAAAGCACCTGCTTTAAGGCCCCCTCCGGTCTTTCGTCGTTTGGACGCTAGTTTGCGAATTATTGCCAGTTTCGTACGCAATAACCCACGAGTTTTAGATATCTCGGATTTTGGCTTTAAGGTACTTCGCCCAACCAAACCTTGTGGGCGCACCAACATCATGATTACCAGCATAGCACCGTAAAACAGCATACGGTATTGAGACACAAAATCAGATACCCCTCGCAAAACTTCGGGTGCAAATGTTAATACCGCAGAACCGATAACTGACCCATTTAGACTCCCCATTCCGCCTAGAACGACCATGCTAAGAATTTCCACCGATCTACTAAACGCAAACGAAGATGGATTAAGATACCTGAACCAATGTGCAAAAAGTCCTCCAGCAATTCCCGCCCATGTAGCACCCATTGCAAACGCAATCACTTTATGACGGGAAACATCGATTCCCATTGCGGCTGCTGCAATTTGATCTTCGCGTATGGCAGTAAGCGCCCGGCCGAAACGGGACCGTTTTTGGCGTTTTAATGCCCAGTATGCCAGTAAAGCAAGTATAGCTGCTGTAAAAAGATTGGTTTGTTTTGGTATACCTCTAAGTCCAAAAGCCCCGCCAGTTATTTTCATATTGAGAATGGTCACCCGAATTATCTCACCAAAGCCAAGGGTAGCAATAGCAAGATAGTCTCCTTTTAGCCTTAAAGTTGGCAATCCTACGACCAGCCCAAACAGTGCCGCTGACATTCCCCCGGCGATAAGCGCAAGCATAAAGGGTATATTATAGACTGAAGTAAGGATTCCGGAAGTATACGCTCCGATACCCATGAACGCTGCATGACCTAAGGAAAGTTGTCCCGCACATCCTGTCACAAGGTTTAAGCTAAGCGCCATAATTATGTTAATACATGTGATTACGAGCAGCTGGTAGTAGTACGGACTAATCATGATTTACACCTTCTCCTGCGTATTTCTACCGAATATTCCCGATGGTTTTATGAGCAAAACAAGAGCAAGTATGCTAAAAGCGATAGCATCTCTCCATTCAGATCTTAAAAGCGCAACCCCCATAACTTCTGCCATGCCCAGTAATATTCCACCAGCCATAGCCCCCGGAATGCTGCCAACTCCTCCTAACACAGCGCCTACAAACCCCTTAAGTCCCGGCATCATACCCATAGACGGTTCCACCGCATTAAAATTCATACCTATCAAGACACCGGCCGCCGCTGCAAGTGCCGAACCCACCGCAAATGTAAAAGCTATTACTTGGTTTACGCTTATTCCCATTAAGCTCGCAGTCTGTTTATCTTCTGCCGTCGCCCTCATGGCTTTACCGATTTTGGTTTTTTGGACCAACAAGTGTAGTCCAACCATCAAGCACACACTAGTCATCAAAATTAATACATCAAATGTATTAATTCGAACCCCTCCGGCAGTTAGATATTTCACTTTAAAAGGTACTGGAAACGCCCGGGTTTGCGGTCCCATCACTGCAAGCGCAAGGTTACGCAAGAATATTGACATTCCTATTGCACTGATGAGCACTGCAAGGCGAGGGGCTTTTCTTAACGGCCTATACGCAATTCTTTCGATCGTAACCCCTACCATGGCCCCGCCAGTCATAGCAATAAGCAACACAATAGGGAACGGAAGCCTTAAAGTCGTCGACACCATCAGTCCGATAAAAGCACCTGCCATATAGATTTCACCATGAGCAAAATTTATCAGGCGCAAAACCCCGTAAACCATAGTATAGCCAAGGGCGATTAACGCATAAGTACTTCCTAATGTGAGTCCGTTCACAAGTTGCTGTAGCAAATTTTCACCTCCGCCAAATTTTTGGTTCCGCCGGGTTAGGGGCAAATAATATGTTTCGACTAAATCAAATGCCCCCACCCGTTCTTAAAACCCACTTTCTCTTGATTTATCTAAGCATACATGCATTTATGATTCGTTAAACATCTTTAAACGCCATTACCTTGCTCTAGTAAACTTGCCGCTTTCCACCTTCAAAATGATTACTTCTTTAAGAGCTTCGCCATTTGCCGCAAAAGATGTTTTGCCAGTTATTCCGGGAAAATCCTTAATGTCAGCCATTGCTTCCTTAAGAGCTTGCCTGTCATCACCTGATGTTTCTAAGGCTTTGGCGACTATTTTGGTGGTGTCGTAAGCATTAGCGGCAAACATATCGGGCTCTTCGTTATATTCCTGTTCATAGCGGGTAACGAAATTCTGAATATCCTCTGATGTATCACCTGAATAAAATCCTGCAGTAAACAGGGCCCCTTCAACAGCTTCTCCGCCTAATTCAACCAATTTGCTGGAGTAAAATCCATCAGCACCCAATAGCATCGCATTTAAGCCTTGCCTTTCTGCTTGCTGCGCGATCTTTGCGGCTTCGGTGTAATATCCACCTACGTAAAGTGCTTCCACTTGATCGCCAATTTTGGTGAGTTGAGCGCGAAAATCTTCGTCCCCATCTAAATACGACTCGACTGCTATTATTGTGCCACCCATTTCCTCTATCTTGTCTACAAAATTGTCTTTTAGCGCAACACCATAGTCATTATTAGCATAAAGAACGGCAAATTTTTCGAGTTTTATTTCGTTAACAACATATTCAGCCAATTGACGGGCTTGTACATCATCAGTAATTACATTGCGGAAAATATAGTCACCTGTATCTGCCAATCCCGGAGCAGTAGATGACGGGGTAATCATAAGCACACCTGAATCTTGAGCAATAGGCGCAACAGTAGCGGTTTCGCCGCTTAAAACTGCACCAACAATTGCGGTCACTTTATCTTGATCTATCAATTTTTGTATTGCGTTGGCAGCTTCTGTTGAATCGCCTTTGCTGTCTTCCGCAATTAATTGAAGTTTTAGACCATTTGCGCCACCTTGTTCATTAATCTCATCAATTGCGGTTTGAATACCATTTCTTACACTTTGTCCGTAAGTAGCATAGTCGCCTGTTAAAGGACCAACTGTACCTAGTTTAACGATTTTTTCACCATCACCGACACCATTAGAATCTGAAGGTTCTTTTGATTCAGACTGAACACAGCCTGCCAAAAGCATTGAAACTATCAGTAAAACTGCAACTCCAAACATCCAAAGATTGGTACCATTTACAAACCTTTGCTTACTTTTAGAAACATTTGCAGGTCTCATTTTAGGTGTTACCTCCTGTTTTTGTCGAACATATTTCGCACTTTTGTATTGTAGCAATGGAAATCAATTAAGATATATCTTGCACGCCACATCGTACTACCGGTATCACATTCGGGTTTGCATTGAATATCATGTAAAATCATCCGCAATTAGATCAATTTAGCATATAACCAAAATAAATAATTCGATCTGTTTGACGTTTTTTAAAACATGACGTCTTCCAAATGCATAGGGATAATGTAAGTTTCCTGCATTGTGGCATTCCTCGCAGATATTTGGATTTATCTTATCCATCTAAACAGAAATGGATCTAATCTAAATACGCGAGTGCAGGACGAAAATGGAAAAGGGGATCATGAACACGGTCAACCAAGGCGAAGAAAAAATTTTTTTAGTCAAAACACCTACTACCGGCAAAACACAAAGCACCGGGAAGGTGTAGACCAGGTTTCCAAGCCTTTCCCCTTTCCCGCCAAAGATGCGACAACCGCAAGAACCACAGGGCACGCTAATGTCCTGGTAATCCCCACTGCTACCACCTCCTTTTGCAAGCACCTAGATAAAACAAACCCGGCGACAAGCATTGATAATAATGGAAGGAACTTGCCGCTCGGGTATTTTCCACCCACGGTGTACTTTGCGTTTGCAAAGTTTGTACCGCTCGGTCCAGTCTCCCGAATTCACCTCGTTCATAGGGCAACATCGGAACGGAACCCTAAGGTACACTTCCTTAAATAACTGTTAATGGATATTGTCTGGAATAATACCACATATAAGCGGCATGTGCAACAAAATAATTTGAACAGACTGAGTCACCTTACTTGTAAAAGTAAATTCCAGTGATCGGCATGAAAGTG